>JAXDGW010000118.1:0-15726 GCA_034664845.1 Thermoanaerobaculia bacterium | reverse complement strand
AAATCGGGGGGTCCTTCGACCGTCCTCCGGCACTTCGTGTCCTGCGGCGGCTCAGGATGACAGCTCCGTTGTTTCGAGATTGATCTCCGACGACTAAACTACCCACCATGAACCAGATCAGCGATCGTCTCCGCGGCCTCGTGCAATCCGACATCCGCCGTATGTCCCGCGAGTGCGAACGCGTCTCCGGCATCAACCTCGGGCAGGGCATCTGCGATCTGCCGACGATTCCGGAGCTCGTCGACGGCGCCTGCGACGCCATCCGCAACAACAAAGCGACCTACTCGAAGTTCGAAGGGATCGATCCGCTGCGCGAGAAGATCGCCAGGAAAATCGAGCGCTTCAACGGATTCAAGGTCGATCCGGCCACCGAGGTCATCGTCACGGTGGGATCGACGGGCGGATTTGCCGCGGCCACGCTGGCCACTCTCAACGCCGGAGACGAAGTCATCCTCTTCGAGCCCTACTACGGCTATCACCTCAATACCCTGCGCGTTCTCGGCATCGTGCCGAAGTTCGTTCCGCTGACTGCGCCCGACTGGACGATCGACTTCGATGCATTGCGCGCCGCGTTCGGTCCCAAGACGCGCGGCATCGTCGTCTGCACGCCGTCGAATCCCTGCGGCAAAGTCTTCACACGCGAGGAGATGGAGAAGATCGGCGCGCTCTGCCGCGAGTTCGGCGCATGGGCCTACACCGACGAGATCTACGAATACATCGTGTACGACGGCCGCCGCCACGTGTCGATGGCATCGATCGAATCGTGCCGCGACCTTACGATCACGATCAGCGGCTTTTCGAAGACGTTCTCCGTGACCGGGTGGCGCATCGGCTACGTCGCCGTCGATGCGCGCATCGCGTCGTCGATCGGCCTCGTCAACGATCTCTTCTACGTCTGCGCCCCGACGCCGCTGCAATGGGGCATCGCCCGCGCTCTCGAGATCGGCGACGACTACTACAGCGATCTCGCCGCCGACTACCAGAAGAAGCGCGACATGCTCGCTGAGGCGTTGCGCGAGGCCGGATTCGAGCCGTCGGTGCCGCAAGGCGCGTACTACATGCTCGCCAAAATCCCGGACGATTTTCGCGACGACCGCGAAGCCGCGCAGTCACTCCTCGAAACCTCGCGCGTCGCCTCCGTCCCTGGCTCCGCCTTCTTCGCATCAGAGACCGGCAAGCGAATGCTCCGCTTCTGCTTCGCCAAGGATTTTGCCTCGCTCGAAGACGCCTGCAATCGCATCCGCGCCTTCAAACCCGCCGCGGTGTAGTAACACATTGTCAAAATCAATTCAGGAGAGCTCATGACTACAGATGCGCAGTCGTTCGTCGGCCGTACCCTGTCCGCTTCGCTGACGGTAAAGGATCTGCAGACGAGTCTGGAGTGGTATCAGAACGTCCTTGGCTTCACGATCGACCGACGGCACGAGCGCGAGGGGAAGTTGATGGGAGTTTCCCTGAAGGCGGGCGACGTGCAGATTCTGATCGGTCAGGATGACGGCGCCAGGGGATGGGACCGCGTGAAGGGCGAGGGGTTCTCGCTGCGCATCACCACGGAGCAGAACATCGACGAGCTTGCGAACGGGATCAAGTCCCGAGGCGGGAAGCTGCTGTTGGAGCCGGTCGATATGCCGTGGGGCGCACGCGTGTTTCGCGTTGAGGACCCGGACGGATTCAAGATCGCGATCACATCGATTCCGCCGGCGTGACCTCGGCCGGGCGTTAGCGCACGGACACTGATGACGGCGCGCTGAAATCCGGTTATTCTGCCACTCCACCCTTATTGTTCGCGGTGGCAGCAATGATGGGCACAGCTACCTCCGCATCCTCGGAATCGGGACTGCCGGCCGACAAGGTCCGGATCTTCGTCAGCTACAGCCATCGCGATCCGCAGTACCTCGCCGAAGACTCGCTCCTCGGATTTTTGAAAGGGTTGTCAGCGGAGGAGAACGTCGATTTCTGGACCGACGAGCGGATCGCCGCCAGCTCGCTCTGGAACGATGAGATACGCAAGCAACTCGAGTCGAGCGACATCGCGCTCGTGCTCGTGAGCCAGGCCTTTCTCGATTCGCCGTACTGCACGCAGATCGAGATCGAAAGCTTTCTCACCGCGTGCCGCCAGCGCGGCCTCGTCATCTTTCCGATCGTGCTCTCGCCGTGCGAATGGGAGCGCCACGCGTGGATCGCGACGCGCCAGTTTCTCCCCGGCGGCAGCGAGACGATTGAAGAGCACTACATCGAGCCGGGCAAGCAGAAACGGCTGTTTCTCCGCATTCGGAAGGAGCTGCGCCAGGCGATTCTAACGGTCCGCGAGGCGCGCGCCGCAACTGCCGCGGCGCCGGTCGCGCACGGCGAGCCTTCGTTCGCGGAGAAGCGGCAGGTGACGTTTCTCCGATGCGATCTGGTGCCGCGAGAGCCCGACGGCTCTGCGCTCGATCCCGGCGACGCCAGCGAAGTGCTGCATGAGCTGATGCCGGAGTTCGACAAAACGAGCCGCGAGATCTTCGCGAAATATGCGGGATACGTCGTCAGCACCGGGACGCGCGGCGCGCTCGTCTGCTTCGGCTATCCCGATGCCGCGGAAGATGACAGCCGCCGCGCGGTGCGTGCCGGCCTCGAGGTCGTATCGCGCATCGCGGCACTGAGCACGCGCTTCGAGGCGGAGATGGGCGTGGCGCTGGCGACGCGTGTGGCCGTACACACCGGAACGGTCGTGACGACGGCGGACCACGCGGACGAGGACCTTGCCCACGGCGAGGTGGCGATGGCGGCGATGTACCTGCAACAGGAAGCGCCTCCCGGTTCGGTCGTGGTCTCGTCCTTCACGCTGCGTCTCGTCGAGCCGTTCTTCGAGATCGAGCGCGCCGGATCACTCCGGATTCCAGGCGGCGCCACCGCGCCGATGGAGTACAGCAGGGTCGTCGCCGACAAAGGCTTCGAGACGCGGTTCGAAGCGATGTCGAGCCGCAAGCTCACGCCGATCGTCGGACGCCAGAAGGAAATCGACCTTCTGCTCGGCAAATGGGCGCAAGCCCGCGGTGGGCAGGGGAGCGTGGTGATGCTCAGCGCGGAAGGGGGCGTGGGGAAATCGCGGTTGCTCAAGCAGGTGCGGACGCATGTCGCGAGCGAGCCGCACGTATGGCTGGAGTGGCGATGCTCGCCGTACTACCGCGACTCGGCGCTCCATCCCGTCATCGACGCGATGCGCGACGCCCTCGGCATCACTCACACCACCTCGGACGACGAAAAACTCGCTCTCCTGACGCAGGCTCTTTCGCAATATGGCAGCGACGGCGCGAGCCTCGTGCCGCTCATCGCACCGCTGCTTGTCCAACCAACCGGGACATCCGCGAGCACGACGCCGCAGGAACAGAAGGCGCTGATGCTCGAAGGGCTTGCTGCGTACGTCGAGCTGACGGCGGGGACAAGCCCGACCGTGCTCGTCATCGAGGATCTGCATTGGGTCGATCCGACGACGTGCGAGCTGATCGAGCTGATCATGGGGCAGGCGCCGGCGCTTCCGCTGCTGGTGCTGCTGACGTACCGGCCGGAGTATGTGCCGCCATCAGCTTGGATCGGCAATGAGTCCACAAGCCAGCTTGCCTTGTCGAAGCTCGATCGTGAAAGCGTCGAGCAGATGATCCTGCACATCACGGACGGCAAGCCGCTGCCGCCGGCGGTTCTGGACGAGATCTACGCGAAGACCGATGGCTTCCCTCTGTTCGTCGAAGATCTCACGCGGATGGTGCTCGAGTCCGATCTCCTGCGCGAGCGTGACGGCGCGTACGAGTTGGTGGGCCCGTTCCAATCGCTCTCGATTCCGGCCACGCTCTACGAAACGATCATGGCGCGCCTGGCGCGGCTGGCGACGGCGAAGCCGGTGGCGCAGATCGGCGCGGCGATCGGGCGCGAGTTCGTCTACGAGATGCTGCGCGCCGTCGCAGCGCTCGACGATGAAAGTCTGAAGCGCGAGCTCGACCGCCTCGTCGCAGCGGGGCTGCTCTACCGCCGAGGTCTGCTCAGCCGTGCGAAGTACATTTTCAAACACGCGCTGGTGCAGGAAGCGTTGCACGAATCACTGCTCAAGCGGCAGCGAAAGCAGTATCACAAGCTCGTCGCCGAGGTGCTGGAGGAGAAGTTTCCGGATGTCGTGCGCGAGGAACCGGAGCTGGTCGCTCGTCACTTCGCCGAGGCGGAGATCAGCGAGAAGGCTGCGCAGTATTACCTCGCCGGAGCGCGCCGCGCCCTTGCCTCGTCCGCGAATCTCGAAACGCTCAGCGACGTCGCGAATGCGCTGACGATGATCGAGCGCATGCCTGAGTCCGATCAGCGCGCGCGGCTCGAACTGGCCGTTCGCTGCGTGCAGGGAAGCGCGCTCGTTTCCGCCCGAGGGTGGGCGTCCGACGACGCTGGCGCATGTTTCACCCGGGCACGCGCATTGTGCGAGCAACTAGGCGACGTTCCCGAACGGACGCAGGTCATCAAAGGGCTGGCTGTCTACAACCACACGTCCGCGCGACTGGTCGAAGCGGGGGCACTTGCCGATGAGCTGCTGGCGATGGCAAGGACCCAGGGGAGTCTGCCTCTCGAGTTGGAGGCGCTGGCGTCGAAATGCTGCGTCGATTTCTGGCACGGACATCATGCCGACTCGGTGCGAGACGGCGCGGAAGGGCTGCTCTCCTACGACGCGGCGGCACATCACCTCGAGCATGTCGCGCTGTTCGCCGAGGATCCGGGCGCACTGCTCTACACGTTCACCGCGATGTCGATGGCGGTGATGGGGCTGGAGGATCAGGCGCAGTCGATCAACGAGCAGGCGCTGGCTGACTACGAGATCTACACGCACATCCACAGCCGCTGCTATCTGTTGGCGGGCGTCCTCTTCGCCAATCTCCAGATGCGGCGGCCGGAGCGAGTGATGCAGTTGAGCGAGAAACTTCTGGCGATCGCGAACGAGCATCGCTATCCGTCGTGGATCGGCATCGCCACGCCGATGCGGGGATGGGCGCTGACGACGATGGGCGAGGTGGAGCAGGGGATCGCGATGATGAAGGCGGGACGCGAGGGATGGCGCGCCACCGGTGGCCGGCTGCATTCGAGCCAGTGGCCGTCGCTGATCGCCGAGGGGTACATGTCGATCGGCAAATTCGACGAGGCGGGGGAATGGCTGCGCACCGGATTGCGCGACAACGCGGAGTGCGCCGAGGGGTACTACCGGTCGGAGCCGTACCGTCTGCTGGGGGAGCTGACGATGCTCCGCGGCCAGCCCGAGGCGCAGGCGGTCAAGTGGTTCACGCAATCGCTCGCAATCGCCCGCGAGCAGTCGGCACTGACCTTCGAGCTGCGGACGGAAGTCAGCTACTGCGAGCTCCTTGGCCGGACCGATGCCGCCGCGGCCCGTGAGCAACTCGGCGCCGTGATCAAGCGATTCACCGAGAGCTTCGAATCGTGGGACATGCTCCGGGCGCGTGCGCTGATGGAGAAGCTGACGTAGCGCCCGGCACTACATCCCGATCGTTAGAACACCTTCGCGTTCTACGCTGGCTGCACCTTCGTGATCGGTCAGCTCATCGCGAAGGACGCGGAACGCGCGGGCATCCGCCTCGCCGGTCTCGGGGTCGAGGAAGTAGGCCACGTCCGTGCGGACGCTGGGCTCGTTCGGGTTCTCGCCGTTCCACTCCAGCACGGCCCACTGCACGAGCGGGTTGAAGATGTTGTGGTCCCACGCGAAGGCAGCATGACGGTTGCTGTATGCGTTTTCTGAGTCAGGTAGAGCAACGGCGCCGCTGCCGAGATCGTCCTGGCGCGTTTTGAATGCGGCGAACGCCTTCGCGTCGCGCTCGGCGGAGCGCTCATCGACGAAGTAGGCGATATCGCGCCGCGGCGGCTGCGCCTGCGGCCCTCCAAACTTCTGTCCGACGCTCTTGCACTTCACCACCAGCCACTGGATGACCGGCTTTGCAATCTTGTGGTCCCATTCGAGTGCGACATATGCCATGACGATGACCTCCCCTGGTTCGCCGGCGTTCAAGATTTAACGCCTCACTGCCATATAAGCAAAGCAAACGCCAAATAGAAGAATTACTGCGTGATTTGACCGGCTCTCACTATGGGATCGGGCCGGATGGGCTCGGTAGCAATCGTCGAAGTGCAGCGATCTGGAATACTTAAGGACGCCCTTCAATTCTTATTTGCACTTGCATGGCCGTTTCGCTCATGGATCCCATTCCTGACGTTCAGGATGACCGCCGTGCGCGTCTGCTCGCCGCCCTTCCTGCCATCGCCTGGTCGGCCTCCGTTGCCACCTTCCAGTTCACCTACGTCAGCCCCGCCGCGGAAACGATCCTCGGGTATCCCGCAGAGCGCTGGCTGAAAGAGCCGAACTTCTGGACCGAGCATCTCCATCCCGAAGACCGGCACATCCCGCGCCTCTGCCACAACGAGACGGTGGCGGGAAGAGATCACGAGCTTGTCTACCGGATGATCGCGGCGGATGGCCGCACAGTGTGGCTTCGCGACTACGTCAACGTGCACTGCGTCGCTGGAGCTCCGGTCGAGCTCTTCGGCGTCATGGTCGACATCACGCGCGAGCGCGAGGCCGAGCACCTGCGCGTGGCGGCCGAGGCGAAGTTCCGCTGGATCGTCGAACAGTCGGTCGTCGCCGTTTACATGCTCGCGGGCGGCCGGCTGACGTACGTCAACGACACCGGCGCGAAGATGACCGGCTACACCGCGGACGAGCTGGTGTCGATCGACCTTACGACGCTGCTCCATGAGGATGCACGGCCGGCGTCGGTCCACGACGGCGGTCAGCGCGTGGCGTGCGTCCGGCGGAAAGACGGGACATCGCTGCACGTGGCGTTTTACCAGAACGAGGTGATGTTCGATGGCGAGAAGATCATCATCGGTACGGCCGCCGACGTGACGGAAAGCCTGCTTGCGCGGCAGGCGCTGGAAGCATCGGAACAACGCTATCGCGAGCTCGTGGAAGATGTGACCGACATCCTCTACACCGTCGACCTCGACGGACGCTTCGTGTCGCTGAGCCGCAGCTTCGAACGGAGCACCGGCTATCGGGTGGAAGAGTGGATCGGACGCCCCTTCGCGGAACTCTTCGTGCCGCGTGAAGCACCGGCGGCGATGGACGTCACCGAACAGGCGCCCGGCGTCGTCATCCGCGAATACGATCTTCCGGCCCGATCGGGCGCGATCGTGACGGTCGAAGTGTCCTCGCAGCCGCGCTACGTAGACGGCGTGGTGGCAGGAACGATCGGCATGGCTCGCGATGTGACCGAGCAGCGCACCACGGCGCGCAAGCTCGAAGATGCGAACCGGATGAGCAACCTCGGGCAGGTGGCGGCATCGCTGGCGCACGAATTCAACAACGTGCTCATGGGAATCCAGCCGTTCGTGGAAGTGATTGCCCGCAGCGCTGTCCCAACGCGCGTCGTGAGCGACTCCCTCGGCCACATCACCCGCGCCATCGGGCGCGGCAAACGCGCGTCGCAGGAAATTCTGCGCTTTGCCAATCCGAAGGAACCGCAGCTCTTCGCCTTCGATGCCCGAGTCTGGCTGCCGACGCTCCTCGGACAACTCGTGGCGACTCTCCCTCCCTCGATCGCGCTCAGCAGCTCGATGGAGCCAGGGGCCTGCTTCATTCGCGGGGACCGAGAGCATCTCGAGCAGGTCATCACGAACCTGGTCTTCAATGCGCGCGACGCCATCGCCCGCAGCGGCACGATTCATGTCGGCGTCTCGCTCATCGCCGCCGCTTCGCCCGTCAATGAGAATGCGGAGCTCGTGCGCATCTCCATCAGCGACGACGGACCCGGAATTGCGCCGGAGATGCTGGGCCGGATTTTCGAGCCGCTCTTCACGACGAAGCGTAACGGCACTGGGCTGGGTCTCGCCATCGCACTGCGCCTTATGGAAGGGCAGGGCGGGACGCTCACGGCGGAGAGCCGTCCCGAAGGTGGGTCCGTATTTCACCTGCTGGTGCCGGCCGCCGATGCGCCAACACCGTCCCCAAAACCGCTCGCGTGGGCGACAGGGGACGTGACCCGCGTGCTGATCATCGAAGACGATCTGTCCGTGGGTGCTGGATTGGAGGCGCTCCTGACGTCGGAAGGATACGAGATCACGTGGGTGCGATTCGCCGCCGAAGCCTGCGACATTGCGCGCCGCATACGGCCGCAGCTCGCCATCATCGACGTGAACCTCCCCGACGGCAACGGAGTCGATCTCATTCCACTGCTGCGAGCGCAGCACGCCGATCTGCCGATCATCCTTTCGACGGGCCACATCGATGCAAATCTCGCCAGTGACGAGAAACGCATCGTCTCGCTGATGAAGCCTTACGAGCTGAGTGAATTGCTCGCGGCGATTGGGACGGTTACTGCGTGAGGGGGCGGGGCTATAGACCACGAGGCGGGCGGCGGGAGGAGTGCCAGAGTGCGAGGATGAGAATCGCCTGTTCCGTCACTTCGTAGTACAGATCGTAGTGAATACGCTCGAGATGCAGACGGCGAGCTCCGCGCCGTCTTGTGTTGCCGACCATGACTCCGACCTCGGGGTGCGCGAGGATCAGGTCGTACGCTCCTTCGAGATCGTGGTCGAATGCGTCCGAAGCCTTGTGACGGTTTTCACGCCACCACTCGCCATTGCCAGCGATCTGACGCTGCGCTCGCGGCGTGACGATCAGCTGCCGGCGCGCCACGTTCCATCACGTAGCTGCCGAAGGAACTCAAATCCGTCCATTCCTTCGCCGCGCTCCGCCTCTTCCATCGCCGCGTCCAGTTCGGCGAGAAGTTCCGGGTCTTCTATGTCCACCGTGTCGGGTTCAATCCTGATTGCCTGTTCACTCATGACGTCCCTAATGGTACCTCGGTCGTGCATCGCGAAGGCGGATTGCGCGTAGCTCTGCGAAAAGTTGTTCCGCGGTTACGAATTCGCCACGCTCGATCTCTGCGATGCTCTCCTCCAGCGCATCCTCTTCGTCGGGCGTGAGCTCGTACTCCTCTTCATCCTTCATATCCAAATGGTACCTCGGCGGTGCTCCTCGCCCGATCACCACGAGAGGGCTCGCAACTCCCTTCTAGGGCTACAGTCCGCGCGGTGGACGGCGCGAGGAATGCCAGATTCGCAGCACCTGAATCGAGTTGCCGACGACGCGGAAGTAGATGTAGTAGCGAATACGCTCAACTAGATAACGGCGGACATGGGGACGACGTGCGTGGCTATAGGCTGTGCTGACGCTGAGATTCTCCGATAGGTAGAGAAGCGCGGATTCCATGTCTTCCTCGAAAGCGCTTGGTGCTTTGTCGCGGTTGCGACGCCACCAGGCGCGAGCGGCGAACAATTGCCGCTCTGCCAGATGGGTGAGCTCAATCGTTCGCTTCACTCGTCTCGTGCATTCGCCGAAGTACTTCGTCTAAAGGGATTAGTAATCCTGCATCCGCTTCGGCAATCGCCGCTTCCAAATCGGCCTCTTCCTCGGGCGAGAGGTCGAAGGTGTTTTCAACGTTGATCGCCTGTTCGCTCATGACGTCCCTAATGATACCTCGGCGGGTTCAGCCGCCTCGTGCTTCGCCAGCAACCGCGTCAGCCACAAGTTCGTCAGTTTCTCCACCACAGTGTTTTGTCGCAGCCGTGCGCGGAGGTTCGTGAAATCGACGGAATCGAGCGGCTGGTCCTGATTGAAGCAGGAGAAGATGAAGGACTCTTTGCCGGTGATGGGATCGACGTGGCGCTGGAGGCATTGCGCACAGACCTGTTTCATCATGCACTGCATCGGCGAGTTGATGGAGCCGATGCCGACGTGTGTGTCGCTGAGGTACGGCGCAAGAACGCCGTGGCGCGCGTCTTTCACCGCGCGCATCATCCCGTCAGAGCCGATGGCGATCAGGCGCTGCACGTTGCGCAGGTCGAATTCCGGCGCTGTCTGCGCGTAGGTGAGCATCGATTGGACGATGTTGCCGGTGAAGCCGCGGTCCTGCGGACGGCGCGGCTCGATCGGATCGCCGGCGTCGACGGACCAGATCACCTGATCGGTGCCCGCTTCGATCTCATCGCGCTTGAAGACGTCGGCCTTCTTCTTGTAGCCGGCGAAATAGACGACGTTGCAGCCGTTCTCTTTGAACGCCCGGGCAATCGAAAAGAGCACGGCGTTGCCGAGGCCGCCGCCGGCGAGGAGGACGGTCTCGTTGCGGGGAATCTCTGTCGGTGCGCCGGTGGGCCCCATGACGACTACCGGCTCGCCGACCTTGAGCTGCGCCACGAGGCGCGAGGAGCCGCCGAGCTCGAGGACGATGAGCGAGAGGAGGCCGCGCTCAGGGTCGGTCCAGGCGCCGGTCAGCGCGATCCCTTCCATCGTCAGTCGAGTGCCGTCGATGAGGGGAGCGTTCGCTTCGAAGTTCTGCAGGCGGAAGAACTGGCCGGGCTCGAAGTGCTGCGCCGCGAACGGCGCCCGGACGACGACTTCGACGATCGTCGGCGTGAGGCGGTTGATCTGCGCGACGACCGCGAGCAAACCGTCGTCGAGCGTTTGTAGCAACTGGCGCCACTGCGAATCGCGTGTGCTCTGCGCTTCCGGCGAGCGGTCGAGCTGCATCAGCTCATTCGAGAAAAGTCGTGCGACGTGCGGATAGCCATCCTTCGCCGAGGCCATCGCTTTGACGACGTTGCCGGCGTAGCGCGGATGGTTGTCTCCGTAGAACGAGATCACTTTCTCGCGCGACGAAGGGTGTTGGTACGACGTGAAGAAACCGGTGTCGCGATTGCCGTCGACTTCGATCAGCTCGGGGCCGGTGACGGTCTCCCCGACTGCAAAGCTCTGAAAGAACTGCCCGTACTTGTCGAGTTTGAACGTGCCCGGATGTTCCTTCTCGTAGATCACGTTCGGGCTCGTTCCCGCCGCCACCATCACGCTGCGCGCCGGTAGCTCGATGACATTGCCCGAGTCTTTCCAGCGGCCATCTTCGTTGACTTGCTTTTCGAAGAGGAGCGATTTTACGTGGCCGTATTCGTCCGGCACCGCCTCGATCGGCGAGAGGCTCTCGGCGTAGGCGATCCCTTCCTCGAATGCCTTGATGACCTCTTCGTGATTGAGGCGGTAGGCGGGAGCGTCGGCGATCGATTTCCGATAGGCGATGGTCACGCCGCCCCAGGCGCGGACGAGGGGGATGAAGTCGGGTTTGTCGCCGACCAAAGCGGCTCGCTGGCGCTCCGCGCGAATGGCGCGGCCGTGATCGAGGAACTCATCGAGGATGAGCAGCTCCTCGTTGTCGTAACCGCCGCGGACTGTTGCTTCGCCCAGCTCGGAAGAAAGCGTTTCGTAACGGCTCAGGATCTTCTCGACCTGCAGCGGGTAGTAGGCGAAGAGCTCCGTCGCGGTGTCGATCGCAGTCAGCCCGCCGCCGATCACGATCGCCGGCAGGCGCACCTGCAGGTTGGCCATCGCTGACTGCTTGCCCGCTCCGGTGAGCTGGAGCGCCATCAGGAAATCGCTCGCTTTGCGGATGCCACGAATGAGGTTGTTCTTCATTCTCACTAATGTCGGCGTTCCGGCGCCGGCGGCGATGGCGATGTGATCGAAGCCGAGCGTGTCGAAGGCGTCCGCGATCGTCAGCGTTCCGCCGAAACGCACGCCGCCGTAAACGCGGATGTTGTTCTTGCGCTCCAGCGCGATGCGGATGACTTTCAAAAAGTTCTTGTCCCAGCGCACAGTGATGCCGTACTCGGAGACGCCGCCGAAGCCGGCCAGGATGCGCTCGTCGAGCTGCTCCCAGAGCGTGGCGCGGGCATCGCGGATCGGCTCGCGCAGCCACTTAGAATCAATCGGCTCGATCTTCAGCGCATCGATGGCGACGACGCCGAAGCCTTCGTTGGCGAGGTAGTGCGCCAGCGTGTAGCCGGCCGGCCCGAGGCCGACGACGAGAACGTTCTTGCCGTTGTAGGGGAGGGCCATCGGACGGCGCACGTTCAGCGGATTCCAGCGCGTCAGCAGCGAATAGATCTCGAAGCCCCACGGCAGCCAGAGCACATCGGTCAGCGCGCCGGTCTCGATCTGCGGGATGTTGACCGGATCCTGCTTCTGAAAAATGCACGACTTCATGCAGTCGTTGCAGATGCGGTGGCCGGTGCCGGGACACATCGGGTTGTCGATCATCACCATCGCCAGGCCGGCGATCGAGTCGCCGTCTTTGCGCAGCGCGTTCATCTCGCCGATGCGCTCCTCGAGCGGGCAGCCCGCAAGCGGAACGCCGAGGGGATTGACCTTGATGCGATCGTCCTTTTCGAGGAGTCCAGTCGAACAGGAGTCCTTCTTCCGCTCGTGGCAGTAGATGCAGTAGTTGGCCTCGTCCGTAATCTCGCGCGGCGTCATGCGCGGGTCAGTGAGCTTGAATCCATCGCGGCGCCGGTATTCGTCATGCGGTCCGACGACGGCGTTCTCATCGACACGCTCCGTCTCGACAAGATGATCGAAGTTCATCGGCTTCGGCAGGCGGAACGATGTCCAGTCCTCGAAGCGTCCGGCCTTCCACTCCGCGGCCAGCCAGTCGACGAGCAAATCGCCCAGGGCGTGTACGGTTGCCGCCTCGCGCGCGATGGCTTCGTTCGACTCGACGTATTCGCGTTTGACGATGGCGTCATCGAACACGCCCGAAGCGCGCAGCTCGTCGCGCAACTGCCCGAGCGCGGCGCGCGTCTGCGGCGACGGCGACGGCGTCTTCGCGCTGCGCGGATACTCGCGCTCGAAGTCGAGCAGGCGGTTGGCGGTGACAGCGAGCGCGTACTCGAGATCGCGCTCCTGACCAGGGGCAACGGCGCGCACGAGGACCTCAACTGCTTGCTTTGAATCGGCCAGGGGGAGCCCTTGCACCTTGGCCACCCGCTTGGCCACGAACTCTTTCTTGAACCGCGCCACTTCGCTGTCGCGCTGCGTACGCGCCACGATCGCCGCCGCATCGGTTTGAAACAACTGCTCGAGAAACTTCCCCAGCGGCCGGCTGACCGCGATCAGCAGCGCCGACTCTTCCGGCTTGGTCAGCCCCCCGCCGGCGATGCCGCTCTGCACGCCGACGCGATACGACTCGAACCGCTGCAACAGGCCAGCGTCGTTGCGTTCCAGAAACCGGTCAAACGCCAGCGCCAGCTGCTGCAGACGCCGGTTGTCATACAGATGGGAGTACTCGAAGTCTTCGATTCCTAGTTTCACAATTCGCTGCAACACGGAAAGTTCCCCCTGTCATCCTGCGCCACCTGACGAGCGAAGGACGCCGTTTCTGACCCGTCAGGACGGTAGCAGCGGGACGATGTCGCCTCGGAGGAGGAGGGTCACAAAGCGATGTGACGGCGCACACCGGTGTCACGCGAAGGCGCGAAGACGCGAAATTGGGAATCGTTGGAACTCGTCTGTCGCCATGAAAAAAGGATCGCGTCAATCGCGTCCCTCCTTCGCGTCTTCGCGTGATCAGTCTGCCGGCAGTTCGCGTTCGTCGCGAACGACGGTAAGCACGAGCCGCTCACGCTCGGCAGTGACCTCGATTCGATGACACGATCGAAACCAAACTACTCCAGCCATACGCCAGACATGCGAATGCACGGGACGACCCTCTGTCGCCATCGAGAATTGCGTGAGTGCCAACGCTGACGGCAGGGCGCTTCGTGAGTTCGCAGATAGAATTGAATGAGATGGGAACTCGCAGCGCCTCGCCTGACATTCTCTGGCACTACACGGACGCTCATGGTCTGTTTGGAATAGTTGATTCGTGCCGGTTCCGTTTCGGAGACGCTGGTTTCCTAAACGACCGTACAGAGCGAGTCTATGGCAAAGACCTGATTGACAAGGTCTTCGCCGAAGAAATGGCGGCCGGTGACGAAGATGGATTTCTCGGCGATCTTTGGAAGCACATTCAGTTATTGCGATCGCCTGATCGCCTGTTCGTTTGCTCGTTTTCCGCCACTAAAGAGTCGATCAGTCAATGGCAACGTTACGGCGGTGGTGGTATGGGCTACTGCCTGGGCTTTGAAGCAAAGCGACTCGACGAACTTTTCGATCCAGACGCGATTCATCGCGTACCGATCCTTTATGACGAAGCTGACCAGAAGCAGCATCTGCGAGAGAAGATTAGGCGCAGTTTGGACGGATATCGCAGAAAGGCTGAAAGCGCCGCTCTAGATGACAAAGACCGAGGCGTCACCCTGTACGAGGCGGCATTTACCGCGGCCGATGTCGCTAGCGTGACACTGCGGCTGAAAAACCCGTTCTTTAACGACGAACAAGAATGGCGTTACTTCCATCAGATAGACGAAGATGAACTCGGCGGTGATGATTCGGAACAGGAGTTCGCCATTCGAGGTGATTACGTGAAGCCGTTTATCCGTTTCCCACGTGAGCGAAAGCGAAAGATCTTGGTTCGCCTGCCTATCGCAGCCGTGGTGTGCGGACCGCGCCTTGACTTCGATGTGGCCAAACCCACCGTTGAACGCTTTCTTCAGTCACGTGGATACACCGGAATCACAGCGGAACGTTCAGCGCTCGCATCGATCTGGCGCTGAGTTTGAGACGCTGGAGAAGACCAGGCACGTATCGGCGCTACAGCAACCTCGTCTACCTGATGCATTTCCTTCGATCGCATCGAACGGAGATGGTGTGCTGTGCCCCTCCGATGGCCGAACGGGAGATGCGACGAGAACATTTGGATCGGCGACTAGGTGGCGCACGTCAGATGCGTCCTCTATTCTTGCGCGCTTCAGCAACCGCCTGCACCGCATCGGCAGGTCCATGCTTGATGACGCCTTCCCAGCGGAAGAACCCCGGCCGTTTGGCAATGGCGACCCGGCCGCCGCTGATTTTCCAGGTCAATTGGTCACCGGCGTGAAGGTCGAGTGCATTGCGGACTTCCTTCGGGATCGTTGTCCGGCCCCTGCTGATGATGGTCGATACCGGCATGGCACATCTCTCCATTCAGGATTATGCCTCGGATACGCATTGACGCCCGGCGCGATATTCCAACGTCAGTCAGGCCCACCCGTGTAACCGCACACGCCCATTCGCGGTGAGTTCACGATGGGCAGCATTGCGTCCTCGCCGCAGTCGTGTTCATCGGCGTGTGCGTCGCAGAAAAACGCATCGTCTTCCTGGAAGCAGTATGCGCACAGCGCGGTCGCCTTCGCTTCACAGTCGGTACAAGTCCAGACCGGGTCCTCATTTCTGGCGAGGAGTCTCACGCTCTCTTTCCGGCTGGGAGCTTTGCGGTTTGCGACGACTTTAAGGCGAAGATTCGTCGTCGAACCGTAGTCGTATTCGTAAGAGAACGTGGTTCCCTCTGGCGGCAAGCTTGCCGAAACGCGAGCGTCCATGCTGCGCTCGTCCCGCGCCGATCCGAAGAAATCATCGCTCATGAGCACGACGTAACTGGTCCGGCCTACTTCGAACGAGCTGAGGTGACCGCAACACTCCAGCCATATGTTTCGGAGGAAGTCATCGAGGTCGCGCAACGGGGCGTTGGTTTTGACATCGACATCGAGCCAGAACGGGGTGCCGGGTACATCAACTCGGAGCTGGACTACGGCGGCGAGGCTCCCGCCTTCGGGGTACGCGCATTGCGACAAATGACGAAGTGCCTGCCGCTTCGAAAAGGATGCGCCGCACAAGCTGCAGGTGCCTTTCGATTCGGTTCTCGTTGCCATGATGGTAGTTCAGAGAAACGGTCACGCGGAGGCGCG
>JAXDGW010000117.1:0-97795 GCA_034664845.1 Thermoanaerobaculia bacterium | reverse complement strand
GATTCCAGAAACTGCTCCAGTGACGAAAAAGGCCGCCCGAGGGCGGCCTTGAATGGCATTTGATTGGAGCGGGCAACCGGACTCGAACCGGCGACATCAACCTTGGCAAGGTTGCACTCTACCAACTGAGTTATTCCCGCGAACGACGGCGAAGGGTAGTCAGCGTTTCGCGTGCTGTCAAGCTCTCGCCGTAGTCTCGCCCGCTAACGGCATGGCCGCGATTCCTATTCCTTCGATCAACCTCGCTCGACGCGAATCCCATACGCGTGGAGTTTCCGGTAGAGGTTCGAGCGCTCCACGCCGAGCGCCTCCGCGGTACGGCTCACGTTGCCGGCAAATTCGCGAAGCCTGGAGAGGATGTACTGCTTTTCGAACTCGTCGCGCGCTTCCCGGAGCGGCAGCTTCGCGTCGATCTGTCCCGGCACGGCAGCCGAGGTGCCGAGTTGTACATCCTCGGCGTCGATCAGTTCCCCTTTCATCAGGATGGCCATCCGCTCCATGACGTTGCGCAGCTCGCGCACATTGCCGGGCCATTGATACGACCGCAGCTTCGATCCGGCGCCTGCCGACAGCCGTTTTCTCGGGCTGCCGGATTCGGCAGCGAAGCGCCGAAGAAAATGCTCGGCCAGCAGAACAATGTCGTCGCCACGCGCGCGCAACGGCGGCACTTCGATCGGCACCACGTTCAGACGGTAGTAGAGATCGCTGCGAAAGCTGCTGTTCGCGATTTCCGTCTCCAGGCTCTTGTTCGTCGCGGCAATGACGCGGACGTCGACGTTGATCGTCTGCTGCCCCCCGACTTTCTGGAACGTCTGCTCCTGCAGCACGCGCAGAACCTTGGCCTGCGTCTTGAGGCTCATGTCGCCGATCTCATCGAGGAAGAGCGTGCCTCCGTCGGCCAGTTCGAACTTCCCTTTGCGATCGTCGATCGCGCCGGTGAACGCGCCCTTGCGATGTCCGAAGAGCTCCGACTCGATCAACTCCTCGGGAATCGCGGCGCAGTTGACATCGATGAATGGCTGCTCGGCGCGCTGCGAGAGCCGGTGAAGCGTCCGCGCCACGATCTCTTTGCCGCTGCCGTTCTCGCCGGTGATGAGCACGCGGCTGTTGGAAGGCGCCGCCGCACGGATCTGCTCGTCGAGCTTCTTCATCGGCTCGCTCTCGCCGATCAACAACTCTTCGAGCGTGAAGCGCTGGCGCAGGTCGCGCACCTGATCGCGCAGCTTGCGGTCAGCCAGGGCGTGATTGACGGTCAAGAGAACGCGGTCGAGCGAGAGCGGCTTCTCGAGAAAATCGTAGGCGCCGAGGCGCGTGGCGCGAACGGCGGAGTCGATGTTGCCGTGGCCGGAGATGACGATCACCGGCGGCGCGCCGGCGGACTTCAGGCGCTCCAGTACGGCCATTCCGTCGATGCCCGGAAGCCACAGATCGAGAAAAACGAGGTCGTATTCTTCGCGCGCAAACTGCGCGATGGCAGCCTCGCCCGAGTCGCAGAGCGTCGTCTGATGCCCTTCGTCTTGCAGGATGTTCGCGACGGTCTCGCGGATGGCTGCTTCGTCGTCAATGATGAGGATCTTGGCCATTCACATGTCCCAGCCTTACGCAGGCAATTCGATCTCAAAGCGCGTTCCTCGGGGATGGTTGTCATGCACCGAGATTCTTCCGTCGTGGTCATTCACGATGCGATGCACGATCGCGAGTCCGAGGCCGGTGCCGCGGCCTTTGGTCGAAAAGTAAGGAAGGAAGAGCTTGTCCTTGTCGGCGTCGGGGACACCGCGGCCGGGATCGGCAACTTCGATGACGACGCGGTGCGCTGCCCGGCGGGCGGAGACGCGCACGTCGCCGCATTCCGTCGCTTCGACCGCGTTTTTCAGGAGATTGCCGACCGCACGCCGGATCTGCTCCGGGTCGACGAGCAGTTCGATGTCCGTGTCCACCGCGACGCTGACGGTTACGCCCCGTTTCACGTCGCGATAAAGGCCGGCTGCCTGCTGCAGGATCTCCGCGAGTTGCGCGTGACGAAGATGGACGGCCGGCATGCGGGCAAAGCGGGCGAAC
This sequence comes from Thermoanaerobaculia bacterium, assembly GCA_034664845.1. Classification (GTDB taxonomy): domain Bacteria; phylum Acidobacteriota; class Thermoanaerobaculia; order Gp7-AA8; family Gp7-AA8; genus JADGNZ01. Next base: position 95,737 of record JAXDGW010000117.1, on the reverse strand, counting down.
TCATCGACCATCCTCTTGAGATGCGCGACTTCCGAAACGATCGTCTTCGTCCCTTCATCGATCGCCAGCGCCGTATCGTGATCCCCGTTGCGAAACTTGCGTGCGATCCGCTCGGCCGAAAGCTGGATCGGCGTCAGCGGGTTCTTGATCTCGTGCGCGATGCGGCGCGCTGCCTCGTTCCAGGCCGCGAGCTTCTGCGCCTGCATGAGCGAGGTCGAGTCTTCGATCGCTACGACCCAACCTTCGTCGCCGCCGCCGGAGAGCCGCGCCACCGAGACCTCGAGGTAGCGAAGCTCACCGCCGCGGATGAGCGTGATCTCGCGCGCCCGGCCTCCCCGCGCCGTCAGCTCACGCAGCGTGTCGAGGAGCGGCGTCAGGTCTCCCGTCAGCATATCGGCGAGGTTCGCGCGCGGCTGCGAGTCTTCCGACGGCTCCTCCACCTGCAGCATCTGCAGCGCGGCGTGGTTGATGCTGAGAAGGTCGAAGTTGTCGCTGAAGGCGAGAATCCCGGCGGAGACGCTGTCGAGCACCGTGGAGAGATAGCGGTTGGCCTGCGTGAGCGCCTGGCGCTGTTCATCGAGCTGCGTCGACATCTCGTTGAACGACTCGATGAGCCTCCCCACTTCGTCGGTGGCGGCGACGGCGACGCGATGTCCATAGCCTCCCTCCGCCAGTCTGCCGGTGGCCTCAGCCAGCGCTTTGATCGGCACGGTGATCCGCCGGGATGCGTAGATCGACGTCCAGAGCGTGCCGAAGAGAATCGCCAGCGTAACGGCCAGAAAGAGCGACGTCTGCGAAGCCTTCAACGTCGGCCGGTCGGCGTTGAGCTGCTCGAACGTCTTGTGGGCGATGATCGACTCGTCGATGAGGCGGCTCATCGTCGCGGGAATGAAGACTCCGGCCATCGCCACGTACGGCGTTGCTCCGATTCGATTCGCCACACGGATCCACTTCCCGCTTGCGCCGACGTCGATCTTCGTCGCCTGGCCGCGGGCGAGGACATCATCGAAAAACTTTCGCGGCGGTTCGGACACTTCCTGGACGGGCGCCCGAGGATTGGCGACGACTTTGACGAGGACACCGTCACGGTAGAGGCCAACCATGTCGACGCCGTGAAACTGCTGCACGTGGCTGAGAACCGTCTCCAGTTGCGCCGGATCGTCGGCTTTGGAACTGAAAGCAATCTCATGCGCCGCGGCCGCGGCCATCGACGCCGACTGATCCTGCGCCATCTGCGCGATGGTCTCGCCGTTCGTCAGGATGCGGCTGACGGGAGCGTTGAACCAGTGATCGATCGACGTTCTCAGCAGGTCCGTAGCGAAGAAAAACAGGATGAGGACCGGGATCAGCGAGGTCGCCACCCAGGCGACGGCAAGCTTTGTTCGAAACCGCGACCCGAGGATCCCGCGCTGGCGGTCGAGGACGAGCTTCACAACGCCGCGCAGGAGTACGAAGAGGATTCCGAAGATCAACAAAACGTTGATATTCGCCAGCACGAAGAGCAGCACCTGGCTGCTCAGCGCCTCGGTCGACAACTCCTTCGCACGTTGGACGGCGTAGTAAATGAGGCTGGTCGCCGCCAGGAGCAGCAGCGGCAACGTCACGATGAGGCGCGGATCCTTCCGGTGACGAAGAAGGAGCGCGCGAAGGTTCATCGCGCGTTCTCCGGCGGCGCCGCCACGCGCACGGACTTCCAGCGCGTCGAAACCTCCCACGGAATGAAGTAGAGAAGCCACCCGCGCATCAGATCGGATTTGACGCGAACCATGATCTTGTAGGGCGGCCGCTTTCCGATGTCGAAGAGCGCGGGCTCGTCGATCGTCGTCATCGCACGCTCCAGCGACGCGAGATCGCTGAACGTCTCCGAGCGAACGAGCTTGTGGTCGCGACGGTAGTTGAGGAGGTATTCGCGCGTGAGCGAGTTGAATGTGGCGATGACTTCGATCCGCGACCGCGCGATCCCTTCATCCAACCAGTTGGGCCGGTCGCGGTAGGCCTCCACGATGTACACGAGGCTCGTTGGTACGCCGCTCTGCAGCCCTTGGATGGTCTGCGCGCGATCGAAGGCGTGGCCCATCGTGAAGCGAACGCTGACCTGCCGGTTCACCGCATGAGCGGAGAGGGTCTCGATTTTCGGATCGGCAGGAAATGCTGCGTTGGCGAGGAGCAGGAGAAGCGCGGCGACCACGGGCGATTTCACGGTGTGGCGAATTTACCACACGGGCACTGATCTGCCCTTCTGATCGCGACTTACGCGAAGCTCTCGGCGGCGCTGACGCCGACGACCGCTGCTTCTTCGTCGGCCTCGGCGGCTCGCAGGATCTTCTCGACGAAACGCGAATGAAGAGCGTGACCGGCGCGGTATGCCGTGATCTCGCCGACAACGGGGCGGCCGATCAGAGCCAGATCGCCGACCAAGTCGAGGATCTTGTGCCGCACGAACTCGTCCCGAAAGCGGAGCGGGCCGTTCATGACGCCGCGCTCATCGAGCACGATGCAGTTCTCAACCGAGCCGCCGCGTGCAAGGCCAGCGGCGCGCAGCTTGTCCACATCCTGTTTGAATCCGAAGGTCCGCGCGGGGGCAATCTTTTTGAGGAAGCTGTCGTGGTGGAAATCGAACTGGAGGGCCTGCTTGCCGATCGTCGGATGCTCAAAATCGATCTTGTACTTGAGCACGAGCCTGTTGGACGGGGTGATCCGAATGCTCTTGTTTCCCTCGACGACCTCGATCGGTTCCTTGATCCTGAGGACCCGGACGTCGGCGCCGAGCTCGCGGACGCCGGCCGCATCGATGAGATGCATGAACGGCAGCGCGCTTCCATCGATGATCGGCACCTCGGGGCCATTGATGTGGATGTCGAGATCGGTGATGCCGCACGCCATGAGGGCGGAAAGGAGATGCTCAACCGTGCCGACGGAGACGTCATCCCGGCCAACGGTCGTGGCGTGGTCGAGCGCGGTGGTGGATGCCTGCAGCGCCGGAATGCGCATGCCGAGGTCGGCGCGAACGAAGGTGATACCGCTGCCGGCATGGGCAGGGTGAAGCTCGACTTTCGTGTAGATGCCGGAGTGGAGGCCGATGCCGGTGATGCTGACTTTGCTGCTGATCGACTTGCGTTTTGCGTACATGTCCGCGATCAAAGGAGCAGGGGCAGTGCCACGGAGGTCGTATGGGCAAATTGCCTATCTAAGCCCCGCATTCCCAGCGACTTAAGCGCGATCGACACCTGAGGCTATTGGAGCTTTTCTGTGGTGCGGCTGAGTCACTAGTGTGGCTTCTCGGCCACACACCCGAGCGTCAACGCTGCTTCATCGCGACGGCCGCTTCGCGAACGGCTTCTTTTCGTTTCTCGGTTTCGCGCTTGTCGTACAACTTCTTCCCTCGCACGACGGCGATCTCGACCTTCACCTTGCCTCCTTTGAAATAGAGGCGCAGCGGAACGACGGTGAGGCCCTTCTCGACCACCTGCTCCCGAGCCTTCTCAATCTCTTTTCGATGCAGCAGCAGCTTGCGCGACCGCTCGGGCTCGTGATTCTGGAGATTTCCGTGCGAGTAGGAGGAGATGCTGGCGTTGAAGAGAAACGCCTCGCCGCCCTTGAACAGCACGTACGCGTCCTTGAGGTTCGCCTTCCCCTCGCGAAGCGACTTGACCTCGGTGCCTCGAAGCGAGACTCCAGCCTCGAACTTCTGCAGAACGAAGTAGTCGTGGTACGCCTTCTTGTTCGAAGCGATCAACTTCTCGCCGGCATCGGACTTGGTGGCCATCGGGCCGCGGATTCTACTCGATGAACTCGATGCGGGCGGTGTGGCCGGACGAGCGGGAGAGGCGGGCGTCACGAGTGATGAGAGGGGCGTCGAGCAGTTCGGCGAGCGCGACGTACGAGGCATCCGAAGCCGTCACGTTTGCCCTCAACGACCAAATGCGCTGGCGCAACAGCTCATGAGAGTAACGTTCGACTCGCAGGTCGCCAAAATCCGCCAGTGCCTCAGCCAAGCGCTCGTCGGAGAGTAGTCCTCGGAACCAGGAATGGCGTAACGCGCTTAGAACTTCGATATCGACGACGTGTGGCGCAACAAGGTCGTCGATACTAAAGACGTACTCGAGGAGGTGTTCCGCTTCGGGAGCAATCAGAACGTCGACAATGAGTGATGCGTCAATGACGATCACCGAACAACTCCCGTTCGCGTTCCTCTCGCGCGGCGCGAACAAGGTCAGCCCCTGACATGCCGATGTCTACCCGCGACCGCGCTTTCAGGCGCCGGAACAATTCCGCCGGTGACACTCGCGGTGAAGACCGTTCGGCTTCCTTCAACAAGAGTTGTTGGACGCTGAGCCCGGCGGCTGCCGCACGCCTCTTGAGGTCTTCCTGGCGGTCGTTCGCTGTTTCGGCTGTCGCGGTAGCCATGTCATCAAGATGCGCCGTTCGTCCCTCCCCTGTCAACCGACCCTGTTACAATCCGCGCGCTTTTCCGGGGAGCGCAAAGCGATGACGAAGAAGAACATTGTTCACGTCGTGGGGACAGGGACGATTGGCGAGCCGTTGATCGGATTGTTCACGGATTTCAAGGAAAAGTGGGGCATCGACGAGGTCACCTTCCACAAGCGGACGCCGAAGGGGGACGACCGCGCCATGGTCGAGCATCTCATCAACCACGGCGCGAAACTCGTGGTCGACGAGGATGCCCGCGAGGAGTTCACGCGGCTCGGCCATCGCGTCTCCTTCACGACCGAGCAGGCGCTCGATCGCTCGACGGTCGTCGTCGACTGCACGCCAGCCGGGAACGACAACAAAGGCAAGTACTACGATCGTTGCAACGGCCCGAAAGGGTTTCTGGCGCAGGGATCGGAGTTCGGGTTCGGCAAACCGTACGCCCGAGGCATCAACGAGGAAGTGCAGTCTCCCGCGGAGCGCTTCGTCCAGATCGTCTCATGCAATACGCACAACATCTCCGTGCTGCTGAAGACGATCGCCACGCGCGAAGGGAAGGTCGATCTGGCCGCCGGCCGCTTCGTCTGCATGCGTCGCGCGAACGACGTTTCGGACAACAAGGGCTTTGTCGCCGCGCCCGAAGCCGGCAAGCATGACGATCCCGAGTTCGGGACGCACCACGCCCGCGATGCCTATCATCTCTTCCAGACCGTCGGCGAGAAGCTCAACCTCTTTTCGTCTGCGATCAAGATCAACACGCAGTACATGCATACCCTTTGGTTTGACCTCGACCTCAAGCACGACACGACGCTCGAACAGGTCAAGTCGCTGCTGCGCTCGAATCCACGAGTGGCCTGCACGAACAAGCGATCCGTCAATCAGATCTTCTCGTTTGGACGCGATCACGGCTACTTCGGCCGGATCCTCAACCAGACCGTGATGCCGATGTCGACGCTGACGGTTCCCAATCCCCGCAAAGTCGTCGGCTTCTGCTACACGCCGCAGGACGGCAATTCGTTGCTCTCGTCGATCGCGGCCACGCTTCGGTTTCTCGACGTCAGCAAGCTGGAAGAGAATCTCGACGTTCTCCGGCCCTACATTTTCCGCGAGATCTGATCGCGCAGCCGCGTTCTCTTACCTTGCCCGTCATCCCTTCCCCGCCGCGTGGCACTCCGCCGGCGATTTGAGCTAGAGTCCATCCCCATGGCATGGTTTCGGAAGGAAAAGAAGCCGAAGGAAGCGGTCGAAAAGGTCGCCATTCCGGAGGGCTTGTGGGTCAAGTGCGACGACTGCAAAGAGATCGTCTACCGGAAGGAAGTGGAGCAGAACTTCAACGTCTGCCCCAAGTGCGGCTACCACTTCCGGCTCAGTGCACGCGAGCGTTTCGAGATCCTTTTCGATGATGGGAAATACAAAGAGTTCGCAGGCGATATCCGCTCCGGCGATCCGCTCGAGTTTCGCGACACGAAGCGCTACCGCGATCGACTGAAAGTGTATGAAGCGCGTGTCGGCAAAGGGGACGCCGTCCTCTGCGCGGAAGGGAAGCTCGAGGGCCTCCCGGTCGTCATCTGCGCGATGGAGTACGCGTTCATGGGGGGATCGATGGGCTCCGTCGTCGGCGAGAAGATCACCATCGCCGCCGAGCGTGCACTCGAGAAAAAGGAGGCGCTGCTGATCGTCTCCACGTCCGGCGGAGCGCGGATGCAGGAAGGGATCCTCTCGCTGATGCAGATGGCGAAGATCTCGGCAGCGCTGGCACGGCTCGCGGACGCCCGCCTCCCCTACGTCTCCATCCTCACCGATCCGACGACCGGCGGCGTCACGGCGTCGTACGCGATGCTGGGCGATCTGAACATCGCCGAGCCAAAAGCATTGATCGGATTCGCCGGTCCCCGCGTCATCGAGCAGACCATCCGGCAGACGCTCCCCGAGGGGTTTCAACGCGCGGAGTTTCTGGTGGAGCATGGCATGGTCGATCTGATCACCCCTCGGTCGGAGATGAAGCCGGCTCTGGCGCGGTTCCTCCGCATGTTCACCGGCAAGCGGCGCGAAGCGGCGTCCTGACGCGCGAGCGAGTCTCGTGACGACGGCTGCTCTTTCCTGGCTCGACGCGCTTCAGGCGTCAGGGATTCGGCCCGGATTGGACCGGATGCGCTCGCTGCTTCGCGAGCTGGGGAATCCTGAGCGCGCCTATCGCTCGATCATCGTGGCGGGAACGAATGGCAAAGGCTCGACGTCGGCGACTCTCGCCTCGATTCTCAACACCTCGGGCTATCGCACGGGGCTGTACACCTCGCCGCATCTTGTCGATCTTCGCGAGCGCTGGACGATCGGCGGCGAGGCCATCGCCGATGCGTCGCTCGATGATGCGATCGAAGAGCTTCAACGCGCGGCAAAACGCGCCGGCATCACGCCGACCTATTTCGAAGCTCTGACCCTCATCGCGTTCATCGCCTTCGCACGAGCTGATTGCGAGATCGCGGTGCTCGAGGTCGGAATGGGAGGGCGGCTGGATGCCACGAACGTCGTGCGTCCGATCGCCGCGCTGATCACGCCGATCGGCTTCGATCACATGGAGTTCCTTGGCAACACGCTCCGGAAAATTGCGGCGGAAAAGGCAGGCATCATCCACCGCGGGGCCATCGTTCTCACGTCGAACGACGATCCGGGCGTCCTCACCGTGATCCGGCGGCGGGCCGCGGCGTTCGACTGTCCTTTCCATCTCGTCACCGAGACGCACGCCACTCCGCTGGCGGGCGCGTTTCAACAGCGCAACGCGGCTCTGGCGGTTCGGGCAGCCGAGGAGTTGAAGCCGGTTCTCGCCCAGATCACGGCCGAGTCGATTGCGCGCGGCGTCGCGGCGACGCGCTGGCGCGGACGGCTGGAGAAGATTGAGCGCGCCGGCAAAGAGATCTGGATCGACGGTGGACACAATGCTCACGCCATCCGGGCCATCCTGCCGTTCATCGCCAACGACATTCCCGCTCCCCGCCTGCTCGTCTTCGGCATCATGGGCGACAAAGATCTCGACGATGTGACGGCGTTGCTCTTCCCGCTCTTCGAGTCGGTCATCGCCACGGAGCCGTATCCGCCGCGGTCCGCCACGGCGGCGCAGCTCGTTGCGCGCGCGCAGGGCCTCTCGATCGACGCAGTCGCGGAGCCGGAGCCGGCGAAGGCGATCAAGCGTGCGCTTGCCTCAGGCTACCGCTCGCTCGTCATCGCCGGCTCGCTCTATCTCGCCGGAGCCGCGATCGAATTCTTCGACGCGCATCGCGATCAGAAGCGCCGCGACGAGAAGTGACGAGAGGACCCAGGTCACCACGACGAGCGTGTGGTGACGTCCAAAGCGCAGCGTGACGGTGCCGCTTCCGGGAACGATGACGCCGAGGCGATCGAGGTTGACAGGGAGCGTGTCGAGCTCGCGGTCTCCCATTCGCGCACTCCAGGCGCGGAAGTACGACTGATCGACCATCAGCAACGACGTGCCGCTGGACACGACCGCGAGGTCGATTCGCTGGCCCTCGCGCACGACGCGCGTCACGCGCGCACCTGGCGCGGATGCGAACGCGCGAGGGGCGACCGCGGCTGCTCCGCTCTCGATCAGGTTGACTGCATCCGGAATCGCCGGAGCGGCGAATGCGTCCGGGATGATTGCCGGCGGCGCCATAGCCAGGCGCAGCCACGCGCGATTGTGCGTGGCCGCGAAGCGCTCGACGGCGATGCGGCTGAGAAGCGAGTGCATGCCGTCGCCGGAGCGGTTGAGGACGTATTCGAGTCCCGCGGTGGCGCCGAAGAGCGGCTCCAGACGGCGGGCACGGTCGCGATAGCTTTCGCGGTCGATTGCTTGTCCTCCACCGGCGTTGCCGGCAAGAACACGTCGCGGCGGACCTCCTTCCGCTCGATACGGCGCGAACCAGTCGATGGGAATCATCCACACCATCCACCCCAGCAACGGCACGAACGTCAAGATCGCCCAGATCCTCGGCACCTTCGATCGCTTGAAGTAGTCGGTGCAAAGCACGACGAGCGCGGCGCAGAGCACGAGTGCGAATTTCTCCGGGTATCTGCCGGCGCGCAGGAAATCGAACGATTCGACCGCCCCTCGCACGATCGGATTGAATGTTCCGAGGGCGAAGAAAAACATAAGAGCTGCGATGAGGGTGTAACGAGAGCGGCGGAAAAGTGCCGGAATCGCGATCAGCCCGATCACGAGCGACAGGAAGAGATGGGGCGTGTCGATGGCGATGAACGGACCGGCGACGATCTCCAGCAATCGTCGCGGATCGAACGAGGCACTGAGCACGGTGTGCGCGGAGTAGCGATGCGCGCGCTCGATCTCGCCGGCGATCTCGGCGTATGCGATCAGTTGCGGTGAGGCGACGACCATGGCGATCGCGATGGCGAGTAGAAGCTGTGTCACGCGGAGGCGCGGAGGCGCGGAGACAGCTTGCACCGCGAAAAGAATTGTTACCGCGAGCGCCGTGGCCACGATCGTCACAGGCTCCCCCGCCAGCGCCAGCAGCCCAAATGCAAGTCCGAGCTTGATCGGGCTGCGCCGCTCGACCGCGAGAAACGCCAGCGGCACCAGCGCGATCGCCGTCACGAGGTTGTAGAACGACAGTACCGAGATCGCTGCGCCCGACAAAACCCACAGCCACCCGCCGAACGCCGAGCGCGTGAGTGCGCGCATGGCGAACCAGGCGAGGGCGAGGTGCAATAGGAAGTGAAGGTTGAACGCGATGTGCGCGGGCAACAGCAGATAGAGGAAGTTGTCGGGATAGAACGTGAGCGTGTTCGGATTTCCGGCCAGCGGCTGGCCACCGCCGTCGGCGAAGTTCCACCAGGGGATCTCGCCGGCCCGGAACGCGGCCGCGGAGAGCACCTTGATCGGGTAGTGAGTCGAGAAGTTGTCGCGGAAAAAGAAGAAGCCGAACGACGCCAGCAGCGCGCAGAAAATAGCGAGCAGGAGCAGAAAAAAGAGCCGCGTCCGCGAGGTCATCAGCCGCTGATTATCGAGTAAGATCGCGCCCGCCGACACTCCCTGAGGAGACGACGATGACCACGATCGAAGATCAGCGTGCCGCAACCGGCCATGATTTCCTGCAGCGGGCGCTCAACGATGTCGACCCGCAGATCGCCGACGCGATCGCTCTTGAGACCGAGCGCCAGAACGATACGCTCGAGCTGATCGCCTCCGAAAACCATGTCTCGCGCGCTGTTCTGACGGCGATGGGCTCGGTCTTTACCAACAAGTACGCTGAGGGCTATCCGGGAAAGCGCTACTACGGCGGGTGCGGCCCGACCGACATCGTCGAGAACATCGCCATCGAGCGCGCCAAACGGCTCTTCAGCGCCGAGCACGCCAACGTCCAGCCGCACTCCGGATCGCAGGCCAACATGGCTGTCTACTTCACCGTGCTCAAACCGGGCGACACGATCATGGGGATGGACCTCTCGCACGGCGGCCATCTCACGCACGGACACCCGCTCTCGTATTCGGGTCGCGACTTCAACGTCGTCGCGTATCACGTCCGTCCGGAAGATGAGCTGATCGACTACGACGAGATGGAACGCCTCGCTCTCGAGCACAAGCCCCGCCTCCTCATCTGCGGTGCGTCGGCATACTCGCGCATCATCGATTTCAAGCGCATCCGCGAGATCTGCGACAAGAGCGGATCGCTGATGATGGCGGATATTGCCCACATCGCCGGACTCGTCGCCGCCGGCCTGCACCCCTCGCCCGTCCCGTACGCCGATTTCGTCACGACGACGACGCACAAGACGCTGCGCGGTCCGCGCGCGGGGCTCGTCCTCTGCAAAGCGCAGTACGCGAAAGATCTCGATCGTGCCCTCTTTCCGGGGATTCAAGGCGGGCCGCTCGTTCACATCATCGCGGCGAAGGCGGTCGCATTCGAGGAAGCGCTGCAGCCGGAGTTCAAGGAGTACCAGGCGCAGATCATCCGGAACGCGCGAGCCCTGGCGCAGGCGGTGGCCGCCACCGGTTTCCGCATCGTCAGCGGCGGCACCGACAATCACCTATTCATGACCGATGTTTTTTCGAAAGGAATTACCGGCAAGGACGGCCAGAACTTTCTGGAGGCCGCGAACATCACGGTCAACAAGAACACGATTCCCTTCGACACGCAGAAACCGATGGTGGCCTCCGGGATTCGCATCGGCACGCCAGCCGTCACCACGCGCGGTCTGCGCGAGCCGGAGATGGCGCGCATCGCAGAGCTGATCGCGCAGGTTCTCGATTCCCGCGGGGACGCAGCCGTGATCGATGCGGTGAAGAAGGGCGTGAAGGAGCTGTGCGACAGGTTCCCGATTTACTGAGGGGTTGCTGGGTTGCTGAGTTGCTAGGTTGCTAAGCAGTCAGGTTGTCTAGCGCTGACTACTGCGACCAGCAGAACGGCAACCGGACAACTCGTCAACCCGGCCACCCAGCAACTCTGCAACCCAGCAACCCCACCAGCCACCACCATGAAAAAACGCTTCCCCTACTACCCGATCTACATCGACATCGAGGATCGCGCGGTGCTGATCGTCGGGGGCGGCAATGTCTGCGCACGTAAAGCGGAGACGATGATGCGCTACGGGGCTCGGGTGACGATCGTCAGTCCCGACGTGACGGAGGAGATTGCGGGATGGGAGCGGGACGGCAAGCTTGTGCTGCAGCGCAAGCGATACGAAGATGCCGACCTCGAAGGGGCGTCGATCGTCATCGCCTCGACCGACGATCCGTGCGTCAATGCGCGGGTGGCGCGCGACTGCCGCCGCCGCAGGATTCCGGTGAATGTCGTCGACGTCACGCACCTCTGCGAGTTCATCGTCCCGGCCATCATCGAGAAAGGATCGGTCCAGATCGCGATCTCGACCGGCGGGAAATCGCCGGCGCTGGGCCGAACGCTGAAGGAAGAACTGCAGCGAACGATCGGGCCCGAGTACGCGGAAGTGAACGACCTCCTCGGCACACTGCGCAAATCCGCGAAGCGAGTCCTTCCGACCGACGTCGACCGCAAGCATTTCTTCGACGGAATCATCGCCGCGGGGATTCTCGACATGCTTCGCGAGGGACGAAGGCGCGAGGCGTACGAATCGATCGTTCGGGCATGCGAAGCCGGCGGCGTCGCGGTCAGCGAAGAATTGCAGGAACGGCTGGCGTCGGCGAGGTAGGCTGCGGTCGTCATGGAATCGGCAAGCGGGAGCCAGCAGTCGCGAGCCGGAACTGACCGCGCCGGCAACGAGTCCGACGCCACGCCGGTCGCTGACTCACCAGTCCCGGACTCCCGAGTCCCGACGACGGCTATCGTCATCGCGTTGTACGCGCTTCTGGCTCTTATCGTCATCCCGGTCTTCCCGCACTTTGGCTCGCCGAACGAATTCACGCGCTGGGCGCTGGCCGCGTCCGTGTTCGAAGAGCACTCCGTCGAGGTTTCGCGTGCGGCCACTCTCCTCGGGCCGCAATTCGAGGATCTTGCGGTTGTCGATGGGCGGCAATACTCGAACAAGGCGCCGGGCACGGCGATCGTGGCCTCTCCCGGATACCTGCTTGCTCGTCCATTCGCCGGCCCGCCGTCGGCGGCGAACCTTCGCGCGGCATTGACGTGCATGCGGTGGTTCGGTGCGACGCTGCCATTGCTGCTGATGGCGTTCGCCTTCGGGCGCGCCGCGCGCACGCGCGGAGGCGATCCCGCTCTCGCGGTGGCCGCGATGCTGTTCGCCACACCGCTCTTCGCGTATGGACTCCTGCTCTTCTCGCACGCTCTCACCAGCGCGGCACTCTTTGGCGCGTGGCTGCTGCTCTATCTACGCGACCGAGGCGGGGTCATGGCCGGAGTGTTGATCGGCATTGCTGTCGCTTCCGAGTACCCAACCGTGGCGCCTGCCCTCGTCCTGGTCATCGGTCTCCTGGCGCAGCGCGCGTGGGGACGTGTTGCCCGAGTCGTCGCCGGCGGGGCGCCGTTCGCACTATTGCTGGCGCTCTACCAGAAACTCGCGTTCGGAAGCATCCTCGCTTCGCCGTACTCATACGAGAAAGTCGGAGAGTACCGGGCACTCGCTCACACCGGCGTTTTCGGACTGCACGCTCCCGACATTGCAATTCTTTCGCGGCTGTTGTTCGATCCATCCCGAGGACTGCTGGTCTTTGCTCCCGTCATCGCTGCCGCGCTCTTCGCATTGCCTGCCGCGCGGAGAGCGTTGCCGCGTGCCACATTCGTCACGCTGCTGCTGACGCCGGCGGCACTCATCGCCGTCTATGCCGGCTATCCCAATTGGCATGGTGGCTGGAACGTGGGACCCCGCTACATCGTCGGGGCGATTCCGTTTCTCCTCTTTCCGCTGGCCTTCGCGCGTGGCCGCCGCATCACAGCGATCCTCCTCGGCGCATCAGCAGCGGCCGTGGTTCCGATCACGCTGACCTTCCCATTTCCGGACCGCAGTTTCGCGATGCCCTGGTCCACCCTCGCATGGCCTCTGCTCCGCGATGGCCTCGTGGCGCCCAACCTCCTGCATCTTGTGGCGCGGCCGCTCGCCGTTGCCGTGCCGTTCGCAATCGTCGTGACGGCAATCGCCTTCGCCACCAAACGGAATGCGCTTCTCGCCGCCCTCGGTGCTGTCCTGATGTTCGGCATCGGAGCGCTGGCTCCCGAGCCGGCGCTGACGCAACGGCTGCGGCTCGGCTACATCGAGGAGGTCTACTTCGAGCAGAAAGGGGCGATGACGCGCGCTGTCGGAGGGCTGCCCGTGCCTCCACGCGCGATCGAGCGCGCACGAGCGGAGTCAGTATTGCCGCCGACGTCGTGGCCGTTCTGACCGTTAGACGCGGTCACGAGACGCGCTCACGAGACGCGGTCACGGAAAATGCGGTGCGACCAGATCCGCTTTTTGTGCATCTTGTACAGCACCATCGTCTTCAGGATCTCGAGGCCGTACCGCACCGAGCGCCAGAATCCGATCTGCGATGCCTCGTCGAAATAGCGCGTCGAGATCGGTACCTCGCGGATGCGCATCCCCTTGGCCACACCCTGCGCGATGATCTCGGTGTCGAATACGAAGTTGTCGGAGTTCGCCTCAAAATTCACCGTGTCGAGGTAGCGCTTCGTGTAGGCGCGGAAGCCGGAGTGGTACTCGGAGAGAAAGATGTAGAACGTCGCATTCTCGACCATCGTCAGAAAGAGGTTCGCCAGGTACTTCCACTTCGGCATGCCTCCTTCCATCGGACGTCCGCCCAGCATGCGCGAGCCGAACACGGCCTCGCAGTCGCCACGGAGCAGCGGCTGCACGAGTTGCGGGATGATCTTCGGATCGTACTGATGGTCGGGGTGGACCATGACCATGATCTCGCCGCCCATCTCGTCCATCGCCGTGCGGTAGCAGGTTTTCTGGTTGCCGCCGTAGCCGCGGTTCTGCTCATGAACGACGACGCGCATCGGCAGCTGGTGCGCGAGTTCGACCGTGCGGTCGCGCGAGCGGTCGTCCACCAGCAGGATCTCGTCGACCCAGTCCTGGGGGATGTCGTCGAACGTCGCCCGCAACGTCTTTTCGGCGTTGTAAGCAGGCAAAACTGCGACGACTTTTTTCTCGTGGAGCGGCATGGGCGCGCGAGAATAACACAGCGCAAATTGCGGCCTTCCGACTCGACTACAATCGCGCGCCGTGATTGATAAGCCCCTCTCCCCCGTCAGCCGCCGCACCGATCTGCTCGCGCTCGGCCTCCTCTTTCTGATCGCGACGATCTGCTTCGCGGACGTCCTGGCGGGAATCAACCAGCTCTACATGCGCGACATGACGCGCTACTACTACCCAGCCAAACAGATCCTTCGCGAGATCGTGCAGCAGGGCGAGTTTCCGTACTGGAATCGCTACTTCTCCGCCGGTCAGCCGATCGCCGCCAATCCGGAGCACGAAGTCTTCTACCCACTCACCTGGCTGATCCTTCTGCCCAGCTACGACCTCGGGTACCGTCTCCTGGTCCTCATCCATGTCTACATCGGCCTGCTCGGCATGTACGCCTTGTTGCGCTCGATGGATCTCCGCCCGCCGGCGGCATGGATGGGCGCGCTCTCCTTCGGCCTTGGCGGTATCTATCTCTCGTACATCAACCTCCTGCCGATTCTTTTCTGCGCCGCCTGGATTCCGCTTACGTGTCTTTTCGTGCGGCGATTCCTGTTGCGCCGCAACCTCCGGGACTTCGCGGCGGCGGCGCTGTTTCTCGGCATCCAGTTCCTGGTTGCCGAACCGACGACGGTGATGCAGACCGGGTTGTTGATCGGGATGTATGGGCTGTACCGAGGGTGGCATAGCAGGCCGAGGGTATCGAAGGTGATTACGAGGGTGCTGTGGATCGCCGTCATCTCGGTGACCGGATTCCTCCTCGGTGCCGCGCAAATCCTTCCTGCAATCGATCACGTCCGCGACTCGGCAAGATCGCGTCCATTCGACTTCGATCTCGTCAGCGCCTGGAGCATGCCCTGGCCAAAGTTTGCGGAGCTCATCTACCCAAACGTCCTCGGGCACATCTCGATCGGTAACGTGATGTGGTACTGGGGCGGCGGTCTCTATCCGGGAATGGGATCGCCGTTCCTCTTCAGCATCTACGTCGGAATCGGCATCATCGCGCTTGCCATCGGCGGAGCGTTCGCGCGTCCTCGAGGCGGCCGGCTCGTCCTCATCATCGTTTTCGTTTCTTCGCTTCTGGCCGTCGGCGGGCACACACCGCTCTACCGCTGGCTGTACGACGCCGGCATCGCCACCTCCATCCGCTATCCCGAGAAGTTCATCCTCATGGCGGTCTTCGCCTTGATCGTTTTTGCTTCGCAGATGCTCGACCGGATGCTGAACGGCGATGAAGACGTTCGCAGCGGCGCTCTTGGCTTCGCCGCTGCCACCATGCTCATCGCAACCATCATTGCCATTCTCGGTTTCACGCCGCTCTATCCGCGGTTCTTCAACCTCCTCAGCAAGATGAGCGACCTCGCTTCAATCCGGAAAGCGTGGAGCCTCACCGCGGGTGCTGCCGCCACACGGAACGTCTTGCTCTCGCGTACCGACTGGATCGTCGCGGCCGTTCGCGGCGTCATTCTCATTGCACTACTGCTCACGGTCCGCAACCCTCGCCGCCGCACCTGGCTCGCCGCCGCAGCTGCATTCGTGACGATCGATCTCGTCTACGTCACGTACGAGCTCAATCCGCGTGAGCCGAGACGGTTTTTCGATCCGCCTCCGGCATCGAGGACCTTCCCGCCCAATCGCCAGGACTTCAGCGTCTTCCATGAGGCGGACTGGTACGGAACCGAGAAAATCGCGCAGCAGTACTTCTCCACCGGCGACGCCGTCTACTGGGTCGTGCGCAACGGCCTCTTCCCGATGACGCCAGCCGGATCGCGAGTGCGGACGGTTCTGGAGCGCGATTACGACAAGACCGCGCTGCTGCCGAGCATCGACCTCGTCGACTCCGTCTGGGACGTCAAGCGCTCCGGACGTGTCGACTGGTGGAGGCCGTTCATGGCCATGTCGAACGCCTGGTATCGCGCGGTCTACCGGAACTTCGATCGCGAGAAAAAACGAAACCACGGCAATTTCAAGGAATCGCTGCCGCTCGACTTTCTGGAAGGACCGCACTATCCGCGCTACTACTTTGCCGACCAGATCGTGACGATTCGCGACCGCGAGGATTTCGCCAAACAGTTGAGCACTTCGACCTTCAGCGACAAGGTTGCCTTCGTAAGCCGGCCGTCATTCGTTCCCGGCACCGGACGCATCACCCGCATTATCGAGACCGCGAACACCGCGACAATCGACGCCGAAAGCGCCGGCCAGACTTTCCTGGTGATGAGCGTGACGCCGCACAAATACTGGAACATCCGCGTCGACGGCGCGCGAGTGCCGGCCATCGTGACGAACATCGGCTATCAGGGCATCATCCTCACGCCGGGGCGGCATCGCGTCGAAATGGTTTACCGCAACGAGCTGGTGCGGGTAGGAATGCTGATCTCGCTGGTCACGGGAGCGTTCCTCATCGGCATCCTCATCGTCTACAGGAAGCAATCCGATGCCGTGCCGCCAGCGCCTGCCTACGAAGAACCAATCCATGTCGTCGCAGATGCGGACGGGATGCATGTCGAGCCGGCAGTGATCGAAACCGCGGATGACAGCGTGCAGGCGGCCAGCGACGGCGCGGAGGGCTGAACGATGCGCCGCTGGACTCTGCCGCTTGCCGTGCTGATCGCAGGTGTCATCCTCATCGGCGGGCTGATCATCTACAACGAGCGGACTCAGAACGACATCGACTCGCAGATGTGGATTCCGAAGCCGGTCGTCATCACGCCCGCCATCGTCCTGCTGCAGCAATACGTCCGGGTCGATACGTCGAATCCTCCGGGAAAGGAAATCGCGGGCGCACGATTTCTGGCCGCGGCGCTGGAAAAGAACGGGATCCACGCGGAGATCATCGAGCCGGCGCCCGGCCGGGCAAGCGTCTACGCACGCCTGGCCGGAAAGCAACGCGGCGGAGGACTCCTTCTCCTCAATCACATCGACGTCGTGCCGGCGGCCGGCGAGGGATGGACTCTTCCGCCGTTCGCCGCCGAGATCCGCGCGAACCAGCTCTATGGCCGCGGCACGCTCGACATGAAAGGCATCGCGGTCTGCGAGCTCCTCGCGTTCATCGATCTCGCGCGCACGCATCGCACGCCTGAGCGCGACGTCGTCTTCCTCGCTACCGCGGACGAGGAATCGGGCGGCACGATGGGAGTAGCCTGGCTGCTCGCTCACCGCCCCGACGTCTTCGCCGGTATCCGCTACGCCATCAACGAAGGGGGCATTACCGAGACGACGCAGGAGCACATCACCTACTTCGGCATCGAGATCGGCACGAAGATGGTGGTGAAGGTGGTCCTGCGTGCGCCGAACCGCCAATCGATGCAGGCGCTGCGTCTTGCGCTGGAGCCGTTCATCACTCCCGCCGATCCGGATCGCGTCCTCCCGGAAGTCCGCGCATTCCTTCACGAGCTAGCACCGATGCGGATCGAGCAGGGACAGTATCTCGATGACGTCAACCGCACGATCGCCACCGGCAAGTTCTGGCTGATGCCGTCGGGTTATCGCGAACTGACGCAGAACGTCCTCTGGCCGGCAACGATCGAGCCCGACGGAGCCACAGCTGTCACGATGCGCGTCAATCTCTTCAACCTTCCGGATGAGAATCCTGATGCGCGTATCGAGTGGCTGCGGGGAGTCGCGGCGCCGTTCGGGGTCACGATGGCTCAGGTGCTGGAGAAGAGTGGCCCCGCGCCATTCAGCGCGCGCCAAACGCCGATGTTTGCTCTCATTGCGGAGGAGGCCCGGCGCCGGTACACCGGCACGCGAACAGGCGGTGAGATCCTTGTCGCCTCGACCAACGACTCCCGGTATCTACGCGTTGCAGGCATCGACGCGTACGGACTGATGCCGTTTCCCACCGACTGGTATCAGACCCAGGGGATCCATTCGCTCGACGAACGGCTGCGCGTGGACTGGTTCAATGATGGAGTCGAACTGATGCGCCGCATCACGCGCCGGGCTGCTTTCGGAGAGTCCGTTGAGACGTCGGCGCGTCCTTGACACAATTTGTCAGAACCGCGAGCCGAAAATCGTCAAGAAACCACAATCGCAACGTCAACGAATTGTTTAACTTGCTGACTCACAAAGCCTTGCTCGCACCGGCAGTTCGGCATCTCGATTGCCTGATGTGGCCGCATCAGGAGGTTTCAATGATTAAGAAGAGTCAGAAGGGTTTCACGCTTATCGAGCTGCTGATCGTCGTTGCGATCATCGGCATCCTCGCGGCGATCGCGATTCCGAATCTTTTGACGGCAATGGCCCGTTCGAAGCAGAAACGCACCATGGCGGACATGCGCACAATCGCAACGGCCTGGGAAGCACGGGCAACGGACACAAACAAATACAACGCGGCCGGTGCGTGCAGCATCCCCAGCACAACGGCCACGCCGGCGACGATGGGCGACATGCTCTCTCCGACCTACATCAAGGTTCTCCCGCCGAAAGACGGTTGGAACACCGGTTGGGAGTACCGCATCGGAACTCAGTCGTACGGAATCATCTCCTACGGTAAAGACGCCACGGCCAACGGCTCCGCGTACACCTGTGGACCGACGACGAACTTCGACTGCGACATCGTCTACTCCGAGGGCAGCTTCCTGGCCTATCCGGACGGCGTCCAGACCCAGTAACGCCTCTCGATCGAACGAACCGAAAGGGCGCCTCCGGGCGCCCTTTTTTTTGCGCGTCACGCCTCTTCGGTGCATCCGAAACGCTCGCCAGAACGTGAGCGCGCATGGCCGTACCGCTTCATAAGGACGCTTGACACAATTTGTCAGAAGCCTCACGCTCAAATCGTCACAAACCCCTTCGCCCGACCCCGCCCGCGGGCCGCAAGTGTTTCTATTCGAACCGTTTACGAAATCGCCGCCCCTCGGCATCCCGATTGCGATTAGGGGTTTCTCATATAGGAGGGTCCACATGATTAAAAAGAACCAGAAGGGCTTCACACTCATCGAGCTGCTGATCGTCGTTGCGATCATCGGCATCCTCGCGGCAATCGCGATTCCGAACCTGCTGACGGCGATGGCGCGCTCGAAGCAGAAACGCACCATGGCAGACATGCGCACAATCGCCACCGCCTGGGAAGCGCGTGCAACGGACACGAACAAGTACAACGCGGCCGGCGCGTGCAGCATCCCCAGCACAACGGCAACTCCCACAACGATGGGCACGATGCTCTCGCCGACCTACATCAAGGTTCTCCCGCCGAAAGACGGTTGGAACACCGGTTGGGAGTATCGCATCGGCACTCAGTCGTACGGAATCATCTCGTACGGCAAAGACGCCACGGCCAACGGCTCCGCGTATACCTGCGGACCGACGACGAACTTCGACTGCGACATCGTCTACTCCGAGGGCAGCTTCCTTGCCTATCCGGACGGCGTCCAGACCCAGTAACGTCTCGCGATCGAACGAACCGAAAGGGCGCCTCCGGGCGCCCTTTTTGTTTACGAGGCCATCGCCTTGAGCGCCGCGGAAAACGGCGCGTAAAGCCGCTCGTGGTAGCCGTGCGCTTCCCGATAGATCTGTTGAAACGCGCCTAGATCTTTGCCGGCCACGACAAGATTCACGCCGTAGAGAAACGCGGCGTTGCCGTCCAGCGTGCGCAGGTTGTCGGAAACGAGAATGAAAAACGCTTTCCGGCGATCACTTGGCGCGAGCGAAATGATCGGCCCAAAGTCGCTGAGCGGCGGCGGCGTAATCTGTGCGGGGTGAAGCATGACCACCGGCGGATACTCCTGCATGAAGTAGTCGCGGGCCTCCTGCGGCGAGGCGATGAATACCGGCATGAAGCCGATGATCTTCGCGGCCTGACGCAGAGCTGGATGATCATTGCCGACGATCAGAGCCTTGGCGCCGAAACCGTCGTCTTCCTCATGATGTGACGCGGGCGCGTCGCCGGTATGAGACGCTGCTGTTGGCTGCGCCGGCGCAGCCGCGCCAGCCATCTCCAGATTGCGCCGGTCGACCGTGAGTTTCGTCTGGCACACGGGGCAGGGAACGACCACCGGCTTCATCGGAAGCCGCGTCTCGTCGAGCGAAAGCGGTTTCTGGCAGGACGTGCAAGTAATCTTCATCGTTACTCCAGCATCGACAGCATCGAGTCGCTGTCGCCTCCGGCCGGGGGTGCTGATTCAGGATCATCCGTCAGCCGCAGCGCCAGATTCGTGGGGTTGGTCGCATAGGCGAGGGCGATCTCTCTCGTGATGGCCCGCTGGTTCCATAGTTGCTCGAGCTGATCGTCGAAGGTCTGCATCCCGTCCACCGACCCATCATGCATCGCGTCAGTCAGCGAACGCCCCTCGGTCTCGCCCTTCAGGACGTAATCGCGCGTTCGCATCGTCGACTTGAGGATCTCCAGCACCGCCAGGCGGCCGCCGCCCTTCTTCGGCAGGAGCCGCTGGGAAACGACATAGCGGAACGACTGCGCGAATCTCGTTCGCACCTGCGGCTCCTGATCCTTCGGAAAAACGCCGACGATCCGGTCGATCGTCTTCGCCGCATCGATCGTATGCAGAGTCGACAAAACGAGATGCCCGGTCTCGGCAGCCTCCATGGCGATCTCGATCGTCTCGACGTCGCGCATCTCGCCGATGAGAATTACCTTCGGCGCCTGCCGCAGAGCGGCGCGCAACGCAAGCGAAAACGTCTTCGTGTCGGAGCCCAGCTCGCGCTGATTCACGGTCGACTTGACGTGGCGATGCATGTATTCGACCGGATCCTCGATTGTGATGATGTGGTAGGCGTAGTCCTTGTTGATCTTGTCGATGATCGCCGCGAGCGTCGTCGATTTGCCTGAGCCGGTCGGGCCGGTTACCAGGACGATGCCATTCTTCAGTGTGCAGATGTTCGCCAGCTCGGCCGGCAGCCCGAGCGACTCGAGCGACGGAATCCCCTCGGGAATGACGCGGAGCACGATCGCGTACGTCCCGCGCTGGGCAAAAATGTTGACGCGAAAGCGCGTCTTCTGGGGAATCGAGTACGAGAGATCGACCGAGCCGTTCGCGAGCAACGTGCGCATCAACTCGCGGTCGCCGCGCAGCATATGCATCGCGATCATCTCGGTCTGATACGGCGTAAGCCGCGGCAACCCGGGGAAGTTCACCGGGGCGAGCTGCCCGTCGATCTCCACTTGAGGCGGGCGTCCAACCGAGAAATTGAGATCGGACACACGGTCCGACATCTTCAGCATCGCCTCCAGAATGGCGTCCAGATTGAAGTTTTTCATCGGCGTCCTTGAGCGGCGCCCATTGTACGTGCAGTGACCTTGCCGGGAGGACATCTGACTGGCGTCGCGCGATTTGCAGGCTGCGTCTTCGTCCCAAGCCTGCACCCTCACGCGCGGATGGCCGCGGTCTGCGCGTCAGCAGAATTGCCAGCCGTCAGACGAGGAACGGCAGCACTTGGGCGAACGTCGCGTGAGTGCAACGCGCGGACGGACTGACATGGTCCGGCCGCCTGAGCGTCCTCTGAGATCGTGCTTGTCCCGTCAGAACGGACGATTCAACCGTTCGGTACGCTGATGCGGCTCGCCACCCACAAGAGCCAGGCCACCCAGTCGCTGGGATCAGGTACCTGGTCGTCTGCGAAAGCCGACGTCGTTACGAACAACAGCACGACACAAACCGGAACAATCCATCGGGCTCGGCGATACAACGCGTTCATCGGCTTCTCCTCGTCGGCGGTCCCTCAGGGGTCACCGTTCCAGCAAATAACACAGGCGCAGCATACGCTCGAAAGCCTCGCCGCCTCGGTCATTCCTTTTTCGCGGAGAGGCGTCGTGTTCAGCCGCACGCCTAAGACGCCGCTACTTCTTCATCCCCTTCCGGGCCCGCAGCACGAGATGGATGGGACAGCCGACGAGGCCGAGGGCTTCGCGGAACTGGTTCTCGAGATAGCGGCGGTAGGAGAAGTGGAGTGGATCATCCATGTTCGAGAAGAGGGCGAACGTTGGCGGCGCGGTCTTGAGCTGCGTCGTGTAGTAGAAGCGGCGTGGGCGGCCGCGCATCGCCGGCGGTTGGTGCGCGGCGATCGCGCGTTCGAGAATCTGATTCAACTCCGAGGTCTGGAAGCGCCTGCGGTAGCCGGTCATGATCTCGTCGATGCGCGGAAAGACCTTCTCGACGCGGCGACCGGTCTTCGCGGAAATGAACTCGATCGGCGCGTACGGCAGGAACTTCAGCTTGAAGCGGATTTCCTCTTCCACCTTCTTGTAATCGTCCTGAGCGTGCGCGGCGGCGTCCCACTTGTTGACGAGGAGCATCGCAGCTCTGCCGGCATCCTCCGCGTATCCGGCAACGGTCGCATCCTGGCCAGTCACGCCGTCGATTGCATCGATCATCACGAGTGCGATCTCGCAGCGCTCGATCGCTTTTCGCGCAGAAATCACGGAGAGCTTTTCCGCCTCGTCGTGCGTCCGCCCTTTGCGGCGAATGCCCGCGGTGTCGATGATCATGTACTGCTGCCCGTTGCGCTCGATCTGCGAGTCGATGGCGTCGCGCGTTGTGCCCGAGATCGGCGAGACGACGGCACGCTCTTCGTTCGCCAGACGATTGAGCAGCGACGACTTGCCGACGTTCGGCCTCCCGATAATGGCGATACGGATCGGCCCGAGGTCGCCCTCTTCGACAACCTCGACCGATTCCTCCGGGAGAAGCTCGCCGATGATGTCGAAGAGCTCGTCGATCCCTTCGCCATGCTCGGCAGAGAGCGCCAGAATCCGGTCGTAGCCGAGCTCGTAAAAGTCCGAGACGTTGTCTGCGGCGTCTCTGCGGTCGACCTTGTTCACGAGCAGCAGCGTCCGCGACGAGGCGGGCCGCAATTCCTGCGCGATGTCGCGATCCTCGGTGAGAATCCCGGCGGAGCCGTCGACGACGAAGAGGATGAAATCGGCAGTCTCGAGGGCTCGATGCGCCTGATCGCGGATCTCCCCGGCAAAGGCGGACATCGGCGAGTCTCCGTACTCGAGTCCGCCGGTATCGGTGAGCTCATACCGTCTCCCGTTGTCGAGCGTCACGACCTCGGAGAGCCGGTCCCGCGTCATGCCCGGCATGTCGTGCGTGAGGGCGCGGCGCTTTCCGGCAAGCCGGTTGAAGAGCGTCGATTTGCCGACATTCGGCCTTCCGACGATGACGATTTTCCTGAGGCTGTTGGACATTGGTTTTCTTTCGATTTCCTATCCGAGGCGAAGCACGGCCCGGGAGGGCGGCGGCACGGCGAATGCTACAATGTCACACATGGCTCCGAACGCTGATTCCAACTGCAGACTCTGTGGTTCGCGCGTTCCGGAGAGCGAGCTGAAACACCAGCTCTGCCCCGTCTGCGATGAGTACGCGCAGCACGTCGCCCTTCAGAGCAACAAAGGCCTCGACCACATCGTCGGCGAGCTGCAGAACGGAGCAGCGTTCAGGGCGGCGCTGCGCAACGGGCATTAATGCGCGGCCCTGGCGGGCCGCGCGTTGTCGGTTGTCGGTTAGATGCGGGCCTGAACTCCGCATCCCGGCGGTAGGCGCCTAGTTCTGCGGGCTCCTATCAGGTCCCACAAGGACCACCGCAGCAACATATAGCGCAGCGGATATACAGATGCGTGCAATAGTGTAGACACGTCCCGCGATCTGGATCGCCCTCTGGCGGACACGCATCTCTGCACTCAGTCTCCTCGACGTCACAGCCGCACCAGGTACCGTCGCATGCTCGCTTCCTGCTAGCGTCGGTGAAGTTGAACGGCCGCTTCTCGACCGGTGGTTTAGGAAGCTCCAGCGTGACTTGAAGAACCGGCATGGCGAAGCGGGGAAGGATGGAGCGGCAGGCCGGGGCGCTAGATGGTGCGTCCTGTGACGGCGGGGGAACCTGCGCACTGGCAACAACGGATGACAACACAAGAGACAACACCAGAATCGATAGCTTCATGACTTCTCCCTTCAACCAGTCGAACATCGTTGAAAGAGATAGAGAACGGCGCCTGCTTGGGCGTTGCCTGATTTTACCGCACGTGTGGCGATCCGGCAAATTGCGGCACTCGCGCGAAAGGTATCTAGAACTCGAACCCAAACATCGGCACCCAATGCCACGCCACCCAGAAGAAGAACGCGCCGAGCAGGGTGTTGGCGAAGTTCAGGGTGCCGTTGGCGATCGGTGAACCGTTTCGACGGTTCCAACTGCCGAGAATCGACTCGATCCAGGAGCCGAGGAAGGCGCAGGCGGCGATGACTAGGACGACGTGCGTCCGGTCGATGACGACGTTGCCGGTGAAGCCGGGGCGGAAGTGATGCTCGGCGACGGCCGTCCCCGCGATCGCGACAATGACGGACGCCACGATCCCGGCCAGCGTTCCTTCGAGCGAGATCGCCCCCTCGATACCCGGCTCGACGCGGCGGAGGGTCAGCGGCAAAAACGCTCGCTTGCCGAAGAGTTGGCCGATCTCGGACGCGGTGGTGTCCGAAGCGGCGGTGGCCAGAGCCGCGATTCCCATGAAGAGCGGAACGAACCCGAGGCCGCGCCAGCAGGCGATGGCGCAGATTGCGGCGACGCCGACGTTCGCGAACGCGTGTGCAGCGCCGCGCCGCCCGCCCTTCTCCTGCGCCAGCCCTGCGCGTGCTTTGCGCGCGTAGCCGAGCTTCGTCGTCAGCGTGCCGAGGATGAAGAAGACGAGCAGCGCGACGTAGAGCGGCGGCCCGCCGCCGAGGATGAGCACGCAGCCGAGAATCCATCCGGCTAAGGCACCGGAAACATCGACGCTCCGCAATGAAAAGCCGATGATCGCCAGCACGGTGTTGACGATGATCCAAACCCACGCGATTGGGGGCGCACCTTCGAGATTCACGATCGGTTTGATCGCCATCGCGGCAAGCAATCCGGCCGCGATGAAGGGCACGGTGACGTTGTCATCGATCCCGAGGGGCAGCGATTCGGCGATCGCACTGACCAGCACCGCCGCGGCGATCGCGACGTCCTGCGGCGCGCCGAAAACACGCGCGATTGCGAACGCCGCCGCCCCGCCGAAGATCACGAACGCGAGGAACCCGCCCCATGACTTCGTTCGGTTCCACGGCAACCGCCCGAGCGGAAGGCGCTGCCCAACGACCGTCGAGAATCCGTCGCCGAACGCGAGCAGCACCCAGGCCACGGCAGCGATCTCGAGATGCCAGTGAAAGACGATAATCAGCACCGTGACCGCGAACGGATAGAGGACGATGCCGGCGTCCCATCCCCGCTCATGGCGCGATACGCGGCGGCCAGCCACGCGGTGCAGCAAGAGCCAGTTCCCGATGATCCCCGCCACGCCGATCAGCGCGGCATAGCGCCACGGGATCCGCGTCAGCAGCAACGCGCCGAAGCCCATGCCGATGTGCAGGAACTTTCGCAGCAGCTCGTTCGTTTCGTGCGGCGGCGTTCCCGCAACCCTCGGTGACCTACGCTGATCGAGCATCGTTTTCAACAGCTTACAATACGCGCTCCAATGACGGATTCCCCTTCCGAGCAACCGCTCGATCTCAGCTCCAAACCGCCGCTTCTCTCGGTGGTCGTCCCCTGCTACAACGAGCGGTCGACGGTGGCTGAGCTGCTGCGCCTGGTCCGCGACGTGCCGATCGACAAAGAGATCATCGTGGTCGATGACAAATCGACTGATGGCTCCGCCGCTGTGGTCGCGGCACTGGCTCTCCAGTGGCCTGAGATCCGCCACGTCTTTCAGCCGGTGAACATGGGCAAAGGGGCGGCCATCCGGCGCGGGATCGCCGAGGCGCGTGGGGAGATCGTGCTGATTCAGGATGCCGATCTCGAATACGACCCGCACGAGTATCCAAAGCTGATCCAACCGATCGTCGATGGCCACGCGGACGTGGTGTTCGGCTCGCGCTTCGAAGGTTACCCGCGCCGCGTGATGCTCTACTGGCACCGGCTGGGCAACAACCTCCTGACGTTTCTCTCCAACTGCACGACCAACCTCGATCTCACCGATATGGAGACCTGCTACAAGGTTTTCCGCCGCGACGTGATTCAGTCGATCAATCTGAAGTCGGACCGTTTCGGCATCGAGCCGGAGGTCACGGCCAAGTTGGCGCGGCGCGGCTACCGCATTTTCGAAGTGCCGATCTCGTACTACGGCCGCGATTACTGGGAAGGGAAAAAGATCAACTGGAAGGATGGTTTCAGCGCCATCTGGACGATCTTCCGCTACGGCCTGTTCGACGATCCGTCGAACGAGCCGGCGACATACAAGACGCTGCGCCGCCGCGGCTCGCTGACGCGCTACAACCGCTGGATCTGGGAGGCGGTGGCGCCGTTCGTCGGGCAGCGCGTGCTCGAGGCAGGAGCAGGATCGGGGACGATGACGCGCTTTCTGTACGGACGGGAGCTCATCGTCGCCACCGACAAGGAAACGCCGTACATCGACCGGCTGCGGAACGCGTTCCGGCGGCGCCCCGGCATCCAGGTCGAGCGTCTCGATCTCGATAGCGACAGTGCGCTGGCACTCGCTCACTACAACTTCGACACGGTGATGTGCATCAACGTGCTCGAGCACACTGCTGACGATGCGGCTGCGCTGCGCCGCGTGCATCAGTTGCTGACGCCAGGCGGGCGCGTCGTCATCTTCGTCCCTGCCGGAAAAGATCTCTTCGGCACGCTCGACCGCGGCATCGGCCATCAGCGCCGCTACGATCAGAACGAGTTGCTGGCGATGTTGCGCGAGGCAGGATTCGAGATCGAGGATTCGTTTTACCAGAACCGCGCGTCGATGCTCGCCTGGCAGTTGAATTCGAAGGTGTTCAATCGCAGCGCGCTGCCCGGCGCGCAGACGAAGATCTTCGACCGTCTTGTGCCGCTGCTAAAGGCGTTCGATGGCAACCGTCCGAAGAAGGGCTTGAGCTTGATCGCGATCGGGCGGAAGCCGAACGCCGCCGCGACAACGCCATGACGCGATCTGCCCTGATCCTCGGCGGCGGCACCACTGCGCGTCTTCGCGCCTTCGCGTGAAAACAAGCCAACGCGAAGACTACCTGCGCCTCACGCTTCGCCGGCACTTTGCCTCGGCGCGTGACTCGATCTGGCGGACGCGCTCGCGGGAAAGGCTGAGAATCTCCCCGATGTCGCGCAACGTCAGCTCTTCGTCCTGCAACACGCCGTAGCGCAGTTTTAGAATTGTCTTTTCTTCGACCAGCAGCGACTCGACGGCCTTCTGCACCGCGCCCTGCTGTTTGAGTGATTCGAGGAACGGTACGCGGGTGCGGTCGATCTGCGGCGTCATCCCTTCGGCCAGGTCGCCGAGCTCGTACCAGAAGCGCCACCACGCCTTTGAGTTGGGGTTCGTGTAGAGCAGCAATTGTGCGAGCTCGCTATCGGTAATCGTCAATCCATCGCACACTTTTCGGATCGCCGCAGTCAGCATGGACGCGGTTTGCGCTCGCTCGCGGTTGAGGAACTCCGCCAGCTCATCGAGGCGCTTCGGTTTGTTGTCGGTGACGCCGTGACGCAGGCTGAGGACGAGGCGCTCTTTCGGCGAGAGCTCCGACATGTGCGCCAGCAACTCCTCGCGGCGTCCCTGAACTTGCATCGTGTCTTCGGCCGAAGGCACCGAGGTTTGTTCGATCATCTCCGCGAGCTCGGTGTGCGATTCGTCGTCGAGCTCCGCGTTGAGCGAGAAGTTGTCGCTGTTGGCCTGCAGCAGCGTCTGCACTTCCTTGAGCGTGACGCCGAGCTCCGTGGCCAGCTCGTCGGCCGTTGGAATGTGCTTCCCTTCCGTCATCGCCGCGGCGATGGCCTTCTCCAGCCGGTACATCAGATTGGCGCGCTTCGGCGGAAGGCGGAACGCACCTCCCTGCTCGGACAACGCATGGAGGATCGACTGGCGGATCCACCAGACGGCGTACGTGATGAACTTGACGTTCTTGTCGGGATCGAACTTCTTGGCGGCGTGGATCAGACCGATGTTGCCTTCGTTGATCAGATCGAGGAAGAGGACGTGCGAGTTGCGGTACTTCTTCGCGTACGAAACGACGAAGCGCAGGTTCGCTTTGACCAGCTCCTCGAGGGCAACCTTGTCATTCTCCTGAACGCGCTTGCCGAGCTCGCGCTCACGCTCCGGCGTCAACCGCGGAACCTGCGCGATCTCGTGAAGATACTGGTTCAGGAGATCGTACGAATCCTCTCGCGCTTCGTATCGGGCCATTGTTGGAGAGCGGCATTCTAACTCCTCCCGGCGGCCCGAAACGTGACGTGCGGCACCGGCGGCCCGGTATGGAATCGTACTTACGACGGCGGCGGCGCTGGCGTGCCCGTGGTCCAGCACATAAGGTTTGCGCCGTCGAACCCGAAGCGCGTCTGGGCGCACAGCGAGAGGTCGTTCTGCCAGATCGCCCGAAGCGATGACGCCTGATCACGTGGCAGAAGATCAAGACGCCCAACCCCGACAGCACGCTCCTCGGCCACTTCCCCTTCCATGTCGACGCTGAATCGACCGACCGGATTCTTTACAGCACCGACCGGCACCTCTACCTATCCTCGGACGGCGGAGCCACGTGGAGCGCGACAACCGGAATCGAGCCGACCTCGCGCTAGTCACATGAAATTGAGGCGACCTTGTTGTACCGAAACGTGTCGGTACCATTGTCCGGTCCCTCGTGCTCGACAAGTTGATTTTGTTCGAACCAAAACCGGTCTGTTCCGACTCGATTGCCTACGTGCCATGTGACTTGATCGCCTGCTGTCGTAAAGTTGCCGGTTGTCTCGCCCATGTCGATATTAGCATCGAGCAACGTCCCTCTAAGCTTGAAGGTGCAATCGCACAGATACTCAACTTCGTGATATCCGCGGCCGAGTTGGGTTTGACGAACATCTGTCTTCCACTTGCCGATGATCCGACCGTCGGCACCGCAGGGCCGATTCCTCGCCACCTTCGATCCGGATGGACAAGCGAGAAAAATGAAAACTCCGACGACGCAAACTGATCGGAACATTCGGCCGTCCAACGGATCTGCGGCTCACTGGCAGGAACCGCGACGCGCTGAAGTATAGCCCGCGATGCAGCAACGCCGCGGTTCGTGTCGGGTGCAACCGCTAGTTGGGCGCCAGTTCTCGGACTCACAGGATCTCCTCCAGGGCGTCTTCCAGGGTTGGATAGACTCCGAGGAATAACGGGATGTCAGTGTCGAGGAGACACTCGCTCCCGAACCCCTGCCGCCCATCGTCATACATGATGCGAAACGACGAGTCATCCGCACCGGTGTAGTCCGTCACCAACCAAAACTCTTCCCATTTTGTGCCCTCGTAATCCTCAGCCAGGGAGACGGGGCTTGGTCGATGCGATGGGCTAAGAACCACGCTCTTTCAGCGGCCGAGAGCCTTGTGAACTTGGATATGCCTGCTTCAAATTTTCGCGAAAATATCCGAGGCAGTCGCGTTGATCATTCTTATGGCGCCCAACTGCCCGCGGTTCACCGGCGGACCGCGCGCGATGACGCGGGCTCCTGGAGAATAGTAAAGCAGCGGTCCGCGTCCGGTGCAACCGCTGAGTTGGGCGTTTCGTGCCAAGCCGCTCACCAGCTGAAGAAAGCGAGCAGCTTTTCGAAAACGGCTCTCCGAAGCGTGCCGTTGCCAGTCCGAGGAGAACCGCGGCCCCGATCACCACAGTGACCCCGAAACTCGTTTCCGGTAGCACGGAGACGAAGAGGCCGGCCGCAGCGAGAATGAAACCGCAACCGAAGCCGACAAATCCCGTTGCTGGTCTTGGTACCGCTAACGGGTGCTTGGCCATCACCTCAGACGCCCAACGGACCCAAGCTCACCGGACTTGGAGCCGCACGCGAAATTTTAACGCACTTGCGATGCAAAACCGTGCGGCTCCAAGTCCGGTGCAGCGCAGAGTTAGGCCGCGTTCACACCAGTTACGTAGATGGCTCTCGGCGCTCTGGCGACCCGGAGGATTGCTGGCGCGGGGTGCCTTCCGAGCAACCCGGATAGCTCGATGAGCAGTTGCCCGACGCCGTCGCGGCAGAGGTTTAGAACGTCCGAGGTGGCCTGAAGAGAGAAGGCGAAGTCTGGCTCGTTCACTGTCAAACCGACAGTGCCTGCGATGAGTTCCGTTAGAACTACGCCGTAAGCCCTGAGCAGGACGGCGAGTTCGGCCTCTGCCTCCGACGGAGTAGGGACACTGACTCGAGTTCAATGTGCGCAATGACATGGTCTCAATAGAGGCCTAACGGACCCAAGCTCACCGGCTTGGAGCCGCACGCGAAATAGTAGCGCACTTGCGATGGGGCAAGTTGCGGCTCCAAGTCCGGTGCAGCGCAGAGTTAGCCGTCGTCACGAATACCCGAACCGCGCTTTTGCGGATAAGACAAATCGTTCCAGTTCAGCCGGATCGCTGTGTTTCCCGAATAGCAGCTTGCGCGAGCCGCGCCGCGTATGCACTAGCACGTACCACCTTCGGCGCAATGCGAGGTCCAAGAGCCAGACCGCGGGGATGATGAACGCCACCGATGTTACGAGCTTGGCCGGGATTGACCCGTGGCGAAGCACAGCCAACGCCAGCATGACCGGCCCCGCAAGGGCAACTATCACGAGGACGAGTCCGAGAACGATGCAGACGAGAGGCCGCTCGGCACCTGAACCGTGAAGAAGCTCAAGACGCACGATTTCTATGCGTGGGATTCTTACAAGGACTCGGCCGTGATCCATTTCTGTGGCACCGTCCGCACTGACGCGTACCGCGCCGTGTTCGAGGTATTCAGGATCGGACGCTGCGATCATCGGCGGCTAACGGACCAGGGTTCAGCCGCGTGGACCGCGACGCGATGATGACACAAGTTGGAAGAGAGGAACGCAGCGGTCCACGTCGGCTGCAACCCAGAGTTAGGCGGTCAATGCCATCGGCTATTGAACATACTGGGCTCGCAGTGTGTTGAAAGTTCGAGCGTAGGATTCGAAGGCCTCCTGATGACAACCAGCCTCGATGAACAACACAGCCTCTCGGACTGTATTGAACACTGCCATCAGGATTGCGTCACGCTCGAGACGGGCCTCGATC
This sequence comes from Thermoanaerobaculia bacterium, assembly GCA_034664845.1. Lineage (GTDB taxonomy): Bacteria > Acidobacteriota > Thermoanaerobaculia > Gp7-AA8 > Gp7-AA8 > JADGNZ01. The sequence continues at coordinate 64,677 of JAXDGW010000117.1, read as the reverse complement.
GCCCGAAGGATGACCGGCGCGCTCGTGTAATACTCTTCGAGAAGAGCCGCGCCATTGGGTAGACGCGCTACGTAGCTGTCGCGAAAGTCCCTGAGAACGCGCAACTCGTGGCAGTCATCCGATAGGCCAGCATGCTGAACACAGGCGGTCGTCAGATAACAGCCACCCTTGTCCTTCTTTTGACGCCTTGTGTTCGAGGAACCCCTGCTGTAGGAGTCATAGTCGGCACGTTTCTTCTTGTCTGTCACGGGGCGGCCACTCCTGTCGGAGTTCCACCAGTTGCTGCTGAACACGGATCCCTGATGGGGAGGATCATGACGCCCCTTTGAAGCGTCTTTCTCTCCCTTGTTGTGGTGGTAGTTCTTGCTTCCGCCGCGTGACATGGTGCACCTCCCTTGTAACCTAGGCCACCAATCATACGCCCTTTCGTGCGCTTGGGTGACCGAGCCCGCGACTCGACCGGCGCCGATGGATGTGCGAGTAGGCCTTCTCAACCGTGTGTTGCGGAAACGAGCACCGACGGTAAGGGGCAGCCGCCTAACTCTTAAGCTGCACTGACCATACCTTGGTCAACACGTTATACGACGATTCGCTGGCGCGTAACATCTGGATTCTCTCAATCGCGGAACCCGTTATCCGTCGCGGTGCTGTCGTATAACGCGTTATCCGCCGCGACTCACTCTACCGTAACCGCGAGATGGGGCACATCGCTCCTTCCTCCTTCGATGAGCCGGAAGTAGTTGACGCCGCTGTGGTACTTGCCCTCCTCGAGTCTTTCGGTGCACGCCCTCGGGGCCGAGGCCTCGGGAGATGTCTCGAGCACCGCGGCCGTTTCTTCCAGACGTCCTTCGTGGGCCTATCCCGGCCGCGTGCTGCATTGGGGGGCCAGATCTTCGGTTCGCACTTTGCGAACCGCTAAACGAAGGTGTGATCCCAATACCTCTGCCACATGCCGCCCACGGGTTTGCTACCCTGCGCCGATGCGCCCATTTCTGGTTCTCCTCGCGCTGGCAGTGCTCCCGCTGCAGGCTCAGATGCCGGTCGTCGAATCGATCGAGGTGCGCGTAGTCAACGTCGACGTGGTCGTCACTGATCGCGATGGCAAGCCGGTCACGGGCCTGACGAAGGAGGACTTCGAGATCCTCGAGGACAAGCGGCCGCAGACGATCACGAACTTCTACGAAGTCCGCGGCGGCGAGCCGGTGCAGACAATGGAGCAGACGGCGCAAGCGCCGCCTGCACCCGCCGCCAAGCCGCGCAACTTCATCCTCTTCGTCGACAACCGGGCGATGCATCCGGTGCTCCGCAGGCAGGTGGTCGCGGAGCTGAAGAAGTTTGTCGACGAACGACTGCGGCCCGAGGATCACGTGACGGTGATCAGTTGGTCGAACAAATTGAACATCGAGGCGCCGCTGACCACCGACAGGGGCACGCTGCACGCGGCGCTCGACAAGATCGCGAACACCGGCACACCCGCTTCGGCGAAGAGCGAGTTTCAGGCGCTGCAGCAGCAGTGCACGCGGCTTCTGGATCTCGCGAAGAGCGGGCGGATGCCATTCCGCCTGGCGTACGAGCAGTGCATCGGCGACGCGAGCATCGAGACGCAGCGGGTGATGCTCTTCTCGCGCGCGGTGCTCAACGCGCTGGACGTCGCGATGTCGACCGTGGCTGGCGTCGACGGCAAAAAGATCGTGGTGATGGCCGGCACCGAGCTGCCGGTCCGGCCCGGGACGGACATGTACAACTGGGCGAATTCGATTTTCACGCGCTACATGCAGGGGACGTTCGACGCCGCGATGAAGCAGCCGCAGGAAGAGGCGAACGAGCAGCGGAAGATCCTGGAGGATCTCGGCCGCAGCGCGAACGCGCACGGCGCGACGCTGTACATGCTGTCGGTCCTGATGCCGACGGACAACTACACGGCGGTGAGCGACACCGGCACCGACGACAACGGGGCGGACTCTGCGCGATCGAGCAATACCGAGGAGGCGCACGAGCTTTTGGCGAAGGCCACGGGCGGGGCGGCGGGACCGATGTCGCGCATCGGGCGGCTGTTCGACACGATCAGCACGGATCTCGACTCGTACTACTCCCTCGGTTACCGGCCGTCCGACGAGGTGAAGGGCACGCGCCCGATCAGCGTGCGGATGAAAAACCGCAACTACACGGCCCGCGCGCGGCAGAGCTACGCGCCGAAGACGTTCGACGATCAGATGGCGGACCGCGTCGTCGCGAACATTTTCACGCCGGCGCGCCAGAACGAGTGGCAGGTGCAGCTCCGCACCAGCGCGCCTCGGCTCGTCGCGCGCGGGCGATACGCGGTCGACATCGAGGTGCTCGCCGACCCGCGAATCCTCACGCTCATCCCGCAGGACAACGGCGAACTGGCCGGCGTATTCAAGGTGTTCGTGGCGGTCGGCACGCCGCAGGGCGCGCTGTCGACGACCTTCCGCCAGCCGAACCAGGTGCGGATCAAGTCCGCTGAGCTGAAGGGTTTCCGCGAAACGCCGCTGGCGTTCACAGCGACGCTGACGGTGCGGGAGGGGGAGAACCTGATCTCGGTAGGAATGCTGGATCACCTCGGACAGCAGGCGGGATTTGCGCGAGCGACGGCGGTGGCCACGCCAAAGTAGCTCCGGTCTGGCGTGCGACTGCTCGTAAGGCGATTTCGAACCAGCACGATTCTTCTCATGACGACGTCGCCTCGCGAAGCGTACGACTGTCGTGCCGCCTCGTGACGCGCGAACAGCTTCAGCCAGTAGGCCTGGCGATGGAGGTCTCGCCCGTTCGTTATCGAAGCGTATCCAGCCGCCACACTTGGTTGCGAGGGGGCCTAATCCTGGGGTCACGCCTTCGGTTTCTGGCAAGCCTCCCCGAATGCGGACATAACTCGCACTGCTTCATTGATTTACATCAGCGGCCCAAAGGGAAATACCGTCTCGTGATTAGGCTCGAATTCACACTAAGTACTTGCAAACACTTCGCTTCTCTGCTCAACGATACTTCGAAGGGACATTGCCGTGAATTGTTGTCCGAGGCCGTAAGTCACTCTGAGACTGAAACTTGCGAGAAAATCATCCAGAGCGACCGAAAGACGAAGGTGTGACCCCACTGGTCCCACTGGTCAATGCGTTCCGCGAAACGCGTGCAGCCGACGCGAGCTCGTGCCGAAGTCCGCTTAAGCGCCGAGTTGGGCTGCGTTAGGCCCCAACCGCAGCGTTCAACTTTGATAGATCCGCAAGATACGTCTGGACGGCGTGTGCCCAATGCTTGTTGCCGATGACGACAGCGACGGTTGAAATGGTGGTAGGTTCATACGGCGGAGCCGGATACGCCGAATGCATCGCGAACCAAAGAGCCTCCTCCAGCGAGTCGCTGTTGTGCCACGTGCTAATGATCACTGTTTCAGTTTCTGCAACGTTGGACTCTGGATTCTCCAGAATGTCGGCGTCATCGAATATGTCGTGGACGCGCTCACAATCGGGTCCCCACGCGACGACATATGAAAGCCCAACGCGAATGAGCTGCCGCGCAAACGCGAAAATGGCCTCGTCGGCAATGGCGCTAGCGTCCCATGCGAGGAACAGAACAAAGTGCTGGCCGGCGAGTTTCGTCGGAGGTAAGACCTGGACCACTTCGTTGGTGCTTGGCGCATCACAAGAATAGAGGTCCCGATCCAATGGGCCACGGCGTCTGTGAAGAAGGAGGGAACTCACCTTAGCCGTCCAACGGACCTGCGCTTCAGCGGCGTGGCCCGCGAGGCGCAATGGTACCGCACTCGCGACGCAGCAAAGCAGCGGGCCACCTCCGCTGCAAGCGCGAGTTAGCGCGCGAGTAGCTGGATTGACTCTTCGGCATGAATGCGAACCGTGCGAGTTCGGGGAGGCGACGAAACACCGATGGCGAGGCGGAGCGTCGCCGACCCGGCCCGGAGTTCCCGTGATACTCCTCCGCGAGAAACAAAGCTCATTTGCTCGCCGGGTTGAAGGAGCTTACGCTCCGCGCACTCAGCGTCGCTGACGGTCCCGCCAAGAATGATCGGCCACATCAACGACCCATGCTTTCCTTCCAGCCATGCCGAGACGACTGATTCCTGAAGACATACTTCCACGGCGGCATTTCCAACGTTCTGAAGAGAAGAGGCGATCTCCACCTTCCTGCCAACGGTGAGCTGACGAATGGGCGGATGGAGTAACCGCAGCGTGGTGGAGAGGTCCACCCGAGATGCTGGGAGGTGGGCGCACCCAAGCAACAGGGTAAGGGCAATCACCGCTGAGTACCTCCGAGTCATTCCGCGTGCTAACGGATCCAAGCTCACCGGCTTGGAGCCGCACGCGAATAGTAATGCACTCGCGACGCAGCAAGTCGCGGCTGCAAGTCCGGTGCAGCGCAGAGTTGGGCGGCAGAGGCGCCAAACCCTCTGCACGGTCTTGTGGACACGCTAGTCGCCGTCGGCACAGGCGTCAGTGCGGAGGACAGCACGAAGTCACCGGCAGGCAGCAACAATTGGTTCAGCGCGTCACCATAAAGGTCTTCGCGCTCCTGGCCCGGAGGTCCAAACAGGCCGCTGATTAGCGAGACGGCCCCGACCTTCACTTGTACGCGGCAGCGCTGATCGAAGAGCCGCCACAGGTTTGTGCCATCTTCCCGGAGAGCACGTAGTCCTCGATGGCGGCGCGGGCGCTCGAAACAGGAAAGGCAACGATTACTCCATCTCCAAAAACCTTGATCATGCGACCGCCCGCGCGGTGGACCGTATCGGCGACGAATGAGTAGTAGCTAGCCAGCATCTCGACGGTTGCTACATCTCCGTGCGCAGCACACGCCGCCGTCGCTCCGGCGACAGACAGGATCGCAAATACAAGCTCTGTGTTCTCGTAGCGTGTGCTCACCGGGTCCCTGGAGCTGAGTTTCGTGTCCGTCCAACGTCCACGGGTTCAGCCGCGTGGACCGCGACGCGATGATGACACCGCTTGGAGGGAGTAACGCAGCGGTCCACGTCGGGTGCAACCCAGAGTTAGGCAGCCGAGCGCTGAGCTTGCCGAATAGTCTCATGGACCGCCCGCGCGTTGGGGATGCCTTCCAAAGCAGGGGGAGCGTTGTGCCCGGCACCTGGCCAACCCGTTCCAGCAAACCAAGATTGCATTGTCGTCGGGCCAAGAGTAATTGTTCCCGACCCGTCGGCCCTTGTGGAGAGGCTCATGTCCGAGAGCGTTCGCAGAGAGAGGGACTTCATGGTTTCTCTGAACAACCCGGAAACGATGATGACTCGTTCATTGGTAACTGCGTAACAAGTTCGGTGGCGAAGGGCGGAGTCGGCAAAGAAACGCCCGATGATGACGTATAGGCCAACGGCAACGAATGGAATGCCCCACAGCGTAAAGAAAAACGGAGCGCCGCCCCTGACCGCGGAAACTTCCCAAAAGATGGCGAACCCGCCCCAGAGCATGCTGAACGGAATCATCAGCGCGTCTGCCGGCCGAAGCATTAGCCCTTGACGTGGACTTCCAGACCAAAGGAGCTTCTCGCTTGATGCCAGTTCCCTTGCAATTCGAAGTTCCGGAGTGATTTCGTTCATTCGGCTGTCTAACGTCTCCAGTTGACCGGCTTCGGCCCACGCGGAGAACGTGCGAGTAAGCGTATCAGACGGCGGACCGAAGTCCGGTCCAACGCCGAGTTAGCCGGAGGTTCGTGCGCAGGTCTTCCCTCTTCAAGCTACGTAGCGAAGGCGGCCCCGTCGCTCGGGTTGCCGGCGATCAAGAGCGTCTTGACGTTGATGATGATGTGAACATCGTGAATGTGTTCGTCGTCGCGAAGAGGTTCCAAGAGGCGATCCGTGGTGACTTTGATCTCCGTGATCAGGCTATCGTCTTCAACTACACAGAAGAACGGGTCTTCATCCGCGGTTGCCGCAGATGATGACTGAAGCTGGGGCCTTATGCTGGGGTCACACCTTCGGTTCTGGCAAGCCTCCTCGAATGCGGACATAACTCGCACAGCTTCATTGACTTACATCAGCGGCCCAAAGGAAACACCGTCTCGTGCTTAGGCTCGAATTCACTCTAAGTTCTTGCAACACATCGCTTCTCTGCTCAACGATACTTCGCAGGGACATTGCCGTGAATTGTGTCCGAGCCCGTAAGCACTCTGAGACTATAAATTGCGAGAGAATCATCCGGAGCGGCCGAAAAACGAAGGTGTGACCCCACTGGCCCACTCAGCGTCGAGTCGGGTGGCTCCAGGCATAGCTACCATTCAGGTTCTCGTCCTGGCAAAGTTGGGACGTCCGTGTCGCGGCTCAGGTAAACCATCTCGCGGCAGGTTTGCATGAGGTGGGAGAAGAGGATGCCGATGCCGCCTCTGATGCGACGAGCAATTGCGAGATCGTTTGGCTCGCCCGGAGTGTCTATGATCCAGCCGACCTTCCGGGCCTGGCGCAAGCTTGCGTGGTTGGCGCACTCCTCGGCGGCCCAGGCGTGCGTTAAGTCGATGAACTCCTCTAGAGCACGAGCGGTGGTCTCAGGATCGGGATCCATCGCGTGGGCAAAGGCATTCCGGACGCTCGTGAATCTCTCAAGAAGACTGATGAAACGTGTTTGGCCACTGCCAACCAAGGCCAAGTCAACGAGCATCTTGAACTGGAGGCGAGGTGAAAGATCGCTCGTGGACACATTCAGCCGACACGCAACTGCCGTGAAAAGGAGTTGCTCAAAACCCGCGTGCGCTTTAAGTATGAGCAGCTCAATATCGCGAATCTCTCGGAGTTTCTCGAAAAACGCCGCGACATGCTCAGGGGTGAACTGGGGCTTCGTGTGCTTTGCCATATGCCGCCCAACGTTTCAAGCTGAGCCGATTCGGCCCACGCCATAGACGTGAGAGTAAGCGTATCAGACAATGGGCCGAAGTCGGCTCAGCGCCGAGTTAGAGGACGAGTTCGGTAGCACACTACTGGCCTTCGTCGTCCTTGGATGGCGCAACCCGGAGAGCAGCCAGAATTTTCGCAGCGGCGTGTAAAGCGGTCTGGGCCTCTTCCTGCGAAGCGCTGCTGGCTGGATTAGCGGCAGCGTTTCGGACCCTACGAAGGCCCTGTATTTCCTCCATTACGTGTTCAGGAATTGAACCGTAACGCTCAATCAAGGTCCACATAGCCGCCCCTTCACGCTTCCGGAAGACATCACTTAGTATGAAGAGCCGCCGCCCTGCTATGTCGATAGCCTTCCATGCCTCCAAGACTGCGAGGTTGTAGTTACCAGTTTGAAGGAGTGTATCCGCTGTTCGCAACAGATCAGTCGCCTCCTGGAGCAGTTGCTCCGCCTGTACTTGGACACCCCTGCGCCCGATGGCACGCCGCGCCCTTTGAACGAGAGTCGCAGAGATGACGCCTAGAAACATGCCGATCACGGACTTGAGCCCCTCGGCCCAGAAGTCACTCATCCGTGACCCTGCGGCTTCGACGGCTGCGAACCCTGCGAAGAGTGCGAGATACAGAGCTGGCGTCACGATAGCGACGGCGTATAACGCATCACCCAAACGTGATGGATAGCGCAAATCTCGCTCCGTCAGAAACTGAATTGCGTAAAAGTACACTGCGAGCGCAAGGACAATGCTGAGAAAGTAGTAGAGGCGAAGGAGTGTAAGCTGCACCCCCAGAATGGCGTATCCTAGAGAGCCAAATGGCTGAAGCAGTGGAGTGATCGTGAAAAGGACCGCCAGGAGCGCGACCGCGAATGCCACCTTCTGTTTGGTGAAATCATTCATAACTTGATCCTGGCGTCGTGGCCCCCGTCTCACTCCTAATTAAGCGGCCCCGTCATGCTTTGGTCAAGCACGTTATACGACGACTCACTGGCGCATAACATCCAGTTCCTCTCAACGGTGGACCGCTATCCGTCGCGATACTGTCCCATAACGTGTTATCCGGCGCACGTCACTTCACCGTAACTGCCGCGAGATGGCGAACATTGCTCTTTCCTCTTTCGATCAGCCGGGATGGATAGATCTCGACGTCGTTGCCGCGCATAATCACGACGATGGCGCGGCTCACACACATTGGGCCGTCGGAGAAGTAGTGGACTCCGATGTGGTAGGGTGCCGTTCTCGGAGTTTTTCGTGCGCACGACCTCCGGGCCGAGCCCCCATCGTGTCTTCGTACAGTTAGAGGCCGGAGACGGTTATTCGGTGCTGGAAGTAGCACTCTTTAGACGCAGGGATCGATGACGTGGGGGGCGACGTCGTTCGCGTGCGTCTCCCAGGCCAGCGTGATGCGAAGCGCGTCGCGCCGCGAGAGCTCGATCGACATGCAAGTCGCGCACGGCGCTCGATTTCCCCCCGGCGCGACGGCTCTTTCGCGGACCAGGTGCGATAGACGTAGCCGAGCTCCTCGCGGATCACGAGCTGCGCGTCGCGATACCACTGTGGGAGCTGCAGCCGCGTCGCGGATTCGAGCACCGCGGCCGCTTCTCCCAGACGTCCCCTCGCGCCACAACATCAGGGCAAGTTGCCGGTAGCCAATGACGCGATCGGGACGAAGTTCCAGCGCGCGCCGCCGCGGAGTCGCATGATGCGTGCGCAACAGGAGAAGTGCCGCACGCTGCAACAGCTCCATTTTCGCCGGCGCAATCTCGATCAGCGACGTGTCGGCAGGCGCGGCCTCGGCCGCGATGCCGAGGACCTCACGTATCGGGCCATTTTCTGAAGACGGCCATTCCAGGCTTCCTGCGCGCGGCTCGTTACGGCATCACGACGGCGGCGGAGCGGGCGTGCCCTCCGGCGGCGCGCTGGTGTCGGGAACGGTGTGTCCGCGATGACAGGTGAGGCAGCTCACCATCTGGCCGTGCGGGTTTACTTTGGCGAGGTAGTCGTTGTTGGCCGAATGGACCATGCGCATCATGGCGCGGGCGGCGTTCTTCTCCGGCTTGGCGTCCGAGGCGAAGTCGAACTGCTCTTTCGAGCCGGGCGGATTGGAGGCGTGGCAGTGATCGCAGCGCGTGCCGAGGGCGTGGGCGAATCCGCGCATGTTGGCGATGAGCTCATCGTGCGTGATGTTCTGCGGAAAAACCTGGAGGTTGTGGAACTCCCCTGTGTCGGCGCGCGCGGCCTGCGCTTTCTGCTGCTGCATGGCAGCGCAGGCGGCGAGAAACAGCGACACGGTAAGGGCGATGATGATGGGGCGAGCGAGCTTCATCGATTTCCTCCGGGATGCAGAGATCAGTGATTAGTAGATTAGAGATCAGTAGATTAGTCGATTAGAAATCAGTGATTAGTGACTAGTGAGTAGCGATCAGCAGGCTAGTGACAGGATTCGTTGATCTCTAATCCCGATCTCTAATCCACTGATCACTGATCACTATGAAGCGAAATGCCTACCAACCGATGCCGTAATCCTCGCCGTGGTTGCTCGATCCACCCCAGAAGGTGCCGTGGGCGCGGTCGATCATGATGGCGTTGATCGGGCCGGACGTGCGGTCCTCGAACGTCATCGTGTAGCCCATCCGCCGCAGCTCGCCGCGGACCCACGGCGGTTCCGACGAGTTGAGCAGGATGTTGCCTGGCTTGATGTCGTGTGCGCCGAACGAGCTATGCATCTGGAAGCTGTTGACGTTCGGCGCTTCGGTCGCTTCCTGCACCGTCATTCCGAACTCGACGACGTCGAGAAAGAACTGCAGGAGATTTTGATCCTGACTGTCGCCGCCCTGGACGGAGAAGGCCATCCACGGCGCACCGTCCTTGAGCGCGAGCGTCGGTGTGAGCGTGACGCGCGGATGCTTCCCCGGCGCGACGACGTTGTACGGCCCTTCCGCCGGATCGAGCACGAAGCTCTGCATCCGCTCGCTGAGGCCAACGCCGGTGTTGCCGGCGACAACCGCTGGCAACCAGCCGCCGCTCGGTGTGACGGATACTACCCAACCCTCTGCGTCGGCTGCTTCGACCGAGGTGGTGCCAGCGTAGAAGGCGAAGAGGTAATCGTTCGAAAGTGACGGCGTCGCACGGAGAAACTCGTTGCGCCGCAGCGAGCCGGATTCCGTCGCTCCCGCTGGTTTCGTCGCAGGCGCTTTCGGAGCGTCCCAATCGCGCAGCAGATCGGGGAACGGATTCTTCGTGCGCTGATACGGATAGGGATCGCCCGGCTTGATCTTCGGATCGTTGTGATCGGCGTTGATGAGTTTCGCCCGGTCTTTCGCGTAATCCTTGGAGAGAAGACCGAGCACGGGCTCGACAGGGTCAGCGTAAACATCGCCGTAGTAGAAATCGCGGTCGGCCCAGGCCAGGCTCATGGCCTGGTAGACCGTGTTGATGTAGCGCGGCGAGTTGAATCCCATCGATTTCAAATCGAAGTTCTCGAGGATGTTGAGCGCCTGCAGCATCGCGCCGCCCTGCGTCCACACATTGAGCTTGTAGACATCGACTCCTCGGTAGCTCGTCATGATCGGCTCCTCGATGTGGACCTTCCACGTCGCAAGATCCTCCTCGGTGAACAGGCCGCCCTGCTCGCGGGTGCCGCGCACGATCTCTTTGGCGATGTCGCCCTTATAGAAGCGGTCGTACGCGGCGTAGATCGCGTCCTTGCGCGATTTCCCTTTCTTCAACGCGGTTTGCTCGGCTTCGACGAGTTCGCGCAGCGTCGCGGCAAGATCGGGCTGGCGAAAGATCTCGCCGGCGACGGGGCCGGGATGCTTCGGATCGTTTTCGTGGATGAGAAAAACTTTCTTCGAGTACGGCCAGTTCTTCACCTTGTCTTTATTGCGATCGATCGTATTCGCCGACTGCGCTTCGATCGCGTAGCCGTCTGCCATCTCGATCGCCGGGCCGAGGATGTCTTTGAGCGAAAGCTTCCCGTACTCGGCCACCATCGTCATGATGCCGCCGGGCGTGCCGGGCGTAACCGCGGCGAGGACGCCTTCATCGGGCGGATGCGTGAAGCCTTTGCTCTTGTAGAGCTCAGGAGTCGCGCCGGTCGGAGCGACGCCGAGGGCGTTGATGCCGATCACTTTTTTCGTGTGAGGATCGTAGATGAGGACCTGCGTTTCCCCGCCCCAGGAGAGCGTGTCCCACATCGTGCAGTCGGCGGCGATCATCGCCGCGGCGGCATCGACGGCGTTGCCGCCCTTCTGAAAAATCATCGCCCCGGCGGTGGCGCCGAGCGGCTTGCCGGTGACGGCCATCCAATGCGAGCCATGCAGCGGCGGCTTCTGGGTTCGGATCAGCGTCTGTTGCGCGAAGGCAGCGGTGGTGGCGAGAAGGAGCAGGGCCGCGGCAAGCTGTTTCATCGCCGCGTATTATCAAACCAATTCATCCGCAGATGGCGCAGATGAAACGCAGATGAAGAAAAACATCTGCGGACATCTGCGACATCTGCGGATAAGGCTTACGGCGCGACTTCGAGCAGCTCGAATGAGCCTGGGAGCACCGGCGGGCGCGGGCGGGGATTCTTTTCCGTTGGCGCAGGGGCGTCGCCGTACTTCGCTGCGGGGAGGAAGATGTGGTGCGTTTTCGCGTCGAGCGCCATCGTTCGCGCGCCCCGCTGCGTGGCGGCGTTGTCGACGACGTCGTACTTGTCGGGCGTTGACTCGTGCACGACCGTGAGCGTCGCGCTCTGGCCGTTCGAGGCGAAGGCGAGTTGTTTCTCATCGTCGAAGGCGGCGGCGTCCGTCCCCTTCCCTGTCGGCACCGTCGCCACGACCTTGCCGTTCGTCGCGTCGACGACAGCCATCATCTCGTTCTCGCAAACCGTGAACAGGCGATGGTGCTTGCGGTCGATGGCGAGGCCGCTCGGCGCCTCGCACGGCGCGAGTTTCCAGCGCGCGGAGACCACGTTTTTCTTCGCGTCGATCATGGCGATCTCGCTCGTGTCTTCGATGTTGACGAACACCTTGCCGTGACCGTCGCTGACGCCGAATTCCGGTTTGCCGCCGAGGTCGATCGTGGCGATGACCTTGCCGTGCGTGTCGAATACGGTGGCGTTCTTGCCGCGGCCGTTGAACGTGAATACATGGTGCGACACCGGCTCGAACATGATCGCGTCGGGATTGTCGCCGGTCGTCTTCACGTCTTTGATGCGATTCAGCGTTTTCAGATCGAAGATCGTCATCATGCTGACGCGGCCGTCGGAAATGAAGCCGCGGCCTCCGGCATGATCGACGGCGATGCCATGCACGCCAGGTGTGTCAGGAATGAGGCCAACGACTTTGCCGGCATCGATGTCGACGACTTCGACGCGATCGCCGTGCGAGACGTACGCGCGGCGCGATGCGGCATCGATCGCGGCGTAATCCCAGCCGCCCGTCCCGCCGATCGGGATGTGGCGTACGACGCCCCAGGCGGCAAAAGCACTGACGGCAACGGCGAGCGAGAGGAGAGCGATGATTGTGCGTTTCATGGACGCGAACGGTATCGCCCGCGTCGCTCGCACGCAATGGTGTTGTTGTTTATGCGGCGTTTAACATTCCGTCCTCATCGTCGATCCCCACCGCCGGACGCCGCGCCATCAATCCGGTGGTGATTCCTACAACGATCAGATCGAGCAGGATGTAGAGAATGCCGACTCCCGACGGCGGATTCGCCGAGTGCAGTTTCAGAAACGGCACCTCGGGCGCCCACTGCCAGTTGCCGATCGCCGTCCCTACCCACTCCAGGATCATCGTGTAAACAAAGCACGCCGAGAGCAGCAGCCGGTTGCGCGAAACATAGATCAGAGCCACAGCTCCCATCCACCACAGTGCTCCCCAGGTGTCGTGACGGAAGATGAGGCTCAGCGCCGCGTTGGCGGTTCCGATGATGAGCACGGCGCGCGTGATGACCCCTCCGCGAAGGCGAACGGCGTGCTGCCGCGCGGTTTCCGCGGCCAGCGTGTAGAACAGGCCGTGTCCCGGCGGGACATAGAACGGGATGATGGCGTGACGATAGGAGTACAAGCCCCATCCAATCGAGAGAACGACTTCTCCGATGGTCGCCACGATGATGCAGCAGATGATCTGCCTCCCCTGCACCTCGGAGGACCGCGCGAAGTACCAGAGGAAGAGCGCGGTGGCGATGCCGAGGGCCAGTTGTGGGGCGAAGCCGTCGCGGTCGGCCAGGAGCAGAACGATCATGAAGACCGCGGAGGCGGCCACGAATTTGAGGAAGCGGGATTCCATTGGATCGGAGTAAGTACGCGCGCAGTTTACGGCCGGATTGGCGGTTTTCGTGTCGCGTCAATCCACGCCCTCCTCGGCGCCGTAGGACGTTGTGTGAGTGACATCACGACACCGCCGGCCTTCGGGACCTACTTTGGGCCATTCCCCGGTCATGGCGTAGACGTTATTTGAGGTAGCGCGTACAATTCCCGCTTCAACCAGCAAGGTAGGAAGCCCGCACGCGAACCCGCGTGAGTGCTTGCTTCAGGTCCACCATCGGAAAAACAGCAAGTCCGCGCAGCCCGCACGGATGATCAGACCACGTAGTGGGGAGAAGGTATGTCCAAGTCGTTGCTTCGCGCTGTTGTCATTGCCGCCACGCTCGCGGCGGTGTTGCCCGGCGCCGCGTTCGCCACAAACGTCGATCTGAGTGTCAGCGGTGTCAGCGGCTCGCCCAGCAACATCACGCTGGGCACCGGCAACGTGACGTACCTGGTCTCGATCTTCAACGGCAGCGGGACGGCGGGAACGAGTCCGGCCCTGACGATCACGCTCCCCACCAGCTCGACATACGTTTCCTCATCGGTCACGGGCACGGGAGGCGGCTGCACACCCGGAACCGGCACGGTCACTTGCAACTGGCCTTCGATTCCGACATCGAGCACGTTTACAGCCACGGTCGTCGTCACCCCGACAGCAGGCGGTACCCTGACCCTGTCCGCGAGTGTGGCTGGCGCCGATCCAGATCCGAACAACGCCAACAACAGCGGAAGCGGTTCCGTCACCTGCAACGACCAGATCGACTTGCGCGTCAGTGGCGTGAGCGGCTCGCCAAGTAACATCACGTTAGGCACAGGCGACGTCACCTATCAGGCCTCGATCTTCAACGGCAGCTCTTCGCAGGGAACGAACCCGGTACTGACGATCACTCTGCCCACGAGCTCGACCTACGTTTCGTATTCGATCACCGGCACAGGTGGCAGTTGCACGCCAGGAACAGGCACGGTCACTTGCAACTGGCCTTCGATACCGACATCGAGCACGTTCACAGCTACGATCGTGGTCACCCCGACGGCGGGAGGGACGCTGACGCTCTCGGCAAGCGTCACCGGCGATCAACCCGATTCAAACGGCGCTAACAACAGCGGCAGCGGTTCGGTCACCTGCAATTCCCAGATCGACTTGCGTGTCAGTGGCGTGAGCGGCTCGCCAAGCAACATCACGTTAGGCACCGGCGACGTCACCTATCAGGCCTCGATCTTCAACGGCAGCTCTTCGCAGGGAACGAACCCGGTCCTGACGATCACTCTGCCCACGAGCTCGACCTACGTTTCGTATTCGATCACTGGCACAGGTGGCAGTTGCACACCCGGAACAGGCACGGTCACTTGCAATTGGCCTTCGATACCGACGTCGAGCACCTTTACAGCCACGATCGTCGTCACCCCGACGGCGGGAGGGACGCTGACGCTCTCCGCAAGCGTCACCGGCGATCAACCCGATTCAAACGGCGCCAACAACAGCGGCAGCGGTTCCGTCACCTGCAACTCCCAGATCGACTTGAACCTGTCTGGGCTCAGTGGCACACCCGACCCGATCACCTTCGGCGCGGGCAACGTGACATTCACGGCCAGCATCTTCAACGGCAGCACCTCGCAGGGGACGAACACCGTTCTGACGGCCACACTCCCGTCGAACTCGAACTACGTCTCCTCGTCCGCAACCGGCGGCGGAACCTGTTCGCAGGCCGCCGGCATCGTCACGTGCAGCTGGACTTCGATTCCCTCGTCGAGCACCTTCACCGCCACGATCATCGTCACCCCGACGATCGCAGGCAATCTCACGCTCTCCGCCAGCGTATCGGGCACGCAGCCTGATTCGAACTCGAGCAACAACTCGAAGAGCAAGACGACGTCGGTCACTGCGACGTCCTGCACCGCGGTACCGAGCGGCGCAGTGGCGTGGTATCGCGCCGAGAGCAACGGCGTCGATGCCGTCGGACCAAGCACTGGTACCGCGATTGGTGGCGTAACGTACCCAACCGGCAAGGTCGGTCAGGCGTTCAGCTTCAACGGATCGAACGCGTACATCTCCATTCCCGACAACAACACGCTTCGTCCCACCAGCCTGACCCTCGAGGGATGGGTATGGTTCTCGTCCATTCCTTCGACCGGTGTGATTGTCAGCAAGACGATTGGCAGCGCCGCTTTCGACTCCTATCTTCTCTGGTATCAGGGAGGTGCGCTGCACGGTATGGTCGGCAACGCGACCGGCCCGGGAACCATCGTCGATTACACGTGGACGCCGGCGCTGAATACCTGGTACCACGTCGCGTTTGCCTCCGACGCCACCGGTCAAACGGAGACGCTCTATGTCGACGGCGCGGTCGTCGCCACTGCGTCCAACACGACGGCGACCGGCTATGACGCCAGTCCGCTGCTCATCGGTGCGGAGATCGAGAACTCGACTACGCAGTATTTCTTCCCCGGCTTTGTCGATGAGCTGACTCTTTACAACCGCGCGCTGTCGCAAAGCGAAATTCAAACCGTCGCCGGCTCAGGCGCCTTCGGCAAGTGTTACGCCGCCCCTTCCGCACCTTCCATCTCAGGCTTTGCGCCAACATCGGGCGCTGCCAATACGAACGTAGTCATCAGCGGGAGCAACTTCATCGGCATCAGCGGCGTGACGTTCAACGGCACCTCGGCGACGTTCACGGGCGACACCACGTCGCAGATCACGGCCAAAGTTCCTCTTACAGCGACCACCGGTACGATTTCCGTCATCGCAGGGGGCGGAACGGCCACCAGCGGCGGAACCTTCACCGTCCTCCCGTCTTCCCACTGGACCAACAGCAGCGGCGGCAACTGGAGCGTCGGCAGCAACTGGTCGAATGGAGTTCCCACCTCGACCACCAATGTCTTCATCGACGCGGCCGGTACCTACACCGTTTCTCTCGATACCGCCGCCACGGTCGCCTCGCTGACGGTCGGTGGCGGTGCCAGCGGCACGCAGACTCTCTCGATTCCTTCTTCAACGACTCTGAGTCCGGGTGGTGCCAGCACGATCGAAAGCAACGGCAGTCTCGTTGTGAACGGTGGCGTCCTCACCGGCGCGGGCGACCTCACCGTAAACGGCGCGATGACCTTCTCGTCCGGAACGTTGACGGGGACGGGCAATCTGATCATCCCCACTGCGGGCACGATGTCGATCACCGGCACCGGAAGCAATAAGTTCCTCGACTCGCGCACGATCAACAACAGCGGCACGATCAACTACGACTCCACCGGAAGCGTCTACGTTCAGGGAACGACCGTCATCAACAACCTGAGCGGCGGCAACGTCAACCTCAAGAGTGATGGCCTCTTTGCCTACAACGGCGGCTCGCCGCAGTTCAACAACGGCGGCACCCTCACCAGGAACACGGGTACAGGAGCGATTGCCTTGGGGCTGGCCTTCGCCAACACCAACACCGTCAGCGTCCAGAGTGGGACACTCTCATTCGACCTGGGTGGTAGCGCCACAGGCGGAAGCTTCAGTGTTGCAGGGGGAGCTACTCTTCGTTTCGGTGGGAGCTTCAACTTCCCTCTCGATGCGTCGTCGTCCATCTCCGGCGCAGGATCGGTGGAGGCTTCCGGAGCGACTGTCTCCCATGCCGGCAGCTACAACATGAGCGGCGGTACCACCGCCAGCGGCGGCACGCTCACGCTCACCGGAACCGTGTCCAGCCTTGGACCCGTCGTCGCCAGCGCCGGCATCCTCGATCTGAGCAGCACTTCTGCTCTGGCAACGTCGAGCCTCAGCGTGACCGGCGGACAGTTGAAAGGAAGCAGCTCGCTGACCGTGAACGGTCCGACCACGTTCTCGTCGGGCACGATTGGCGGCTCCGGGACGCTGATCATCCCGGCCACGCGGACGATGTCGATCACCGGCACGGGGGGCAATAAGTTCTTCGACTCGCGCACGATCAACAACAGCGGCACGATCAATTACGACTCGACCGGGAGCGTTTACGTTCAGGGAACGACCGTCATCAACAACCTGAGCGGCGGCAACGTCAACCTTCAGAGTGACGGCTTGTTTGCCTACAACGGCGGCTCGCCACAGTTCAACAACAGCGGCACCGTCACCAGGAACACGGCAACGGGAGCGATCACGCTCGGGCTCGCCTTCGCCAACAGCAACACCGTCAATGTCCAGAGCGGGACCCTCTCGTTCGATCTGGGAGGTAGCTCGACGGGCGGAACGTTCAGCGTCAACAGCGGCGGGACGCTTCGTTTCGGCGTCGGATCGAGCTTCCCAATCGATGCTTCGTCAACGATCTCCGGGGCAGGATCGGTGGAGGTTTCCGGAGCGACCGTCTCCCATGCCGGCACCTACAACATCAGCGGCGGCACCACAGCCAGCGGCGGCATTCTCACGCTCACCGGAACCGTGTCCAGCCTTGGACCGATCGTCGCCAGCGGCGGCATCCTCGATCTGAGCAGCACTTCAGCGCTGGCAACGTCGAGCCTCAGCGTGACTGGCGGACAATTGAAGGGAAGCAGCTCGCTGACCGTGAACGGTCCGACCACGTTCTCTTCCGGCACGATTGGCGGCTCCGGGACGCTGGTCATTCCGGTCACGCGCACGATGTCGATCACCGGAACGGGGGGCAATAAGTTCCTCGACTCACGCACGATCAACAACAGCGGCACGATCAATTACGACGCCACCGGAAGCGTCTACGTTCAGGGGCCGGCCGTCATCAACAACCTGAGCGGCGCGGTCTACAACATCCAGAGCGACGGCTTGTTCGCGCACAATGGCGGCTCGCCGCAGTTCAACAACAACGGCACGATCAACAGGAACACGACTACCGGGACCAGCACCCTCGGACTCGCGCTCGTAAACAACAACACCGTCAATGTGCAGACGGGATTGCTCTCGCTCGACCGAGGCGGGAGCGCAACGGCCGGAACGTTCAGTGTCTCGAGCGGCGCCACGCTTCGTTTCGGCAGCCAATCGTTCGTATTCGACGCCGCCACATCCATCGCAGGTAGCGGTTCGGTCGAGACATCGGACGCCACAGTCACGCACCCGGGCAGCTACAACATCAGCGGCGGCACCACCTCCAGCAACGGCAGCTTCACGCTGTCAGGAACGGTCTCCAGCCTCGGGCCCATCACTATCAGTGGCGGCCTGCTCACCCTGAGCAGCGCGTCCGCGCTGTCGACATCGAGTCTCAACATCACTTCCGGCACGTTGGCGGGATCGAGCACGCTGACCGTCAATGGATCGACCACGTTCAGCGCGGGGTCGATCAATGGCCCGGGCACGCTGGTCATTCCGGCGACGCGCTCGATGTCGATCACAGGCGGCGGCTCGAAGTTCGTCGACTCCCGCACCATCAACAACAGCGGCTCGATTGTCTTCGACTCGATTGGAAGCACATACGTGCAAGGCACAACCGTCATCAACAACCTCGGTGGCGCCACCTATGACATTCGCAGCGACGGCGGCTTCTTTTACAACGGCGGCTCGCCGCAGTTCAACAACAGCGGCACGATCAACCGGAACACGACCACCGGCACGAGCCTCTTCGGATTGGCACTGGCGAACACAGGTGCGGTCAATGTGCAGACGGGATTGCTGTCGTTCGACCGAGGAGGCAGCGCGACGAGCGGAACGTTCAGCGTGTCGAGCGGGGCGACTCTCCGCTTTGGCGGTCTTTCCTTCGCGCTCGACAGCGGTTCCTCGATCTCCGGCGCGGGTGTTGTGGAGACGTCCGGCGGCGCGAGCGTTACACAATCGGGCAGCTACAACGTCAGCGGAGGGACATCCGCCAGCGGTGGCAGCCTTGCACTCACCGGAACGGTTTCCAGCCTCGGCGCGGTCATCATCAGCGGCGGTTCTCTCGACCTGAGCAGCCCCTCGGCACTGTCAACGACGAGCCTCGGAATCAGCGGTGGTCAGTTGACGGGATCAAGCACGTTGACGGTGAACGGCGCAACGACGTTCAGTTCCGGCACCCTCACGGGCTCAGGCTCGCTGGTGATTCCTGCCACCCGCACGATGTCGATCACGGGAGGAGGCGCCAAGTTTCTCGACTCGTGGGCGATCAACAACAGCGGCACCATCAACTTCCTCGCCACGGGCAACACGTACGCGCAGGGGACTGCCGTCATCAACAATCTGTCCGGCGGCATCTACAACATTCAGAGCGACAACCCGTTCGCTTACAACGGAGGCTCCCCGCAGTTCAACAACAACGGCACGGTCCAGAAGACTGTTGGTACCGGCACCTCTTCGATCGGCCTGGCGATGAACAACCAGGCGGCGGGAACGATCATCGCGCAGAGCGGCACGATCAACCTTGCCTCTCTCACACAGAACGGCACGCTCTCCTTCCCGATCAGCGGCGCGGCCAGTTACGGCACGATCAATGTCGGCTCACCGTTCGCTCTCGCCGGTACCTTGACGGCGACCACGATTGGCGGATACACGCCATTGAGCGGGACGACGTTCCCCGTCCTGACGTACGGCAGCCTTCCCACTGGAGCGTTCACGACGAAGAACCTGACGTACACAGGCGGGTACTTCACGGATGCCACTTCTTCCAGCGCGGTGACACTGACCGCCAACTCCTCGTGCGACCCCGTGCCGCCGGGCGCGATCTCCTGGTATCGCGCCGAGGGGAACGCGGTCGACAGTGTGGGTATCAATAATGGGGCGCTGATTGGTGGCGCGACAACCTCGGCCGGCATGGCAGGCCAGGCATTTACCTTCGACGGTGTCAATGATTCCGTGAATGTGCCGATGACAACCAGTCTGCAGCTCACGACTGGAGCAACCCTCGAGTTCTGGATGAAGGGCGATTCGACGAACGCGCTGAATTTCTGCTGTCAGGGGTTGGTGGCCACCGACATGTATGCGATCGAAATCGCCAACAGCGGCATTCATTTCGGCCTGAGCACGGACAACGGTGTGACGCAGCCTTTCCCGAGCAGCGGCCAGGTTGCCATCAGCACGAATGCATGGCATCACGTCGCCGGCACCTATGACGGCTCGACAATCGCGCTCTATGTCGATGGCGTCCTGGCAGCAAGCACCGCACACAGCGGATCGATCTCATCGAACAGCGGCTTCCTTTCGATCGGTTCCGAGGATGGGCGCACCGGTACGTGTCCATCGTGCGTAGGAACGCGCTACTACAAAGGCTTGATCGACGAGGTGACGCTCTACAACCGCGCACTAACCGCCGGAGAGATCACTGACCTTTACAACGCCGGGTCCACGGGCAAATGCTTCAGCCCATCGGCCCCTGGCATCTCCGGCTTGAGCCCGGCATCGGGAGCGGTCGGCACCGCGGTCACGATCACCGGCACCAACCTCATTGGCACAAGTGCGGTTGCATTCAACGGAACGGCCGCGGCGTACACGGTCGACAGCGCAACGCAGATCTCAACCACGGTTCCGGCCGGCGCCACCAGCGGCACGGTCTCGGCCACGACGGCCGGCGGCACTGCCACCAGCCCGGGCAACTTTACCGTCTCCTCCGTCGTTCATTGGATCAACCCGGCGGGCGGGAATTGGAACACCGGCGTCAATTGGTCTACCGGCCTTGCTCCGTCGGCGGCCGACAACGTCGCCATCGATGCCTCCGGCACCTACACCGTCAACCTTGACGTGAACCCATCCTTCAATTCGCTGATTGTTGGCGGCGGTGCAACCGGTACACAGACCCTCGACCTCGGATCAGGCCATACGACCAGCTTCCCGAACGCCAGCACGATCGCGTCGAGCGGAGTCCTGACGTTCTCGAATGGCACGCTGAGCGGCGCTGGCGGGCTCACTGTCAATGGAACGATGAATTGGAGCGGCGACAGCACGATCAACACAAGCGTAAACGTCGCCAGCGGCGCGACGTTCACGATGTCGGGCTCCGGCACCCGGCAAATTG
This sequence comes from Thermoanaerobaculia bacterium, assembly GCA_034664845.1. Lineage (GTDB taxonomy): Bacteria > Acidobacteriota > Thermoanaerobaculia > Gp7-AA8 > Gp7-AA8 > JADGNZ01. Next base: position 43,626 of record JAXDGW010000117.1, on the reverse strand, counting down.
ACGGCGGCTCGCTCAATAACAGTGGCACGGTCAACTGGGGCGGCGGAAACAACATCTCCATCTTCAACTCCGGCTCCATCAACAATCTCGCCGGTGGCCTGTTCAGCATTACGAACGATCAGTTGATCTACCAGAACTGCTGCACGGCGCCGCTGCAATTCAGCAATGCGGGGACGGTGCGTAAGACCGTAGCAACCGGCCAGTCCCAGATCAGCACCGACATTCCGTTCAACAACACCGGGACGGTTGACATCCAGACCGGCACCTTCACGCCGCGAGCAGGTACGAGCACCGGAGTCTTCAACGCAACGGCTGCGGGAACCTGGCTCTTCGACAGCGGCTCCTACACCATTGGGGTCGGCGGAACGCTGACCGGTACCGGCTCCTACTTCATCTTTGGTGCGCAACTGAACGTCTCCGCATCAGGAGTGACGGTAGGACACCTGACATTGACCAGCGGCGTCCTGAACATCCTCAGTGGCGGGGCCATCGCCACAACGGCCACGGGCGTCGTCGATTGGAACGGCGCGTCGACGATCACCGGCGCAGGCTCTCTCTCGATCGCCAGCGGCGGCACGCTGAACATGCCTGGCGCGGGCACGAGGATCGTCGACGGCATCACATTGAACAACAGTGGTACTGCCAACTGGAGCGGCGCCAACAACCTATCGATCATCAACTCCGGTCTCATCAACAATCTGGCCGGCGGTCTGTTCAACGTCACCAACGACCAACTCGTCTACGTCAACTGCTGCACGGCAGGACAGGCCTTCAACAACGCCGGTACGTTCCGCAAGAGCAGCGCCACCGGTACCACGGCGTTCAGCGGAATTGGCTTCACCAACAGCGGCACGGTGGACGTGCAAAGCGGAACATTGAATCCAGCAAACGGCACGAGCACAGGAGCCTTCAATGCCGGCGGTGGCGGGACATTCCTTTTCAACAACGGCAGTAGCACCTACACACTCGCCCCCGGCGCAACTCTCACAGGCAGCGGCAATTTCCTGATCAACGGTGCGCAACTCAACGTCACCGGCGCCGGGATCACCGTCGCGCATCTGACTCTCACTACGGGCACACTGAATATCGGCAGCGGCGTCTCCTTCGCAACGTCAGCATCAGGCGTGGTTGATTGGAACGGCCCTTCCTCGATCAGCGGGGCTGGATCGCTCGACATTACGAGCGGCGGCACGCTGAACATTCCGGGCGCCGGAACCAGAATCCTCGATGCGGCAACGCTCAATAACGCCGGCACCGCGAACTGGAGCGGGGCGAACAACCTCTCCATCATCAACGCCGGAGTCTTGAACAACCAGGCCGGCGGGCTTTTCCTGGCCACCAACGACCAACTCGTCTTTTTCCACTGCTGTTCGGCGGGCACGGCCTTCAACAATGCCGGCACGTTCCGTAAGACGACGGCCACGGGCACGACGACATTCAGCGGCATTCCCTTCAACAATAGCGGGACCACCGACATCCTGAGCGGCTTCTTCACCCCCAGAGTCGGGACGAGCAGCGGCGTCTTCAATGCCGGCGCCTCCGGGACGTATCTGTTCGACAGCGGCTCCTATACGCTCAGCAGCGGTGCCACGCTCACCGGCAGCGGAACGTACCAGGTCGACGGCGGCACACTCTCCGTCAATGCCAATCCGGTTACTGTCAGTCACCTGATCCTTCGCACAGGAGCCTTGAGTGTGGGCGGCTCGCTGGCGACCGCCGCATCAGGAATCATCGATTGGGACGGCCCCTCGACTCTTATGGGCTCCGGCTCACTGTCGATCAACAGCGGCGGAACGCTGAATCTCCCCGGTGCCGGCACACGCATCGTCGATACCGTCACCCTCAACAACAGCGGAACCGTCAATTGGAGCGGCGCGAACAACCTCTCCATCATCAATTCCGGCCTGATCAACAACCAGGCCGGCGGCCTCTTCAACGTCACGAACGATCAGCTGGTCTATTACAACTGCTGCCTTCCTGGCCAGGCATTCAACAACGCCGGCACATTCCGCAAGACCGTTGCAACGGGGACGACCACCTTCAATGGCATCGCCTTCGCGAACAGTGGCACCCTGCAACCCCAGAGCGGAATCATTCAGATCAACTCCTTCAGTAACAGCGGCTCGCCCACCTACGACTTCGGAATTGGCAGCGCCACGACGTACGGGCGTTTGTCGCTCGGCAACTCCGTTGCGCTCACCGGCGCGCTCATCGCCGCTCCGGTCAACAGCTACGTCCCGCCGGGCGGCCAGCAGTACCAGATCATCACCTTCCCCTCCGGCTCGGCCACGTTCTCGCCGAAGACGCTGACGTTCGGAAGCTCGCCGGCACGCTCGTTCACCGATACCTACTCATCAACATCCGTCACGCTCACCGCCAGCGGCCCAACGATCACGGCCGCGCTCTCGCCCAATCAGGGCCCCAGCTCCGGCGGAACCGCCGTGACGATCACCGGCACCGGCTTCGTCAGCGGCGGATCGCTTGGCGTGACGTTCGGCGGCGCCGCCGCGACAGCCGTCACCGTCGTCAACAGCACCACGATCACCTGCACCATACCGCCGCACGCGTCGGGCGTCGTCGATGTCGTCCTGACCAATGGCGACGGCCAGCCCACCACGGTAACGAACGGCTTCACCTATGACGTTTCGCCGGTCGTCAGCGGCATCCGCCCGAACAGCGGGTCGGTCGCCGGAGCCGGCGGTGTGATCATCGATGGCAGCAATCTCAGCACCGTCACGGCCGTCAGCTTCGGCGGCAACAACGGCGCGATCATCTACAGCAGCCCCACCCAGCTCACCGTCACCGCTCCCGCGCACGCCGCGGGAAGCGTCAACGTCGCTGTCACCAACCCGTCCGGCACGTACACGATTACCAACGGCTTCACCTACATCGACAACGACGACGCCGCCCGCGATTTCTTCGTCAGCACGAACCCCTCCTCGCGCTGGAGCTATGGGTATGAGCTAACGCGCGGCGCGGCATTCAACCTCTACGGCAACAACGGGCGCAACAGCGGCCTGGACGCCTGGAGCGTCGGCGTCGGAACAGTACCCCTCGTCTGGCGCAACTCCACTGCCAGCACGATCCAGACCTCTACCAACTTCACCCCTTCGATGAAGCTTCTGTTGCATCCAGACAACCTGGGTCAGAACAGCGTCCTCCGCTGGACAGCTTCCGCAAACGCTACCTATCGAATCCACGGTTACTTCGTCGGACTGGACTCCGCTTTCCCCACCTCGACCGACGTGGCCATCCTGCACAACAACTCCACGGCGCAGACGCTCTACAGCACCAACATCAACTCGTACAACGTTCCGCAGAACTTCGACGTCACCACACCACTGGCGGCGGGCGACACCCTCGAGTTCACGGTCGGCTACGGGGGCAACGGGTACAGCGGCGATGCTACGGGAGTCGATGTGACCATCGACCCTGCCGGTGCCGCCACCGCCGACGTTGGGGTCAGTGCGGGCGCTTCCACCTCGAGCGTCGCGAACGGCGGGACCTTCAACTACTCGACGGTCGTAACGAACAGCGCCGGCTCAGTCACAGCGACGAACGTCGTGGTCAACATCGCCCTCCCCGCCAACGTCACGCCGAACGGCTCGCCTTCTTCGACACAAGGTTCCTGCAGCGGATCGACGGTCATCACGTGCAACATCGGATCGCTCGCCGCCAGCGGCAGCGCCACGCAGACCATCCCGGTGATTGCGAACGGCACCGGCACCGCCACGCTCACCGCGTCCGTCACGGCAACCGAATCTGATCCGAACAGCGCCAACAACTCCAGTGCGGCCAGCGTCAGCATCACCGGCTCGAGCCTGGTCGTCACCACGAATGCCGACTCCGGATCCGGCTCGCTCCGTCAGGCCATCCTCGACGCCAATGCCGGTGTCTGCACCGCTCCATGCACCATCGCCTTCAACCTTCCCGGCGGGCAGCTCACGATCACGCCGCCCACCTCCCTCCCCGCGGTCAGCGCCGCCAACGTCACCATCGACGGCACCACGCAGCCCGGTTACAGCGGCGCGCCGCTCGTCACCCTCGACGGCAGCAGCAACCCCAACCCCAGCAGCGGTCTGCACCTGAGCGGCGGCAGCGACGCGGTCAAGGGCCTGAGCATCGTCAGCTTCCAGGGCGGCGCGATCCTCATCGACACCGCTGGCAGCAACCTCGTTTCCGGCAACTACCTCGGCGTCCACGCCGACGGCTCAACGACTGGTCAGAACGCCGGCGACGGCGTCGAGGTCCACACCTCCGCCAACACCATCGGCGGCACCACGGCGGCGGCGCGCAACGTCATCTCCGGCAACTTCGGCAGCGGCGTCGTTCTGAAAGGGACTGGCGCGACCGCGAACGCCGTCAGCGGCAACTACATCGGCACGAACGCCGCCGGCACCGCCGCCCTCGGCAATCAGACCGACGGCATACAGATCCTCTTCGGCGCCAGCTCGAACGGCATCGGCGGAACCGCCGCCGGTGCGCGCAACGTCATCTCCGCCAACAGCAATGCCGGCATCTACATCGCCGGAGACGGCTCGACCTCCTGCAACGGCAACGTCGTCACCGGCAACTACATCGGCACCAACGCCGCGAACACCGCCACGTTCGGCAACTCCTCCGGCCTCTACCTCGGCGCGAACGTCTTCAACAACACCATCGGCGGACTGACCGCCGCAGCTGCGAACGTCATCTCCTCGATCAACACCGGCATCGTCTTCGACGGCCCCGGAACCGGCAACGCCATCCTGCGAAACACCTTCACCGGCAACAGCGGGCTGACCATCGACCTCGGCAACAACGGTCCGACCGCCAACGACGCCGGCGACTCCGACACAGGCGCCAACGGACTCCAGAACACCCCCGTCTTCGTCGACGCCTCACTCGCCGGCAGCACACTCACGGCGCATCTCAACGTCGACTCGTCTGCCGTCGCCAGCACCGCCAGCATCCGGATCGAGCTTTTCAAGAGCGACGCGGCCGGCCAGCACGCGCCGCTCTTCCTGGCCTCGCAATGCTTCGCCGGCAACGCTCTGAACGGCGTCGCGATGACCGTCGTCAGCGCGCCCGTCGTCATCGGCGACAAGCTCGTGGCCACCGCCACCAGCAACGCCGACGGCTCCTGCGGCGGAGCCTTCGACGGAACCTCGGAGCTCTCCGCACCTGCCACCATCGCCGCCTGCACGCCGCCCGCCGCCACCATCACGCCGGGCGGACCGACGACGTTCTGCGCCGGTGGCAGCGTCAATCTGACGGCATCGCCAGGCGCCTTCTACCAGTGGCGCAACTTCGGAACGCCGATCGTCAGCGCCACGTCGCAGGTCTACAACGCCACGGCGAGCGGCAGCTACTCCGTCACCGTCAGCGATGCCGGCGGCTGCTCGGCCACCTCGTCCAACGTATCCGTCACCGCGAACAGCACCGTCAACGTAACGATCTCCGCCGCCGGCCCGACCACCTTCTGCAGCGGCGGAAACGTCACGCTCACCGCCAACCCCAGCGGCGGCAACGGAGTCTTCTCAGCGTATCAATGGCTCCTGAACGGCTCGCCCATCGGCGGCGCGAACAGCGCCAGCTACGCGGCAACCGCGACCGGCAACTACAGCGTGACCGTTACCGACTCCGCCGGTTGCACCGGAACTTCCGCACCGCAATCGGTGACCGTCAATCCGCCTCCCTCGTCGACAATCAGCGCTCCCGCCTCGGTCTGCCCCAACAGCACCAGCGGCGCCAGCATCACGACCCCCGCCAGCGGCGCGACCTACACCTGGTCGATCACCAACGGCACCTTGCAGAGCGGCCAAGGCACCTCATCGATCACGTTCTCCGTCACCTCGGCGTCGCCGGTGACGATCAACGTCACGGCGACCGCCAGCGGCTGCACATCGAACGGAAGCGCCAGCGTCAGCGTTGGAGTCTTCACGCCGTCGATCACGCCTGCCGGACCGGCCTCATTCTGCCCCGGCGGCAGCGTCACCCTCACCTCCTCGGCCGGCAACGCCTATCAGTGGCTGCTCAATGGCTCGCCGATCGGCGGCGCCACGGCGCAGAGCTACGCCGCCACCGCGGCGGGCAGCTACACAGTGACCGTGACGGGCGGCAGCGGTTGCAGCGGAACGTCCGCACCGGTCAGCGTCACTCAAAACACGGCACCATCACCGACCGTCACCGCGGGCGGCCCCACCACGTTCTGCAACGGCGGCAGCGTCACGCTATCGACGGGCGCGGCATCGTCCTATCAATGGCTGCTCAACGGCTCCTCGATCGGCGGCGCGAACGGTCCCTCGATTCCCGCCACTGCGTCCGGCAGCTACAGCGTCACCGTCACAAACGCCAGCGGTTGCTCGGCCACATCGGCAGCGACGAGTGTCACGGTCAATCCGAGTCCGGCCGTCACCATCAGCGGACCGTCGTCCATCTGCGCAAGCGGCAGCGTCACACTCGACGCCGGCGCAGGCTTCGCGTCGTACAACTGGTCGAACGGAGCGCTCACTCAGACCATCACCGTCTCACCGGCCGTGACGACGACCTACAGCGTCACCGTCACCAACGCTGCGGGCTGCAGCGGCTCGGCATCGAAGACCGTCACGGTCGGGAGCGGCGCGTCCCGCACGACCGTCTCCGCACCCGCCTCCGTCGCCTCCAACTCCACCTCCAACCCCGCCTCGGTGCCCGCAGCCCAGAGCGGCTCGACGTACGACTGGACCATCAGCGGCGGCACGATCACGAGCGGCAACGGAACACCGTCGATCCTCTGGACCGCGGGCCCGAACGGCACCGCCGTCATCAGCGTCGTCGTCACGAGCGGCTCCTGCACCGCTTCCGGTAGCACCATCGTCGCCATCACCGACGCGGCGGACCTCACACTTTCCGCGGCCGCCGCGCCCAATCCGGCCGACGCCGGCGGCACCGTGACGTTCACGCTGAACGTCACCAACAACGGCCCGAACGCCGCGCTGAACGTCCGCGTCACCAACAGCCTCTTCGGCGTGACCTCACCAACTGCCTCCGGCAACGGCTGGTCGTGCACGACGTCGAACACGACGATCGTCTGCTCGACCGCATCGCTGCCGTCCGGCGCCGCCGCTCCGATCACGATCACCGCGACGGCATCCGGACCGAACAGCTCCGGCGACAGCGCATACGTCCAGGCCGACACCGCCGACCCGAACGGCGGCAACAACACCGCGAACGCGCAGGTCGCCCTCGGTACACAGCCGTCCTGCAACGGCACCGCGCCATCGCCCGTATCGCCTGCGGCAGGCGCGGCCAACATCGCCAACCCGGTCACGTTCACCTGGTCCTCGTCCGCCAATGCGATCTCGTACGACCTCTGGATCGCCAGCTCCGGAGCGGCGCCCGCAATCGCGATGACGACACAAAGCGCGACCGCGACGCTGAGTCTCCCCGGCGGCTCGTCAACCTGGTACGTCGCTGCGCACTTCGCCAACAACTGTCCGACGCTCTTCTCCGCACCGCGCGATCTCACCGTCGCCGCCTCGGCGAATTGCACGCACGACGCGCCGCAACTCATCACTCCCTCTCCGAACGCGTCGGTCAGCTCGCCCGTCGTCTTCAACTGGACGCCGGTCGCGCAGGCGGTCGGCTATCGCGTCTGGGTCGCCATCGACGGCGGCGCGTCACAGGATGCCGGCACCACCAACGGAGCGACGTCTCTGAGCGTTGTCTTGAACGGATCGAGCATCACCTGGCACGTCGACGCAATCTTCCCCGGCTGCAATCCAACATCGTCCGCATCCTCGACGTTCACCGTCGCAGCGGCCGACGCCTGCGGCAATCACGGCACACCGAATCTGCTCGCGCCCCCTGCCGGAGCGACGCTCGCATCGTCGATCGTCGATCTCCAGTGGAGCACCGTCACCAACGCCAACGGCTACCGCGTGTGGGCCGGTACGAATGGCGCTGCTCTCGCTCCGATCGGAACCACCGCCGCCGCGACGACGCTGCACGCCACGTTCAGCAGCGGCACCGTCGTCTGGTTCGTCGAAGCGCTCTTCAACGGCTGCGCCTCATCGCCATCGCAGCAATCGTCGTTCACGATCACTCCCGCGCAGGATTGCAGCAACTCGGCGCCAACTCCGCTCGCGCCCTCGAACAACGCCACCGTGGGCAACAGTGAGGTCGATTTCAGTTGGTCCTCGGTGCCGAACGCGATCGGCTACGAGCTCTGGCTCGCGCTCAACAACGGCACGCCGTCTCCCGCCGGAACGACTACCGCGACGACGTTGCGCCGCACCGTCGGTGCCGGCGTCGTCGACTGGTTCGTCCGCGCCCAGTTCAATGGCTGTGCTCCGGTCGAATCAGCGTCAGCACGTTTCACCTTCGCGCCGCCCGCCGATTGCGCGCCGGTCCGTCCGATCCTCACCGCTCCCGTCGATGGTGCCGCGGTCGTCTTCTCGCCGCTCGATCTCCGCTGGAGCAACGTCCCGGGCGCGACGCAGTACAAAGTCTGGCTCGCCACTGGTGACGCCCCGCCTGTCGTGATCGGTACGACATCCGCCACGCATCTCGACAATCAACCCGTGCCGGCCGGCAGCGTGTCGTGGTTCGTCGAAGCGCTCTTCGATCACTGCCCGGCGCTGCAATCGACGCCGAGCAAATTCACGGCGGTGCCACCGCCGCCACCCTGTTCAACGCCCGCGGTTCCTCTGCCGCGCGCTGAGAGCACCGCATCAACCAACGTCGAGTACCTGATCCGCTGGACGCCGGTTGGACCGAAGGCAACCACGCAGTACGAGCTGCAGGAATCGACTGATGCCGCGTTCACCGCTCCCCTCTCGCTCACGATCGACGCCAGCGAATGGCCGTTCAAGCACATCAACAACGGCGACGCGCCCGTACCGTACTACTACCGCGTTCGCGCCGTCGGCACCTGCAACGGCGCGCGCAGCCTCTTCTCGCTGCCGCTGACCGTACAGGTTCTGCCGTCGAACGTCATCGATCCGAACCTCGCCAACGGCTCGACGCCGGCGGACAACCCGCAGACCACGCACTACGAGATCCACCTCGGCGGAGCGGGCAGCAACGCGAAACACAGAGGCGCGATCGCCGCCGCAGCCGGTGACACCTTCGTCGCCACGACGAATCAGCCCTGGCTCACCGTCTCGCCGTCGAGCGGAATTGTGGCCGCCGAGGGAACGACGTTGAACGTGACGGCAAAGACGGATGGATTGCCCGTCGGAACCAGCAGCGGCGCGGTCAGCGTCGCCTTCGGTTCGGCGCCCGGCGCCGGCAACCGCGTCGCTCTCGACACCAAGCCGGCATCGTCGACCACGGTCTCCGTCAACCTCGTGCAGCCCGTCTCGCCGACCGCCAAGAGTGGCCCGCCGCCCGACGCGCTCATCATTCCGGCCGTCGCACACGCCGACGGCATCAACTCGAAATTCCAGTCTGACATCCGAGTCACGAACTCCTCGGCACAACCGATGAAATATCAGGTCACGTTCGTACCGACCGGCGACGCCGGCATCACGCAGGGTAAGCAGACCACCGTCGACATCGATCCGGGCCGCACCATCGCGCTCGACGATGTCCTCCAGTCGTGGTTCGGCGACACCGCCACCACCGGCACGCTCGAAGTCCGTCCGCTCACAGTGACTCCAACATCCAGCACCACCGCGCTGCCGAACGGTCTCGCCAACCTGCTGACTTTCGCCTCCAGCCGCACCTACAACACCACCGCGAACGGCACGTTCGGTCAGTACATCCCCGCCATTCCGTTCGCCGCCTTCGTCGGACGCGGAGCCGATCCGTCGAAGTCGACGATCCTCAGCCTGCAGCAGATCGCGCAGTCCCCCGCCTTCCGCACCAACCTCGGCATCGTTGAAGGCTCCGGCGATCCAGCCTCGGTCCTCATCAGCGTCTACGGCTCCAACGGTCAGAAGCTCACCGAGTTCACGCAGGAACTCAAGGGCGGCCAGCACGTGCAGCTCAACTCGATCCTTGCGCAGAAGAAGGTCGAGGTCACCGACGGCCGCATCGAAGTGAAGGTCGTTTCGCCCGTCGGCAAAGTGACCGCTTACGCCTCGGTGCTCGACAACCTGACCAACGATCCGCTGCTCGTCTCGCCCGTCGCCGTCAACCAGACTGCGTCCTCGAAGTACGTCATCCCGGGCGTCGCTGATCTGAACAACGGCATCGCCAATTGGCAGACCGACGTTCGTCTCTTCAACCCCTCGACGAGCATCGTCAAGGCGACTCTGACGTTCTACTCGCAGAACGGCGGAACGCCGCAATCGAAGGACATCCAACTCGCACCCGGCCAGGTGCAGACGCTCGACGCCACGCTGAAAAACGTCTTCGGTATCTCCAACGACGGCGGCGCCTTGCACATCGCCACGACGGCCACGACACCGCTCGTCGCCACCGCCCGCACCTACAACCAGACCGCGAACGGCACCTACGGCCAGTTCATCCCCGCCGTCACCGCCAACGACGCCGCCGCCCTCGGCACCCGCCCGCTGCAGATCCTCCAGATCGAGGAGACAGACCGCTACCGCACAAACGTCGGTTTCGCCGAGGTGACGGGCAAAGGAGCGACAGTCGAGGTGACCGCCGTGCCGTCCGATTCGAAGGTGGCCGCCTCAACGCAAATCGAGCTCGGCCCGAACCAATTCATCCAGTTCCCCCAACTCCTCCGCTCAATGGGACTGACAAACAGCTACAACGCCCGCGTCTCCGTGAAGGTAATCAGCGGCCAGGGCCGCGTCACGGCATACGCCTCGGTGATCGATATGAAGACGAACGACCCGACATTCGTGCCGGCGCAGTGAGGAAGTGACCGATGATAGTGGTCAATAGAATCGTACAGAGCCGTCCGGCGGCATTTCTTCCAGAAGATCTGGTCAAAATCACTTACTCCCATTCTGGGTAATCCGCTCGGAGCATTGGATGTCATCGATGTATGGCTCGGAACCAGTCTCACTCATATGAACTTTGAAGATCATTTGAAGTTCTTCAGGGAAAGCCCCGTTCTCTACTCCGAGGTATTCCGCGAGCTCCTTAAGACTATCGTGATTGACCAGAAAGCCAGCAAGCGCCTCCACCGTTCGACCGTGCTTTGCTGAAAGAATCGTCGTCAGTCTCCCAGTAAAACGGTGCACGCGACGCGTGAGAAGTGCCCACTTCACACCAGTGAGATCCTCTTGATTGTCATCCGGAAGGATTCGCTCACGAGTTGACCCGCTATCAATAACGATTCCTCGGGAATCCGATCGCGCTCGCAGCCTCGTTTCCAAAGTAGCGATCAGGGGATTCGTGCTAGGTGTTCCCAGAATTAGCATGTGTCCCTGATCAGTCTCGTCGGCACCTGAAGGACGGATCACGCGTGACAAGAAGCGAATGTCATATCGCTGAAAGCACTCCAGCAAATAGAGCATCGCACGAACTACACCCGCCGGGACAAAGCTGTAAACAGGCTTTAAGTCCGACCGACCATCAAAACCAAGATACTTGAATACTCTGGCACTCTCGGCCTTTACAGCAGCCGAATTCCGAAGATAGGTTTCCTTGCGGTCCTTGAAGAACTGCGGCTCTGGATAAAACAGCCGTATCGGCTGGGCACTTCCGATGTACGGGCTCCAGAACCTTGCTACCAGATCGGTGGGCGGCACCGGATTGTTAGGTTCGACGTGAAAAAGGTAGCCATCGCTGATGCTCATGCGCCATGGTTGATCTTGGGCATGCTCGTCAAAAAACTTGGCGAGTTTGCTATTCAGTAGGTGCTTGAGGCTTCCTAACCCGCCCTTCGACGTGGGAGCATTCGAATAGCGTTTCATTACGGCAGCTGCGCTCAATTCATCCACTTCCTCATTCAGCAGACGGTCAAAGAGGAAGGCGAGCAGTGCTTGCTGCCGCGGGGCAGAAGCGGTGTCGCCTAGTAACACTTGGCGCAATCGGGTTTGTTCGTCGCGGGATAGATAGGCGGCCGTCGTGTTGTCTGGCATTCCGCATCATCATGTCACGTCATGCGTGACGTCACAACTGCTCCCAACACGGAAGCAGACGTCACCACCATCGCGCAATCGGATTTGGCTTACCACTTCGAGCTTTGAGCCTATGCTCTTCGTGTGTGAGTGCTGCAGAGGGCATCCATCGAGGAGGAGCGAATGTTTCGATTCAAAACGTATCTTGCAGTGATCGTGGCGGGTCTCTCGTTCGGAGCTTCGGGGTTACAGGCTGCGACCCAACCTCAGACGTTTACCGTCTGTACTGGCAATCCAGTACCGCAAAGCTGGTTTATCGTCTCGTATCTCTGGCTGGACGTCTGTCGCATACCTTCGGTCCCTCAATACAACGGCAACGTCGCGAATGTAAACGCATTCGTGATGACACCATTGCCAGCGGTCATCCCGACACCGATCGACACCACGCCGACGCCGTGGCTGTACGATGTTGTGCCGGGGCCGACCACAAGCCTGACGCTCTTCCGGACAAACAATCAGAAACAGCAACTGTGTAAGGTTTCAATGACGACTACCGCGGCCTCGTTTGCTTGCGCCGACGTTGTGCCCACGATTCTCTCTCTCGCTGATCTCCTAAAGAAGTAGATGCCCGCCCGACAAAGCTGTAGCTATGAGGTGACCGTCGATCGGTGGATCAGGGACGCTCTGATCCACCGATCACTGCTTCACTGTCTTGATCAGCGCTTCCATGTGATTGAGATAGCGCTCCAGGGCGCGCCGTCCTGCGGCGGTGAGCGTGTACTCCGTCCGCGGCACGAGGTCGGCGAACGATTTCTTGCACGAGATGTAGCTGGCATCCTCGAGCTAGCGGGCGTGGACGCTGACGCTGCCGTCGGTCGTTTTGAGCGCGAGAGGGAACTGGTAGGGTCACACCTTCGGTCATTCGCCTAAGACGATCAAACGCCAAGTTCACTCGAGAGTCTTCTCCGCGCGAGGGCGGCATAGCAGAGAGCGATGCAGTCGCACCTTTTAGCGAGCCCCTTAGGGTCACACCTTCGGTCCTCGAAGGCCCCCCTCAAGCGCGGGCGTAACTCGCACGGCTCCTTGGACTTGGCGTCAGCCGCCCACAGAAGACGTCGTCGCGGGTTAGGGCTCGAATTCACACCTAAGTGACTGCAACGCGTCGCTTCGCCGCTCCGGCGGCGAATCACAGGGACTTGCCGTGAATTGTGTCCGAGGCTGTAAGTCATTCAGAGACCGAAACTTGCGAGAGACGATCTCAAACGACGGAAATGCGAAGGTGTGGCCCTACTGGCCTCTCTGACTAGGCGTCGGTTACGGTTCGGGTATTTCGAGATCGCGACAAATACCTCGTGCGGTGAACTCGTTCACCTCTGAGTGACGAGGGACGCTCGACGCCTTCCCCTTGCTGCGATTCACGAACACCGAATGGCGCGAGCCTTCTCGCAGCAACTCGCAACCATGGGATTCCAGATGTCGAACGAGATCGCGACGTTTCATCCCGCGATCGGAAGCCGCTCCCTGATAACACTTCTTCCGGCGAGCGCTTCCTCCGCCAACGTACGATTCGCCTCGAGCACTAGCTCGATTGCTTCCTGCAGGTTTTCGCGGGCTTCGTCGAGCGTCGTGCCCTGCGCGTTTGCGCCAGGCAGCTCTTCGACAAAAGCGGCGTAGCCCTCCGGAACCTCGACAAACACCGCAGTCCAGTTCGTCATCACGTACATGATAACTCGTTCGCAGGCTCAAGTTACGACGCCAAGCAGCAGAGGTTCCAAAAGAGAGTAGGCATCACAGCCATCTTGTGATCGCGAATAGCAGTGCCTGACCAAAAAGTGCAGCGATTGCACATCCGAGTGTGAGCCAGTTCAGTGGCACCCGGGGCTGTCGAACTAACGCTAAGACTGCAAGGACCGCCGCCAGGATCGGAGTCAATAGAGCAACCCCGAGGGCAACAAGCATGAACATACCGATACCTGGAATGATCCTGATATCGAACGACGAGAAGCGCATCGAGAGAAACAGAAGCCAGACCGCCGCCCAGATCGCGAGGCAGGATATTGATGCGGTTCGCAACGACGCTCTAAACACTTTAAGTCCGATGCCTATCGGCTCATGCCATGCTGAGCACTCTCAATTCGACAGAGCTCCTCGATGCATGCATCAAGGTGTTCGATTACTGGATCGGATAGGAATCCGTCTGGTTGTGAGGTTCGGATCTGACGCAACGCTTCTGCGACCTGGCGGCCGCCGCCAGACTCCTGTTCTGCGAGATCACCCAGCGCTCGCGACAAGGTGCCTAGAAACCTCGCGCGCTCTCTGTCGGCGTAGGAAGTACTCGCCTCGTCGGCGACGAAATCGGCCAAAAGGCCGAGCATCTCGTCTGGATCTGACCAATCGATCAGGCTCATCGGCTCTCGTTGTTGATGATTGCGTAGCTCTATGCGGTTAAGCCGTTCCCGGACTTTATGTCCACGGCATTTTGCAAACGCCTCTCAAACACAGTCGCCGTCGTGGCGATTACGACAGAGACAAGAATCATAAAAAGACCCATAGCAACGCCGCCCGCAATGTCATCCTTGCCCCGCACGGCGATGAACAGGTACGCCACTGCCGCTCCAATCATCGCGACAAGGGTTATCGCGCAGTATTTGATCGTCCGTAACGCTCTGACCGACTCTGGTGAGGAGAGTTTATTTTGCCCTCTGTACCCGAGCAACGTGAACGCTTGAAAGAGTGCCACGAAAAACGCAATGGAGGCGAGGTACGCATACGCAAGGAAGGGATCTTTGAAGTAAATCTCAAAGAGCGTCGCGTGCGCGTTTCTACCCTCGAGATGCGGTTCCCAAAGCATGAACGCAAGAGCGCCGATGCCTATGAGCACAATGGCTACCTGAAGAAATATTGTCGAGCCGCGTTTTGCAGATGGCGCGTTGTTCATGCCACCCTCCTCTGATTTCGGTCCAACTACTGTTTCACCGTCTTGATCAACGCTTCCATGTGATTCAGATACCGCTCCAGCGCCCTTCGTCCTGCCGCGGTCAGCGTGTACTCCGTACGCGGCACCCGTCCTGCGAACGACTTCTTGCACGCGATGTAGCTGGCATCCTCGAGCTTGCGGGCGTGGACGCTGACGTTGCCGTCAGTCGTCTTGAGGATCGCCTTCAGCTCGTTGAACGTCAGCGTCGGATTGACGGCCAGCGCGCTGATCATGGCCAGGCGCGTCTTCTCGTGAATGACGCGGTCGAAGTCTGGCATGTGCGTCTCGACGACGCGGCTCTCGGGTTTGTCGACGCTCTTTCGCACTGCTGCTGATTTAGCCACCGTAACTCCTTGCTATGATGAGTCCGAAGATGATGTGCAGGCCGCCGAAGGCGACGCCGAGGACGATGTTGGAAAATCCGAGAGGAAGGAACGCGGCGAGGACGCCGAAGAGCATGAAGCCGATGCCCATCACCGGAATCACCTTTATCGAGAATGCTCCGCTGCTGACGAAGGCCGTGCCGTACAGAAGCAGCCACGTCGCCGGAATCGCCGAGTAGGCCTCGACGCGCACGAGCGCGAGCGTGACCACAGCGCCGGCGACGAGCGGGGCGAAGTAGCTGATGAAAAATCGCCGCGATGCTCCCGACATGAACCGTTCGTCGGATCGCCTCGCCTTCAACACCATCGCCCCGAATCCGACGATCGCCGCGACCACCGCCTCAGACAGCCACGTCACGAGCCACATCCGCAGCGAGCGTCCGAGAAACTGCTGCGCGACGGCCGCGGCGACGATCGCGGTGAGCCCAACGCCGACCCCACCCCATCCCGGAATGGAGGTGAACGAGCCGGCGCGTTCCATCGCGCTGCGGATGAAGCGAATGTTGTCGAGCGCGTGCTCGCGCATTGGAAGAGGAGCCTCAGACACCGCAACATGATACCGCAAAGTGCTTTGCTATTGAACGGAACCGAGACGCAGCGGTGACAATTTTCGTATGATTCTCCGACAACCTCATGGCAAAGCGCATCGCGCCAATTCCTCGAATCGTCCGCTGCCGGATTGCGGTCGTCAATCCGCCAGCCGGCGTTGCGTTCGCGATGCAGCGCGGCCGCGGCGAGCTCATCGCTCCTTCCCGCAGCACCGCCGATCGGATCTCGTTCGACTTCACGCTTCGTCTTGGCCCGCCGCTTCCCAGCGGACTCCCCAACTTCCTCGGCGAATTCGCACAGGGGACTCCGGACGACCGCTTCGTCTACGTGAACTCCGGCCAGCGCGGAGGACAGCACGACTCGTGCTGGAATCGGCGAGCCAAGATCAAACTCGCCGGCATCGGCGTCCCGCTGCTGAAGAAAGCGTTGGCCCTGCCGGACGCAACGCTCGAGGCTGAGATCGCAGGGACTGCTCGCGATGGCGGACCCGCATGCGCCACCGTT
Source organism: Thermoanaerobaculia bacterium (assembly GCA_034664845.1). Taxonomy (GTDB): domain Bacteria; phylum Acidobacteriota; class Thermoanaerobaculia; order Gp7-AA8; family Gp7-AA8; genus JADGNZ01. The sequence goes on along the minus strand of JAXDGW010000117.1, from coordinate 27,268 downwards.
CCAATCCTCGGGAACGGATGGCATCTCGATCAGTGACCGCCTCGCTCCAGAGCGCTTCAGCAGTAAACTCCGCCCCGGACGTCCAATCCAAACTGACAATCTGTTGAAGGAGAATCGATGAGTGCCACCCTCCTCTATCGCATTGCGTCCGTTGTGCTGATCCTGTTCGCGGCCGGCCACACTGCAGGCTTCCTCTCGCTGACACCGCCGACTCCCCAAGGCGTTGCCGTTCGAGATGCCATGAACGATGTGCACTTCCCGGTCGGATCCGGTTCGTACACCTACGGCGGCTTCTACAAGGGCTTCGGGCTCACACTCACAGCCTACATGCTGTTCTCGGCGCTGCTGGCCTGGCACCTTGGTGGCCTGGCAGCGACACGGCCCGACGCAATCGGCATCCTCGGCTGGGCCTTCTTCGCCCTTCAGATTGCATCGCTCGTCCTCTCCTGGATGTATTTCTTCCCCGTGCCCGTCGTTTTCTCGGGAGTCGTAGCAGTCTGTGTTGGTTGGGCGGCGTGGCTGGTGAAGTAATCAACGTCTCCGCGGTTTCGATTGAATGAAGGCATAGTTATCTGCACGTGAAACGCGGATGCGGCCCACTCCTGCGCGACAGGACGATAAGAGCTGAGGTCAATCATTCCGAAGGTCGCGCCAGCAATGTCACCCGAAGAGGCAAAACCGTGGCGATCTGTTTGAAGTCTGCGTCGAACGTGACGAGCTCGGCGTCATGGTGCATCGCGACACTGGCGATGAGGAGGTCGAGCGATCCGGCGGTGATTCCATGACGCCGGCAGCACTGGCCGAGGGCGGCCGCATCGCTCCAAATGCCGGCCGGCGTGATCAGCATTGGCAGCGTTGAAACTGCGCCTGCAGGTGACGCGTCTCTTCTTCGTTTGCGTGGCGAAGCACTTCAAACGTGATTGGCTCGGCAAGACACGCGCCGGGATCGAAGATATAGGGATCGATGAAGTCCCTTAGCGATCGAGAGGAACGCGCACGACTGAAGCCGATCCAAAGGCTCGCATCCAGGAGTTTCGCTACTAACGTCTCCGAGATCAGTCCCTTATCGCTGCCGCAGCGCGATCAGCGATACGCCCTTCCTCAAAGCCCGAAAGATCCGTTCCCCACTCTCCTGTCCGGAACTTCTCTGCGATTCGCTTCCGCTCTTCCAGCATCGAGGCCGTTGCATGGACCTCGGTTGCAGTGCGCGACGAGGATGCGGCCAACCCCGCACGTAACAACTCTGCGGCCGTCTCGTCGAGTCCCCTACCTTCCTGCGCGGCACGGAGCTGCATGTGTTCGACAAGATCGTTCGGTAGATCGAGCGTGGTGGTCATGAGGGAAGTTTGGAGGGTCTCGTCGCTTTCGTCAAACAAGCGACGCCCGTTGCTCGACGCTTCTGCTCCGCTCGCCGTCAAGCAATCCCAAGCCACTGTGGACTTGAATCTTTGGTCCCCGTCGAGCCGACGGCGCTACTTCGCGCCTTCGGGCGCTGCCTCCCTATCGATGAGCCACCACGTTTCCACGCCGCTCGTCGCCTGCGCGACCGGGTAGTCGGAGCCGTTGCGGAGGGCTTCGAATACCGGTTTCTTTTTTGCGCCGGGAGCGAGGACGAGGCGGAGCGTTGCGGCGCGGAGGACGGGCTTCGTCAGTGTGACGCGCCACGAATCAAGGCGCGGCACATACACCTCGGCGGCGATGCGGTCTTCGATTTCGAGGACGGGCGTGCCGGGGAAAAGCGAGGCCGTGTGGCCGTCGTCGCCCATGCCGAGGAGGACGAGGTCGAGGGTGGTGATGGCGAGGGAGCGCCATTCCTCCTCGAAGGCGCGGGCGGTCGCGGCGGGGTCGTTCAGTTCCGTGCGGAACCTCAGAAAGCGATGGCCAGGCGAGATGCCGTTTGCGAAGAGCGTCTGCTGCATCATTCCGGCGTTCGAGTCGGGATGATCGATCGGGACGTAGCGCTCGTCGACGACGATCCAGGTGATGGGAAACTCTGCCAACTCCTCGCGCAACGGCGTGGCTCCGAGCGATGCGTACAGAGGTTTCGGCGTCGAGCCACCCGAGAGCGCGATGGTTCTGGCGCCCGCTTGTACGCGCTGCATGATCGTCCGCGCGGTGGCGGCGAGGGTATCGGCGGGCGTATCGAAGATGCGGAGGTTCATGGTGCGTGGAGAGGTTTCGGGGTGGCGCGGGGATCATATCGCTCCGCTGCTCCGCGTCTCCGCGTGAAAGCCGGTCCCGTTTCCCGCTGCGTAGGCGGGAGATTCCTCGCCCCCCATTCCCCCGCCCGCTCGGAATGACAAACAACACGTCCCGCGCGACCGCGACTCACGCCACGCGCTTCGCCAGCTTGATCGCGATCGGCAACACGCGGCGAAGGACGCGGTCGCCGTCGATTCTCTTCAGTTGGCGGACGATCAGTTCGTCGGTGCGCTGGGCCAGCGTGCGGGTGACCGATTGGACCATCACGCTGCCGTCCACGTTGGCGACCAGCACTCCCCGCTCGCGGTCTCTGGTGATGCTGGCACAGGCGCCGTCTTCGAAGGAGATTTCGACCAGAGCGATGCCGCCGACGTCGGTCGATTGGTGGCGGCGCTCGAAGGCGTAGTCGATCGAGCCGGCGGCGCCTTCGACTTTTCCGTTCGCGTCGACCGAGTGTCCCACCTGCGCGCTCAGCCACGACGCGAACAGCAGCGACTCGACGGACTCGCCGAAGAACTCGTGGTTCGAGCTTCCGGCGATGACGCGGACGCGGCGGATTGCGTTGAGTCGGCCGCGTATCGCCGGCGGATCGAAAATCGACGCGGTCGCGGAACGCCACTCCTCGAGGCGGACCCAGTTCAGATCCGCGGGCGACGTCGACGTCTGCTCGGCGATACGTGAGACGAGCGCGAGATCGGCGGGCGAATCGAAATGGACGGAGTCGACGATCAGCCGGTCGGCCGGCTCCAGCAGCAACTCCACATACTCCTGATGCTCACTCGGCAGATCGCCGATCCACCAGAACGCTACCGGCATGTCGGGGATGAGCAGAGCATTGACGACCGGCGGCACACGATGGATCCGGTCGCCCCCGGCCACGATGTTGATCTCCTCGGAACAAACCTGTTTGCCGCCGCCGACGAGGTGACAGTTCGCGCTGATCCACGATGTCAACTCCGCCTCGGCCGCAGGATTCGCGCGAATGACGATCGTTCGTTGCGGCACGACGGCGCTGGCGCGGCCGAGCGTCTCCGTCGCATGAACGTGCGCCTCGCTGGTGGATGTGTGCGCGACGACGTTCCAGAGCGCCGCGCGAGTGACGGCATCCTCGCCGTCCTTCTGCCCGCGCCAGAGCTCGGAGAGGCTCTTCTCGATCGCATTGACATCGACGCGAACGTCGGCACCGGCGAGGTCTGTCATTGCTGCCTCGCGGTCGCGCGGTTGCGTGGTTGCGCAGTCGCGCGGTGTTGCTGGCCGGAGCGCTGCGAAACCGCGTAACCTCGAGACCCCGCGACCGCGATCGCAATCACGGCCTTCTCCACTTGCGCCCGTCGCGCTCGATGAGTTTGTCGGCGGCCTCGGGGCCCCACGTGCCGGCGGAGTAGAGCTCGGGGCCGAGCGGATCGGCGGCCCAGGCGTTGAGGAGCGGATCGAGCCACGCCCACGCGGTTTCGACTTCGTCGCGGCGTGCGAAGAGCGTGGAATCGCCGAGCATCGTCTCGAGCAGCAATCGCTCATACGCCTCGGGGGGCTCGGCGCCGAACGACGTTGCGTAGCGGAACTCCATCGTCACGGGCGATGTCCGCACCGTCGGCCCGGGAACTTTCGAGTCGAACTTCAGCGAGATCCCCTCATCGGGCTGGATGCGGATCGCCAGAACGTTCGGCTGCATCGTGACATGCGTGAGCTTGTTGAACAGCGGATAGGGCGCGGGACGGAAGTGGATGGAGATGTCGGTGACACGTTTTGGCAGGCGCTTTCCCGCCCGGAGGTAGAACGGCACATCGGCCCAGCGCCAGTTGTCGATGAAGATTTTCAGCGCGGCGTAGGTCTCAACGTTCGAATTCGGATTGACGTTCACTTCCTTGCGATAGGCAATCGCCTTCTCGCCGAGGACCGAGCCATCGACGTACTGGCCGCGCACCGAAACGTCGGTCTCCCGCCCGCGCGGGAACTCGCGCAACGCGCGGAGGACTTTCACTTTCTCATCGCGCACGGCATCAGCTTCGAATGCCACCGGCGGCTCCATTCCAATCAGCGAGACGAGTTGCAGCATGTGGTTCTGGATGATGTCGCGCGAGATGCCGGAGGTCTCGAAGTAGGGGCCGCGCTTCTCCACGCCGATCGATTCCGCCACCGTGACCTGGACATGGTCAATGTATTGACGGTTCCAGAACGGCTCGAAGATCCCGTTCGCGAAACGAAGAACGAGCAGGTTCTGAACTGTCTCCTTGCCGAGGTAGTGATCGATGCGGAAAACCTGTCGCTCGCGGAAGGTCGTCACCGCGACGCGATTCAGTTCTTTGGCCGAGGCCAGATCGTGACCGAATGGCTTCTCGATGATGGCGCGCGTGAACGGACCGCCCTGCTCCGGGTCGGTAACCATCTTCTCGCGCCCGAGAAGCTCGGTAATCGTCGGGAAGAATTGCGGCGGAACGGCCAGGTAGTAGATGCGGCGCCCGCCGGTGCCGCGCGTCTCATCGCATTCCTTCAGCTTTTCTTTGAGGCGAACAATCCCCTGATGTTCGCTGAACTCGCCGCGGACGTAGAACAGCCCTTTGGCGAAGTTCTCCCACACGGCCTCGTCGACCGGACGGGTACGCGCGAACTTGTCGCACGACTCGCGCATGGCCATACGGAACGCGTCGTCGGTGTAGTCGGGACGCGCGTAGCCGATGATGGTCTGGCCGGGAGGAAGAAGGCCGTCGTGTGCGAGGGAGTAGAGGGCGGGGATGAGCTTGCGCTGGGTCAGATCGCCCGACGCACCGAAGATGACGAGGCAGGATGCGTCGGGAACACGCTCCTGCTCAAGACCTTCGCGAAGAGGATTTGCATCGATCGCGGGTGCGACCACCGACATGTTGCTGCCTCCGTACGTCGCGGGGATTGTATGCGAAGGAGGCGGCGCGATGCCCTCGGAGAGCCCGCGCCGTTTGATGATCACTGCCGTGCCCTGGCAAACCCATGTATTGTGTCGCCGCGCGCGAGTAACGAATCGGTTCTTTTGCGTCCGCTGAAGCCCGCAGCGGCTGAAAAAGAGAAAACGCCAGAGACCGGAGACGCGCCTCCGATCTCTGGCCGTGCCGCTCTCTTCTAGCCGTCTGGGATGGAGATACGACTTTCCAGCCAGAGATTGATGAGCAGTTCGAGCATAGACCTTCCCCCTTCCGCGCTCCGGCGGAGCCGTGCGCCTGTTGTCGGAGAGGCCTCTCGTCATCTGACTGGAACCGCGAGGGCGGAGTTTGTTATCAGTCGGTTGTTATTGCCTGATTTGACTGCGATACTTCCGGCATTCCCCTTTCCATGGATGAGGAGACCGATGCTGACGTTCAAAATCGGGTTGCGACTGCATACGAGGAGCACTACGCCCTTCTGCGATTCATCGCGCACCGGCGCTTCCGCGTTCCCCCTTCCGACGTCCAGCCGCTCATCCACGACGTGTTCGTGTCGTTCATGAGGCACGAGAAGGGAATTGGCGACGACCGTCGATGGCTCGCCGCAGCCATCGGCAACGCCTGCCGCAATTACTGGCGCAACCTGCGTGCGGGAGTGGCGCTCCCCGAGGAGTTGCTCGATCCGAGAGTGGTGGCCGAGGACGCGCTGGCGCGGCATGACGTAGCCATCCTCTTCGCGCATCTCTCCGAGGCGTGCCGGTCAATCCTGCGCCTCCGCTATCTGGACGGCCTCGATCCGGGCGAGATTGCGGTGCGTTGCGGGACGTCGCCCGGGTACGTCCGATTGAAAGTGCATCGCTGCCTCGAAGCAGCAAAGCGGGTGATGGCGGAGTTGTCATGACCCCTCACGTAGATCACGCGACGCTGGCCGGCTACATCAAAGGCGATCCTGCCGTGGAGCGGCTCGCGGTTGCGACGCACTTGAACGAGTGCAACAGTTGCCGGAACGAGCTGCAGGATCTGCAGGCGACGTTCCTTCTTCACGATCGCGCATTCGATTTCCCGGAGTGGCGGAAGGTTGATCGCGAGCGGTCGAGCGGTCTGTTCGAGATCGTCGCCACGCGCCAGAGAATGGGATCGGAGGCGGCGCGCGCCGAGACCTTCTTCGGAGAGTTGATGCGCCTCCCGATCGAAGAGTGGCCGTCGGCGATCGCGGATCAGCCAAATCAGCGCACCGAGGGGATGGTCCTCCGGCTGCTGCGAGAAGTGGAGATCGAGATCAAGAGACGACCTCATTACGCGTTGCTGCTGATCAATGTCGCGGAAGGCATCACCACGGCGCTCGATGTTCCGGCCATGCACCTCTGCGCGGGAGATTGCTGGAAGCAGCGCGCGAACGCGTTGCGCCATCTCGGCAGATACCCGGAGTCGCTCGATGCAGCCGACCTCGCCGCTGCGTTCTATCGCCTGCTGCCCGTTGGCGATTTCGAGCTCGGACAGGCGCTCTACACGCGTGCCGGCACTCTGTTCAAGATGACGCAGTACGCGGAGACGCTGGGAGTCCTCGCCGCCGCACAGGACTTGCTGCGGCAGTTCGGCGACACGATGCCGTTCGCAAAAACGCTGATGCTCGACGCCGCCGTCCGCTTCGAGCAGGGAGAGATCGCGCGCGCCGAGAAGACATGGTTCGAGGTCATTCCGATGCTGGAGCGGTTCGACGATCAGGTCGAGCTGGCCCGCGTGCGCTCGAACCTGGCCGAGTGCAGCCTGAGACACGGCCATCCCGCAGACGCTCTCGTGCAGGCGCAGGCCGCGGCCAAGGCATTCGCCGATCTGCAGATGGATGCGGAGCGGATGCGGTCCGAATGGACGGTTGCCGCCATCCTCCAGGCATTGGGTGAACATGACCGCGCGCTCGAGCTGCTTTACCGCGCAGCCTCCGCATTTCAAGAAATTGGGATGGACGCGGACGCGGGATTCGTCAAACTTGATATCACCGAGGAGCTTCTCCGGCGCAACGAGTGGAACGAAGCGGCCCGTGTCGCGCGTGATCTGGCCGGGTTGTTCACCGCCGCCGGCGTGACCACCGCCAGCGTGACGGCGCTTTCCTACCTGCGCACAGCGGTCGAAGGCGAGCGCGCCACACCGGCGCTCGTGCGCTACGTGCGCGAGTACGTGACCGCGGACGATCCAGCTCGTACGTTTGCAGCGCCGTCGTCGGAGAACTAGTTCGTCGCCGGCGCAGGCGTCGCAGGAACTGCCGCCGGTTCCTTCGCCTGCAGCTCTTTGGCAACCTTCTCCGCCGCGGCGAAAACGCGCATGAAGTTCTCGCCCATGATTTTGCGGACGTCGCCTTCACTGTAGCCTCGGCGTTTCAATTCGGCGCGAATCACCGGCAGCTTGCTCACATCCTCCATGCCCGCGGGCACGGCCGGGATGCCGTCGAAATCGGAGCCGAGGCCGACGTGATCGATGCCGGCAATCTTCACCATGTGATCGATGTGATCGACGATCACGGTCCACGACACCTTCGGTAGCGGATTCGCGTCCATCAACTTCCGCAGCCCTTCCTGATACTCGGGCCCTTCGAGAGGATCTTTCGCTTTGAGCGCGGCGATCTCCGGCTTGAGCTTCTCTTCGCGCTCTTTCGACGCTTTGGCCACCTCGTCGGAGAGAAAGACGGGATAGAAGTTCACCATGGCCACGCCGCCGTTCTTTGCCAGAGCCACGAGCATCTCGTCCGTCATGTTGCGCGGTACGTGGGCGAGCGCGCGTGAGGACGAGTGCGACGCGATCACGGGCGCCTTCGAGGCTTCGATGACGTCGTAAAACGTCTTGTCGCTGACGTGCGAGACGTCGACCAGCATGCCGAGGCGGTTCATCTCGAGAACGACCTGCTTGCCGAATGGCGTCAGACCGTTGTGCTTCCCTTCGTCACCCGAGGAGTCGGCCCAGTTGTTGGTGTTCGTGTGCGTCAGCGTCATGTAGCGTGCACCAAACCGGTAGAACGCGCGCAGAAGATCGAGCGAGTCTTCGATGGCGTGGCCGCCTTCGATACCGATGAGTATGGCGCGGCGGTTGGCGTCGACGGCAGCCCTGATGCCAGCCGTGGACGTCGCGAACCGGACCCAGGTCGGATAGGCATCGACCATCTCATGAATCGTCTCCATGATCTTCAGGCAGTACGCAGCCGCACCTCGGTTGGCGTATTTGGCGGGCACGTACGCAGCAAAAAACTCGGCGTCGAGACCGCCGGCTTTCATCCGGGGGTAGTCGAAATGGCCGCGGGAATTGAGCGCGCCGAGATCGAAGGGATGATCAAGAAACTCGCTCGGCGTGTCGGCGTGCGTATCGACCGTGATCGAGGGAGGCGCGGGCTTGGTTACCTGCTTGACTGCACGCGAGGCGTAGAGAGGCGTGACGACGAGGAGGAACAGAGTCAGCGCGAGATGTTTCTTCATCGCGCTAGGTTAGCTCTAAAACCGTCTCACGCGGAGACGCGGAGACGCGAAGGAAAACCGAGTGACTACAGATGCGCGGGGTCGCGCTGCTCAGGCAGCATAGACCAACCGGTGCGTCGTCAAGACCGAGTGGCGGATGAAGGGGTTCACCAATTTCCGCCTCTCGACAATGATATCTGTTCGGCCTCGGAACCCATCTCTCCCCACCTGCTACCCCACGGACCCCAGTCGCGCTCCCCTTCCTCAAATACGACGAGCACGTCCACGTCACTATCGGCGCGGAACTCTTCAGGATTCAACACGGAGCCAAAGAGACTGAGCTGCCTGATGTGCCACTTCCGGCAGAACGCCTCGATCGCACCGCGGTCGAACGTAATTGCGAACGATTGATCGCTCAATGGCAACTCCTTCAGCACCTTGAACTATAACCTTACCCCGTCTTCCAGTTACGATCTCACCATGAGCCGGCGGCGAGACCAGCGGGTGTCGTACAGCCTCGACGCGAGCGGTGTAGCGGCGCTCAGCGACGTGGAGATCGCGGCGATCCTTCGGGGCGCGGACGCCATGATCGCGCGGGGCGGACGGACGCAGCTCTCGAAGTTGTTGAAAGGATCGCGCGAAGCGACTCTCATCGAGCACGGGCTTGATCAGAATCCTTCCCACGGGTTCTACCGCAATCTCACCCTCGACGAGATTCTGAAGCGCATCGACTGGGCGATCCTGCATGAATATCTGCGAGTTGAGTACAACTATCGCCTGCCCGTTCTGGTCTTCACGCCAAAAGGCTGGGCGATCGAAGTTGTCATCAGAGCCGAGGAGTTGCTGCGGGGATTTGACGCCCGTCTGGCCGCAGAACCGCCTTACGATCTTTCCGATTTGAAGGACCGGAACCGCGAGATGATCCTGCTCCTCCTCGACAAGATCGAAGCCTCAGGGCGGCGAGATTTCGTGCCGCTGCTGCTGGCCTGGTCCGCCATCGACTATGCGAAAGTTCGGGCGCGAATCGCGGGCGTCATCCGGACGCTGATGATGGCTCGTTAAAACCCAGTTCACGCGGAGCCGCGGAGGACGCGGAGAAAGCAGTTGTCTTTCTCCGCGTCTCCGCGTGACCGTCTCTCTCCATAGCCCAACACTCAAGTAAGCTTCCGGCGATGCAAGTGGAGAACGATCCTGTATGCGGCATGACGGTTGATCCCGCTCGGGCCGCCGGTTCGTCGACGCACCGCGGCCGCACGATCTATTTCTGCTCGGCGCATTGCAAAACGAAGTTCGATGCGAATCCTGCGTCGTACCTCGGCGACGCGGTTGCCGATGCCGCGCCGGACGCGGCTGCGTACGTGTGTCCGATGGATCCCGAGGTGCGCCAGGATCGGCCCGGGGCTTGTCCGAAGTGCGGGATGGCGTTGGAGCCGGAAACCGTCCAGGCCGCGAAAGTCGAGTGGACCTGCCCGATGCACCCCGAGGTGGTGCGGGATGCGCCGGGGAGCTGCCCGATCTGCGGGATGGCGCTCGAGCCGCGCACCGTGCAGATTGAGGAGGATGATTCCGAGTTGCGCGGCATGTCGCGGCGGTTCTGGATCAGCGCCGCGCTCACCGTGCCGCTGGTCGCGTTCGCGATGCTGCGCCATCTGCCCGGCGGCGTGATCCCGCACGCGCTGATGCCGTGGGCTTCGTGGATCGAGCTCGTGCTCGCCGCGCCTGTCGTGCTCTGGGGCGGCTGGCCGTTTTTCGAGCGCGCCTGGAGCTCGCTTGTTTCGCGCCATCTCAACATGTTCACGTTGATCGGCCTCGGCGTGACGGTGGCGTTCCTCTACAGCCTTTTCGCGACGCTCTTCCCGAATCTCTTTCCCGACTCCTTCCGCGATCACGCCGGGAACGTCGGCGTTTACTACGAAGCCGCAGCCGCGATCGTCACCCTCGTCCTCCTCGGCCAGGTGATGGAGCTCCGCGCGCGCAGCCGCACCGGCGCGGCCATTCGCGCACTGCTTGGGCTCGCGCCGGCAAACGCGCGGCGCATTGGCGACGACGGAACCGAATCCGATGTTTCGCTCGATCAGGTGACCGTCGGCGACCGATTGCGCGTCCGGCCCGGCGAGAAAGTGCCGGTCGACGGCATCGTAGTCGAGGGCTCGAGCAGCATCGATGAGTCGATGGTGTCGGGCGAACCGCTGCCGGTCGAGAAACACGCCGGCGACCGCGTGATCGGAGCGACGGTGAACGGCACGGGAGCGCTCGTCATGCGCGCGGAGCACGTCGGCGCCGACACGCTCCTCTCACGGATCGTCAACATGGTGGCGCAGGCGCAGCGGAGCCGGGCGCCAATTCAGAGACTCGCCGACCAGGTGTCGGGATGGTTCGTCCCGACGGTCATCGGCATCTCCATCGTCACGTTCGCCATCTGGGCGCTCGTTGGTCCCAGTCCGCGGCTCGCGTACGCGCTCGTCAACGCCGTCGCCGTCCTCATCATCGCCTGCCCCTGCGCCCTCGGCCTTGCAACTCCGATGTCGATCATGGTCGCCGTTGGAAAGGGGGCAACGGCAGGCGTGCTTTTTCGCGATGCCGAGGCGATCGAGGTGCTGCGGACGGTCGACACGCTCGTCGTCGACAAGACCGGAACGCTGACAGCGGGCAAGCCGGAAGTGGTCTCGGTCATCGCCGCGGATGGGAGCGATGAGGGCGAGCTGCTGCGCCTCGCAGCGAGCGTGGAGCGCGCCAGCGAACATCCGCTGGCGGCTGCGATCGTCAGCGGAGCCGAACGGCGCGGTGCGGCCGTGACGTCGGCGACGGATGTCGCATCGATCACCGGCAAGGGCGTGCGAGGCGCCGTCGGCGCGACGCGCGTAGCCCTCGGCAATCAAGCTCTGCTTGCGGAACTTGGCGTCGATGCGGGGACGCTCGCCGAGCGCGCGGAAGCGCTGCGAACGGACGGTCAGACGGTGATGTTCGTGGTCGTCGATGGCCGCGTTGCAGGGCTGATCGGCGTCGCTGATCCGGTGAAAGAGACGACGCGCGAGGCAATCGACGCGCTTCATCGCGAAGGGCTGCGGATCGTCATGCTCACCGGCGACAGCGAGACGACGGCGAAGGCGGTGGCGGCGAAGCTCGGCATCGACGAGGTCATCGCCGGCGTGCTGCCCGATCAGAAAGCCGAAGTCGTCAAGCGGCTGCAGCGCGAAGGACGCATCGTGGCGATGGCGGGCGACGGCATCAACGACGCCCCGGCGCTGGCGCAGGCCGAAGTCGGAATCGCCATGGGAACGGGAACGGATGTGGCGATGGAGAGCGCCGGCGTCACGCTCGTAAGCGGCGACCTTCGCGGAATCGTTCGCGCGCTGCGTCTCAGCCACGCGACGATGAGGAACATCAAGCAGAACCTCTTCTTCGCGTTCGTCTACAACGCTGTCGGCGTGCCGGTTGCCGCCGGGGTGCTCTATCCCTTCTTCGGTGTGTTGCTCAGCCCGATGATCGCCGCGGCCGCGATGAGCTTCAGCTCCGTCTCCGTCATCGCCAATGCGCTCCGGCTTCGGAACGCTGCAATCTGAAGCGGCGCGTGCCGCGGCGGAATCGCGTCCGCTACTTCATCTCGGTGCCGTCGCACTCGCCGACGTACTTGCCGTTGTACTTCGCGGACATCTCGCGGTCCTGCATCTTCATCTGCATCGAGCCGTCGTAGGAATCGCCGTGGTAGGTCATCGAGCCGCTGCCGCTCATCCCTGACTTCTCGCAGGTCATCTTCCAGCTCACCGTGCTGCCTTCGACTTTCACGTCGCTGTAGGTGCAGCCGCCGCGCTTGTCGCCCGACTTCGGGATCAGGTTCTCGGCGTTTTCAGCCTGTTCTTTCGTGATGCAGGTGTTGACCGTCTGCGCCGGGATCTTCATCGGCATACCGGGCATCTCCATCTGAATCGTGCTCGTCCACCTCCCGGCTTTGGCCAGGTGAGCCGCAAACAGCGGGAGCGAGAAGGCACAGACGACGGCAACGAGCGCGAAATGGCGAAGCTTCATGGGAAATCCTCCGTTGGTTGGTTTGGAGGAAGTATACGTCAGCCTTTCTTCACGCCGCGGGAGCGGAGGGCGGGCTCGATGCGCAACGCACCGGTCAGCGCGGCAGTCTCATTGCCGCTCTTCACCATCACCACCAGCGATCCTGCCGGAGTGGAGGGATCGATCTGGAACGTCGCGCTGACGTAGTTCCCGGCCCACTTGAAATCGGAGATGCGATGAAAGCCGGGATTGGGGACGTCGAAGGTCGTCATGCCGCTGGTGAAACCGTCGCCGCCGACGCCGAGCGTCAGCGTGGTACCGGCGTGGAGGCTGGCCGGCATCGCCTGGAGTGAAACCATGTCGGCGCCCGCCGCGCACGAGCCGATCCACTTCGGATTCAACCGAACGGAACCGGAGCCGTTGACGCTGATGTTGCCGTAGAGATGCCCGTTTTCGACGCGCAGCGCTCCGCCGTCGGCGAACTGCGTTGGGAACGACGTCACCTTCGCGGTCTGCCAGAAACCGGCAAGATTCTGCACATTGACCGGCCCATCGAGAGGCTCCGCGTAGATGCGGTACGTGCCGTTGGGTATGCCTGGCAGGCTGAAATTGCCACTCTTGTCGGTGAGTCCGGTAGCGACCGGCTCCCCTTCTTCGTTCACGGCCACGACCTGCGCGGCGAAGATGCCACCGCCGTCACCGAACACGCGTCCTTCCAGCGTGCTGCCGGCTCCCGGCTTCACCTTGGCGTACGCGGAAGAGATGGCGACGCGGTCATCGCTGTCGAGTCCTCCCGATGCCGCGGTTCCGACGTACGGATACATCACGGACGAGAGCACCGCGGAATGGTCCAGGCCGAGAATGTGACCCATCTCGTGCTCGACGAGCTGCTGCACGTTGTAGCCGCCCGAGACCGCCATCGGATCGATCTCCATGTCGGATTCGAGGATGTGGCCGTTGTCGTCGTACCAGTTCGTCGTGAGCGCGATGAACTTCTGACCGGCGAAAAGGTCATCGGCCATCGAGATCGTGTTGCGGCCGTCCTTCCCCGCTTTCGCACCGTCGACAGCGCCGAGCGATTGAAAGCCGAGGTTGGTGTCGGGAATCGCGGACCAGTCCTTGCCGGCCTTATCGAGCATCGCTTCGACCTGGGGAACAGCCTGGACGACGCGGCGATCGATCGAATAGCGGATCGGGAAGGAACTGTCCGGCCATGCCACCGGAATGAGATTCCCGCTGTTGTAGTAGGTGAGCCGGGCGGCGCCGAAGGCGGGGGCCGCCGCGAGGAAGCCCACGAGAGCGAGGAGAAGAAGGTTCCGAAATGGGGACATGGCTGAGGCGCTCAACTGCAACGCAAGTGCCATTGTAATAACTTTTTAGTTAATAGTGATAACTTTCTTTCGAGGGTGTCGGCTGTCGGGTGCCGGCTGTCGGGAAATCAATGGCTTGGGGCAGTCGGAAACCCAATGCGAACGGCCTTTGTTTTCCCGACAGCCGACAGCTGACACCCGACACCCCACGCCCGGGGAATTGACGTCGCGCAAGCAGGGGACTTGCGCGACGCCCGTTATCTGCGGCGAAACAGCGACCTACCTTCGGTCGTCCTACGGCTTTTTTGCGGGTGGCGCTTCCGGTTTGCTTGATCCCGATCCGCCAGTATTTCCCGATCCGCTCGACGGTCCCGGCCTGTCTGATCCTCCCGGGTCGCCCGAGTCTCGCGACTTGCCTGATCCGCCTGATCCTCCCGATCCGCTTGACGCTGCCGGCTTGGCTGGTGATTCTCCCGGCCCGCCTGACCCTCCCGACGGTGCTGACGCTGGCGGCTTGCTTGATTCCGATCCGCCAGACGGGGATTCGGGCTTCTGGCCTCCTGTGCTGGGCTCGCTACCCTTCGTATTAGGCCTCTCCGACGATGTCGGTTTCGGCGTGGACTTCGATTCGCTCATGGCTTAGCTCCTTTCCGCTGCAAAGGAGGAGAGTCGCGAAACGAATGAATCCCTACCGCTATTGTTGCGGAATTCCAGCGACTGCTGAATTTCACGTACAGCGGCGGTCGTGTGCGAGGCCCCACTTCTACAGAATCGCGACGAGATCGATCTCGACCAGCGCACCCTTCGGCAACTGCGCGACGCCGACCGTGCTGCGGGCCGGCTTCGAATCGCCAAAGTACGACGCGTAAATCTCGTTCAGCGTGGCGAAGTTGGCGAGGTCGGTGACGTAGACGGTGGCCTTGACGACGTTGCCAAAACCGGCGCCGGCGGCGGCGAGCACGGAGCCGAGGTTTTCGAAGACGCGGCGGGCCTGCGCGGCAAAATCTCCCTCCACCAGATTGCCGGTTGCGGGATCGAGAGCGATCTGTCCCGAAGTGTAAAGAACGTTCCCTGCTTTGACGGCTTGTGAGTAGGGGCCGATCGCTTTCGGCGCTCCGTCGGTTGCGATGATGTCCATGGTTGCTCCTTCATTGAACTGCGTGAGATAGGGGGTGCCAGTATAATCGCCGCACTTTTCACGGAGCGCACACAACGGATGGCAACGTACCTCGGCAATGCATCGCTCTCTTCCGCGGTGAAGGATCGCGTTCTCTCGACATTCCAGCAGGCCGTGGCGCTGTACAAGCAGGGCCGCACCGACGAGGTCGTGCAGGGCTGCGGACTCATTCTGCGCATGGACCCGATGTTCGATCCGGCGAAGAAGCTGCTGGAGAAAGCGAAGAATCCGAGCGCCCCAATCGACGTCGACGCGCTCGTTCCAGCGGAATCGGAATCGGACGCCCTCCGCGAGGCGCGCGAGGCGCTGGCCTCTCGCGACTTCCAGCGGGCCAGCGATCTGACCGCGGAATTGCTGCGCAACGACTTCACGAACGAGGAAGCGCGCGTCGTGAACGATACGGCGCGGGAACGGCTGGAGGCCGCGCCGTTCGTCGAGCAGTTCATCCGCAAGGCAGAAACCTTCGCCCGTCAGGGAAACGCCTCTGCAGCACGCGCAGAGCTGGAGAAGGCGCGCGCGCTGGACGGCGACCACCCCGGAATCCGCCACATGACGGAGTCGATGGCCTCGTCAGAAGCATCGGCGCCGGCGCCCTCCTTCAGTTCCGGCGGCAGCCCGTCGTTCGTCGTCGATGCGCCGCCACCGGCGCCGGCTGCTCGAGGGGCCGCACAGGCCACCGACTTCGGTTTCACATTCGAAGAAGAGAAAACGGACGGACAGGATCTCTCTTTCGACGCGTTCTCGTTCGACTCCCCTTCGCCAGCGGCACCGGCTGCGCAACCGCCGGCGTCATCGCCATTCGGCAGCGGAGGATTCTCGTTCGATGCTCCCGCAGCCGGAGCCGGCGGCTTCGATTTTTCCACGGCCCCCGCCGCCAGCGGCGACGATCAGAAAAAGGTCCAGCAGTACCTCGCGGACGGCGACCGCGCCGCAGCGAGCGGCGACTACCAGCAGGCCATCGATCTCTGGTCGCGCATCTTTTTGATCGACGTCACGAATGACGAGGCCTCGCAACGAATCGAGAATGCAAAGGCGAAGCGCCGCGACATCGAGAACAAGGTCGACGCGCTGGTCTCCGCTGGCGAGATGGCGTACGGCCGCGACAACGCCACCGCTCGCGCGAAGTTCTCCGAGGCGGTGCGTCTCGACCCGGCGAACCTCACGGCACACGATTACCTGGAACGGTTGTCCAATGCGGTCTCCGAGGGAGGCGCGGCAGGATTCGAGGCGCCGTTTGTCCCGCCGCCGCCCTTGGGCGGAGATCTGTTCGACGACGAGATTTCATTGAGCGGAACGTACGAACCGCTCAAGCCGCCATCGGCCGTGCCCGCGGCGAAAGTCGTCAAGGTGAAAGCGAAAGCCGCGCCTTCGCGACGCGGTTCGTCGATGGGCATCATCGCCACCATCGCCGGCGTGCTCATCGTCGCTGCTCTCGGCTGGTTCCTCTGGTCGAAGTACATGGCCAAACCTGCCTACGATCCGTCGGCCACGCAGGCGACGATCCACCAGGCGGAGGCGCTGGCAAAGCGCGGCCGCTTCGATGAGGCAATCGCAAAACTGCAGGATGTGAAGCCGGCGGATCCACAGCACGACAAGGCGCTGGAGATGATCGCCGACCTGCAGCACAAGAAGGCGCAGGCGGCGGAGATGGTCAACGGCCGTCCTGCTGCGCTCGTGTACGAGGAGAGCATCACCGCGGGCCGCGCCGCGTACGACGCACACGATTTCGACACGGCCAAGAAAGCGTTCGACACGGCGGCGCGGATCAAGCCGCTCCCCGACGACGTCAAAACGATCTACGACGCGGCATCGCAACAGTCGGCCCGGCTGGAAGGAGCACGGGCGCTGTTCGCCGATCAGAAGTATCAGGAAACGATCGCCACGCTCGACCCGATGCTCCAGGCCGATCCGCAGAATCAGTCGATCCGCCGCATGCTGGTCGGCGCGCATTTCAATCTTGGCGCGGCCGCCCTGCAGGAGGAGCGCGTTCCTGACGCCATTCGCGAGTTCGACGCCGTGCTGCAGAACGATCCGAGCGACGTCACGGCGAAGCGCAGCAGGGAGCTGGCGGAGCGCTATTCCGGCCAGCCGAAAGACCTTCTGTACAAGATTTACGTAAAATACCTGCCGTTGCGAAACGTCACGTAGCGAAGAGTAGTCCGCAGGCCAGTCAAACTTCGTAGCCGCAAGATGGGAGGGTGTGATGCGATTCGATGAGATCGAACTGCAACCGGGGACGTTTGATGCGGACGAAGTCACGCCAGCGCCGTCGCGATCCGCTGCCGGGTCGTTTTTCCGGCGAACGGCGGCCCTCCTCACCGATCTCTCACTCTTCGCCGCGCTCGGTCTGGCCCTCTCCCCCCTTCTGCCTGCCTCGATGAGCGCGATCGCGATCGGCTCGCTGACCGGCTTTCTCGTCATCATCGCGATTTATTACTTCGCGGGAACGCGGGCGCTGTGGGGAAGGACGATCGGCGACGCGATCTTCGACGTCCGCGCGGTTCCGACACGGCGCACGTCGCGTTGATGGCAGCCGGCGCTCGCTCGTTTCTACTGATCGACGTTTGGCGAGATGTGAACCGCGGCGACGCGGTTCTTTGCATCGAAGCCGACGCGGAACGCGAGCGGCATTTTCTCGCACGCCGCGATCACGTCGATGATCCGGTAAGGCTCCTCCACTCTCGTGCGCACTTCGGTAATCGACCGGACCGCGCCGTAAAGGTTGAGGATGCTGCGGTTCAGGTCCGCAAGCTTCGCCGGCGTCAACTGAGCGCGCATCGTGTCGTCGAACGGTTTCGCCGCATCGTCGAAACGGCCGGCCATGAGATCGGTAAGGACGCCGCGCGCAATCTTCTCCAGAGCGGGATCAACAGGCGCCGGCTGAATCGGATTGAAGTAGACGGCGCCCACTTTGTTGTTGCCGTCGAACACGACGCGGACCGATACGGGAGACCGCTGGTATTTCGCAACCAGCTCGATGACGCGGAACCCATCCTGGTTGCGCTGATGGACCGCGGTTACTGACCGGAACATCCCGACAGTCCGATCCATCTGTTGCTTGATGTCCGCGAGAACAGCGGGCGTCACCTGCGGCCGCAGCTCGTCATTGAAGTCGAGCACCGCCGCCTCAAACCGGTAGGCGGTGAAGTTTGTCAGCATCTCGCGCGCCGCCTGCTCAATCGGCGACGGCGCCTTGATCCTCGGGTTGATAGCGAACAGCGCGGTGAGCAGAAGAGAGGAAAGGAGTTTCACAGGGGTGCGTTCTCCAAAAGGGCATCAATCGCGGGAAACTCATCCCGCCGGCGTGATGATACCAGCGCATCACTGCTGTCGATCGCTCCGCCGAGCGGCGGAGCGATCCAGGAAATATCTGGACGGGTTAAACCTACAACGGCTCCGGCGGCGAGATATGTTTTACGAAGTCAGCGACCGAGGCATACGTATTCGCGATCGGAATCCGCGGCTGCTTCGTGCCTGCGGCCGGGTAGTTCTTGCAGATTTCGTTCACGGCATGACGGCCGAGGGCGCGATAGCTCTCGAATTGCGATTCGCTGAAGAACTGATCGCTCGTAGGCTCATGCGGAAACGCGATTGACTCCTGACAGTAGTTGTAGACGTCGCGCGGAAAATACTGGCCTTCGTAGACGCCCGGTTTTATATAGATGAGGCTTCCATCCACGGCGTTCTTGTCCACCGCGCTGTAGCGAATCGTGCCGAAAGCGACATATTCGCCCCCTTTTGCAGGCGCCCCATCCTTCGTTCGCGGGAACATCTTGATCTCGGCAATATCGATTGGCACGCCGAGGTCCGTCCGAATTTTTCGGATCGCGTTGCCGAGATCTTCGAACGTGCATTTGGGATCGGCGCCGCCGTCGCTGACGACGATATTGTGGCATCGCCGCAGAACCATTTCGTAGAGTGCAAGGTTCTCAAAGTGCCCACCGTCGGAGAGATAGACCCATGGCGACTTATCCGTCGCGTTTCCCGTAAGCTCGGAAAACAGAGGAATGAGCATCGTGTCCGGATGGGTCTTGCAGAAGGAATCCTCACCCCGAGGTCCCGGATTCCCGAGCCATGCACCCAGACGAATGTTGAAGAACGTGAGTAGGAAAGCCATCAGCGGCGAGGAGTGGTAGCCCATGTTCGGACTGGCCGCGGCACCCGAGATCGAAACAGCGGTGCCGAGCGAGATGCCGTGCTCCCCGCCGTAATCACGCGATGGACGGTATCCAAGAAATAGACTGCCGGAGTGATATGCCGACGCAGTGAAAGACTCCGCCATCCGTTGCTGCCAGGCGAGGCTCTCACCGCCAGTGAGGTTCAGAGCCATATTGACCACATGCAAAGGCTCGCGGCGCAATTCCGTTACTGGAACGTTCGGCGCGTCTGCGGGCGGAGTCATGACGACGAGATAGTCACTGAAGTACGAGTCGAGGATTGCCCGATTGCGCAAGGCGGGCGGATATGGAGCGTGTTTCGGGCTCGTTGTCAGCCAATCCGGCGTTTTCACACCCGCATCACCAAGATCTTTCGTGAGCAGAATGAGGTTGATGTTCTGGACCAACGCGTCGGTGGAGATGGCGTCAATTCCCTTCGCCACTCTCTCTTTCGTCTTGTCGTCGAGTGCGTTCCAGAGATACTGGCCGAGTTTGCTTCGGTCGTCCGCACCCCCCTTCTTGAGAGCATCAACGAAGGCCGTGACGCTCTTGAGCCGCGTAACCCATAGCAATTCCGGCCGCATCTGCCACATCTGAATGTTGTCATTCTCATCGAAACCTGTGAAGTGGTCCGGGTCGCGGGAGTAGCGCGATGCGCCCAGATATGCGCGGACGATTCGGTTTCGATACAACGCATTCATCGAGAACTTGTTAATGCCGATTTGGAATGAGAGAAGAACCGCGACCCCCGCAACGGCCAGGAAAATCAAGACCTGCTTTGCCGACGTACCTTGAATCGTCTGCAAATGCGCAATGGCACGCAGTTCCGGGATGCTCAATCGTGGTGACGTATTCACCAGAGTCTGGGGGCCGGCGCTTGATGGCTCGCGCGCCACGTAACGGGCCTCGAGCATTGCCAGCCGGGCATTTTCGATGGTGCCGGCCCGCACCATGGTCTTATCGTTGTCGTTGAATTGCTGGACCAGCCAGGTCGTCCCCAGAGATAGACTCGCCAGGAGGGCTGCTATGAACAACGGCACTGCGAGCGCCGACCCAATA
This sequence comes from Thermoanaerobaculia bacterium, assembly GCA_034664845.1. Taxonomy (GTDB): domain Bacteria; phylum Acidobacteriota; class Thermoanaerobaculia; order Gp7-AA8; family Gp7-AA8; genus JADGNZ01. The sequence continues at coordinate 7,024 of JAXDGW010000117.1, read as the reverse complement.
CTTCCCGCCTTTTCAGTCGTGCTCTCCTCTTTCTGGTGATTCGCCGAGGACTTGTCACCGTAACCAACCGTGGCAGCCACGAGCCCCGCCGCACCGCCGACTGAGGCCAGAATTACCGGTGCGTAATAAAACGCCACCGGCCCGAAAACTGCGATCCCGCCGAAGAGCGCAAGCCCAATCGATATTGCCAGGAGCCACCCGCCTGCCCGGCCCCACCATTCCCGGTCAGAATCTTCATTGTGGCGGCTGGAGAGTCCTACAAAGATGCTCGCCTGTACGAAAAAGACGAGCAAAAGCAGCGGAACTGCAAACGCGACAAAGTACTCCGACTGCGGCAGCGTCGACACCCCGGCGCGGTCGATCGGCGGGAGCGTGGCGACCGTCGGGACCGCACGCAGCGGATCATCGAAGACTTTTTTTGCAAGAAGGATCAGAAGCCCCGCGGTTGTCGCCAGCGCGAGCACAATTGCAATGGCCTCCGCACCCTTTTTCTTTCGTAATGTCTTTCTGAACTCCTTTTCTGTCGTGAACGCCGAACGCCGTTCCGCGGCGATTGTTTTCTTCATGCGCCGGTAATAGCCCCAATACGGCACAAGGGACATCCCGAGAAGGGCCAAAAGGGCCGCGCCTTTCGTCGAGGTGTGGGCCAGCAAATCGTGTTCGCCGCTTCCGGTAGCGGCCGCAACCCGCGCCCAGAAAACCGCGAGACAAATGCTCGAAAGCGTCAGGGGAAGCACGCAACGAAGAAGGAAGTGCCCGTCGCTGGTCTGGGTATTGGCTTTCTTCTGTGCTTTATCGCCCTGCTCAACGGGCCGTTTCATGCCGAGGTAGGCGAATCCAATGGTCGCAAACGCTGCGCTGAGCCAGGCCCAGGCTGTTGGATGGAAATGGATCCTGACGCCGGCAACGACCCATGTCGTCGCGTCAACATAGACGCCATAGTGAAGAATCCAACTAAAGACTCGCGGCGACGTCAGGGCGACGGCCAGCAGCGGCACCAGGACGAGCAGATTGAGCATTAAGTTGCGAAGGTAAAGCGACGCCAGTGTCCAGGTGTCTCCCGAGAAAATACCGAGGCGGGGACTGAGGTAGTTGCTATAGCTGCGTAGGTGTCCAAGGGGCGCCGGCTCCGGGTTCAACTTCTTTTCCGGCAGCTCGCGCGGTGTGAGGACAGGCGTCGGGGACCGTGGAGAGATTGCGGGAGTGCTGGCCGCGACCGCGGTGTCAGCCCGCCGCAGGTCCTCCTGTACTCCGGTCACTCCTTTCGGATGCCGGCGCACCCATGACGAGAACCAGCTTCCGATGTAGCCGCCGCCGGAGACTGTCGAGAGGTAGTCGAACTTGTCGAGAATGTTCGCACTCGCCAGGCCCTGCATCACGCCGAGGGCGAATGTGGCGCTTCGAATCCCACCGCCGGAAATGCAAAGCGCGGTTCGCGGCTTGTTCTGCTCTCGGGCCCGTTCGTGTAACGCCGCATACACATTATCGAGACGGATGTCGCTCATCGGGCGAACGGCGCCGGCGAACGCGTTGTCGACGATTCGGCGGTTGATCTCCGCGGGGGAAGCCGCCGTCTTCACGTAGTCGTCGTAGCCGGCCAGGAGCGCCTTGCCTACTTCGGTGAACGATGGCGAGCTCTCGAGCTTGCGGAGAGAATCGGGCGATTTCGCGTCAACGAGAGCGTTGAGAACGTCAACCAAATTGTTCGGGTCCGTTGGAAGACCGCACTCGGCGAGAATCCGAATTGCGCCTCGCTCGTCCTTGATATCGGCCGGGGAGTACTTCGGAACAGGACGGAGTAACGACCCGTACATCGAGACATACTCTTCTTCGAGCACTTCGTGCAGTTCGAGCGGAAGCGTGGGCATGGACCCTCCTCAAAACTCGCGGTGCTGGTGGATTGGACGGCGCAATTATAGACGGAATGGTGCGGAAAAGTTCCGCTAATGCAGGCTTGGGTGCGGATCTCTCGCGCTGGCCTTCCCCGCTTCGATCCAGGCAAGGCGCGTGATCAGCGATCCGAGGAGAGCGGATGCGGCGGCGGCGCGGCGGGCGCGTTTGGAGCCGATGCCGAGAAGGCGGAGTGCGAGCGGCAGCGGTCCGGAGAAGAAGCCGCCGATGCGGATCGTCGTACCTGTCGCCCCTCGGCGCAGCGGCTCGGATTCGATGGCGCGGTCCGACTCGATCTCAACGCCCATCGATGTCTCGACGATCGCGGCGGCGAGGCCGAGGGCATTCAGCGCGGGTGAATCGTGGCCACGAAGCTCGAGAATCGCGGTCGCCGACGCCAGCGCGGACGCACCGAAGTGAATGGGCAGCGTGCGCGCGTGCGCGGCCCACACGGGGATCGCCGTCGCGCCGAGGAGCACGCCGGTGTAGGTGGCCATGACGACGCCGGAGAGTGCGGCGATGAATGCGGCAGCATCGCCGATGCGGCGCAGCCCGAGCTCCTCTGCGATGGCAGCCGCGCCCGACGTCGCGCCAAAAAGCGACAGCGTCCACGCTCCGACCGACATCGGCGACTGCGGTTTGAACACGCGGAGCATGTTGAGGAAGCGCTCGGGCCGCCCGAGGTCGAGCACGAGGAGAGGTCCGGAAGTGGCGGCGCCGATTGCGGCGATCCAGCGGGCGTCGCGCACGAGCGCGCGTGAGGCGCCGCTCATCTGCGCGGCGAGTGCAAGGACGGACAATGCGCCGGCGGCGCCTCCGACGAAGAAGTAGACGGGTACTTCCCACGTCCAGACTGGCGCTTTGACGATTGGTAATCCGTAGTAGCCGTGTTCGGCGTTGGCTTCGGGGAAGGGGGATCCGGCGGGGCGGATGCCCTTGGCGTCGAGACGGCCGAGGGCGGCCTGGTCGCGGATTTCGTCGAGGCGCGTTTCGGTGGCGCGGTCCGGCACACGCGGCGTTTTCATCGCGCACCTCGGCGGCGAGACGCCGCCGGGCCAGCCGGCGGGACGCCAGCGTTCCGCTTGCCCGGGGAGAACGCAGCGTTGCCCAGCGAGAACGCTGCGATCGACGCGGCGAGCATCACTCCGGCGGCGACTGCGGCGGCGCTCCACGATTGCTTCAGCAGTCTCATTGGCGTCTCGGGATTCTTTGGAAGGTTGTAAGCGCGGGGATCGCCGCGGACGATGAAAAACGCGTGCGTTCCGCCGACGCTCGTCTCTTTCGGATTCCAGATCGTGGCGTCGCTCATCCCGGCGGCGTGAAGGTTGGCGATGCGCCGGTCGGCGGCGACTTCGAGATCATCGAGCTTGCCGAAGAGGATCGATCCGGTCGGACACGCTTTCGCACACGCCGGCTCGGCGCCCGCTTTCTGACGGTCGTAGCAGAAGGTGCACTTGAACGCGCGGCCATCGTCGGGACGGCGATCGACGACGCCGAACGGACAGGCCACGACGCAATAGCCGCAGCCGTTGCAGATGTCGGGCTGTACGAAGACGCTGCCGAATTCGGTACGGACGATCGATCCCGTCGGACACGCCTCGAGACAGCCGGCGTTCCCGCAGTGTTTGCAGACGTCGGACGAAAACTCCCACGTCATGCGCTCCGAGGCATTGCCGCCGCAGCCTGCGTGAGGCTCGCGCTCGACGAACTTTACGTGGCGATACGTAGAGTGCCCGAGGGCGAGCGTGTTGTCGTACGAAAGCCCGCTCCAGACGAAGCCATCGTCGGGCACGTCGTTCCATTCTTTGCAGGCCACCTCACACGCTTTGCACCCGATGCAAAGCGTGGAATCGGTGAGGAACCCGGTGACAGCCATCGCGAAACGAGCTTATCGCATCCGCATCGTTCGCATTCGCGACAGCGCCGGCTGCTCGCGCGCAAAAAGGCGACTGGCACCGCCGAGCAACTCCTCCGGCGCGGTCACCCTCGAGTAGACGATGCGGCCGTCGACGATTCCGGCCACGACGGGGAGGCCGCTCAACCACGTGATGTCCGCGAGCGGCGCACCGTCGGCGTCGATGAAGATGCAGCGGTTGTCGAGTACAAGACGGAACGTCCCATCGATGCCCGGCGCGATGACGCGGTTCGACAGCGACAGCAACGGCAGCAGCAGGCGATTCTGCGAAGGGCGGGTGCCGTCCGGCGCGAGCACGGCGCCGAACGTGCCGACTCCATTCCCGTACCAGGTGGCGAGGCACGAGGCCGGACCGCAGGCGATGGACGGCGCATAGTAAGGATCGCCGTTGGCCTCACCGATGAGCGTCAGCGCATCGGCAATCCGTGCGCCGTTGCGGTCGAGCAGTTGCGTCATCGCGCGGTAGTGCGTTCCGGACGCTGCCGCTTCCCCTTCCACCCAGGTGATCAGATACCCCGCGCCGCTCCACGCCGCCACCGGTTTGTACTGCGTCGCATCATTCTCGAAAACCAACACCTCGGCGGTCGCGTCGCCATTCGCGGTGACGCGTGCGGCAACCACCTGGGGCCTGATCTTCGTATCGTCGGGAGACTGCCAGGCCACCAGCCAATCGCGGCCGTCGGTGGAAACGGACGGCGCCGCCCCGTGACCGAGCGTGAACGCAGGCGCGAGCTGTTGCCCGTCCGCGTCGAGGCGGAGCGCGCGCACGGTGCCAACGCCAAACGCGCTGCCGTCGACGTAGACGAGCAGCGTCTGCCCGCCCGCTGTCGCCAGCACTGGATGATGCGGTTCAGCCGCGGCGTCGATGACGTGATCGGCGCGGCGGGAGCCGTCGCGGTCAAGCCCGCCGATCCGGAGCGCGCCTGACTCGAACCACGCCACGATCGAGCCGGTTGCCGTCGCAACGGTTGCAGCATCGGATTGCGCCGCCGCCGAGACGGAAGCGACGTCGCCGCCGGCGAGCGACAGATTGCGATTGGTCCGAACGTCCACGCCCTTTTCGATCCACGCCGTGCGAGCGGCGCTGGCGAACGGTTGGCGCGCGGTGGCGCTGCAAAATGTCGATGACGCGACACCGGATCCGAAACGGACGATGCATCCGGCTGAGGGCTGATCGTAGGTGGCCAGCCACCAGGATTCCCGCCAGGCCAGAGAGCCGATGGTTGCGTCATCCGGTAGCGCAAGGGAAACGAGCACGTGCCCGTCGTCATCCAACTCCGCGGCGGCCACGCCGGTCAGAGTGTGCCAAACGATCGCGATCCGATCACCGTGGAGCGCGATCGTCGCTGGTCCGCGGTCCGAGGGGCCAATCGTCGCGGGCGGCCCGAGCTCGCCATCGCGCGCCACGCGCTCCAACTCAAGCCGGTCATCGACGAGGCGAAGCATCGCGAAGCCGCCGCCAGGTAATGCCGCAATCGAAAGCGCCCATCCGGCCTGCGATCGCACAACGTGTCCTTCGCGATCGAGCAGCAGCAATCGGTAATCACCGTCCGCGGAGACGCTCGCAAAGTAGTGCGTCCCATCCCACGCCAGCGCACCGATGGCCCCGCCGGTCGCCCGCGTTTGGATCAGCGAAACGCGCGAACCGGCGATGACCCGTCCATCGGCGGCAACACGCACCGCTTCCACATCCGGCGAGGGGACGAACGTTCCGTAACGCGAGTAGAAGCGTCCATAGGCGACGAAGTAATCGCTTCCGTTCCAGACCGCGAGCGCGCCGGAGCCGTATCCAAGCGCGGTCTGCGCAGGCTGTAATGGCGCGCCGTCGACACCGTATGCCCGGATGTAAACGGCTCCCGAAAGCTGAACGTGGTCAAAACTCCGGTAGTCCTCGGTCCAGGTAACGAGGTCCGTTCCGTCCTCACCCGAGGCGACGCTGCCGATCGTGCGCGACTGTGCACCAGTTGCCGGGACAAACCGCGCCTCGCTGAGTGCAACTTCGGAGGCGTGAGCAACGGAGGCGAGAAGGAGCACGACAACCAGGAGCAACCGGGGCAGGGACATGCTTCGAATACGGCCAGTGGCGTCAATTCGTCTGCGTGGCAACCCATTTCTCACGCGAAGCCGCGAAGGTCGCGAAGGAAAGCATCAAACCTTCGCGTCTTCGCGGCTTCGCGTGAAACTCATTCACGGAACCCAAAGTCCGCGGGTTCGCTCTTGCGCACGCTGCACGTGAGCGCCTTCGCTTCCATGATGCGCACGTTCGGCTCCTCGGAAATCGCGACGAGGTCGTTGACGACGTCGCCGCGTACGAGACCGCGTCCGCCCCAGTGATACGGGAGGCCGACCTGATGCACGCGCTTCCCCTGCACATCGAGCGACGGCATGCGCCCGGTGACCAGCGCGCGTGCTTCGATCTCGCCTCGGGCAGTGGCGACAATGACGCAGTCTCCGTTGATCACGCCGACTTCTCTGGCCAGCTCCGGCGAGATTTCGGCGAAGAGCTCCGGTTGCAGTTCGGCGAGGTGTGCGAGCGTGCGCGACATGCCGCCGGCGGTGTGATGCTCGGTCAGCCGATACGTCGTCAGCACGTAGGGGAAACGCGCATCGGGGGACGTCGCGTAGGCGTTGTCCGCGCGCTCTTTCCGATCGGCGGCAGGATTCGTGAGCTGATCGGGATAGAGCGCATTGCCGAGGTTCGATTCGAGCGGCTCGTAGTGCGCGGGAAGCGGACCGTCCTTCAGCCCCGAGGGGACGAAAAGCCAGCCGGCGCCGTCGGGATGCATGATGAAAGGGGCGTCGCCGCGGAGCGCGTCATCGCCCCCTTTTTGCTGATCGCCTTCGAAATCGGGGCGCTTGGTTTTCGCAAAGTCGGCGACGTCATCGCCCGCCCACTCCCCTTTCGCCTCGTCCCACCAGACGAGTTTCTTGCGCTCGCTCCATGGCGTTCCGTCGGGTGCGGCCGAGGCGCGGTTGTAGAGGATGCGGCGATCGAGCGGCCACGCGTAGCCCCAGCCGTGCGCGTACTTTCCTTTCGCCGCGCGTCCGTTCGCTTTGTTCTCGCCGTCGTAAACGCCGGAGTAGATCCAGCAGCCGCAGGATGTCGTACCGTCAGCTTTGAGCTCGGTGAAATTCTTGATGAGGGCATTGGGGTCAGGTCGAAAGTCGAAAGTGCCGGCCCCGGCTTCCCGCCCTTGAGACATCTGATCGTCCGGCCCT
>JAXDGW010000116.1:0-19183 GCA_034664845.1 Thermoanaerobaculia bacterium | reverse complement strand
TGCATTCAATCTTTGAACTCGGCGTGACGGTGCCGGGGATTTCAGGCTGCACACAAAGTGTTCTGGCTGCACATAATGTCGGCTGAAAACGGGAGATTGTGTGCAAAGCCGGTCGAAGGACCCCCCGGGCAAGTGCAGGGTCGGGCGGCGGAAAGAACCAGGGCACATGCGCAGGGGGTCCTTCGAGCGTCCTCCGGCACTTCGTGTCCTTCGGCGCCTCAGGATGACAGCGAGGACTACACCGTGAGGTATTCTCCAACGATGCCCCAGCGCGTTGTCCGGCTCGTTCTGTTGGCGCTGATTCTCATCATTCTCGGCAGCCTCAAACTGAGTTTCCATAGTGGCGAAGGCCCGTATGGACTGGACGGGTCGAACTACTTCCAAGTCGCTCGCAATGTGGCGGAAGGGCGCGGGCTGGTCTCGAGCGTTTCGCTTTACTACGCCGGCTTCAAGAAGTTGCCGGCGCGCTCGTTTCAGATTTACCCCCTCTGGCCGCTCATCCTTGGGCATACGGGGCGGCTGATCGGCATGGCTCGGGCGGCCGATGTCCTCTCCAAACTCTTCTACTTCCTCTCCCTAGTGATGGCGTATTTCGCGGCGAACGCAATTGCGCGGGGCGCGATTGGCCGTGTTGCGATCATCGAGCGTTGGCCCTCATTCGACTTTGGTCACGTGGCCGTTCTGCTTCTGGGAACGAACGCGCTGTTCTTCATGGCCACGAGTTACCCCTACACCGAAGGCATCTCGTTCGCCCTCATGTTTGCCGCGATTGCGGTTCTGTGGGCGCCTCCGGCACCAGGTTTCTGGCGCGGCGCTGCTGCAGGTGCGCTGGCAGGACTCGCGCTCCTGGCACGGACGCAGATGATTCTGATCGGACCCGCGGCCGTGGTGTGTCTCGCGCTCGTTTCGCTCCGCGATCGCCGGCTCGTTCGTGCGGCGATCGGATGTGCAGCAGCGTTTGGGATCAGTTTTCTGTACTGGTACTACGGAATCTACGGAGTCGGCGGGGAGCGCGCGGACGTGCCGGGCTTCTCGATGTGGGTGAACACGCCAGACTGGCAATCGTGGCTCGCCGACCGCTGGCAGGGACTGCTCACCAGCTTCGATCCGTGGAGTCCCGTCTCCTATTTTCATCTCTTCGGTCCGGCCGCGGCCCTTCCTCTGATTGCCGCGCTGGCCGCGGTCGTCTGGTGGGTTGCAAGATCGCGGCGGATCTCGTTTCATCTGTCAGCCGAGCAAGTCCCGATGCTGGTTGCGTTGAGCTCGGGACTGATGTTCCTCGGGATCTTGTACAACTATCACGAGACCTTCTTTCTCCCATGGCTCTTCGGCTATCGCCACGGTCTGCCCTATCTGTTGCTGATCCTCGTCGCGATCCCCTGGCTGATGACGAATTCGTCGCGCATTCTTCGAGTCGTCACCGTGGTCTGCGTTCTCGCAACCATCGTACTGGGCGTCGATGGAGTGGTGGCGTTCGTGACCTCTCCACCTCCCGCCGGTCCCAAGCCATCCGAGCGGCAGTTGTCGGCATGGCTCGATCATCAGCCGAGAGCCGTGACGCTGGCCTCGACGAACGCGCAGACCCTCGCAACCTGGAATCACGCGAATTACCACTGGCTCCTCTGTGACGACAAACCGGCGCAGCTCCGCACCTTGCTGGCGAAGCTTCCGATCGACTACGTAGTCGTTTATGACGCGGAGCGTGGCTGCCCCATGTTCAAAGGGCTGGGCGATGTCCTGACCCCGGCCGCCAGCTTCGGTGACGGACGCGACAAGATCTGGCTGCTCCGCCCGAAAACGCCGCCGCGCGAATGAATCGGCGAATCGCGCGATAGCATGATCCGGTATGCACGTCGTTCCGCGCCTGACGAAATTCTTCACGCAACTCATCAGCGAAACGAGCGGACTCTCGCTCGCCGACACGCTCGCATTGGCCGAGCGCGCGCCGCAACTCGGGACCGACGTCGTTCTCGCCCACGAGATCCGCGAGTTCTCTGCGCTCCTCGGCAGCTTTCGCGTGGACGTCGCGCCGATCGAGGCGCTCCTCGACCACGCTGTGGCGCGATCTCTCGCCGATTTCTTCCGCGCCTTCCCGATTCCATTTCGCGATGAGCACATCCATCTCACCGGCTCGCTCGACGCCGATTTCATCTGGCCGCGGCTGCAGCCGCTGCTCGAAGGTCCGCAACGCGCGATGTACGAAGCGAAGATCGCCGAGGTGTATGGGCCCGATGCGCTTCCGATCGCCAGCGTTGCCGACGTCGATCGCCTCATCCGCCTCGGCGACGACGACCGCTTCGATCGCTATCTCAAGATTCTCTACCTCGCCAAGCTGGTCCTGACCTCACGCGAAGCCCATCGCGATGCCGCGTACCACATGGCCAAGCGCCTCTTCCAGGACGCCAACGTCGGCTCGATCCGATTGAAGTTCACACTCTTCCGCGAGACGACCGATTCCTCCGAACAGATTCCCGGCATCAGCGCGCTGACCGCCGAGGATGTGATGCTGGGGTTGTACGAAGGGTTCCGCGCGTTTCAGAACGAGGTCCCGGCGTTTCGCTTCATCCTCTCGCCGAGTTTTCGCAAGGAGCCCGGCTTCTACGACGCCACACGCTACGCGTCGAAGCGCGCCAGCTTCGACGATCAGGTGCATCAGATCGTCGAGCTGCTGAAGAAACATCCCGAGCTTCGCGATGTCGTCACCGAGGTCGACACGGTGGGCAATGAGCGCGGGTTTTATCGGAAGGCGCACTTTCAGGAGATGCGCGTCGGCTTCCGCAAGCTGCAGGCGTACGGTTTCCGCACCCGCAGCCATCACGGCGAGACCTGGAACACGCTGCGGCAGGGCATCCAGGCTGTCGATAACGCCATGAACATCTGGTACGTCGATGCCATCGAGCACGGCCTCTCCCTCGGCATCAATCCCAACTTCTACTTCCACCGCATGCTCCAGCGCGTGCTCACCGCGAACGGCCGCGGCGAGACGATTGCAAACAGCTCCCGCGAACACGACGAGCTCCTCGACATGGACTGGAGCGGCCGCGGCTCCATCCGCGACAAGCTCCTGAACGGCGATCCGCTGACCGACCGCGAGGCCACGCTGGCGACAAAAACGAAGTTCCACCACGCCCGTGAAGTCGAGCACTACCAGCACGACGTGCTCAATCGGATGATCGACAAGCGCCTGACGCTGGTCTCGCTCCCGTCATCGAATAAGAAACTCACCGGCGCGCTGACTGACTACAAAGACCACCCCTTCTCCTGGTGGGAAAAGAAAGGCCTCCGCCTCGGCGTCGGCACCGACAACGACGTCACCCTGAACACAAACTTCCTCCGCGAGATGCTGATCCTGTTGTTGACCGATCCTCTCGAGCTCAAGATCACGAAACTACTCATCGTGACGACAGGCGAGTCGCGCCGATCACATCTCAGTCATCTGCTGTGGCAGATGAGGAAGGCGGGTGAGGGTTAGCTCCAATTCTCACGGTGGCCGTTGACGCCACGTTGAGCAGCAACCCTGAGTATGATCATCTTGCGGACATCCCCCGAAGCACGTGACTGGTAGAAAGCTGGTGAGATTGCATGACTCGCTTCTGCTTTGAACGCTTTTGTCTCGATTCCGAGCAGAAGTTGCTGAGCCGCGGCGACGAGCCGGTGCATCTCACGCCACGCGCGTTTCGTCTACTGGAGTTTCTGCTGCGCCAGTACCCGAAAGCGGTGAGCAAGCGTGACCTGCTGGACCATGTCTGGTCGGGAGGAATCGTCGAGGAAGCGAACCTGAAGACGCTGGTGCTCGAGATCCGAACCGCGCTCGAACAACGGGGAGGCCGTGCCGACGCGATCCGCACGGCCTATGGATTTGGATACGCGTTCGCCGGCAGCGTGCAGATCGATGAAGGGACCGCATCCACGTTGCTGATTGCGTTGCACTGGCCGGGTGGAGCGATCCGTCTTCCTGCCGGAATTCACACCATCGGACGCGCGCCTGGCTGTGCGGTCGTCATCGAGGCACCGTCCGTTTCGCGGGAGCACGCCCAGCTGACCGTATCCCGCTACGAGCTTCGTCTCAAGGACCTCGGCAGCAAGAACGGCACGTTCTTCGAGACGACCCGCATCGACTCCCCGGTCGATTTGTTCGACGTCTGCCGCATCACCATTGGCGAAGTCGTGGTCGAAGTCTCGCGCCTCGGGAAAGACACGTCGACGGAAACTGTCGGGTAGCGAGTGCGCCGCACCGGCTCCGTTCAAAAACGCGAGTTCGCCGTCTGGACGCAGAGCTAAGCTGGCGGCGCGCTGTTTTGCGCAGCCAGCTTAGCCGTGACGTAGGTTTATTATTCAACCAATTGGTATGTTTGGTTCGTCACTCAAGCCCAACCTAGGGAGTCGTAGCAAAGCTTGCGGTCAGATGTATTGCTGAAAAGAGGTGTGGAGAGGTTTCAACTGGCTCCCATGTGACCGGAACCTCGGTGCATCCGCCGGTCAGCGTCCAGTTTTCCTGATCCTTGCTGGGGTTACTAAAATTGCAGGTCAGTTGATAGTTATCCTTTTTGTCGCCTGCGAGGATACCGCTATATCCGCTAACATCCTGCGCATTTACTATCGTGTTGGTCTTGGCTGTCAATTTGAATCGCAATGGGCCTTGTGACGTCTGCGTATACGTGGATGCCTGATTAGGAACCACCGGGATTACCGTTTTTGGGTTGGCATTGTCATAAACTGTGAACGTCTCCCAGTCGTTCCAGTCGATCGTGATGGTATAGAGGCCAGTCGAAATAGATGCCGTTACGTTGAGATTTGCCATTTGTGTTGCTCCTTATTTAAACTAAGTTTTCTACTCAAGTGGTGACGTTTCGGATTCAGCCTTGTTGCGATGTTGGCGCGGTGATCAACTACGACATGTCATCAACCTCCTCGGGACTCTTTCGCGTTCATTGGACTTCATGCGTGTAATATCGCGCCTGGCACGACGGAAGTCGTAAGTGAGTGGTAGCAATCTGGTGGTTTCCATATCCCCGACTGTTCTTTTCGGTTTCGCAGACGCGGAAGAGGGAACGGAGGGGCGCGAGGGACGGGACGCCAGTCCTCGCATTCCTGGCGTGCCGCACCTGCAGCCGTGATCGTCGCCACGGTCTACAGGCGGGAGTGATTGGATCGCGAGAGGACGACCGAATAGCGCCGATCCCCAGATCAGAGTTTCCTCACACCTCTGAGCGTGCGTCGAAGTGCGCTCTCGTGTAGCGCTGGCCGCCCTCGGCCGGCGGCGCGCGCCGAAAACGAGATCGTTGATCGTCCGAAACGGTGCAGGCACGTCGGCGACCGAGGGAGTGGACGATCATCGAAGCGACGATCGCAACCAACGCCGCGGCGCGTCGCCGTTGGATTGTGGGTGGCAGGGCTCGGACCTCCCACCATCGGACGATTGATCGAGGATCAGGTCTCTTACATCCCGGGAGGGTCGTTTTGCACGGTCGGATCGAAGAAACAGACGCGATTGGTGTCGTTGTCCCGAATTAGGACCGCATAGCGGAAAACCGACACTTCATCAGTTGGTAGGTCGGGAGGCGTTGCAGTGAAACTGACGGTGTCGGCTGCTTGGGACAGAATCGTGAACTCATCATGCGGATACTGGAAAACAATGCCGCGGTCGTAGAACGAAAATTTACCCGGGGGTATCGATTCGAGCTGGAATGAGATTGTGATGGGTGACGGATCGGTTGGCCAGTGCAGCACGAGCGTCTGTGGATTAGCTGAGAACCCCGTGGCGTAGCCAAAACTGATACCGACGTTGACAGGACTGATTGGCTCAGCGTTATCGGGTGTCGGGGCTGTGGCCGATGATTTCTTAGACATGACAATTCTCCTTTTTTTGCGGGTTCGCGTTCTTTGTTTCATCGGGGAGTATCGACCCTGACACGGCAGAAGTCGTAAGGGAGTGGTGGCAATCTGGTGGTTCCAGCGTTCGGGTCAGCGTTTTTGTTTCGCACGGCCGTGGCGACCGTCACGCCTTCAGGTACGCCACAGCCAAGGTTCGATCGACTACGGCTGGGAGCGGGCGGGGGGTGAGTGCGGCGGGTGAAGGGCGGCGAGTGCTGTCATGAATTGCGGTTCGCGGTAGCCACCGGAAAGAAGCGTCTGCGCGAGCGGCTCGGCCTCTTCAACCCGGCCAAGTGCCAGCAGCGCTCGAACGTGCAGTGCTGTCATGACAGGGTCGTGCGTGGCGTTGCTGGCGACCGAGACCACGCGGGTGCGACGGGTCGTCGCCTGCGTGGTCAGGCCGTCCCTCGCATCCAGAAGCGCGGCGCCAAGGAGTGCTTCGCAGAGAATGCGGTTCGAGGGAGCATCGTTCGGTTTTTCGGCGACGAGTAGCTCGCTCGATGCGAGCGCTTCCGCTGCTGCGGCACGGGCACGGGAGAGATCGTTGCGTTGAAGATGTAGTCGCGCCGAGTTTGCAAGGATCAGGGCAAGATCACGCCGCCACGTGAGGCGCCCGTTGGTCCGTACAAGCTGGCGCAGGTCGTCCGCCACTTCGTCGAGGAGCGCGGCGCCCTGCGCGAGGTCGAGAAGCGGGGCCATGCGCGCTCGCGCGACGTCGCGGTTGCGCCGGCTGTCGGCGTTCGACGGATCGCGCGTGGCGAGAGCTGCGGCAATCGCCGCTTCTTCGCGAAAACTGCGCAGGGCCTGATCGAGATCGCCGGTGGCCAGGTGAAGCGTGCCTGCGAAGGCGAGGCTGATGGCGAGGCGCTGCTGCCGGATGGCGTCTTCGGGCGCTCGCCGCGCAAGCATCCGCCTGATGCCGAGGTCTTCGTCAAAGGCGTTTCGCGCGCCACTGAAGTCGCCGGTTTTCTGTAGGATCACGCCGAGGCGATTGGCAGAGTTCGCGAGATCGGCTTGCCACTGTTCGTTGCCGGGATCGCGGCGAAGACGGTCGCGGTCGAGCGTGCACGTCATGCGGTACTCGTTCAATGCGCGGGGAAGGTCGCCAGCCAGCTCATACGCAGCGCCGAGGTTTCCATGCGCGTAACTGATCTCCGCCTGAAACTTCGGATCCGCAGGATGACGCTGCGCGAGCCGTTGCGAGATCGCGAAATACGCTCTGAAATTCTGTAGCGTCCCCTGAACGTCGCCACTGCGGCGCAACGCGTCCCCCAGCCAGAAGTGAGCATTGGAGAGTGCCAGTTGCGATTCCTCGGACGACGGATCGCGGCTAACCGCGGCCGAGCCGAAGCGCACGGATTGCTGGAAGAGATTGATTGCCTGCTGGAGCTTTCCCTGTTTGTCCCGGGCCTGACCGAGTTGTGCCAATGCCTGCGCGTTCTGATTGAGATCCTCACCGGTCATTTCATCCGGCGAAAGCGATGCGAAATAGCTGAGAGCGCGCGATGCCGTACTGTCGAGAACGTCGAGACGTCCTACCGGTTCGAGTTTCCGCCGCAAGTCGCTGACCATGAAACGCACCAGACTCTCGGCCTGCTCACGGCGCGACTCTGCGACCGCTCGCGCGGCCGTGATGTCGAGTACGTACTTGATCGCGCCCGCGAGCAGCACGACGAAAACAACGGCCGCGGCCAGGTACCGTATCCGCCGGCGCGGAGCATCGATGATCCGGCGCAGAGTGGCGAGCGTGTCCGGCGCGGTGGGCCGGTCTGCCGGCGCCAGCGCCTTCAGGGAGGTCACAAGCGTGGTGATGTCGCGCGGTTGCCCCGTCAGCGCCCGGCTTTCGCCACGTGCGGCGCGGCCTAACAGTGCCTCGGCCCCCTGCGAATCATCTTGCGGGGACTCCTCGGTGAGCAGAGCCTGCAACATCAGTCCGAAGGAATAGAGGTCGCTGGCCGTTGTGATGTCATATCCCAGTGCCTGTTCGGGACTCATATAGACAGGCGTACCGGCGATTACTGAATGTAACTGTTCCCGGCGCGGAGAAGGCATCTCCGCGATCCGGAAGACCAGCGTGGCATCTTCGTCAACCGGCGCCTCGCTCCCGTCGGGGGCATCTTCCGAGGCTGGCCCGAGCGCCTGGAGATGCGCGATGCCGAAGTCGAGCACCTTTACGGTGCCGTCCGACGCGATCATCACGTTGTCGGGCTTGAGGTCGCGATGAACAATCCCCTTGCGATGGGCTGCGACGAGTGCCTCGAGGATTTCCTCGACCACCCTCAGTTTGCGGGCGTAGCTCATGCCTTGCTCAATGGCGCGGCCGAGAGTGATGCCGTCAATCAACTCGAGAACGAGAAAGTCGCCGTCGGGAGACTCGATGTATTCGAAGATGCGGCAGATGTTCAGATGATCGAGTGCCGACAGCGCCCGTGCCTCTCGGAGGAATCGCGCGCGCGCTCCCGCGCGATGGTCGGCCCGGATCGTTTTGACCGCTACACGGCGGCCGAGCCGCTCGTCAATGCCTGCATACACGTCGCCCATGCCGCCCTGACCAAGGGCGCGGAGAATTCGTATGTGGCCGCCGATTAGACTGCCAATCATTAGAACGCGGGTCCAGCCGGGAAGTGCTACAGGACCAACCGACCTCTCACCGAGGAGAGTCGACGGCGGCCAGAATCCCTACCCGCTTCTGACGAAACCGGTTTGGGTTGCGCGCGGAGACTGGGCCTGACGTGAGGGTGAAAATACCTCTTGCCTCTCACGTAACGTGAGGTTCTATCTTGTTGTTCGTGCGCACGAACAACGACGAGTTTGAGGAGGTTTCATGATGCGCTCCGGCCTTTGGCGGGTGGGCGAGCTGGCGAAGCGGACAGGGGTTTCTGTTCGGACCTTGCATTGGTACGAGGAGATCGGACTGCTGTCGCCGTCGCAACGCTCCGAGGCGGGGCATCGGCTGTATGGGGCTGAAGATCTGGAAAGGCTCCAGCAGGTCCGGTCGCTGCGGCAACTCGGATTCTCGCTCCACGAGATCCGAGAGTGTCTCGGCGAACGGAAGTTTTCACCGCAGGAGGTGATCGCTCTTCACCTCGGGCGTCTCGATCAGGAGATCGAGTTGCAGCAACGGCTGCGCGCCCGACTGGAGTCGATCGCGGCGCGGTATGGCGCGGCGGAGGCTGTCTCCGCCGAAGAATTCATTCAAGCAATCGAGGCAATGACGATCATGGAAAAGTACTACACGAAAGAACAACTGGAAGAGCTCGAGCAGCGTAAAGGTGTCCTCGGCGCGGACGCGATCAAGGCTGTCGAGCAGGAGTGGCCGCAGTTGCTGGCCAAGGTCCGCACGGAGATGGAGAACAACACCGATCCGGCGGATCCTCGGGTGCAGGCTCTTGCGAAACGCTGGATGGAGTTGCTGCAGGCGTTCAGCGGCGGCAATCGCGAGATCGAGAAGAGCGCTGCGAACATGTATCGCAGTGAGCCCGCAACGGCGCAGCAGTACGGCGTCGATCCGAAGATGTTCCCGTACATTCAGAAGGCGATCGACGCGGGGAAGTAGGTTTTGTTTGCCCCTTCTCCCCATCTGAAAAGCGATGGGGAGAAGGGGCTTGCCTGGGAGTTACGTGTAGCTGCCAATGCGCGGATGGAACGCTGCCGTCCCGGCGGCTGGCTCGGCGGCGTCTCGCCGCCGATGTTGCGGCTGGTTACTACGCCGCCGCGTTCGTGGCCTGATCTGACGTGATCCTCCCGTCGTGGATTTCGACGACGCGGCTGGCGCGGCGGGCTAATGCGGGATCGTGGGTGATGATGACGAGGGTGCGGCCTTGCTGCCAGAGGTCGGTGAAGATCGACATGATGTCGCCGCCGGCGGAGGAGTCGAGGTTGCCGGTGGGCTCGTCGGCGAGGACGATGTCGGGCTCCATGGCCAGGGCGCGGGCGATGGCGACGCGCTGCATCTGGCCGCCGGAGAGCTCGGTCGGTTTGTGATCGAGACGGTCGCCGAGGCCGACGCGGTCCAACAGTCCTGAAGCGCGCTCGTGGCGCTCGGCCGGTTTGATGCCGCCGAAGAGCATCGGCAGCTCGACGTTCTCGAGCGCGCTGATGTGAGGTAGCAGATTGAAGGCCTGGAAGACGAAGCCGACGCGGCGATTGCGGATTTCGGCGAGCTCGTCGCGGCTGACGCCGGAGACGGCCTGGCCTCCGATCTCGTAGATCCCCGAGGTGGGCGTGTCGAGGCAGCCGACGAGGTTCATCAACGTCGATTTGCCGGAGCCGGAGGGGCCGACGATGGCGATCATCTCGCCTTTCTCGATCTCGAGGTTGATGCCTTTCAAGGCCTCGACCTTGACCTTGCCGGTGTCGTACGTCTTCCGGATGTCGTCCATGCGGATGATGAGGTTTTGGATGGTCATTCAAGGTCTCCGAACTTACTCATAGCGCAGTGTCGAGGCCGGATCGATTCTGGCCGCGCGTCTCGCCGGGAAGTAGCCGGCGGCGAGTCCGATCAGGCCGAGGATCATCGAGGTGGCGACTCCGATCTGGGGTGAGAGGGTGGGGCGGCCGAGGAACGAGAGAACTTTGTTGCTCTCGATCGGTACGAAGCTTGTCAGCGAGACGAGGATCGTGGCGATGATGATGCCGAGCGCGCCGCCGATGAAGGTGTAGACGAGCGCCTCGAGGACGAAGGGGGCGATGATCCAGCGTTGCTTGGCGCCGAGGGCCATCTTCACGCCGATCTCGCGGGTGCGCTCTTTGACGACGGCGTACATGATGTTGGCGACGCCGACACCGCCGATGAGGAGCGTGAGCGCGCCGACGATGCCGAGGAAGAGCTGGATGCCGACGGCGATGTTGCCGGTGACGTTCGCGCTCTTCGTCATGTCCCACGTCGAGAGCGCGCGGTCGTCGGTCGGGTCGTAGCCGTACTTGCCGCCGAGCAGTTCGTTGACGCGCTTCAACGCGGGTTTCATCTCCTGAGCGTGATGCGTTTCGACGACCATCACGCTGAGTCGGTCGCGCCCGAACTGGGCGCGAAACGTCGTGATGGGGATGACGGCGTGATTGGCGTCGGGACCACCGTACACGCCCATCTGCGTCTTCTTCTGCATTACGCCGATGACGGTGTAGGGGGCGTTGTTCAGGAGCAGTGTTTTCCCGACCGGCTGCTCGCCGCCGAAGATGTCTTTGGCCATCTCGTCGCCGAGAAAAATGACGCGGCGGCGCTGCACTTCATCTTCAACGCTGAGAAAGCGGCCTCCGGCGACGGGATAGTGTTTGCGGTCTTCGCCGTAGATGTAGTTGACGCCGAGGATGCGGCCATTGACGGTCTTGCGCCCGTAGGTGAGGGCGGTGCGGCCGGCCTGGAGTTCGCCGTGAACGGCTTGGAGCTCGGGCATCCGTTCGCGGATGAAGTCGACGTCGTCGATGCGCAGCCGGATGGCGCGGCCGGGAGGCATCCCTTTCCACGGTTTCGTCGTCTCGCTCGGCCACATCACGGCGAGGTTTTCGCCGGTGGAACGCCGGTTCTTGTCGAGCTGCAGTTTCAGGCCTTCGCCGAATGCGAGAAGGAGAAGGATGGCCACCGTTCCCCAGGCAATCGCAGCGATCGTCAGGTAGGCGCGCTTCTTCTGCAGCCGCGATGAGGTTGCGAAGAGGTTGAGGATGACGTGGAGGTCGTTGTTCATGGTTTTGCGCGGCCTTGGGGGCCGCGCGTTGTCGGTTGTCGGTTGGTTGCGCTTCGCGCGTTGTCTGTTTTTTGGTTTGGTTAGTTGCTCGTGGTTCGTTTTGTCCGTTTGTTCGTTCAGTTCTCAGTTTTTCGTTCTTAGAGTTTCATTGCCACGACCGGGTCAAGCCTTGCCGCATCTCTTGCGGGGAAGTAGCCGGCGACCAGGCCGACCAGGCCGAGAGCGACTGAGGTTAGGGCGGCGACTAGCGGGGAGACTTCGGGGTTGCCGACGTACTCGGCGAGGCCGAACTTTGGAAAAATCGCGCAGACGCTGAGGGAGATGGCGAAGCCGATGGCGCCCCCGAGGAACGTGACGAGCATCGTCTCGATCAGGAACTGGCGCAGGATCCACCGCTGCTTGGCGCCGAGGGCCATCTTGATGCCGATCTCTCTCGTTCGCTCCTCGACCACGACGTTCATGATGTTCGAGACGCCGATGCCGCCGACGACGAGCGTCAGAACGCCGATGATGCCGAGAAAGGCGTTGAAGGCGAGCATGAAGGTGTCGAAGAACTCGAACTGCTCGGTCGTGTTCCACATCGAGAGCGCTTCTTTGTCTTTGGCGTCGAAACGGAGACGGCCGCCGAGCGCGGTGCGCAGGTTCTCGATCACCGCTTTCGTGTCGGTCGAGGCGGCGGCCTGGAAGACGAAGTTGTCGACGTACTTGTCGCCGTTCAGCGCGCGAAACGTCGATGACGGGACGAACATCTTCTCGTTGTCGCGGCCGCTGTAGCTGGAGTCCTGATCCTTCTCCACAAGCACGCCGACGACGAGGAACGGCGACTGGTTGACGGTAATCGTTTTCCCGACCGCGGGCGTCTCGCCGAAGATGTCTTTGGCCAGCTTGTTGCCGATGAAGGCAGTGCGCCGCTGCTCGTTGAGATCGATGTCGTCGATGAAGCGCCCGCCGGATTGCGGAATCAGATTGCGCATCGATCCGAACTCGGGCGCGACTCCCGAGGTATCGACGGAGAGGGTCTTGGTCCCGTACTGGACCTTGAGATTGTTCGAGTATTCGGCGGAGATGGCTTTGAGCCCCTGGACATTGACACGCGCGGTGGCCAGATCATCGTCGGTGATGCGAATCTTCCGCCCTTTGCCGAGACCTTCGAACGGAACGGACGTGAGGCCCGGCCATGCGATGACGATCCGGTCGCCGAGGCCCGCGGTGGCCTTGATGAGCTGCTTGTGCAGACCGGTCCCAAACGCGAGCATCAAGCTGATGGCGACCGTCCCCCAGACGATTCCGAAGATCGTGAGGAAGGTGCGCAGCTTCTCGGATTTGAGGTCGCGCGCAAGCTGGGATAGGACGTCTTTCATGGCTTGATTGCGCGGCCTTGGCGGCCGCGCGTTGTCGGTTGTCGGTTAGTTGCGCTTCGCGCGTTGTCAGTTGTTTGCTTCCCGTTTCTCTTGATGCTTCAAACACTCGTTGTCGCTTCCGGTCTGCCGCGCTGCGCAATTTTGCTCGACTGACAACGCGCGAAGCGCAACCAACCGACAACCGACAACGCGCGGCCCGCCAGGGCCGCGCAATTAAGAAATTTCCTTCGGCGGTCTCTCCACGACCTTCTCGCCCTTCTTCAAGCCTGACAGCACCTCGACATTGAGGCCATCGGAGATGCCGGTCTTGATGTCGACTTTCTTTGGCGACTTCGGATCGCTGCCGGGCACTTCGACGCTGGCTTTCTTGCCGCCGTCGGCGAAGGTGACGAGGCGCTCCGGAATCACGAGGACGTCTTTGTGCTCGCGGATGATGACGTCGGCGTTCGCGGAATAGCCGGCGCGGAGCGTGATCTTGCTCGGCTCCAGCTCGACTTCGACGTCGAAGAGCGTCGCTCCTTCTTTCTGCTGCGCTTGCGGCGCGATGCGCGAGACGCGTCCGGTGACGACGTCGGTCGGCAGCGCGCCGACTTTGATTCGCGTCTGCATGCCGACGGAGAGCTTGCCTACATCGATCTCGTCAACTGTGCCCTTAAAAATCAAATCGCGCATGTCGGCGATGGTGGCCATCTCGGTGCCGGGCTGATACGAAGTGAGGGGAACGATCGGATCGCCGGGATTGACGGTGCGGGTGAGGATCGTGCCGGCTGCCGGCGCGCGGATGATCGACTCGGTTCCGGAGATGCTGAGGCGTCCTTTGCGGGTGAGGTCGCGGTTCTGTTCAGCCTTCGTCATGGCCACGCGGGCGAGGTCGTACGATTCTTTCTTCGCTTCGACGTCCGATTTCGGCAGGACGCCGGAACGCGACAGTTGCAGCGAGCGCTGATAATCGCCCTCTGCTTTTCGGAACGACGCGGCGGCCGACTCGACCTGGCGATCGACTTCCGTGACTTCGAGCGGCGTGGGATCGGGAGCGATCTCGAAGAGCGGATCGCCGGCCTTCACGGTGTCGCCAACTTGAGCGAGAGCTCGCTTGACGATGCCGGAGATTTTCGATTTGACCGAGAATTTCTGGCGCGGCTGGATCTGTCCGACTGCGACCGCTTTCTCGACGATCGCTCCCTGGATGACTTCGACTTCCTTGAGGCCGTTGGCGTCTTTCTTTCCGCTGCGCGTCCAGGCATACAGCCCGGCGCTCACGCCCGCCAGCACGACCAGAATGAACAGCGTTCTCCATAGCTTCCGCATAGGTGGTCTCCGAGCTCCGAACCCTTGTACGGAGCGTTGGACGTTTGGTTAACAGGGAAGTTGGGCTTACTCGGAAAGCATTGTCACGCGGAGGCGCGGAGGACGCGGAGGAATCTCTACGCGTCTCTTGCGTGAAACGGTTCTCCTCACTTCCAAGCGACGACCGGAGTTTCCTCCAGAAACTCCCGCAACGGTTTCTCCCACAAAGGAGCCCACGTATGCGTCCCGTGCCCGCGCGTGGCATCGCTGACAGGAAGGAGCAGATAGCGGCCATGCGGCACACGCTTGATGGCGTTCTCCATGATTCTCAGCTCCGGCGGGTTGATGAAATCGTCCGCAGAGTTGATGGCCAGCAGCGGCGCGGTGATGCGCTCGAGCTGCGTCGACGGGTCGTAGTCGCGCGAAGATTCGATGGCGTAGAGAAGATCGCCGGCGTCGGTCGACGCAGTACGCGCTTTCACCTGCTCGCCGATCCAGCGGTCGGCGTCATCGCGCGTCGCTCCCACCTTCTGCCACTGCAGCGGACTGCTTCCAGCGAGTAACAGGATCTGCAGCGCGGCATTGAGATCGTTGTTGTGCAGATCGTCGATCATCATCTTCCGCCACATGCGATTGCGCCCCGCGATCTGCGCCGGTGCGCTGGCCAGCGGCACGAGCGCGTCCATCGCATCCGGCCAGCGCTCGCCCCACATCCACGTCTGCATCCCACCCATCGACGTTCCCATGACCAGGGCCAGATGATCGACGCCCAGACCGTCTGCGAGAAGGCGGTGCTGCAATTCGACCATGTCGTCGTAGCCGTAGTGCGGAAACTTTCCGCGCAACCCGTCACTCGGCTTGCTCGACTTGCCATGACCGACGTTGTCCGGAATGACGATGAAGTACCGGGTGGCATCAAGCAGTCCGCCCGGCGCGAAGAGCAGATCTGCGAAATGATCATTGAGAAACTGCTTCAGCGATCCGCCCGTTCCGTGCAACACGAGCACGGCGTTGGTCCCATGCTCCGTCCGCCGCAACTTCCCGATCGTCGCATAGTGGATCCTCACCTCGGGCAGCACCTCCCCGCTCCGAAAATGAAAGTCCTTGACGAGAAAGTCGGCCTCGGCCGGCGCAGGAACCTCGGCGTTTGCGGAGAGGGCGAGGAGAAGGAGAGCGAGGGGAAGGAAGTTGCGCATCCGCTGAGTTTAGCTTCGCTGCGCAGACGTCGCTGGCGCCTGCCGTTGCGTAAGACCCGCAGCCAGTTGACGGGGATGGACGATCGGTCTAGCGTCAGCTCAGCAGTGGTCTGGCCAAGAATTGGAAGACGTCAAGGTGAAACCGCTTCGGATCTACGTCGACACCTCCGTGCTGGGTGGGTGCTTCGATGCCGAATTTGCGATCTGGTCGAACGCGTTGGTTCGCGATTTTCGCCGCGGTCGTTTGATTCCAGTGCTCTCTGAGGTAACCGCGGCCGAGGTGGCGGCCGCGCCGCAAGCGGTGAGGGATCTTCATCAAAAGATCCTACTGCTGGCGGATGAACTACTACCCGTCACATCGGAAGTCGCGGCGCTGGTCGACGGTTACGAAGCGAAGAAGATTCTACCTGCGAGGTTCGCGGCGGATATGACGCATATCGCTCTGGCCACGATGGCAAAGGTAGACGCGCTAGTGAGCTGGAACTTCAAACACATCGTGCGCTTGGAGAAAATTCGGTTGTTCAATGCGGTCAACGTAGAATTGGGATATCAGCCCTTGAGTATCCGTTCCCCAAGGGAGGTCGCCACCTATGAAGACTCCTGAAATCCGTGCTATCGAGATGGTGCGAAGAATTCGCGATCGTCATTCGCGGCTGCTGCGTGGCAAGACGACCGCAGAGATCATCGCGTTCTACCGAGCAGCTGGTGCGGCTGCCACTCAAGACGCGAAGGACCGCGCGAAGCTTCATCGGCGGAAGGCTGGTTAAGAAACGAGTGCGTTCGGGAAGCACTTCGAACAGATGAAGGCCTTCTTGAATTCGGCGCTTAAAAGCGGTCGAGCAACGGGTGCGAGTTTGAACCCATCATCCCAACTGGAGACCCTCAATGTTCCCAACCATCCTTGCGGTTGCCCTCTTCTTCGCCCCACCGGCCGTCAACTGGTACGACCACTACGAGCGCGGCGTGCGCTTGATCGAGCAGGGGAAAGCCGGCGATGCGCGGGCGGAGCTCGAGGCGGCGCTGACGGCGCATCCTGCCGAGGGGTTGCAACTCGCGACGGCGCCGCGGCAGTACACCGACTATTTGCCGCATCTGTATCTCGCCATCGCCGAGCAGATGTCGGGCGACGTTGCGGCGGCGCGGAAACATCTCGCCTTGGCGGAAGACAGCGGTGTCGCGGCCAAGAGTGACGCAGGCCGGTCGCTGCTCGTCGCGTATCAACTTCTGCTGCGCGGAGACAGCACCGGCAAATTCGCTCGGCCCGCGTATGCCGTCTACTCCGAGCGGCCTCCGATTCTGAGCGAATCCGAATTCAACATGCTGCGAAACGACGTCCTGAACAAATGCAACCTGCCTGACGCAAAGCTGTCGGACGCGCCGTGGTACGCGCGTTATGAGCTGGCGCTGGAGCTCGAGCGCAAGGGCGACTATCCGCGTGCGCTCCGCCAGCTCATCGATGCCGTCGCTCTTCGTCCGAACCCGCAGCGCCGCGCCCGGATGTACGGGATGTGGCTCATCGATTACTACCCGTACTTTCACATCGCCCGTGAACATGTCCGGCTCGAAAACTGGGAGTGCGCCCGAAACGCTCTCGAGATCTCGCAGCGCCTCGGCGAGATCCCAACTGACGCTCCCGAGATCAACGAGCTGATGGCGTTGCAGCAGGAGACATCGCGAAAGCTATCGTCGGCAAAGTAGGGGCGCGGGCAACGTAGCTGCAAAGGTCTCTCGGAGCGCCTGAAGACGCGAATCTGCGATACGGTCTCCCTGTTTCGAGAATCGCCCGCATGAAAACCTACATCGCCCAGCTCAATCCCACCGTCGGCGCGCTCCAAGCCAACGCCGCACTGATCCGGCAGGCATACGACGAAGGCGTCGCTGCCGGTGCGGACGTCGTCCTCGTGCCGGAGCTGGCCGTGACCGGCTATCCGCCTCGCGACCTTCTTGATCGCGAGACGTTCGTATCCGCTGCGCTCGATGTGCGCGATGCCCTAGCGGCCATGACCGGCGAGACCACGCTCGTCTTCGGCTGCATCACGCGCAACGCCTCCTGGTGCGGCAAGCCGCTGCACAACTCGGCGATCGTCGCGCGCAACGGCAAGATCATCCTGGAGCAAAACAAATCGCTGTTGCCGACATACGACGTCTTCGATGAGATGCGCTACTTTGAGCCCGGACGGAAAGTCGGCGTCGTCGAGATCGCAGGAGTTCGTGCCGGTATCGCCATCTGCGAAGACTTCTGGTTCGACGACGAAGTTCTCGGCACGAAGATCTACTGCCGCAATCCGATCGACGAGCTGGCGCGGCAAGGCGCCGAAGTGATTCTCAATATCTCCGCGTCACCGTTCAACAGCGGGAAGCGGCGCGCGCGCTACGATCTTTTTTCGCGCATCGCCATGCGTTACGACGTGCCGCTCGTCTACGTGAATCAGGTCGGCGGCAACGACGAGCTCCTCTTCGACGGTTCCTCGATCGTGATCGATGCCAAAGGCCGGACGATCTTCTGCGCGCCTGGATTCGAGGAGCATCGCTCGCTCGTCCAACTCGAAGGAACGCCGTGCGAGGCGGTCGTCTCGATGGAACAGGATGCCGAGATCGGCCACGCCCTCATCCTCGGCCTGCGCGACTACATCCGCAAATGCGGCTTCAAGAACGTCGTCATTGGGCTCTCCGGCGGCATCGACTCCGCCGTCACCGCCGCGATCGCCGTTGAAGCACTCGGTGCGGAGCATGTGACCGGCATCGCCATGCCGTCGCAGTTTTCGTCGCAAGGCTCGATTGACGACGCGCGATCACTCGCCGAAAGTCTCGGCATCGCCTTCCACATCGTCCCGATCGCGGACATCTACAAGCCGTACGAAGCCGCGTTCAACGAGCTGTTCGGCGACACGACCTTCGACATCACGAATGAAAACGCGCAGGCGCGCATCCGCGGCAACCTGCTCATGGCGTGGTCCAACCGCACCGGCGCGATGGTTCTCTCCACCGGCAACAAGTCCGAGCTCGCGGTCGGCTACTGCACGCTCTACGGCGACATGGCCGGCGGCCTCGCGCTCCTCGGCGACGTCTACAAAACGATGGTTTATCGCGTGGCGCGCTGGCTGAATCGCGAGCGCACGTTGATCCCCGAGTCATCGATCACCAAGCCGCCTTCGGCCGAGTTGCGTCCGAATCAAACCGACCAGGATTCGCTTCCGCCCTACGACGTGCTCGACGGCATCCTCAAGCTCTACATCGAACAGCGTTTGGAGGTCGATGCCATCGCCGCCGCCGGCTTCGATCGCGATCTCGTCGTCCGCATCCTGAAAATGGTCGACGGAAACGAATTCAAGCGCAGCCAGGGCGCGCCAACCATCCGCGTCTCGACCAAAGCGTTCGGCAGCGGACGGCAGATGCCAATCGCGCAGCGGTGGCGGCGCGAGTGAGACGGGTTGCGATTCTCATCGCGATTGTCCTCGTCGCGCTGGCCTGTCATCGCACGAACATCTCCCGAGCGCAATGGCAGCAGATGCCGCGAACCGAGAAGGCGCTCTACGTCCGCACCCTCCTCGGCCACGAGAAAACGAGAGAAGTAAAAGGCGGAAACGATCTCGTTTTCACGCGGCCTGTCGAGGAGTACGTGAACCGGATCGATGAAGCGTATGCGCGCGGCGATGAGCGAACAGTCGATGTGATTTTCGAGGAGATGGGGGAGCGAAGGTGAGGGAATCCCCGCTGTCATCCTGAGACCGCCGCAGGACACGAAGTGCCGGAGGACGTCGAAGGACCCCCCGCGCTGGTGCAT
>JAXDGW010000115.1:0-33190 GCA_034664845.1 Thermoanaerobaculia bacterium | reverse complement strand
CGCAGATGTACACAGCGAGGGTTCTGCCCGCAACCCAGTCGCTGTCATCCTGAGACTGCCGAAGGACACGAAGTGCCGGAGGACGTCGAAGGACCCCCCGCGCTTTTGCATTGTCACCAGTTCCTTCCGCCCAACCCTGCGAAAGCGCGGGGGGTCCTTCGACCGTCCTTCGGCACTTCGTGTCCTTCGGCGGCTCAGGATGACAGGCTTGATAATCTTCGCGTCGCACGCAGAAACCGATGGTTAGTAATACAGAGATTTGACTCTGTGTCCTCCGCGTCTCTGTGGTGAAGGCTTTTTTCATTTATCGTCCGAAGGGCTTATCGACAACGTCTCCCCAAGCGCATCAAAGTGCTGCAGCCAGCGATTTGCATTCGACGAGCCATTCCCGGCGTTGGCTGCCTTTGATGGGCGCACGGAGTTCTTGAGCCGGTAGTAATCATTCTGTGGACGGCGAAGATCGACGTCGATGCCGGCCTCCCGCACGACCTCCACCAGCGTCTGCCAACGTTCGAGCAGCTCCAGGTCGTCGGGATCGCGCGCGACGCCCGCGGCCGCGCGCTCGACCGCCCGCGTGAGCGACATCAGTGTCGTCTCGTCGAGCGCCACGCGCTCGTCGCGCGCTTCGCGCAGGCGCGACTCCATCTCGCCCAGCGGCAGCTCATCGGCCGTTGCCATGCGCCGCAGTTGCATGTTGACGTCGAACTCCGCCGCGGTGCGTAACACCTTCGGAAGCGGCACGCCGAGGGCCGCGTGAAAGCGCGTGAGTGGGTCGTATCGCTCATGCAATTGCCGGAACGCACCCTCGGCCTCGCTGAGCGTCGCGTCGCATAGAACGTTGAGGATGCGCCGCTGTTCGTCGCGAAAGAGCGAGCGGATCGATAGCAGCGGATCTTCGAAATGTTCATCGAGAACGCGAATTACTGCCGAGACGCCGTTCACGCGCATGTCCTCACTGAGCGCGCTCTTCATGGCCTCGTAATCGCCCGCGGTTTTCGACAGCCGCACGCCGCCGGTCAGCTCGGTCTCGCCGAGGTGGATGACGGTAAAGTCGAAGGAGGCCTCTTCGTGCGTGATCAGCGACGTGACCGTGACCGCGCCGATCGCCATGCGGGCGCGGCCGGCGCGGAACGATTCGAAGTCGGTTTGCTGCACGCGGTAGCAGTAGACGCGGTCGTCGTGCGCGAAGTTGTCGAAGAGTGATGCCACGGCATAGTGCGCGGCGACGCGGCGAAGATCGACGCGCGTCGGTCTCACTTCGCGTTCGTAAATCTGCCGGGCGTCGCCACGGTGCGCCAGATTGCTTCGCGCGCTTGCGATGCGCACGAGGAATTCAGGCTCCAGGCTGCTGCCGGATACTTTCTCGGCCAGTTGGATGACGCGCGCCGCGTAATGCAGCACCTGCACCGTCTCGATGCCGGAGAGGTCGTTGAAGAACCAGCCGCAGCTCGTGTACATGAGCATGGCGTTGCGCTGCATCTCCAGCAGCTCGAGCACCGCGACCTTCGCGGCTGCGCTTCGATCGCCGTCGATCATCTGCCGCGACAGAAAGCGCTCGATGTTGTCCTCGGAACGGTCGAGTACGACTTCGATGTAGTCGTCGCGCGCGCCCCACGGATCGCGCAGAAGCGGCGCGCCGCGCATCGCGAAGATGGCAATGCACTCGTCGCGCAGCCAGTCGAGCGCGGACCGCAATGGCTCACGCCACTGCTGCGTCCAGCCGGCGTCGCCGCCGGTGCTGCAACCGCAATCGCGTTCCCACCGCCCGAGGCTGTGGTCGCAACTCCAGGCGGTCCGTTCGGCGATCTGCACTTCGTGAGTCGGAGGCGTATCGGCGAGAAACTGGCCGTAGTTCGCGATCCGCGAGAGCTTCTGCTCGTCGATGTAGTCGAGCGCGTACGCCAGCGCCATGTCGCCGTTGCGATGATGATGGCCGTAGGTCTCGCCGTCGGTTGCGATGTTGACGAGCTGCGGATGGTTGCGTCCTTCACCAAATGCACCGAGGAGACGATGCGCAAAATTCTCGCCGCGAATGAGAAGCCGCTCAAATGCCACCGCCCGCGAGATCGCGCCGTCGTAGAAAAAGAGATCGATCGATCGCCCCGACGGCAGCTTGCAGCGATACGGCATCGTCGGATCGATCCGGCCGGCGTGCTCGGTCCAACTCTCATCGCCGATCTTCCGCCATCGCAGCGCCTGATGCGGCTCGAGAATCGTGTATGCGATCCCCATCGCGGCCAGCGCTTCGAGCGACGCGACATCCACCGCGGTCTCCGGCAGCCACATCGCCTCCGGCTTGCGGCCAAAGCGATACTCGAAATCGCGGATCCCCCACCACACCTGCGTCTGCTGATCGCGGCGGTTCGCCAGCGGCATGATCATGTGGTTGTAGGCCTGCGCGATCGCGGAGCCGTGGCCGCCGAAGCGCTGCTGGCTGATGCGGTCTGCATCGATGATCGCCGCGTACGTTTCCGGATCGCTCTGCTCGAGCCACGACAGCAGCGTGGGCCCGAAGTTGAAGCTGATGGCGGAGTAGTTGTTGACGATCTTGACGATGCGGTCCTTCGCGTCGAGGATCCGCGACGATGCGTTCGGCCCGTAGCACTCGGCGGTGATCCGCTCGTTCCAGTCGTGGTACGGCGTCGCCGTGTCCTGCGTTTCGACCGCTTCGAGCCACGGATTCTCGCGCGGCGGCTGATAGAAATGACCGTGAATGCAGATGTACCGGATGCGCATCGGGAGGCGGAGAATATCAGCGCCCGAGAAGCTCCAACACGCCGCGCAGCGGGATGTGCACCCAGTCGGGACGGTTGTTCAGTTCGTACGTGATCTCGTACAGCGCTTTTTCGAGGAGATGAACGTCGAGCAGAACCTGCAGCTCGTCGCGCGTGCGAGGCAAGTGCGCTGCGTCGCCGCTTTCGGCCACGTATGCGCGAAGGAACGCAGCGCTCACCCAGCGATACCAGAACGCCGCGCCGCTCTCGACTGCCGCGGCATCCTCGGCCCGAATGACGGAGTGCTGCGGCTGTTCATGCAGCAGGGCGCTCGACGCGTAGTGAAACGACCGCAGCATCCCGGCGACGTCGCGCAGCGCGCTGCGTTTGATGCGGCGCTCGCTGAGGGGGCGTGACGGCTCGCCTTCGAAATCGATGACGATGAAATCGTTGCCGGTCTTGAGAACTTGACCGAGGTGGTAGTCGCCGTGGACGCGGATGCGAAGGCCTGTCATTCGCCCATCCAGAATTCGCCGGATGCGTTTCTGGAGTTGCTCCTCACGGCTCAGCAACTCCTCGGCATCCGCATTTCCTTTTGCGCGGCGACGCAGGAGCTGGAGTGTCTGCACCGCCTGCGAGCGCACGTGCTGATAAATCGAGCGTTGATAGTGCGGTGTGATCGCCTCGGGAGCAAACGCCGGTATGTCGTCGCGCGAGGCCAGCGCGAGATGCATTTGCGCCGTGCGCCGGCCGAGCACCTCGGCATCGGAGAGATAGACGCCAATCATCTCGCGCACGTTGTCCGGGAACGGCTTCGCAGCGAGGTCGAGAAGCGGCTCGGACGGCGTTGCTTTGGCGAGCCGCAATGCAGCGTCGGAATCGCTCAGGATGTTCTCGAAGAAACGTCCGATCGAGTCGAGTGTGTACCTCCAGGCGTCGCCGGAGCTTTCGACGTAATTCTGCAGAACCGCGATCGTCGCCGGCTCGCCACCGCGCTCCAGCTCATATTGAATCGATCCGGCCAATTGCGGCGTGCCGGTGAACGTCGTCTGCTCATTGAGAAAGCGCGTCACCTCGAGATCGGTGTTGATCCCAGGCTCCAGCCGACGGAACAATTTCATGAACAGGCGGTCGCCAAAGAGGAGCGCAGTATTGCTCTGCTCTGTCTTCATGACCTGCGGGTGAAGATCGCCGGGGCCGCGGAGGTTCCGGAAGGCTCGCGACGGATCGCCGCTCGCCGCACCATGATTTCCTTTCAAAGTCCGGCGCCGCGCAATGACCTCTAACAGCTCTCCGCCGAACTTCGGATCCGCCAGCGGCTCGTAAAGGAAATGACCATCGCGCAAACGGGCGATCATTGAAGGGACGTTTGGCCCTTCCTGTTCTCGGGCGCGGCGCGCCTGTGCCACTCCAAGCGGGACTATGTATGTCTCCGGCTCCCCGTCGGCGTACTCGATGTGTACAAAGGCGAGCACGCCGCGATCGTCAGGAAGAGGAACGGTCTCCTGCAGTTGGAGCGACGCGATCGTGCGCGCTTTTCCGCCAAACCAGCGGCGCGAGCGCACATACGCCTCGAGTGCGCGGCGAAGCGAGCGGCTGTTGGCATCCGCGAAGACCTCCTCCAGAGTTGTGGCATCGATTACAGGCACTTCCTGGCCCGTAATCGGAGGCGCCGCGTTCTGGCGCTCCAACGCAAACCAGTAGAACGCGAACGGCCCAAGGTTGAGAAAATAAGGGCGGCCGCTGATGTCGGGGAATCGTGTACCGCCTGACAATTCGACTGGAGCCATTCCGCGGAATTCGGAGAGGTCGATGTCGAAACATTGCACGAGGCGCGACAGATTGGCGACGACCAGAATGATCTCATCGCCATGACGTCGCACGAACGCAAGAATCTTGCGGTTCTCCGGATGCAGAAACTCCATGGTCCCGCGGCCGAAGGCCTGATAACGATTGCGCTGCGCGATCAGGCGCTTCATCCACCAAAGGAGCGAATACGGACTCGATTGCTGCTGCTCGACGTTGACCTGCTCATAGTGATACTGCGGATCGATGATGGCCGGCATGTAGAGCTGTTGCGGATTGGCCTTCGAAAAGCCGGCATTGCGGTCCGGGCTCCACTGCATCGGTGTGCGCACGCCATTACGGTCACCCAGGTAAATGTTGTCGCCCATTCCGATCTCGTCGCCGTAGTAGATGATGGGCGTGCCTGGAAGCGAAAAGAGAAGACCATTCAGCAGATGAATGCGGAGACGATGATTCTGGAGCAGCGGCGCGAGCCGGCGTCGGATGCCGAGGTTGATGCGGGCCTGGCGGTCGGAGGCGTAGGTGCGCCACATGTAATCGCGGTCTTCCTCCGTCACCATCTCCAGCGTCAGCTCGTCATGATTTCGGAGAAACATCGCCCACTGGCAATTCTCAGGAATCGACGGCGTCTGGGCCATGATGTCGACGATCGGAAATCGGTCTTCCTGCGCCAGCGCCATGTACATCCGCGGCATTACCGGAAAATTGAACGCCATGTGGCATTCGTCGCCGTCGCCAAAGTACGGCAGCGAGTCTTCAGGCCACTGATTGGCCTCGGCGAGCAGCATTTTTCCGGGATATTTCGCATCGACATGCGCTCGCAGTGATTTGAGATAGACGTGCGTCTCCGGCAGGTTCTCGCAAGTGGTGCCCTCGCGCTCATACAAATACGGGATGGCGTCGAGCCGGAAGGCATCGACTCCCAGCTCCATCCAGAAATCGAATGCTTTGAGCAGCGCTGCATGGACGGCGGGATTGTCGAAGTTGAGGTCGGGCTGGTGCGAAAAGAAGCGATGCCAGTAATACGCGTTCGCGACGGGATCCCAAGTCCAATTCGAGGTCTCATAGTCCTTGAAAATGATGCGCGCGTCTTTGTACTTTGAGGGCGTGTCGCTCCAGACATAGAAATCGCGCCACGGCGAGCCGGGCTTTGCGCGCCGCGACTTTTGAAACCACTCGTGCTGGTCGCTGGTGTGATTGATGACGAGCTCAGTGATCACCTTCAGCCCGCGGCGATGCGCTTCTTTGAGAAATACCTTGAAGTCGGCCAGCGTGCCGTAACTGGGATGGACGGCCGTGTAGTTGGCGATGTCGTATCCGTCGTCACGAAGCGGCGATGGATAGAACGGCAGGAGCCAGATAATGCTGATGCCTAGGTCCTGGAGATAGTCGAGCTTGCGCGTCAGCCCTTGAAAATCTCCGATGCCGTCGTTGTTGGAATCAAAGAAGGCGCGGACGTGCGTCTGATAAATGATCCCGTCTTTGTACCAGAGGTCGGTCATGATTCTAGTGCTGTTATCCTGAGACTGCCGGAGGACACGAAGTGCCGGAGGACGTCGAAGGACCCCCTGATTCTGTGCTTCGTGCAAACGTCCACCACCCGACCCTGCACATGCGCGGGGGGTCCTTCGACCGTCCTTCGGCACTTCGTGTCCTTCGGCGGCTCAGGATGACAGGCGTTTTTCATAAGAAGTATTCGAAGTCCTTCTCCGACCTTACTTTGCGTCGGATGCGGAAAATGTGCGCGGGAATGACGTTCGGGTCAAGCTTCACGTAGTTTCGCGGTCCGTGCCATGTGTAGCGTGCCCCGGAGAGGAGCTCATGAACCTGGAACGGCCTGTTGGCATCGAGGTTCAGCGCGGCGAGGTCGAGCTCTACATAGCCGGCCTGCGTGTTGTGAGGGTCGACGTTGACGATCATCAGCACGGAATCGTCGCCCGCTGATTTGCTGTAGCAGATGATGTCGTCGTTGGTCGTCGGGTGAAACGTGAGGGTGACGTTTTGTTGCAGTGCCGGGTTTTGACGGCGGATGCGATTGACGACGGCGATGAGCTCCGTGAGGTCGTCGTCCGTTTGCGCCCAGTGCTTGAGCTCGTACTTTTCGGAGTCGCGATACTCCTCCCCTCCGGGATCGCGCGGCTCGCCAATGGAGCGCTCGAACGCGGGCCCATATAGCCCATAGTTGGCGCAGAGTGTCGCGGCGAGCATGAGGCGGATCGTAAAGGCCGGCCGGCCTCCGTACTGGAGATACTCCGGCAGAATATCGGGCGTGTTCGGCCAGGCATTCGGCCGGAAGAAGTCGCTCACTGGCGGTTTTGAGATCTGCTCGAAGTATTCGGTCAGTTCGTACTTTGTGTTGCGCCAGGCAAAATAGGTGTACGACTGCGAGAATCCCGCTTTTGCCAGCCAGTACATGATCTTGGGGCGCGTGAACGCCTCCGCTAGAAAGATCACGTCCGGGTGGTGTTTCTTAACCGTGCGAATGACCCAGTGCCAGAAGGGCAGCGGCTTCGTGTGCGGATTGTCGACACGGAAGGTCTTTACGCCGTGCCCGATCCAGAAGCGAAAGATATCGCACAGCTCTTTCCAGAGATCGGCCCACGCATCGGTCTCGAAATGAAAGGGATAGATGTCCTGGTATTTCTTAGGCGGGTTTTCCGCGTACTGAATGCTGCCGTCGGGCCGCGTCTGGAACCACTCCGCGTGTTCGGTCACATACGGATGGTCGGGCGAAGCTTGGAAGGCGACGTCCATGGCCAGCTCGATTCCCCGCGACCGCGCTGCTTCGACCAGGCGGCGAAAATCCTCGAGAGTTCCCAACTGCGGGTGAATCGCTTTGTGTCCGCCTTCCGTTCCGCCGATGGCCCAGGGACTGCCAACGTCGTCCTTTTCTGCGGCGACGCTGTTGTTGCGACCTTTGCGGAAGGTCGTGCCTATTGGGTGGATTGGAGGGAGGTAGAGGACGTCGAAACCCATCCGGGCGATGCGCGGCAATTGCGCTTCGACGTCGCGAAACGTTCCGTGCTTGCCTGGCTCCGAAGCGGCAGACCGAGGGAAGAGCTCATACCAGGAACTGAACGCGGCGCGGCGGGGATCGACTTCGATTGCATGTTCGGCGGCATCGTGCGTGACGAACTTCCGCTCCTCGTTTCGCTCCATGAGTGCGGGCAATTCGTCGCCCCAGAGATCGAGCACCTTCTCATCAGGCGCGTCATCGCTTTCGAGCCGTTCGATGTAGTGGTCGAGCCGCTTGCGGTCGCGGTCCGTCGCACGCGCGGCGGCGGCGCGGATCATCTCCAGGCCGATGCGCAGTTGCACGTCGAGATCGTTACCCGTCACCCCGGCGTCGACGCGTTTGCGCAGGTCGCGATGCCAGGTGAGGAAGTGATCGACCCACGCTTCGAACGAGAAAAAGTAGAAGCCGAGGCGTTTCACGGTGACCTCGGCGCGCCAGCGGTCGTTGACCAGCGGCGTCATGGGCGTCTCGGCCATCTCCGATTCCGACTCGTGGCGATGCAGCATCACAGCGGAGAGGAGATCGTGGCCGTCCGCGAAGATGTCGGCCTCGATCTGCACCACGTCGCCGACTGCCCGCTTGGCAGGAAAGCGTCCGTCATCAACGAGAGGCGAAACGCCCTCGATGACGACACGGCGACGCCCATCGAATTGCAGTTCGGGCACGGGGGTGGCTGTGCTAGTTACGTGCCGTTGGGGCTGGTTGCTAGGTTGCTGGGTTGCTGGGTTGCTGGGTCTCGTGGTCGTGCAGTCTCGCGGCGTCTCGACTCAACATCGCGACCGCGCGACTGCGAGACCAAGCAACCCTGCAACCGAGCAACCCAGACACCAACCATTCACTGTTCCGCTAATGCGCGCCGCGCCGTCATCGCGTCGTGCAGCGCAAACAAAAGGCTCCACGCCTCCCGGTCGCCGAGGCGCGCGCGCATCGCCAGCACGTGCTCGTTGCCGGGAGCGTCCGACGACGCGCGGTCGAGCAGCGGACGCGGATCGTGGCCAAGGTGGAAGGCGGCGCGGGCGCGGTAGAAAGCGACCGAGGGAACGGCGCGGTTCTCGCGGATGGGGTGGTAATCGTCCGCTTCAAGATGCGCCAGGAGCGCGTCCGCGTCGGACCAGCGGCCTTGTTGCTCGAGTGTGATCGCGTCGTCGAAGGCGTTGCGGACGCCGAGCCAGCCGTTCGTGTCTTCGATCTGTTCCGGACCGTTGATGCCGAGGAGTGTGGAGATGACGATGACGGCGGCAGCGGCGAGGATGTGGCGCCGCGTGATGATCTCGGAGATACCGACCGCTGCGAGCACGGCGAGTGCTGGCAGGATCGCGTTGCGTTGGCGCGCGGTGACGTAGAACGCGATGAGGACGATGAATCCTGCGAGCGCGAATACGACGAACGGCAGCAACTCGCGGCGCGGCTCGCGCGCGAGCAGCACGCCCGCGCCCGCGAGCGCGAGCAGCGCTCCGAACGGGATGAACGGGTAGCGGCCGAGAAGCGCGTCCTTGCGCGCCATCGTGGCCAGGTCGTATGCGTCGTGGCTGTGGACCGCGAAGAGGAGTTTGTGAAGCGTGAGTTTGAGCGCCGCGCCCGGATAGGCGCGCAGGAACGCGAGCGCCTTCCCGGTCCAGAAGCGGTTCGACTCCCCGCGTGTGAGCTGCCGGCCGACCGAGCGCGAGGCCACGATGCGATAGGCCACGTGCAGGTAGTCGGGTTCGCTCGATGTCCGCTCGATGTCGTTGACGATGCGCGGCTGGACGCCTTCGTATCCGGTCGCGCTCGGGTTCATCCCTTCGTAGAAAACGGTGCCCGGATCCATCAGCACGACTTCGCCGGTCAGCGCGACGTTGACGATCAGCATCAGGACGATGGGGACGATGGCGGCGACGACCACCTTCCACGAGCGCTCGACGATTGCAATCGCGGCCGCGCCCAACATCACGACCGGACGACAGATCGCCGCCAATCCGAAGAGCGCGCCCGAGGCGGTGTGCGAATACGAGAGCAACGCCAACGCAGCACTGGCAAACAACAGGATCAACGTCTCCGGCTCGGCCTCCGTCGCACAAACCAGCGCCGCGCGGCTGCCCAGAAGAAGCAGCGGCGCGGCGATCATCGCGATCGTCCCGAACCGCCGAGCGGCAAATCCGCAGAAGAGCGCGGCGATACTCACCATCACGATTTGCAGCGTTCGAATCGCGATCAATCCGGCGCAAAGTGCGCGCAGCGATACGACGAACCAGAGATAGCCGGGACTGAGATCGGCCAGCCGGTCGCGCTGCATGTTTCCAGCGAGCATGCGGTTCGCGAACGTGAGGTACTTTTCGAAATAGCCCTGATCTGGAAGCGTATCGACCAGGCGGATGCGCAGGTAAGTGATCAGCACCAGCGCGATGACGGCGGCGAGCAGCAACGCGTGACGGCGGCGCATCGAATGCGAATCTACAGCAGCTTGCGGACGAACGGCCGCGCCAGAATGCCCAACACGCTGCCGGCGGGGCGCCGCCCAAGCACGGCCAGGCGGAAAAGCTGCTCGCCGGCGAGGAACAGGGCCAGGAGCAGCGAGATCACCGCGCCGTTGTGGATGGAGGTGAAGATGCCGAGGGATGCGAACACGAGGATGACGGCAGCGATGAAACGCGACTGGCGGCGGTAGTCGTATCCGAATCGCGCCGCCACACGCGCCTGGTCGTGCGGAGGGAGCAGCGTCACGAGCGACTCCCGCATCAGCAGTGCGTCGCTCGCGGCTCGTTCCACCGGCGTCTCGCTGATCGCAATCGACATCCCCTTCTCCTGTCCGAACGGCGAGATGGCGCGGGAGCGATCGGCGATCGTGAAGTGCCAGCCGATGTATCCGAAGACGCCGACCGCGGAGCCCATCGGCCGTCCGATGAGCCAGCCGACGAGGAGCCGCAACGATGTCTCGATGAGCAGATAGGCGGTACCAAGGAACAGCGGAAGCGGAACGGGCCTCTTCTCCAGGAGGAAGCTGACGCACCACATCGCCAACCCGACGCCCGCAATGTACGCGCCGGCAGCCGAGATGAGCGTAAGCCGCCGCGGCATTACGCCGAGCTCGCGCCCGAGCTCCTCCTGCACGATGGCGGGGAAATGTCCGGTCAGCAACGCCAACGCGTTGACCGCCTTGCGTTTCTTCTCGCGCGAGAATCCGGCGCGCCATTCGATCAACCGCTCCGCTTCGCGATCGGCGTCGTAGCGGTCGGTGGTGCGCATGATGTGCATGTCGCGCCACGGCTCGAGCACGTACTTCACCCCGCCCTGCGGCAGCCCTTCGGCATCAACGACCTCGAAGTAGCGCTCCTCCCACAGGACCGCGGTCCCCGGAAATTCGGCGCTCGTGAGCGTCTTCGCCGCGCGCGGCGTCCACTGCTTCGGGAAGCGCGACATCAAAACGAACCGCTCGCCTTCGCCCGGACGGACGCGGTCGGAGCCGTATGCCTGCATGCCGTCATTGTAGTGCCCGCCGCATACGGAGCGCTTCTTGCTGGAGGAACTGTTGAGTCTGAGAATTTCCGTTGAGCGACAAGCTACCGAAGGACTGTGCCGTCCTCATCGTCGAGGACGATCTGGCGATCCGGCGTCTCGTCAAAATGGTGCTGAACCGCGAGGGCTACCAGGTCGAGGTCGCCAGCGACGGCATTGAGGCGGTGCTGAAACTCGGCGTCCTCGACTACGACGTCATCATCCTCGACCTGATGATGCCCAATCTCGACGGCTTCTCCTTCATCAGCACAATGGCCGAGCACGATCCTGCCCGCCTCAAGCACATCATCGTCACCAGCGCCGCGTCGCCGGGCGTGATCAAGGAGCGGATGAAGGGCAAGCCGTTCATGGTGATGCCGAAGCCGTTCGACATCGAGGAGCTGATCGCGAACGTGCGGGCGTGCGTGAAGGCGCTGTAAAGCAGAGATCAGAAAATCAGAGATCAGGGGCTCTACCTTGCTCCGCTTGTTTCCTTGTCTCTTGTCACTGATCTCTGATCTCCGATTTAACTGTTATTTGCACTAATCGGCAAGCCATTCGCAATACTCCTTCCAAGGAGGACTCAATGGCTGAACGAATCGTCGTCTACGGCGCAGACTGGTGTGGAGACACGGTGCGGACGCTCCGGCATCTCGACCGCACCGGCGCGAGTTACGACTACATCGATATCGACAATGACAAGGCGGGCGAGGAGAAAGTCATCGCTCACAGCAATGGCAAGCGGCGGATCCCTCTGGTCGAGATCGCCAGCGACAATGGCGACCCCCAACGCCTCGCCGTTCCTCGGGATTCCGAGCTCGACGCGGCCCTGAAGCGAAAGTGATCCCTACTTCACGACGGGGATCACATCGTTGAGTATCCAGAGCGGCCCGATCAAAAGATGCACGACGTTCCGGAAAAACGCCGGCTGCTTGTGTTCGTAAACGGAGTGCCCGATGAATTGGAAAATCCATCCAAGGATGAAGAGGGCGACGTTGACGGACATGGGCAGCCAGGCGCCGACGATGTGGAACCCGATCGATACAACGAGCATGGCGATGGCCAGCCGCCACTCGAGGGTGAGGTAGAAGACCACCGCCAACGCGATGAGCACGATGCCGGCGTCGATGCGAAAACCGCCGATCGTGCCGAGGCCGACGCGCGCCAGCATTCCGATCGCGGAGAGCATGATCATCGGGATGCCGAAACGGTGGAACCACTTGTTCCCCTTCGTCTGATGATGCGAGGCGTAGTCGGCGAAGGAAGCGTGAATGTCGGGCATGGGGAAAGTGTAGCGCTGTTGCTTGCTGAGAATCGTTTCACGCGGAGACGCGGAGGCGCGGGGTCTTTCTCTCCTCCGCGTCCCCGCGTCTCCGCGTGACCGTTACCCTCACCGCGACCGCAAACGCATCCGCATCCCGCCCCTCGGCCGCAACGTGATCGACGCCTGCGCCTGCACGTCGCGCGAGACCAGCTCCATCCGCCACTTCTGCGCGATCGTCGCCACCATCAGCACCGCCTCCATCCAGGCGAATCCCTCGCCGATGCAGATCCGCGGTCCCGCTCCGAACGGAAAATACGACAACTTCGGACGCGCCGCCTTCGCCTCGGCGGTGAAACGCAGCGGATCGAATCGATCAGGTTCAGGCCACCAGCGCGGATCGCGATGCGTCACCGCCTGCGACGCGATCGCCGCGGCGCCGGCCGGAACGAGCCAGTCGCCGATCATCACATCCTCGATCGCCAGCCGGCTCACCGCCCACGCCGGCGGATACATGCGCATCGACTCGGCGACGACCATCTCCGTGAACGTGAGTCGCGCGTAGTCCGCCGGTTCCGGCAGACGATCGCCGATCACTGCATCGATCTCGCGATGAATCGTTTCGAGCGCGTCAGGATTCTGCGAGAGCAAGTACCACGTCCACGCCAGCACATTCGCCGTCGTCTCGTGGCCGGCCAGGAACAGCGTCATCGCTTCATCGCGAAGCTGCAGATTCGACATGCGGCCGCCATCGCCCTCCTCATCGACCGCGAGCAACAGCATCGACAGCAGATCGCCGCGGTCGTCCCCCGATCTCCGCCGCTCCTCGATGATCGAGTAGACCGTCCGGTCGAGCATCTCGATCGACCGGCGCAACCGAATCGTCTGCGGCAACGGCAGCTTCCGCAGCAGGTTCGCCAGAGGATTCATCAGCGTCGGAAAGAGATCGACGAGCGATGTCAGCGCTCTCCCGATCTCGTCCGCATCCTCGTCGACGTCGGCGTCGAATAGCGTCTTCGCAACCACCGAGAGCGTGAGTCCCATCATCTCGTGATGAATGTCCAGCTCCTGGCCGTCCCGCCACGTCGCCCCTCGCTTGGCCGCGCGATCGATCATCAC
The DNA here is from genome assembly GCA_034664845.1 of Thermoanaerobaculia bacterium. Classification (GTDB taxonomy): domain Bacteria; phylum Acidobacteriota; class Thermoanaerobaculia; order Gp7-AA8; family Gp7-AA8; genus JADGNZ01. Next base: position 19,803 of record JAXDGW010000115.1, on the reverse strand, counting down.
CTCGCCGTAACGCGCAATCCGCTCCCGATGAAACGCCGGCTGCGCCAACCGCCTCTGCCGCCGATGAAACTCCTCCTCGGAAGTCAGCAACCCCTCCCCAAAAATGATCTTCGACCGCTGCAACACCCTGCTCTTGTGAAAGGCCCGATGCTGCGTCACAAGCAGCTCGCGAATGAGATCAGGATGATTGAACAGAAAAATCTGCTGCGGCCCCACAAAGAACTGCGCCGCATCGCCATACTCCCGTGCGACGCCGGAAAGAAACGGTATCGGATCGCGCTGCAAAACGCGCAGATAGCGGAAGGGGATGACGCTGCGTGGGCCGGGCGGGAGGGTGGGGGTAGAAATAGACGTCGTCATGTTGTGGGTACGCTCGGAGCAGTCAGCGGTTGAGCATACCGTTTACCAAATGGGAGCTAGCGAGACGCCTTCGCTGCCTCTCCTTTGCTTTCCGGCGTCCTGATCTGCCCTGCCATTTCATACTTCAGTTTCGAACTGCCCACGCTCTTTGTTCGTTGTGGTCGCACGCCGAGCGGCCGAGATCAATGTCTGCATTCCGGACTCTACCGTCTCACCCGTCTTCCCCTTGCGTAGATCGATCCATGACAGCCTTCGCAAGAACGTCGGAATCTCGAAGACAGAAGCTACGCCAGGAAGAATGACAGGAATCACTCGATGCTCCCGCGCTGTAACATGTTTCTCCAGAGCACTCCTGAGTTCCTCGTTCTGCCAGGAACCAATTCCTCCTGGGCCTATGAACACCATCGTCGCAAGACTCGCCTCCAATCCATGTTCCAATGCTTCCTGAACTGGGTCACCCGGGCGAACGTGCCAAACATCCAAGAATGGATTTAGTCCCGCCCCGCGTAACGCGACTGCAATGCCCTCCACCACGGAGCGTTCGGAACTGCTGGAGCTCAGGAATACGTCGAACTCGTAGTCGGAACGCCTCCCTTCCCGGCCTCCCGTCGAGTGATCAGCGCTCACTAGCGCGGTCCTCGCACTCAAACCAAAACATCGTCGGCAGTGGAGGCGGCCATGGACAGTTAGAACGCCATTGTCGTCCTCATCCTGCTTGAAGCGCGCCGCCTCCTCCAACGAGTCCAGACTCTCTCCACAGGTCACACAGTTCGCTAGCTGAAGCAGAATCGACGAAGAGCGCTCGAGCAGATGCTTGATAGCGTGAACATCTCTGCAAATCGGGCACGGCACCTTGGCAATTGCAAAGGCCTCATACAGGTTATCTGAAGTCCTCTTAATTTCGATCTCGGTAACCTCGGCCGCAAATGTCAGGCCAAAGCTATCGCGGTCGTCGGCCTTCAAGTCAACGCGCACGTAACCCGTGTGGAGGTCCGAATTAGAAGTCAAGCGACCAGTCCGACATTGATCGCATGCAAGCAATTCTAACCCAACGTTAAGATTACCTAGAATGCCCATCGCCTGCCGTCCCCATATGCAGTCGACAGGTATGAAACACCGTCAAAGCCGACAGAACCATCCTGAATGAGCAAAGCAACCACCTGCATAGAATCGGGAAGTTTCTGCTCGGGCAAAGATCGACCTAACGCCTTAGCCTTAAAGGCGACTATGTCGCGTTCGTAGCTCAGGTCGAAGGCCTGTTCAATCTCCGCGCGTGATTTGGCAGTTTCTGTAAAACGGCGGATATCAGCCTTCAGATCCTGTGTGTAATGCCACGCTGCATATGACTGCTGCGACGGGTGACTATATGATGAAGTGTGCACCAGTTCATGGATCAGATTGTGGAGGCATTGAACCTCGATTGCCTCCTGAGGCATCTGCCTATCAAGAACCACCCTACGAATCGCGGCCCGCCGTACCACTGCCCTATTCTCATAAGTAAACGCGGTAGCTGATGGGTCCACATAGGGCGAAACCGCCAACTCGACATGGAAGTCAAAGACTGGACCGAATGGCCCAGCTGTTTTCGCTCCGACACGGCCCAAAATGAAACGCGCGTCGACGGGCCATTTGTCATCTGATTGGCCAATCGTTTCCCTCAAGACCAATTCAGAAAGGCGGGCTGCTCCGGGAAACGCGAGCCGGACATCAGACCCCAGACCACTTAATTGCTGGTTTATTTCGCAATCGTCCCACAACTGAACCTCTCCACCGAGAATACGGACGCGGACCTGAGATAGCTCACGTATCAATATCGTCCCTTGAGTTCCTGACGCGACGCTTTCCCCAAATCTTTGTGATGCTTCTCTGATCCTGGTGGTTTCAGAGGGCTCATCGCCCGATTCGAAATGCTGCCTTGCGACGCCCGCCTGAAGGCAGCCGTCTCTCAGTATACTTTCAGCAAGAAGCCCGGCCGCGAGAACCCTGAATTGGTAGATAACCGCATCTTCTAACGCGCGTCGGGCCAAGCCGGCATCGAACGGATTTGACTCCTGCTGCGCAAGAGTGCGTTCAAGCTCCTGAGGCAGTGCTGTCATAGCGCTCAGTTTAGTCCAGAGAGCAGATGGTTGATGCTCGGGTCGTTGAGTAGCTCCGGCTGATGGAGAAGAACCACCTTGAGATTCGCAACCGTCATTTCCAGTCCGCGAGCGTCTCGGAGAAAGGCTTTAAGATGGATCGACTCGATCAACCTTCGAACAGCGCGCACATTGTTGCCGATCGCAACACATGCCAAGCCTAATTCGTTTGAAACTTTCCCTTGACTCTCAAGCTGGCACGTACGGTCGCAGTGAGTGCGAAGTAAGTCCAACAGCAGGATCGCGCCGGCGACATCCCCAGTTTCTTGCTTCAGGACAGAAAGTTGGAGAACTGACGGCACAAGCGGGGTCATGTCATATTCGAAATACGTAGCGAAGCCACTTCTTACTTGCACGGTGCTGTGATTGATACGGAGTTCGATTGCTCGTTCACACAGGCTCTTCGCCCGAGCAAGATCGCCTTGCCGATGTGCGATCAACGAAAGCTCGTGAAGAAAGATACTTGGATTACCGTTCGAGTGAGCGTTGGTCAGTTCAAGTCCGCGATTCAAGTAAGCCTCTGCTCCGTCGAGATCGCCTGTTTCGAAGCAGCACAAGCCACCTAGCAGAAGAACTTCGCCGTGCTCTTCCCAATCCTCAGTTTGATCTGCCGATTCCTGGAGTGCAGCTCGTGTTTCTTGGAGGGCGACCAGGTAGTCGCCTCGGGACATTGCGGCCGCAGCCCGCTCGCGCACCGAGGCGAAGTTTAACGGGCTATCAGAGCCAGCGTCGGGAGGATTCATGAAAGTTTGAGGAAATATAGCACTTCTGGCTATCTCAAACATTGGCCTCCCGCATTCTCCATTTCCCCCTCTAGAATCCACCTTGCAAACATGAACGCCCTCCCCCTCATCCTCTTCTTCCTGGCCGTCACCGCCATCGGCTATCGCTACTATTCCGCGTTTCTTGCCGCGAAGGTAATGGCGCTTGATGACTCGCGGGTTACGCCGGCGCATCGGTTCAACGATGGGCAGAACTATGTGCCGACGAACAAGTGGGTGCTGTTTGGGCATCACTTTGCGGCCATCTCCGGGGCGGGGCCGCTGATCGGGCCGGTGTTGGCGGCGCAGTTTGGGTATCTGCCCGGGTTGCTGTGGCTGGCCTTCGGTGTCGTCCTCGGCGGGGCCACGCACGACTTCGTCACGCTGGCGGCGTCGGTGCGGCGAAACGGGAAGTCGCTGGCCGAGATCGCGCGGAACGAGATCTCGCCGGTGGCGGGGATCACGGCCATGATCGCCATTCTCTTCATCATCGTCATCGCGCTGGCCGGACTCGGCATCGCCGTCGTCAACGCGCTGGCGGGATCGGCGTGGGGGACGTTCACGATCTTTCTGACCATCCCGATCGCGCTGCTCGTCGGCCAGTACCTGCATCGCTCCAAGGCGCCGTTCGCGATCCGCAACGGCTCCATCGCCGGCGCGCTCATGGTGCTCGCCGCCGTCGTGGCCGGACGTTTCGTGCCGGGCACCGCGCTCGGCGCGCTCTTCACGCTGACGAAGCCCGAGATCACGATCGCCATCGCCGTCTACGGCTTCATCGCATCTGTCCTCCCGGTGTGGATGCTGCTCTGCCCGCGCGACTACCTCTCGTCGTACATGAAACTCGGCACGATCGCGCTGCTCGTCATTGGCACAATCGTCGTCGCGCCGCACATTTACGCGCCGGCCATCTCGCAGTTCGCGGGCGGCGGCGGTCCGATCATTCCGGGCAAACTCTTTCCCTTCGTCTTCATCACGATTGCCTGCGGCGCCATCTCCGGATTCCACGCGCTGATCGGCTCGGGGACGACGCCGAAGATGATCGACAAAGAGTCCGACGCGCGGATGATCGGCTACGGGGCGATGCTCTGCGAAGGGCTCGTCGGCTGCGTCGCGCTCATCGCTGTCTGCGCGCTGCATCCCGGCGACTACTACGCCATCAATGTGCCGCCCGAGGCGTTTGCGAAGCTGGGATTGTCGACGGTCAACCTGCAACACTTTTCAGAGGTCGTCGGCGAGACGCTCGTTGGACGCACTGGCGGCGCTGTCTCGCTCGCGGTCGGATTCGCGCAGATCTTTTCCGGCATCCCCTTCCTCAGCCACCTGATGTCTTACTGGTACCACTTCGCCATCATGTTCGAGGCGCTGTTCATCCTGACGACGATCGACACCGGCACGCGCGTGGCCCGCTTCCTCGTGCAGGAGTTTCTCGGCCGTGTCTGGAGACCGTTCGAGAACACGTCGTGGCTGCCGGGGACGATCGCCTCGACCGCGATCGTCGTCTTCGCCTGGACCTGGTTCATCCTCAACGGATCGATCTCGCAAATCTGGCCGATGTTCGGCATCGCCAACCAGCTCCTCGCCGCGGTCGCGCTCTGCGTCGGCACGACCGTGATCCTCAACGCCGGCAAAGCGAGGTACGCGTGGACGACGATGTTCCCGCTGGCGTTCGTGACGACAACCACGCTTTACGCCGGCTGGCGCTCCATCTTCGACAATTTCCTCGGGCCGAAGATGATGGCCAAAGATCCGTTCACCGGTTACCTCGACACGGCGCTGACGTCGATTCTGATGCTCTGCGTACTCGTCATCCTCACCGCCTCGGTGCGCGCATGGCTGCGCGCTATCCGCGGCGAGAACGTGACGTTCGTCCCCGCCACCGCCGGTCCCGATCACATGCACATGCCCGGCAGCGGTTGCTGCTGAAACGGAGGAGACATGCTCGACGATCAGGAAATCATGGCGTTCATCCCCACTCACGACTTCGACAAGGCGCGCGCGTTTTACGAGGGCGTCCTCGGCCTGCGCTTCGTGACCAACGACGGCTTCGCCATGGTGCTGGATGCGAACGGCACGACGATCCGCGTGGCGAAGGTGCAGAAGGATTGGACGCCGGAGCAGTTCACGATCCTCGGATGGAAAGTGCGCGAGATCGAGACGATGGTGGCGGCGCTCACCGAGCGAGGCGTGGTCTTCGAGCGCTTCGGTTTCTTCGAGCAAGACCCCCTCGGCATCTGGACAGCGCCCTCCGGCGACAAGGTGGCGTGGTTCAAAGATCCGGACGGGAACACGCTGTCGGTGTCGCAGCACGTGTAAAAACCATTAACCACAGAGACACGGAGGTCACAGAGTTGTTCTCTGTGCTCTCTGCGTCTCTGTGGTTAAACGCTTTTCGGCCGCACCGCCATCGCCATGCCGAGCACGAAGACGCACGCCCCCGCAATCGCCGGCCCGAGGTGCGACATGCTCATGTAGCCGATCAGGGGATGGATGGCGATGGCGGTGCAGAATCCTGCCAGTCCTGCGAGAGCGAGCGCCTGCCAGAGACTGCGCGACGGCCGGGCGTAGAGGACCGCGAGAAACATCGCCAGGCCGCATGAGATCAGCGCGCCGCCGAAGCCGGCTCTGTCGTGGGCGATGAGCGGGACGAGGTGGCCGTTGACCGACTGCATCTCGGCCGGCGTGATGCCCATGAATTCGATGTCCTGCGGGACGAACACAGTCGTCATGCCGACCGTCATGATCGTGCAGCCGGCGGCGATGATGCCGAACGTGGAGGCGAGGAGGAGGATGCGTCCCAGGCCGTGGCGCGAGCTGAAATCGAGCGGCGCGCGCGTCACGCGCTCGACGCGCAACGGGCGTGTGAGGAACAGGCCGCCGGCGAAGAGCGGCAGCAATCCGAGCGTCGCCGCGCCGTGCCAGGAGTCGAGATAACCGTAGCCGAGGTAGGCGAGAAAGCTGAGAAAGCCGGCGCCACCGCTGATGGCCAGCGCCCACCACGCCCACGACTCGCGCGCGCGCAGCGGGAACTCGGCGAGCCAGAGATACATCACGCCGATCGCGAGCAGCACGCCGCCGAACGAGACGCGGTCGTGCATCATGAAGTGAACGATGCGGCACCCGTGAAGCGTGCAGAGTTGCTGCGCGGTCATGCCGAGGTACTCGGTGTCGTGCGGGAGGAAATGGCCGGTCGCGGCCTGAAAGAGCGCGAACGCGCCGGCGCCCATCATCAGCAGCGCCGTGAGCTTAATCAGCGACCGTCCGTCGCCGATGAGCGTCTCGAAAAATCCGCGATCGTCGTCCATCTCGTCAGAAAAACAGCTTCACCGGATTGATGCCGAGGCGGGCGAAATGCGGATCGAGGCGTCGCGCCAGCCTGGGCCAGAAGTGATGCGGAACCTGTGGGTAGAGGTGATGCTCGAGATGATACAGATGCTCGGCCGCGACGATCGAGAGAACCTTGCCGCGAAAGAGCTTTGTCCGCGTCAGCTCGCTGTCACCGAGCGGAAGGTGCGGGATGAAGACGGTGACGAGCGGAAAGATCCAGCTCCCCGCGATCATCAGCGCGGCATAGACCGCAGGAATCGGCGTTCGCGGAATCGCGGCGATGGCGCCGGCGAGCAGCGCGATGACGGCGATGCCTTCGCCGATGATCCATCCGCGCTCATGTTTCGCGCTGCGCAAGGCGAAGATCCAGAGCCGCGGTTGCAGCGTCACCCCGTCGAGCAGTGCCCCGACGAGCGACATGTGTGCCGACCGCGCCTCGATGTCGTCGTCAGCCGGAAAGCGCGCGTGGTGGTGAAGATGGGTGAATCGATAAGCGTGACCGCTGCGAAAGGCAATCAACTCGATCGCGCAAAGCAGCGGCTCGTTGATCCATCGCGGCAGCCGGAGCGTTCGATGCACGAGGTCGTGCGACACCGATCCGTACGTGATGAAGCTGAGGATGACGGGACAGGCGAGCGCGGCGATCCAGAGCCCGCGCGACGCGAGCGCGAAGAACGCGGCGGCCAGCGCAAACGGCATCGTCAGCGAGACCGCGCGGCGCCAGATCGGAAGCGCGAGAAGGTCGCTTCCGAGTGCATCGAGCGAAGGGAGGGTGCTATCCCGCATCGTCACGATCTTACGCCCGGGGAGTGCGCGCGTCTCGCGCGCGGGCAGTCGGGCGTCTCGCCCGAGTGCTTGGGGGGGGTGCGCTGTGCAGTTTTCCCGACGTGATTCGGACGGATCGGGGCGCGTTCGAAACCACTCGGGCGGGACGCCCGAGTGGCCGCGGGCGAGACGCCCGCACTCCTATACGATCGCAGCGTGATCGTTGGCCGCTTCGCGCCCTCCCCGACCGGGCCCCTGCACCTCGGCAGTCTTGTCGCGGCCGTCGGTTCGTGGCTGTTTGCGCGGCGCGAGTTTGGGCGGTGGCTGGTGCGGATGGAGGATCTCGACACGCCTCGCGTGATCGCCGGCGCCGCCGATGAGATTCTTCGCGCGCTCGAACGTTACGGGCTTACGTGGGATGGCGAGGTCGTCTACCAATCGCAACGAACGACGCTTTACGACCAGGCTCTTCTCATGCTGCGCGAGAGGCATCTCGTCTACGACTGCGGATGCTCGCGCGCGGATCTGCAGCGCGCGGCGTCAGCGCCGCTCGGGCGCGAGCCGGTCTATCCGGGAACGTGCCGCAATGGATTGCCGGCCGGCCGCGTCGCTCGAGCGATTCGCTTTCGCGCGCCAGATGTCGTCATCGCATTCGATGATGCGGTCGCGGGGCACGTCGAAGAGAACGTCGTCAGCGATACCGGCGACTTTGTCATCCGGCGTGCTGACGGCGTTTTCGCGTATCAGCTGGCGGTGGTGGTCGATGATGCCGCGCAGGGGGTGACGCAGGTTGTCCGCGGGGCCGATCTGTTGTCGTCGACTGCGCGTCAGATCGCGTTGCAGCGCGCGCTTGGCTTGCCCACTCCCTCCTACGCCCACTTGCCGCTCGTCACGAACGCGAATGGCACGAAGCTCGGGAAGCGCGACGGCGCGCTGCCGTTGCCCTCCCTTGACGAACATCGCGTTGCGGAGACGTTGTCGTTCGCGCTGCGGGTGCTGGGGGTTGATGTTGTTCCCGATACACCGGAGCAGATGTTGGCGGAGGGGTTGGGGAAGTTCGAGCCGGTGCGAGTTCCGACAGGATTCGTTGTGAATGCGACCTTGCCGCGCTGAGTTTCTGGAGCATAGACAAGAGTGTCTGTGCCACACAGAAGCTGTCTTTTGCTTCGGCAGAGCACATGCTACGGAGCGAAGAGTGGTGTGGCACAGACACTCTTGTCTGTGCTCCCCAGTTTCCGCGCCGCCCTCACAACTTCAGCAGCAGCTTCGTCATGTCGTGCTGATTGCCGTCTGGGTCGGTACCGTATCCGGGCATGACGTAGGGTTGGAAGCCGAGGTGCTCGAGCGTCGTCACGGCGTCGGCTTCGAGGTCGGAGATCAGCATTGCGTTGAGGTGGCGCAGGCCTTTCTCGCGGGCGATGCCGATGAACTGATTGACGAGCAGCGTGCCGAGTCCGACGCCGCGAAACGCGGGATCGATCATCCATTTGATCCGGCCGGTGAGGCGGAGCGGGCCGCCGTGGCGGCGATGGAGCGACGCGTCGGCGACGATGCGGTTGCCGTCCAGCGCCAGGAGCGGGAAGACTTTCGCGTAGTCGATGTCGCGGCCCCAGCTCTCGATCAGTGAGCGGTTCTCGATCGGGTCCCAGGCAAAGCGGCGGTAGGTGGACGGCAGATGCTGGAAGAACTCATACAACGCATCGACGTCCTTTTCGGCGAAAGGGCGGAGGAGAACTTTACGGCCGTCGCGCAGGACGGCCTCCTGCGGATAGCGGTGCGGCATGGGCGAACGATATCAGATCAGAGAAGCTCCGCTCCATCGCCGATGCGGATGGGTCCACCTTCGACGATCTCGCCGAAAACGCCGGCTCGCCAGCCCGTACCGAGGGCTTTGCGCAGGCCGGGCTGCGCCTCCTCCATCCGTTCGCAGGGACGCGTCTCGCCGAGGATGTGGATGAGACAACTGCTGATTCGTAGATGCCGGCCGCGAGACTCGGCGAGCGCGATTCCGCGGAGCATGATGTTGGCGCGGCGCCTCGAGGGTTCGACGTGATGGCCGGTCTCCGCGGCGGCAGCGTTCCATGCGTCTTCATCGATGATCGTGACCTGCCGCCGTCGCCCCTGATCGGCGTTTCCGACGAGGCCGCGGCCGGAAACGGCTTGCGCTTCATCGACGGAATCCATCACGCCGCGATGCGCTCGTTTGATCCAGATGGAGACGACTTCGCCGGTCATCGTTTCGCTCACGGTTTCGCCTCCGCGCGGCGCTTGATGGCCTCGAGCCAGCTACGCCGGATGATTCCGCTGCCGGGACGAATGATGCGCCAGTAGACGGCGAACTTGCGTGCGCCGCGTTCTGTCTGCGCGAAGACGCGGGTTTCGGTGGTGACATGGCCATCGTTTCCGACGAGAAAGTTCATGACTGCCACCGTCCTCGGCGCGACGCGCGTTCCGATCACCAGCTCGCGCGGAGGGTCGTCGGCAAGAATGCGAAATCCGCTGCTGGTGGCCACCTCGAGGATCGGCTTTGCGTCTGGAGCGTTGAGGATGCTTTCGCCCTTGCACCGGCCCAGGCAGCGGATGGTGGTGAGGGTCTGGAAGAGGCGGATCTCGCGCGGGGTCACGTCGCGGATGGCGGCGTAGATTCGTTCCGGCGTGGCGTTGATCTGAATCTCGTGATGCTCATCGAACTGCCAGCGGGGCATGATTTTGTCGAGGTTTGTTGCGACGCTGGTTACGCGCTGCTCGCTTGCGGGGTAGAAGATCGCGATCGTGATGGACGCGACGCCGGTCAGGATTAGCCAGACGGCGCGATGGCGCGTTCGGCGCGGGAGTAGAGCGATTGTGCCGATGAGAATCGCAACCGCGCCGCAATAGAGGATCGTAGAGAGAAACATTAGAAACCAATCACCACAGAGGCACAGAGATCACAGAGGTAATCTCTGTGTCCTCTGCGTCTCTGTGGTTCATCATTTTTCACACCGTCGCCGGCTCGAGCTCGCCCGCCGGCTCCGGCTCGGTCGCGTCGATCTTCTTGTGCGTTTTTGCGACCAGCACGTAGATCGATGGCACGACGAAGAGTGTGAAAGCGGTGCCGATGATCATGCCGGTGACGAGCATGATTCCGATCGAGTTGCGCGCGCCGGCGCCGGGGCCGTGAGCGAAGACGAGCGGGAGATGGCCCATCACCGTGGCGGCGGTGGTCATCAGAATTGGGCGCAGGCGCGTGCCGGCGGCTTCGATCACGGCCTGTAGTTTGTCGCGACCTTCTTCCTGCAGGTGGTTCGCGAACTGGGTGATGAGGATGCCGTTGCGCGACACGAGTCCGACCAGCGTGATGAGGCCGACCTGACTGTAGATGTTGATCGACGTCAGGCCGAGGAAGGAGAAGAGGAGCGAGCCGGAGAGCGCCAGCGGGACCGAGCCGGCAAGGATGATGAACGGATCGCGGAAGCTCTCGAACTGCGCGGCCAGCACGAGATAGATCAGGATGGCCGAGAGGAGGAAAACGCCGAGGAAGCGGCTGCCTTCGATGCGCAACTGGCGCGACTCGCCGGCGTAGTCGAGCGTGTAGCCGCGGGGCAGGATCTTGTGCGCCTCGTCCTCGAGGTATTGCAGCGCGCTGTCGATCGAGACGCCGGGCGGAATGGCTCCCTGCACGTGAACGGCGTTGAGTTGCTGGAAGCGTTTCAGCTCGCGCGGCTCGGTCGTCGTCTCCAGCGTGGCGAACGTCGAGAGCGGTACGAGCTTGCCTCCGGCGCCGCCGATGTACATCTGTTCGAGCTGGTCGGGCGCCAGCCGGCCGCTGCGCTTGACCTGCGGAATGACTTTGTAGCTGCGGCCCTGGATGCTGAACCGGTTGACGAAGTTGCCGCCGAGGAGGACGGAGAGATCGCGTCCGGCCTGCGAGAGGTCGACGCCCTGCGCGCGAAGTTTGTCGCGGTTGAAAACGACTCGCGCCTGCGGTTGATCGAACTTCAGGTCGGTGTCGGCGTACATGAACTTGCCGCTCGTGAACGCTTTCGCCATCAACTGGTTCGCGAACTCCGCGATGCGCGCCGACTCTTCATTCGACACGAGCACGAGGTCTACGGGGAAGCCTCCGCCGTTTCCCGGCAGCGACGGCGGCACGAGTTGAATCACGCGGATGCCGGGGATGTTGGCCGACTTCGCGGATGCATCCATGACGATTTGCTGGATGCCGCGCTTCCGTTGCGCGAACGGCTTGGTCACCATGCCGCCGAAGCCGCCTGTTGGGAAGACGACCTGGAACGTCGACTCCTTCTCCGGCAACGACCGGTACACGGCTTCGACCTGATCGGCGAAGAGTTTGGTCTGCTCGATCGTGTTGTTGGCCGGTGCCTGCACGATCGCGAACATGAAGTTCTGATCCTCCGGCGGAGCAAGCTCCTTCTGCGAGAACATGTAGAAGGGAAAGATGAGCAGCACGACGAGTATCCAGAGCGTGAGCACGACCGGCCGGTAGTTCAGTGTGCCGGTCAGCAAGCGCACGTAGCGTTCGCGCAGCCCGTCGAAGCGGCGATTGACGACGCCTGCGAAGCCTTTCTCGGTGTCGCCGGCGCGCAGCAGCTTCGAGCCCATCATCGGCGACAACGTGAGCGCGACGATTCCGGAGATGAGCACGGCGCCGGCCAGCGTGAAGGCGAACTCGCGGAAGAGCGATCCGGTCAGGCCCCCTTGCAGCGCCACCGGTGTGTAGACCGAGGCCAAGGTAATGGTCATGGCGATGATCGGCGCGACCAACTCGCGCGCCGCGTCGATGGCCGCCAGGAACGGCGTCTTCCCCATGTGCAGATGGCGCTCGATGTTCTCCACCATGACGATGGCGTCGTCGACGACGAGACCGACCGATAAGACGATCGCCAGCAGCGTCAGAAGATTGATGGTGAATCCGAAGGCCAGCATCAGCGCGACGGCGCCAATGAGCGAGATGGGGATGGCGATGACCGGGATGATCACGCCGCGCACGGATCCGAGGAAAAGGAAGATGACGAAGATGACGATGAGCAGCGTCTCGGCGAGCGTCTTGAGAACTTCGTCGATCGCTTCCTGGATGTACGCGGAGGAGTCGTACGGCACGCCTGTTTTCATGCCGGCGGGAAGCTGCGCCTGGATCTCGGGCAAGGCCTCGCGCACGGACTTCATCACGTCGAGCGTGTTGGCGGTCGGCAGGACGAAGATGCCGATGAAGACCGCGGTCTGGCCGTTGAAGCGGACCTCGGAGTCGTAATTCTCGGCGCCGAGGACGACGTCGGCGATGTCGCCGAGGCGGACGATCGTGCCCTTGTCTTCCTTCACCACGAGCTGCTTGAACTCATCGGCAGTCTGCAGGTTCGTGTTGGCGACGAGGTTGACCGAGGTCATCGATCCCTTCGTCTGGCCGAGCGCTGCGAGGTAATTGTTCGCCGCCAGCGCGTTGCTCACTTGCGACGGCGAGATGCCATGCGAGGCCATTTTGGCGGGATCGAGCCAGACCCTCATCGCGAACGTGCGGTCGCCGAAGATCTCGGCCTTCTGAACGCCGCTGAGCGCGGAGAGCTTCGGCTGCACGACGCGTTTTAGATAGTCGGTGATCTGGTTTTGATCGAGGTCGGGCGACGAAAATCCGAGGTAGGCCGCTGCGAACTGCGCGTCCACCGTCTGCAAATCGATGGTCGGCGCCTCGGCCTCCGGCGGCAGCTGGTTGCGCACCTGCGCGACCTTCGACTGAATCTGCGTGAGCGCCGCGTTGGTGTCGAAGTTGAGCTTGAGATGCACGGTGATGGTGCTGACGCCCTGCCCGCTCGACGATTCGAGGTAGTCGATGCCGTCGGCGCCGGCGATGGAGCGCTCGAGCGGCCCGGTGATGAATCCGCGGACGAGGTCTGCGTTCGCGCCGACATACGCCGTCGTCACGACGACGTTGGCCATGTCGCTGCGCGGAAACTGCCGCACCGAAAGGGAGCGGATCGCCTGCAACCCGCCGATGAGAATCAGCAGATTGACGACGATGGCCAGTACGGGGCGCTTGATGAAGAGGTCGGTGAATTTCATGTGGTGGCTATTGGCTGATCACATTCGCGTTTTCGCGCATCGGGCTTTGGTTCGTCCCTTGAAAACCTGAATGTTGAATGTTCAATGTTGAATGTTGAATGTTGAATGACTCGGAACCTTGTCCAAGCGGTCATTCATTCAGCACTGGACATTCAATTCAACATTCAACATTTAACATTCAACATTCAACATTTCGCTTTGGGGTCGCTCTCAAGAGTCCCAAAAAACAACCTAACTGTTCCCCACCTTCGGCGTCGCGCTCGCTCCTGGTTGAATCGCATTGTTGACGGTCACGGCTGCTCCGGGCCGCAGCTTGAAGATCCCTGAGCTCACGATTTCTTCGCCGGGTTTGACGCCGGTGAGGACGGCGACGAGATCGCCGCGGGCGCCGCCCAGCTTTACAAACTGCTGGCGCACGCCGCGGTAGGTCTTCCCATCCGGACCTTTCACATCCTCGACAATGAAGACGGAGTCGCCGAACGGCGCGTAGCTGATCGCGGAGACCGGAAGGGCGATGACCGGCATGCGGGCGCCCTGCGCGAGTTGCGCCTCGACGTACATTCCCGGCCGCAGTTTGTGCGAGTCGTTGGTGAAGACCGACTGCACCTGGATGTTGCGCGTCTCCTCGTTGACGACGGAGTCGAAGGCGTTGATCCGCCCAGTTTCCGGTCCCTGAAAGGCGTCGGAGGTGACGCTGATCGCGCCGCCCTTTTGAAGCAATCCCGCCTGCTGCTGCGGAACGCTGAAGTTGACGTAGACAGGCTGGAGCGATTGCAGCGAAACGATCGGCGCGCCGCTTGCGAGCGATTGGCCGTCATTGATCTGGCGGAGCCCGAGGATTCCGGCGAAAGGAGCGCGGATGGTTTTTCGCTCGATCGTCGCGCGGATCTCCTCGATCGCCGCCTCGGCTTGCTTGAAATCCGCACCAGCGCGATCGAGTGTCTCTTTCGGCGCGATCCCCGCGGCCTGCAGCTTCTGCGAACGTTGCAGTTGCACTCGCGTCAACTCACGTTGCGCTTCGGCCGAGGCGAGCTGCGCACGCTCCTGCATCGTGTCGAGCCGCACCAGCACATCGCCCTTCCCCACCGTCCGCCCGGAGTCGAACGAGATCTGCTCGACGACACCGGGAAGGTCCGCACTGAGCGTGACGCCGTTTACAGCCGCGACGGTACCGATCGCGGAGATGGTGGTATCCCACTGATCCGGTTTCGCCACGATCGTCGTCACCGCCTCGGGCGGCGGCGTGTAGCCCTGCGACATCGCTTTCTTGATTTGCGAGTACTTATACACGCCGAGGATTGCCACGAAGGCAATCACTACGACGAGCATCAAGATCATCCGTTTCGCCATGCGCGCGACTGTATGGGCTGGACGCGCAGCACGTCAAGGATGAGGGCGGTAACGTTCGCGAAATCTACTAGATGGAGACTCGGGAGTTGGTGAAGGAGCGTAGATCGCGATTAACACGGTTGTCATTCCGAGCGGGCGGGGGCGAGGGGGGCGAGGAATCCCCCAACCACGCAGCGACTCAGGAGCACGCCGCGACTAACCTACTGTTGCACGAGAATCGCTCCGTGGGTGGGGGATTCCTCGCCACCCGCCGCCCCGCCCGCTCGGAATGACAACCGGGGAGTGCCGCGAAATCGCGACCCTACCGCCACCGATAGTGCCCGATGATCTGGTAGGCGAATAGGACGTCCTCTTTCTGCGCGCCCTGACCGATGTTGTGAATCATCAGCGGGCGGTTTGACGGCGCGAGGTCCGCGCTGACGACGCCGATGTGGTACAGGCCGCCGCTTAGGCGCCAGGCCACGACATCGCCGGGGAGGAAGGCGCCGGTGGCGGTCTTTCCGTTTCGCTCGAAGAACTTCATGAGATTCGGGACGCGGCGGTGATCGATATTCGTGTCGGGACGGGAGAGACCCCAAAGCGCTGGATAGCGCTTGAACGCGCGGAGCATGTCTTCGTGCACGACGCGTTGCAGATCGATGCCGGCGACGCGAAACGCACGAACGACCACATCCGCGCAAACGCCGCGACTGAGCGGGAGATCGCCGCCGGGATAGCGGAGCGAGACGTAGGCCGGGTCGTACACAAGCGTCACGCCGATCTGTTTCTCCGCCCCTTCCGCGATCCGCATGCCGAGGGGAAGAGGGAGCGTTCCGACCGCGGCGATTGCAATAATGCAGCTCAGGAGCGCGAGACGTGCTCTTCTCATGACTCAGCGCGCCGACAGCGTGTCCACGGTCAGCGCCGCGGTACCGCGATCTCGGTTCCCGGCGTCGACGAGCCGCCCGCCACGGCCCAGCGTCCATCGAGCGAGCCGCCGGAATGCTCGTACGCCACAACGCCGAAGAAGGTGTGATCGCGGTCGCTATACGCGACGGACAACGTGTCGCCGACGACCACTCCGACACCGTAATACTTCAGGTTCGCGATCGACCAGCGCACGTCGTAAACGTCACCGCGCGGCGTGATCGTCAGCGTCCCTTTGTACGCGCCGACGCCGGGATTCGTGCCGGTGACGGCGTAGGTTCCGGAAAAGCGTGGCTGAGCCTGAACTGAGAATGCCGCGAAAAGGAAACTGAGAGATAGGAGAACGAGAACAATGCGTCGCATGGTGACTTCCTCCGATCGCAAGATGGTAATTCATGTAAAGCAGAGATCGGAGATCAGAGATCAGAGATCAGAAAGGCTCGTTTGCCGTGATCTCTGATCTCTGATCTCTTGTCTCTTATCTCTGATCTTCGTCTCTGCTCTCCAGATCAGGCAATAGCGCCAGAACAGCCGGCGCTGCACACGCGATCCCGGAAGCACCGTTGCCGCAAGCGCGCGCACGTCGCGAAGCGTGGTGAAGGAGTCGTGCTTTTCGTGATCAGCCCATGCCGCGCGGACGGCACGCGGCTGAACGATACGCCCGGTGTTCCAGAAGCGCACTGAGGGAGCGAGGGCGTATGCCCCAAGGGATGCAAGACGATCGAGAAGACTTCCGGGCGACAGCAAGTCAACGACGAGCAGCGTGCCGCCCGGACGAAGCAGCGATGCAAAACGAAGAAACGCTGCCTTCATATCCATGTGATGCACCGCGGCAATCGAGACGATCGCGTCGAATGAGGCGGGCGCGAACGGAGCCGCGAAAAGATCGCTGACCGAGTACTCGATGTTCGACGGAGTACCGGGATGGCTGCGGGCGCGGGCGATCATTCCCGGCGAGAGGTCGATACCAACGACGTGATCGCAGCGCGGTGCCACCGCACGCGCGAAGGCACCAGCTCCGCAGCCTGCATCGAGCAGCGTGACGATGCGATTCGGTAGCAAACGGAGAAGGTGCCGGTGCTCGTGCTCGTTGAAATCCCAGCTGTCCGGGAGCTCGGAAAGGCGGTCGAACTCATCGCCAACGCTCGCCGGAGATGTCGTAGCCATGAGTCAGGCGAAGCCTTCGCTACGTTTGCGCCGCCCTGCCAAACCGGATCGCCGATTTCTCGCGCAGCCTGGCCGCTACCTCTTCGCGGTCGTGCGGCTCCGCGCTCGTCACGAGCGACGCGAAGAGTTTCTGCGCGACGAGCGCGGTCTCCTCGACTGCCGCATCGAACGCGGCCTGATTCGCTTTCGACGGCTTGGTGAAGCCGCACAGTTTCCGCACAAACTGCAGCGAAGCATTGCGAATCTCCTCCTCGGTCGCCGGAGGCTCAAAGTTGAACAGCGTCTTGATGTTTCGGCACATGGGTCGCTCCTGGGAAACAGAGATCAGAAAAATCAGAGATCAGAGATCAGGTCAGAGATTAGAGCAAATCAGGTGAAGCCGTCTCTGATCTGATCTCTTGTCTCTGATTCCTGATCTCCGATCTCTTGTCTCCGATCTCTCGAAAACCCGCGCTTCCGGCGCCCGCTTCCCTGCGCGGCCTGGTACTCATCCGCATCGATGAATGGCCAGACGCGGGAATCGCCGCGGCGCTTGAACCACCACCGCCAGGGCGCCCAGAAAAGGCCGAACGTGATCACGCTCGGGATGAACCCAAGTGCTCGAGCCAGAGGAGAAAGCGCCGGCCATTCGTACTCGCGATCACTCTCCAGAAAAAGAATCCAGCGCGCCACTTCGCCGCGTGAATCGCGGGGCAGCTTCTTGCGCGTCCCTGTCTTCGGTTCGGGAAGATCGCGGCAAAGAAGCCAGGCCTGCTCGATGATCTCCCGCACAGCGAGATCCTTCGATCGAGGCAACTGCTCGTGAAACTCGACTTTGGTGACGCTGCCCTCAGCAAGCTCGCGAAGCAGCCCGGCAAGCCGGTCGCGGGACGCTCGATCGATCACGAGCCTGGTTCCCGCAACCGTTGATGAAAATAGTCGCGCCAGCCTTCAGGAATCGCAGGGACCTCGCTGGCACGGCGTAAGAGATCCTGATTTTTGCCGTTCCCCGCATAAATGCTGACGAATTCAGCGACCGTAATCGCGGGCTCCCGCGACGGCGTCAACGCAACGGCATCTCCCGCGCTGACGTCGCCCTCTTTCGAAACCGACAGATAAAAACCGCTTCGCCCGCTGCGCAAGAAGCGCTTCACCATGTCCATCCGCCCGAAACGGATTCCGAGCTTGTAGCAGGGCATGCGAGGTTGCGTTACGACGAACGACGCCGAGCCGATGCCGAGCACGTCTCCGATTTGCACCACATCCTCGGCCAGACCCTCGACGGTCAGATTCTCGCCGAACGAGCCCCAGGGGAGATCGACATCCGGCAGTTCCTCGCGCCAGAACGCGTAGTGCTCGGACGGATAAACGTAGACCGCCTTCTCCGCGCCACCATGAACCGAAAGGTCCGAC
This sequence comes from Thermoanaerobaculia bacterium, assembly GCA_034664845.1. Taxonomy (GTDB): domain Bacteria; phylum Acidobacteriota; class Thermoanaerobaculia; order Gp7-AA8; family Gp7-AA8; genus JADGNZ01. The sequence continues at coordinate 1,589 of JAXDGW010000115.1, read as the reverse complement.
TGCCTGTCGCCGGCGAGGTTCAGCGTATCCACCGGAACCCGGCCCGCGACGGGAGCTTTGAAGATCGACGTCAGCACAGTCTCGCCCTGCCAATCGACCTCGCGCGGCAGTCCGGCATTCACGGAGATGACTTTCATATGACTTTGGTTCTCTCTGCTCCTGGCACTCTGAAACATCGCGTGGCGCAAAGATTATCAAGCCTGTCATCCTGAGCCGCCGAAGGACGGTCGAAGGACCCCCCGCGAATGTGCAGGTTCGGGTGGCGGGGAACAAAACCCTCGCATTAGATCAGGGGGGCCTTCGACCGGCTTTGCACACAAAGTCTACCCTGCACATAAAGTCGGACGGCTGCACATTTACTCGACTGCCGAGGGCAGCTACGCGCGGCGTCTCAACTTCGGGCAGGGTATCGGGAAGTGATACGCGGCCCTGCGGAGCAAAACTCTCCGGCTCAGGTGAACGAGTTGCTTCTGAAGGTGATCGCGTACAACATCACATGCACCATTCACTCGATCTTTGAGCTTGGCGTCTCCGTGCCGGGGATGTCGGCAGGGACTCAGACCGTGATCAGTGCAGCAGCCCGCTAACGCAACTCGCTAGCGGGCGGTCTACTGCCCCTGCCACAGTCCCATGTTCGTGATCGAGATCGTCGCGCCGGTCGTCGGGATGTGGAGGTCCCAGCCGACCTTGATGTCCTGGCCGACCCAGTCGGAGTGATGACCGAGATCGACATAGCGAGTGTCGCAATCCCGCGCACCGCCGGTCGGCGTGTCGACATTCACAATCCACCCGTACCAATCGACCGGCGACTGGATCCACGCGACGATGCGGGTATTGGGGTTGTTCGTCGAATCGACGATATCGACGGTGTAGCTGAGGTAGAAGTGATCGGCGAAATCTGACCGTCCGTGCGTCATCTGGTAAATCGTCGCGAAAACCGGCCCCGTCCCCCGGCCGAACGGTGCCGCGAACGGATAAAAGTAGCTGTTGCACATCGTGCCGCTCGTCGCCCGCTCCGCATCGATGAATTGCCACGCCGGACAACTCGTCTGCGCGAACACCGGGTCATACAGGAGGTTGTACTGCTGAAACGTCGGGCCAGCGTTGGCGACGCCGCCCTGCGTACAGCTCTGTGCGTGAACGATCCCCGAGACACACATCAGCACCACCACAGCCCCAAGCCGAACGTTCGTTACCTTCATCCATCCCTCCTTAACCGATGAAGGGCTGCTGCACATCGGGTGCCACGGAGACGCAAGCGCTATCGAACTCCACCTTCACCGCCACGCTGAACTCCGTCGTCGTCGAGATCGTGGACGGGGTAAGTCCGACTTGTCGACGAATCGGGCGTGCTCATTGCGCGTCAACGTCGCTGCACATAAAACATGGCGGCGAGAGGAGTTTACGTGCAAAGCCCCTTCGACATCCTCCGGCACTTCGTGTCCTCCGGCGGCCTCAGGATGACAGCGCAATGGCCTTAACTTAGCGCGATGGAACGCTGGCGTCCTCGCCGGCTGGCCAGGCGGGCGTCCCGCCGCCTACTCGCCCGAGGCCCGCCAGTCTTACCCAGCACCACGGCGGCGAGGACG
>JAXDGW010000114.1:0-4950 GCA_034664845.1 Thermoanaerobaculia bacterium | reverse complement strand
CCTCCCCACCGGCAGGAATCGGGGGGTCCTTCGACCGTCCTTCGGCACTTCGTGTCCTTCGGCGGCTCAGGATGACAGCGTTGATGACGGCGCGAATGTAGAGTTACGCCGCCCTCTCCGGCTCCAGCCCCGCATCCAAGTCCGTCCCTCGCACGATGAAGATCAGCGCCACCACCGCGAGCGCGATGCCGTTCACCTCCAGCGCGGTTGAGATCGACCAGCGTTGTGCTACGAAACCCGCGAGTAGGTTGCCGAGGGGCATGCCGCCGCGGAAGGCGAGCATGAAGATCGACATGACGCGGCCGCGCATCGCGTCGCTCGTCGAGAGTTGGACCAGAGAGCTGTAAAGCGAGATCACGCCGACGATGGCCGCGCCGGCAAGGAACGCGATCACGAGGCTCGATGAGATGTGGCGCGACATCCCAAACGCCACGAGCGTGCAGGCGAAGACGAGCTGCAGCACGAGCGCGATCCTCCCCTTCTTCGCGGCGTAACTGCTCCCGGCGACGAAGAGCGCGCCGACGACCGAACCAATTCCGTAGTCCGCCTGGAGCAGTGAGAGTCCCTGTGGCCCGAGGTGAAAAATGCTCTTGGCGACGACAGGCATCATCGTGAAGAGCGGCATGCCGAGGAACGTGCCGGCGAAGGAGAGGAAGGTCAGCAGCAGCAACGAACGCCGCGATGCCACGAACGCGAACCCTTCCTTCATCTGCGCCATCATCGACGCCGAGGTCGCGTGCGCGTGCAGCGGCGGCATCCTGATGCTCATCACCGCGATGATGACGAAGATGAACGACAGGCCGTTGATGCCGAAGCAGGCCGTCGCGCCCCACAGGCCGAAGACCACGCCGCCGATGGCCGGCCCGATGACGCGGGCGAGGTTGAACTGCATCGAGTTCATCGCCACCGCGTTCGCCATGTCGTCGCGTTTCACGAGCAGCGGCAAGAGCGACGCGTAGGCCGGGCCGCTGAACGACTGCGCGCTCCCGGTCAGAAACGAGAGCACGAAGATGTGCCAGATCTTGACGGAGTGAAAGTAGATGAGGCCCGTCAGCACGAACGCGAACGTCATCTGCATGACCTGCGAGAGGAGCATGATCTTTCGCCGCTCGATGCGGTCGGCGATGACGCCGCCGAAGAGCGAGAAGAGCAACATCGGTCCGGTGGCCAGGAAACCGTCGACGCCGAGGAGGAACGCGGAGCCGGTCATCGTGTAGACGAGCCAGCCCTGCGCCAGTGTCTGCATGAACGTGCCGGTCGTCGATGCAAAGGCGCCGAACCAGAGCAGCCGGAAATCGCGATAGCGAAGGGCGCTGAACGTGCGCTGAAAACGGCCGGGCGGGATGCCTGTCTGCGCGTTCGCTTCGACCGTCTCTTCTTGCGGGAGCGACGAGCTCATCGAGCGATCCGCAACCTCTCGGCGGTTCCGGCGGTGTGGGCGTGGCAGATGGCGACGGCGAGGGCGTCCGAGGCGTCGGTCGACATCACCAGGTTCTTGCAACCGGGAAGAAGCATCCGCACCATCTTCGCGACCTGCTCCTTCTCCGCGCCGCCGTAACCGACGACGGCGCTCTTGACGCTCCGAGGGGAGTATTCGAAGACGGCCAGCTTCGCGGCGCGCGCTGCGAGCAGGATCACGCCGCGTGCATGCGCGAGCTGGATCAGGCTCTTGATGTTCTGCCCACCGAACGGCGCTTCGACTGCCACAGCATCGAGCGCATTGCGCGCGATGACCGCAACAAGCTCGTCGTGGATGCGGCAGAGCCGGTCGGCCAGCTCAGAGCCGCGCGTCGTCCCGATCGTCCCCTGCTCGACCAGCGACAAACGGCCATGAACCTGCTCGATGACGCCAAAGCCTGTCGTGACCGAGCCGGGATCGATGCCGAGGATGCGCATGGATCGATTGTAGCGAGGATTCGGTGATGAATCAGAGGCGGAATGTTGAATGTTCAATGTTAAATGTTGAATGTTGAATGGAAACGAGAGACGGTTGAGCTAGGTCTGATCCTCGCTCAGAGTGCCGGTTATCGGCCATGCGCGTTGGCTTCGCGAGCCGGGTCTGGTGCCTCCCATTCAACATTCAACACTCAACATTCAACATTCAACATTCCGCCTCTCAACCCAAAAAACCCACTACCATCTCCCGATGCTTCGCGAGCAATCCTTCAACGTCCGCACCACCGCCCGCGAACAGATCCTCCTCATCACCCCCGACGTCCAGCGCGCCCTCAGCGCTCTCACCCTCGGCGAAGGCATCGCCACGATCATCGTGCCGCACACGACCTGCGCGATCTCGGTCAACGAGAACGCCGATCCCGACGTTCCCGCCGATCTGACCAAGGCGTTGCGCGCGCTCGTGCCCAAAGTCCGCTTCGCGCACGGCGAAGGGAACTCCGACGCGCATTTCCTCTCGCTGCTCATCGGCACATCCCTTTCCTGGCCTTACCGCAACGGCCAACTGATTCTCGGCACATGGCAAGGGATCTATTTCATCGAGCTCGATGGTCCGCGGGCCACGAGAAAGGTAACGGTGTACGTCAATGCCTAAGCAGACGGTTCAGGTGGTCGCGCATCGCGGCATGGGACAGGGATTCGTGCTGCCCGACGCGCCGCCCGAGAACACGCTCCCCGCGTTCATGGAAGGCTGGAAGATCGCGCACGCCTGCGAGCTCGACGTTCATCTGACGAAAGATGGCCAGGTCATCGTCATTCACGACGACACGACGAACCGCACCACGAACGCGAGCTGGATCGTGCGCGACCGTTTCGCCAACGAGCTTCGCTCCCTCGACGCCGGCCGCTGGAAATCGCAGACGTGGGCGGGCACTCGACTGCCGCTGCTCGAGGATGTTCTCGATGTCATGCCCGACGGTTGCGAGCTCTTCATCGAATTGAAAGACGGGCCGCAAGTCGTGCCGCCCACCGCGGAGCTGGTGCGGCAATCGGGGAAGGCATCGCAAGTCGTCTTCATCAGCTTCGACATCGACACGATCGTCGCCGCGAAGCAGGAGTTTCCCGACAACGATTGCCTGCTCATCGTCGTCTTCGAGGCCGATTACAACCACGGCCGCTGGAACGTCCTCTACGACGAAGGCCCGGGCTTTCGAACGGTAACCAAGACATTCGTCCTCGACGACATGATCGCGCTGATCAAGCAGTACGACCTGAACGGCATCGATACGAGCTTCGCCGTGCCGCCCGCGCTGATCACGCGCCTTCACGAGGAGAAGCTCCGCCCGGTCGTCTGGACCGTCGACGAGCCGTCCATCGCGCTCGACATGGTGCGGCTCGGCGTCAACACGATCACGACCGACAAGCCTGGTCCGATCCGCGATGCGCTGATGGCGGCGGGGTTTGAAGTGCGCTGAAAAAGCAATGCACCACAGAGACGCAGAGGACACAGAGGTTTTCTCTGTGCTCTCTGTGCCTCTGTGGTTAATGGGTTCTTGAGCATGCAAGAAGACTTCGATGTCGTCATCATCGGCGGCGGTACCGGCGGCCTCGTGACCGCCTCCGGTTGCGCGCGCCTCGGCCGCAAAGTCGCGCTGATCGAGCGCGAAAAACTCGGCGGTGATTGCCTCTGGACCGGATGCGTTCCGACAAAGGCGCTCGTCGCCTCGGCGCGCCTCGCCCACCAGATGCGCCATGCCGATGCCTACGGACTCGAGCCGCAGACCGTGCGCATGACGCCGAAGTCCGTCATGGATTCGATGCGCACGCAACGCCACGCCATCGAGCATCATGACGATCCCGCGAAGTTTCGCGCCCTCGGCATCGACGTCATCTTCGGCAACGCCAAGCTCGTTTCGCGCAAGGAAGTCGATGTCGATGGCCGGCGCCTCGCCGCGAAAGACATCGTTATCGCCACGGGGACGCGCACCGCTGTGCCACCGGTCGAAGGGCTAGCCGAGAATGGCTTTCTCGATCACGTCTCCTTCCTCAATCAGGATGCCTTCCCCGCCTCCCTGCTGATCCTCGGCGGCGGCTACATCGGCATCGAGTTCGCGCAGATGTTCCGACGCTTCGGCAGCGACGTCGTGGTCGTCCAGAGGCCCGACCAGATCATCATGAAAGAGGACGCTGATGTGATCGCGCGCATCCGCCGCATCTTCGGCGATGAAGGAATCGACATACGAACGGGATGGGACGCAACCTCGATTCATCGCGACGCGGGAAAGAAGGTCGTCCACATCGAGAACAAGCTCGGCGAGTCGAAGGAGATCCGCGTCGACGAGATCTTCGTCGCCAGCGGCCGTCGCGCGAACACCGACGACCTCGGCCTGGAAACAGCCGGCGTGAAGACCAACCGCGGCTTCGTCGTCGTCGACAAATACCTGCAGACCTCGGTGCCGCGCATCTGGGCCTGCGGCGACGTTCACGGCGGCATGCAGTTCACCCACGTGGCCGCGTACGAAGCGGTGAAACTCGTCCGCAACATGCTCTTCCCCGGCCGTTCCGCCATCAGCTACGACAACATCCCGTGGGCCCTCTACACCGACCCCGAAGTGGGCCACATCGGCATGACGGAGGCGGAAGCGAGCGCCGCGCTCGGCGCCGAAAACGTGCGCACCTACAGCGTCGAGATGGCCGAAGTCGACCGCGCCGTCGTCGATCGGACGACAGGCGGATTCGTCAAACTAGTCTGCGATAAACGCGGCCACATCCTCGGCGCCCACGCCCTCTGCGCCAACGCCTCCACGCTCATCGCGACGCTGGTACTGGCGCGGCAGAAAAAGATGACCGTCGCCCAACTGGCCGGCCTCGTCTCGCCCTACCCCTCGCTCGCCGACGCCCTCGGCAAAGCCGCCTCGATGTACTACCAGGATGTCGCGAAAGGGTGGTTGGGAGGGGTGGGAAAGCGAATCGCGAAGTGGTCGCAGTAACTGGCGCTCAGGTGCCGGAGGAAACGTAGGTCGGACTCTCTAGTCCGACTGGGACGCGAAGTCGGAC
>JAXDGW010000113.1:0-19363 GCA_034664845.1 Thermoanaerobaculia bacterium | reverse complement strand
GTGGGCGAGGAATACCCCCCCCACGAAGCGTGGCTCGTTCTTTAGCAACGAACGGCGGGACGTTAGAGCGTGTGAATGCTGAAACGAAGCCGCTGATCGATCTCGCTGCGTCGGCAGGGGATTCCTCGCCCCCCGCCGCCCCGCCCGCTCGGAATGACAAAGCCCCGGGACATCGCGACTAACAACCGACCTCAGTTCGACTTTTTCCTCGGCGGCGGATGAGACGGCGAACGAACGCGAACGAACGCGCTGTCATTCCGAGCGGGCGGGCGGGTGGTGGGCGAGGAATCCCCCGCCGACGAAGCGTGGCTCGTTCCTCAGCGACGAATCGGCGTGACGTTGGTCGAGCGCGTCAATGCCAGGAGAAACGATCGATCCCGCTGCGTCCGCGGCGGATTCCTCACCCACCGCCCGTCGGAATGACACAAGCCCAACGACCACCTCACTTCACCCTCTTCCTCGGCGGCGGTTGCAGGTCGACCAGGTCCAGCGCGTACTCCTTTGACACTTCGTCGTAGACGCCGAGGGCGATGCGGAGGTAGGGGGTGGCGGAGGCGACGCCGAACTGGTACGTGAAGTAGTTGCCCTTCGCTTTCTCCAACTCCTTGTCGGCGATCGAGAACTGCTTCGTATCGTGATGCGTGTCGCTGAGTCCACCAACGACGCCGCCCCACGCCATGTAGACCGTGAACGCGCCGTTGTGAACGTTGCCGGCGGCCGGCAGCGTCGTCAGCGCGGAGATCGGTACCTCGATCGTGACCGGGATGATGTAGCGCTTCTTCTCGTCGAGCTTCGCCGCCGCAAGGCGGACCTTCACCTCGAACGATGCGGGCGGCGCGTTGCCGAAAAGCGTGGCGATCACGCGGTCATCCATCCGCGTGGTGTCGGACTTGGGGACGTACTGCGATCGCGCCCGGACGGTGAGATTCCGGTCGCGCACCTTCACTTCGATCTTTCGCGCCAGCGCCTTGCCCGGCGTGGCGCGATAGGCGAGCGAGTAGTACGAGTCGAGATCCTCGCTGATGCCCGGCATGAGTTTCGTTACGTCGTTGGAGCCCCACGCCGCCGACCCACCGGTCTCCTTTGCGACGTATTCGAGCGTCGGCGTCTCGTTGTTGAGGACGAGGTATTCGTAGCCGATGGCTTTGTTCTGCCGGGCTCTGAGCTCCGCGTTGGCGCCCGCGGTCATGGCAAGCCCTTCGGCGTAGATCGGGTAGATCGAGAAGCCGTTCGTGTTCGCGGTTTCAACCAGCGACTTGATCAGCGGCATCGCATCGAACTGCGTTCTGTAGTCGGACGGCAGCACGGTCGCTCCCGCGGAAAACAACGCCTCGGCGCCGGCATACATCGAGAGGCGATGCGTCGCCAGCAGCAGGATCTTTCTCCCATCGGCGCTGCCGGCGGACCGCATCAGTCCGTTCAGCGTCTCCACTTTTCGTTTCTCGTCGAGCAGCGCGTCCTTCGCCGAGAAGCGCGCCATCTGTTCGACGAAGAAACTCAGCCCGGACTCGGCCGGAATATCGGCCGCGCCGATTCCGCGGCCGACCGCCGCCGACTCCTCTTCATATGCCTGGATCGAGTCGATCTCCTGTTCGAGGTCGGCGATCGGATCGTGATTCATGCTGGTAGTGCGGTCGGCAAGAAACTCGATGGCCTTGTCGATGCGGACGAGATCGTCGGTGAAATCCTGACGGATGCCGAGGATGCCGCGGTTCCATGAGACGACCATGACGCGATCGCCTTTGCGGACCGTGTCGTGAAGAAGTTTCTTCATCGCCGCAAAGAGCGGATCGCTCCGAAACGACGGCAGCTGGAATCGCTCGATGAATACGATGATGGTCCGCGGTGAGGATGGCAGCGGCTGTGCCGCGGATCGCGGGACACCGGCGGTTCCTGTGGCTGCCGTCGAAGTCGTCGCCGTGCTCGCCGGTGCTTCCTTCCGCTCGCTTGCATACTCGGCAAAGTTCGTCACCGGCTGGCGCACGCCGTTCTCGTAGATCTCGAAATCGTCCCTCGTCAGACCGCGGACGCGGTGACCGCGTTTGTCGGTAACGACGGTATCGATGTTGACGATCGACACCTCGATGGACTCGCCGGCGCGCGGAATCGCCGGCGTCTGCGCGAACGTAGCGATCGGTGTAGCAATCGACAGCAGAAGCAGGCAACTCGCGACGCGCATCGACATCCTTTCGGGGTGGCGCTCGAAATTGTACGCGCGCTTCTACAATGACGACATGTCGATCAGGACAACCGTTTTTGTTTCGTTTTTGATCGTGGCTGCAACGTCTTCTGCTGTGGCCGCAGAGAGTGGCGGCGCCGCCAGGGACGTGGCGGCGGCGCGCGCCCTGTTCCAGGCGAACATCGACGCCATCCGGCACCGCGACCGCGACGCCTACCTCTCCTGCTACCTCCACTCCGACCGCCTCGTCCTCGGCGGTCCGGAAGCGTTCACGACCGGATTCGAGGCATTTGCGAAAGGGGCCGGCGCGAACTGGCCGGACCTCATCGAAGCGAACGACATCCACCTGACGCCCCTGCAGCCGGGCTTCGTCTACGGCACGTATCGATACCGCGTTCGTTACGGCAGCGACGAGCACGTTGGGATCTCTGAGAGGCTGTTCGTCGGCACGCCGAAGGGGTGGAAGATCGCGATAACCGGCGCGATCGACTCGCCTGCGGGAACGCCTGCACCTCCGCGCGCGCTCACCGGCGCGATGCTGATCGACGGACGCGGCGGCGCCCCGGTGCCGAACGCGAACGTGATTCTTCGCGACGGCAAGATCGATTGCGCGGGAACCGCGGCGCAGTGTCCGGTACCCGAGGGAATCGACGTCACGAATTTGAAGGGGATGTGGATTGCGCCTGGGCTCATTGACGCGCACGTTCACTTCTCGCAGACCGGTTGGGCTGACGGACGTCCCGACTCGCTCGACCTCCGCGCCACGCATCCGTACGAGCAGGTCATCGGCGAGCTGAAGGCAAACCCGGAGCGCTTCGGACGGTCGTATGTCTGCTCCGGCGTCACCGCGGTGTACGACGTCGGCGGCTACGCCTGGACCTTGCGGCTGCACGATCGTTTCGAGCCGAACACGCTGGTGCCGCACGTCGACGCCGCCGGGCCGCTGCTTTCGACGCTCGATCACTGGCTCAATCTGCCCGCCGAGCGGCAGTTCATGGTGTTGAAAGACGAAGCGACGGCGCGCGACGGCGTTCGCTACCTGGCGTCGCAGGGATCGCACGCCGTGAAGGTCTGGTACATCGTCCAGCCGCCGAGTCTCACGGTGGAAGCGTCGGCTGCTGCTGTCGCCGCCGCGGGCGACGAAGCGCGCAAACACAACCTGCCGCTCATCGTCCACGCGACCGGGCTGGCCGAGGCGAAGGCGGCCATGCGCGGCGGCGCGACGCTGCTCGTCCATAGCGTCTGGGACCTGCCGGTCGATCAGGAGTTCCTCGATCTGGCGAAAACGAACGGCACGATTCTCATCCCGACGCTGACGGTCTCGCGCGGATACGTGCGCATGACGCGAGCCGCGGTGGAGCACACAGCCGTGAAGGTCGACGATCCGAACGGCTGCGTCGATAAAGCGACGCTGGCGAAGCTCGCCGAAACGGCGCAGGCCCCAACGACGGTCACGGCGGATTCGCTGTCGCGCCGCGACGACCGCACCACGAAGCTGGAGCAGATCGCCGCGGCAAACCTGAAGGCGCTCGTCGCGGCCGGCATCCCAATCGCCACCGGCACCGACGCCGGCAACCCGCTCACGCTGCACGGTCCGGCCATCTACGCGGAGATGGAAGCGATGCAGGCCGCCGGCATGACGCCGATGCAGGTGATCGTCTCGTCGACCGCGGTCGCCGCGCGCGCAATGCGCCGCGAGAAAGAATTCGGAACGATCGAGAAGGGGAAGGACGCCGATCTCATCATCGTCGCCGCCGACCCCTCGGCCGACATCGCCAACATGAGCAAGATTCGCTACGTCGTCCGCGGCGGCGTGACAAGGTCGATCGAGGATCTGCACGCGCTGGCTTCGCAGTAGCGAGGTCGCGCAGTTATGCGGTCTCGTGGTGTGTAACGCCGCGAGACCGCGCAAACCGCGAGACTCCGCGACCGCACAAGCACTGGCCCAAAATCCGCACCGACGCTCCAGACCATGACTGACGACGATCAGCGTTCCGATGAATCCCGCGACACGTTTGCATACTTTTCCAACGAGTACGCGCAGGCGCTGCAGGCCTACAAAGCGATCGAGTCGCAGGCATCGACGCTGATGCTGATGGGTGTGTCCGACGACCTCCGCGGCTTCATCGAACAGTTCATCGCCATGGCCTCCGGAACCAAAGCGCTGGCCGAAGAGAAAGGCGAGACGCACTTCGCCGAGTGGTTCGCAGAGCTGATCCGCAAGGCGGAAGCGCTGCGAGTAGGAATCGTGTCGCAGTAGGCGCGGTCTCGCGGTCGCGAAGCTGTCATTCCGAGCGGGCGGGGTGGCGGTGGGCGAGGAATCCCCTACATACGCAGCGGGATCGTTCGGCAGCCCATTGCTTCCAGAACGAAAACCAGAACGAAACACACGACAGAATCCCGCTGCGTCGGCAGGGGATTCCTCGCCCACCCACCGCCCCGCCCTCTCGGAATGACAGCCGTGCCACCGTCGTAAACCCGCAACCCCGCCACCTCGCAACCGCGCAATACAATGCCCCATGCGCCTGCTCGCCATCCTCGCCTTGGAGGTCCTCATGTCTGCCACGCTCGACGCTGCAACTACAACGCTCGATCACCGCATCGATGAGGCGGCGAAGAAAGTCGAGGCCAGCGTCATCGCATGCCGGCGCGACATTCATCAGCATCCCGAGCTTGGCAATCGCGAGACGCGTACTTCGAAGATCGTCGCCGACCGGTTGCGCGAGCTCGGCATCGAGGTCAAGACTCCCGTCGCGCACACCGGCGTCGTCGGCATTCTTCGCGGTGGGCGGCCCGGCCGCGTCGTGGCGTTGCGCGCCGACATGGACGCGTTGCCGGTGCTCGAGCAGGTCGATGTGCCGTTCAAATCGACAGTGCGGACGACGTTCAACGGACACGACGTCGGCGTCATGCACGCCTGCGGACACGACGCGCACGTCGCCATCCTCCTCGGCGTCGCCGAAGTCCTCGCCGGCATTCGCGCGGAGATTCCTGGAACGGTCAAGTTTCTCTTTCAGCCCGCCGAAGAGGGAGCGCCGGAAGGGGAAGAAGGCGGCGCGAAACTGATGGTGAAGGAAGGGGCGCTCGACAATCCAAAAGTCGATGCAGTCTTCGGACTGCACGTCACCTCGCGCTATCCCGTCGGCGAAATCGCCTATCGCTCCGGCTCGATGATGGCGGCGGTCGACTCGTTCAAGATCACGGTGCACGGCAAGCAGACGCACGGCGCGTATCCGTGGCTCGGCGTCGATCCGATCGTCATCGCATCGCAGATCGTTCTCGGATTGCAGACGATTCCGAGCCGGCAGGTCGATTCATCGCTGGCGCCGTCGATCGTCACCGTCGGCGCGATTCATGGCGGCGTTCGCAACAACATCATCCCTGACGATGTCGAGATGATCGGCACGATCCGCTCGCTCGACGCGAAAATGCGCGACGAGATTCACGCGCGGATCAAACGGACTGCCGAAGACATCGCCAAAAGCGGCGGCGGCACGGCAACGGTGGCGATCGAAGAAGGCTATCCGATCACCTACAACGATCCCGCAATCACCGAACAGATGGCGCCGACGCTGCGCCGCGTGGCCGGCAACGCCAACGTCGCGGTGGTGAACGCCGTCCTCGGCGCCGAGGACTTCTCGTTCTTCCAGCAGAAGGTGCCCGGACTTTTCTTCTGGCTCGGCACGCGCCCCAAGAACGAGACTCCGGAACAGGCCGCATCGAATCACTCGCCGTTGTTTTACATCGATGAAAGCGGCCTCGAGCTCGGCGTTCGCGCGATCGCGCATGTAGCAATCGATTACCTTTCGGCGAAATAGCGCTGTCCCGGTTTTCGCGCACAGATCGTGCTTCGTGAAGCACGTCATGGCGAAAACCACCTCCGATTTTCTCGTCTCCCGCCTCAGCGCCTGGGGCGTTAAGCGCGTCTACGGCTATCCCGGCGACGGCATCAACGGCATCCTTGGCGCGCTCGACCGCGCCGACGGGCTGATCGATTTCGTGCAGGTCCGTCACGAAGAGATGGCCGCGTTCATGGCCTGCGCACACGCCAAGTTCACCGGCGAGGTGGGCGTCTGTCTCGCCACCTCGGGGCCCGGCGCGATTCATCTGCTCAATGGCCTATACGACGCCAAACTCGATCACCAACCGGTCGTTGCCATCGTCGGCCAATCGTCGCGGCTGGCCATGGGCGGCAGCTATCAGCAGGAAGTCGATCTGCAGACGCTCTTCAAAGACGTCGCCAGCGAGTACTGCCAGACGGCGATGGCTCCGTCCGCGCTGCGCCATCTCATTGACCGCGCCATCCGCATCGCACTGACCGAGCGCTCCGTCACCTGCATCATCATCCCCAACGATCTGCAGGAAGAGCCGTGGTCGGATCCGCCGCACGAGCACTCCACGATTCACTCCGGCGTCGGCTACACGAGTCCGCGCATCATTCCGACGGATTCCGATCTGCGCCGCGCCGCGGACGTTCTCAACGCCGGCAGCAAGGTAGCGATGCTCGTCGGCGCCGGCACGTTCCGCGCGATGGATGAAGTCGTCGAAGTCGCCGATCTCCTCGGCTGCGGCGTCGCCAAAGCGCTCCTCGGCAAGTCAGCGCTTCCCGACGATCTCCCCTTCGTCACCGGCTCCATCGGCCTCCTCGGCACCAAACCAAGCTGGACGATGATGTCGGGCTGCGACACGCTGCTGATGGTGGGCTCGAGTTTTCCGTATCCCGAGTTCCTGCCGGAGGACGGCAAAGCGCGCGCGGTGCAGATCGACATCGACGGGCGCCAGCTCTCCATCCGCTATCCGATGGAGGTAAACGTCATCGGCGACAGCAAAGAAACGCTGCGCGCGCTCATCCCGCTCCTGCAGCGAAAGAGCGATCGCACGTGGCGCGAAATGCTGGAAGGGGAAATCCGCGGCTGGTGGGAAGTGATGGACGCGATGGCGATGGGCGACGCCGTCAACGGCATCAATCCGCGGCGCGTGTTTCACGAGCTGTCGCAACGCCTCCCGGACAACTGCATCCTCTCCGCTGATTCCGGCACGACGGCGAGCTGGTACGCGCAACACGTGCGATTCCGCCGCGGCATGATGGGATCGCTCTCCGGCAATCTGGCCACGATGGGACCCGGCGTTCCGTACGCGATCGCCGCGAAGTTCGCCTTCCCCGACCGCGTCGCCATCGCCTGCTGCGGCGACGGTGCGATGCAGATGAACGGGCTGGCCGAGCTGCTCACGGTCGCGAAGTACTGGAAAGAGTGGTCGAACCCCAACCTGCTCGTCTGCGTCCTGAACAACCACGACCTCAGCATGGTGACGTGGGAAGAGCGCGTAATGGCCGGCGACCGCAAGTTCAAAGCGTCGCAGGAAGTGCCCGAATTCAACTACGCCGCGTTCGCCGAATCGATCGGCCTGCGAGGCATTCGCGTGGAAGATCCCTCACGCGTTGGACTGGCGTGGTCTGAGGCGCTGACCGCGGACCGTCCGTGCGTGCTCGACTTCCGCACCGATCCCGACATCCCGCCGCTGCCGCCGCACATCACATTCGAGCAGGCGAAGAACTTCGCGTCCGCGGTCCTGCACGATCCCAGCCGAAGCACGATCATCCGCGACGCGATGAAGCAACTGATGGATACGTTTACGAAGTGAGCCCCACTCTCACCAACGCTGTCATCCTGAGCCGCCGAAGGACACGAAGTGCCGGAGGACGGTCGAAGGACCCCCTGATTTCTGCCGGTGGGGCGGGCACAAAAACCCCGCACAGAATCAGGGGGTCCTTCGACGTCCTCCGGCACTTCGTGTCCTTCGGCGGTCTCAGAATGACAGTCGATCCGGTCCGCGAAGTTCGGCATACGATGTCCTGCAATGTCTGAAAGGCCGCACGCACACGCTGAAGACTTGGCCGTCGGCGGTGTCGCCTCGCCAAGAGATCGCGAGGAACGGATTCGTTTCGATCCCGTTGCGTTCGAGCATGACCGCAGCGTTCGCACGCGCATCGAGCACGGCGACCGCATCCAGACGCTGAACGTTGATGCCGCGCTGCTCGCGGAGGATCTGCATCGCGAAGTTCGCGGCGAAGTCCGCTTCGACGATGGCGCCCGCGCCCTTTACGCGACCGACGCCTCCAACTACCGGCAGGTGCCGATCGGCGTCGTCGTTCCGCGCGATGCGCACGATGTCATTGCTACCGTCGCGCTGGCGCGCAAGCATGGCGCGCCGATCCTGGCGCGCGGCGGCGGGACGTCGCTGGCGGGGCAGTGCTGCAACGTCGCGGTTGTCCTCGATTTCTCAAAGTACATGCACGACATCCCGGAGATGAATCCGGAGGCGCGGTTTGCGCGCGTGCAGCCCGGCATCATCCTCGACGATCTCCGCAACGCCGCCGAGAAACACAAGCTCACCTTCGGCCCCGATCCGGCCACGCACACGCACTGCACCCTGGGCGGGATGATCGGCAACAACTCCTGCGGCGTGCATGCGCTGATGGCCGGCAAGACCGTCGACAACATCGAGGAGCTCGACATCCTCACGTATGACGGCGTGCGGATGCGCGTCGGCGCGACTAGCGAGGCTGAGCTCGAACAGATCATCGCCGAGGGGGGGAGGCGGGGGGAGATTTACGCGGGACTGAAACGGATCCGCGATACCTACGGCGATCTCATTCGCGCGAAGTATCCGAAGATTCCGCGCCGCGTCTCCGGCTACAACCTCGATGCGCTCCTTCCCGAGAACGGCTTCAACGTCGCGCAGGCGCTGGTCGGCAGCGAGTGCACCTGCGTCGTCGTGCTCGAGGCGAAGTGCCGGCTCGTCGATTCGCCGCCGTACCGCACGCTGGTCGTTCTTGGCTACGACGACATCTACCTCGCCGCGGACGACGTGCCGCGCCTGCTCGATTTTCGTCCCATCGGACTGGAAGGGATCGACGACCGTCTCGTCGCCGACATGCGCGCCAAAGGCCTCAACATCGACAAGCTCCATCTGCTGCCGGAAGGCAAAGGCTGGCTTCTCATCGAATTTGGCGGCGAGACGAAAGAGGCGTCGGATGCCTACGCGCGAACCATGATCGCGTCGCTGGCGGCGTCGCCGTTCAAACCGTCGCATCGCGTGTATGACAACAAGGACGCGAAGCTGGTCTGGGCGATCCGCGAGTCGGGTCTCGGCGCGACCGCGTTCGTACCCGGCAAGGGCCACACGTGGGAAGGTTGGGAGGATTCCGCCGTCGATCCAAAACACCTCGGCGCCTACCTTCGCGAGTTGCGCACGCTCCTCAACAAGTACGGGTACAGCGGCGATCTCTACGGCCATTTCGGCCAGGCCTGCGTCCACACGCGCAACAATTTCGATCTGGAGAGCGCCGCGGGAATCGCCAAGTTCCGCGCGTACCTCGACGAAGCGGCCGATCTCTGCATCAAGTACAACGGCTCGCTCTCCGGCGAGCACGGCGATGGTCAGGCGCGCGCCGATCTGCTGCCGAAGATGTTCGGGCCTGAGTTGATTGGAGCCTTCAACGAATTCAAGTCGCTATGGGACCCGGAGTGGAAGATGAATCCCGGCAAGGTGGTGAAGCCGTATCACCCCACCGAGAATCTCCGCCTCGGCAGCAACTTCAAGCAATGGTCGCCGAAAACGCACTTCCAGTTTCCTGACGATCACGGCCGCATCGACAGCGCGGTCGGACGCTGCGTCGGCGTCGGCAAATGCCGCCGCATGGATGGCGGGACGATGTGTCCCAGCTTTATGGTCACACGCGAGGAGGAGCATTCCACACGTGGCCGCGCGCGGCTGCTGTTCGAGATGTTCGAAGGGCAGGTCATTCCGTCGAACTGGAACAACGAGGCCGTCAAAGACTCGCTCGATCTCTGCCTGGCCTGCAAAGGATGCAAAGGCGAGTGCCCCGTCAACGTCGACATGGCCACGTACAAGGCGGAGTTTCTTTCGCATTACTACGAGGGCAAGTTGCGGCCTGTGGCCGCGTACTCGATGGGCTGGATTTACTGGTGGGCACAGTTCGCGTCGCTCGCGCCGGGACTGGCGAACGCGATCATGTCGCTCCCGCTCGCCCGCCGACTCGGCGGCGTGGCGCCGGAGCGAAAGGCACCGCGGTTTGCGAAAAGCACGTTCGTGGAGCAGTTCAAACGTAAATCCGAAAAAACGAGACGTCGGACTGGAGAGTCCGACCTACGTTTGTCCGACCTACGTAAGGTTCTTCTCTGGCCCGACACTTTCAACAATCACTTCCATCCCGGCACCGCGAATGCGGCGGCCGAGGTGCTGGAGGCGGCTGGATTTGAAGTGATCATCCCGCGCAAACGTCTCTGCTGCGGACGCCCTCTCTACGACTGGGGCTTCCTCGGCATGGCGAAGAAGCTGCTCGTCGAGACGATGGACGCGCTGCGTCCCGAGCTCGACGCAGGCATCCCTATCGTCGGCCTCGAGCCGAGCTGCATCTCGGTGTTTCGCGATGAGCTGCCGAATCTTTTCCCCGGCAACGACGTCGCGATGCGTTTGTCGAAAGCGGTGAAAACGCTGCCCGAGTTTCTGCTGCAGGAGAACGTCGAGCTGCCGCAGCTCCGAGGGAAAGCGCTCGTTCAGGCGCATTGCCATCACAAGGCTGTTCTTCATTTCGACGATGAAGTGCAGCTCCTCGGCAAGATGGGGCTCCATGTCGATCAGCCTGACTCCGGCTGTTGCGGCATGGCGGGCGCGTTCGGATTCGAGCCCGAGAAATACGAGTTGTCGATGCGCGTCGGCGAGCGTGTGCTTCTTCCTGCCGTGCGCGAAGCGGCGCGCGACACGATCATCGTCGCCGACGGTTTCAGTTGCCGCGAGCAGATCGCGCAGGGGACCGGGCGTGAAGCGCTGCATCTCGCCGAGGTGCTGCATTTGGCGATGAAGCAAAGCGTGGCTGGTCCGTTGCCGGAGCGCGGCTACGCTGATGATCCGGCGCCGATCGACGCGAAGAAACTGGCCTGGAAAGCCGCGGGCATCGCTGGTGGCATCGCTCTCGCTGCCGGAGCGTTGGCGTTGTTGCGACGATGGCGGAAGCGTTAAGCGAGACGATAGGCCGGTACATCCCGATCGCCGATTACGCGGTGATCGGCTGCACGCGCTCGATCGCGCTCGTATCGCGCGGCGGATCGATCGATTGGCTCTGCTGGCCGCGCTTCGATTCGGAGTCGATCTTCGGCCGCATCCTCGACGCGGAGAAAGGCGGCTACTTCGCCGTCCGTCCCGCAATCCCCTTCGAATCGAAGCGCCGCTACATCGATGGGACGAACGTCATCGAGACGATCTTCACGACCGCATCCGGCGTCGTGCGCCTTCTCGATCTGATGCCGGTGATGACCGAGGAGGAGAAGGGGAAGCGGCTGTCGCCGTTCCGGCAAGTGCTCCGGCGCGTCGAGGTCGTCGAGGGCGAAGTACCGCTCATCGTCACGTACGAGCCGCGGCCCGATTACGGCCGCATCACGCCGAGGCTCTCGCTGCGCGGCGATTCGGTCTCGTGCGCGTGGGACGCGCGAGTGCTCAATCTTCGCAGCGACGCCGAATTCATCGTCGAGAACGGCACGGCCGTGGCGCGCATCACTCTTCGCAAGGGCGAGTCGCGCACGTTTGCGCTTGGCTTCGACGATCACACTCCCGCAGTGCTCGCGTCGCTCGGCGATGAAGCGACGGCGGAGGTCGAGCAAACGATTGCGTTCTGGCGCACCTGGTCCGACCAACTCACCTACGACGGGCCGTATCGCGATCTGGTCCTTCGCTCGGCGCTCGTGCTCAAGCTGCTGACCTACGCGCCGTCGGGAGGCATCGTCGCCGCGGCGACGACGTCGCTCCCCGAGGCGATTGGCGGCGAGCGGAATTGGGACTATCGCTACTGCTGGCTTCGTGATGCATCGTGGACGGTCAGCGCGCTTTATGACTGCGGGTTCTCGAACGAAGGCGCAGCCTTTCTCGACTGGCTGCTCTATTCAACGCGGCTCACGCAACCGAAGCTGCAGATGTTGTACGACGTATTCGGCGAAGCGCGCGTGCCGGAGAAAACGCTCGATCACCTCGACGGTTATCGCGGCTCAAAGCCGGTGCGCATCGGCAACGCCGCGCACGCGCAGTTTCAACTCGACGTCTACGGAGAAGTGATCGGCGCGGTCGATGAGGCCACGCAGCGCGGCGAGACGTTCGACCGCGACGCGCAGCGGCTTCTGCGCCGTTTGACCGAGATCGTCTGCGAGCGCTGGCAGGAGCCGGACGCCGGCATCTGGGAGAAACGCGGCGACGCCCGCCAGCACGTACACGGAAAAGTGATGGCCTGGTCCGCGCTCGACAGCGCGCTTCGGATCGCCGATCGCTGCCACATCGAAGTCGATCGCGCGCGCCTCGAGACGACAAAGGGCGAGATCAAGGAGGCCGTGCTGACGCGCGGCTTCAACGCAAACCGCAACACATTCGTTGGCATCTTCGACGAAGAAGAGGTCGACGCCAGCCTCCTCTTCATCGCGCGCACCGGCATCGTCGATCCCAAAGACCCGCGCATGCTCGGCACCATCGACGCCATCCGCTCCACCCTCGGCAACGGCGGTCTCCTCCATCGCTACGACACCCACAAAACTCCCGACGGCCTCCCGCCCGGCGAAGGCGCCTTCACCGCCTGCACCTTCTGGCTCGTCGAAGCGCTGGCGCTGGCTGGCCGCCCCGACGAAGCGCGCGCAGTCTTCGACGACGTCGTCCGCCACGCCAACGACGCCGGCCTGTTCTCCGAAGAGATCGACATCCCCACCGGCGCCCTCCTCGGCAACTTCCCGCAGGCACTGACGCACATCGCGCTACTCAACGCCGCGCTGGCGATCGAGGAAGCGGGGAAAAAGGGCGAAGCGAAACCGCGCGCGGAGTGAGCAGTAACTGTCATCCTGAGCCGCCGAAGGACACGAAGTGCCGAAGGACGGTCGAAGGACCCCCCTGCGCGTGTGCATCGTCCAACTGCCACCGACCGGCCCGGCACAAGCGCAGGGGGTCCTTCGGCGTCCTCCGGCACTTCGTGTCCTTCGGCAGCCTCAGGATGACAGTTCGTTCTAGTGCAGTGTGTAGAACGTCCCGATGACAGCGCCATAGATCACATGCGCGAGCATCAGTACGATCGGCGTCTTGAGACCGTAGTTGGTCGCGAAGAATCCCGGAGGCTCGAGTAACCGCGTCGGCTCCGGACCGCGGAAATCCGACACCATCCGCGGATGCAATCCCGGCAGCACCGGCAGCACAACGACGACGATGAACATCCCCTGCAGCGCGCCGAGGATCGCTCCAAACCACCACGAGGCCACGTGCCGGTTCTCGAAGGCGAACGCGTAGGCGATCGCGAAGAGCCAGCCGTTGATGATGTGCGCACCGAGCCCGAGGACTTTGGCGCGGTCGCGATTCGGTGTGAACATCGTCCCGACGATGAACGGGATATCGATGCGCGTAAGACCGAGCGACTGCGCGGCAATCGAGAGACTCGTCAGCAGGATCGTCGCCGCAAGACCCCAGAGAAGGATGGAGGGGAGGTTCATGCGGTTCTACGTGCGCGGAGCGTGCCGAGTTTTTTTTGAACCACAGAGACGAGATCATCCGTCGAATCCACTTTCGGAGCACAGGGACGAGGCTCCAACGCGTTTGATCTCGACAGCAACTGAGAACCATTCACCACAGAGACGCAGAGAGCACTGAGGTCTCTGTGTACTCTGCGCCTCTGTGGTGAATGGTTTTCACAAGATCATCCGCCGAATCCCGCTTCGGAGCACGGGGACGTTGAAGTTGATCAACAGGCCGAGCTTCCAGTGGCCGAGCTTCAGGTACGTCAGTAGTTGCGCCAAATGAATCGGCTCGATGGCAGCGACAGCTTTGATCTCGACAACAACTGAAGACGCTACAAGGAAATCGAGCCTGTAGGAGCAGTCCAGATTTACCCCTTTATACTCGACCGGAAGGTGAAGCTGCCGGACAAAGGGCACGTGCCGCAGAAACAACTCCCGGCACAGACACTCCTCATACGCTGACTCCAGCAGTCCTGGTCCGAGGGCACGATGAACCTCGATGGCCGCGCCGATCACTTGGCCTGTCACTCCTGTGCTGCGATTCATCATCGTCGCGCCGAGGATCCCTCGGTCCGCGCGCATCCACCGAGGAATCTACATCGTGGAGAGAAGGCATTGTTCCGAGGCGCAAATAATGGCAAATTACCCCACGCACCGTAGAGTCTATTTTTGAACCACAGAGACGCAGAGAGCACTGAGGTCTCTGTGTACTCTGCGCCTCTGTGGTGAATTGCTTCTTCGGAGCACGCATTTTGCTTCGCCACCTCCCATGAAAACCCCGGAAATCGTCGTCATCACTGGTGCCTCGGCGGGCGTGGGCCGCGCCACGGCGCGCGCGTTCGGCAAGCGCGGCGCGAAGGTGGGCTTGATTGCCCGAGGGCGTGAAGCGCTCGAAGCGGCGAAGCGGGAGATCGAGTCGTATGGCGGGGAGGCGCTTGTGCTGCCGCTCGATGTCAGCGATGAAAACGCGGTCGAGCAGGCTGCGGAGGATGTCGAGCGCGCGTTTGGGCCGATCGACATCTGGATCAACAACGCCATGCTCTCGGTCTTTTCTCCGATCATGGAGATGACGGCGGAGGACTACCGGCGCGTCACGGATGTCACCTATCTTGCCTATGTCTGGGGCACGCTGGCCGCGCTGCGGCGGATGAAACCGCGGGACCGAGGAGTGATCGTGCAGGTCGGATCGGCGCTTGCGTACCGCGGCATTCCGCTGCAGTCGGCGTACTGCGCGGCCAAGCACGCAGTGCAGGGATTTCACGACTCGCTGTTGACGGAGCTGATTCATGACCGCAGCAACGTTCGAGCGGTGATGGTGCAGATGCCGGCGTTGAACACGCCGCAGTTCCGTTGGGTGAAATCGCGGCTGCCGCGCAAGGCGCAGCCGGTGCCGCCGATTTTTCAACCCGAGGTCGCGGCGGATGCGATCGTCTGGGCGGCATACAGCGGGAGGCGCGAGGTCAATGTCGGATGGCCGGCGACGAAAGCCATCATCGGCAACAACCTCGCGCCGGGATTCGCGGATCACTATCTCGCCAGGAATGGCTACGAAGCGCAGATGATCGACGAGCCCGAGGAGCCGGGACGCCCGGACAATCTCTGGTCGCCGCTTCCGGGCGATCACGGCGCGCATGGCGTGTTCGATGACCGCTCGACGAATGTGAGCATCGAGATGGAGTTGAACAAGCGGCGAGGCTGGATATTGGGTGGCGCGGCGGCGCTGTTGCTGGCCGCGATCGCTCGATGCATTCGCCCGCGAAAACAACCGCGTCCGGGCTCGATCAAGCCGCCGCGATAAGTGTTCAGGATTTCGCCGGTCGGACGAAATCCAGACGCCGCACAATGCCGCTTTCTCTATGGTTTCAATGAGTTAGCCGTGGCATAGGCCTTGATGGTTGTCTGCCTTACGTTTGCGCTCGTTATTTTCGAAGCGACGCGTCATTAACGCAAGCCATCTGCAGGCAATCAGAAATGTTCACTATGTCCCAGGCTATGACCGCTAGACGAGCCACGCGCCCCTTTGGAGACGGCGCGTGGTTGGCGGGCGGCCTCATGAACGGGCTCGACCCGAGTCTGGAGCGAGGCCGCTGATGTCAGCGCGAATCCTCATTGTGGAGAACGAAAGAATCGTGGCAATGCACCTGGCCGCCACGCTGCACCAGCTTGATTACGAAGTCCTGGGCAGCGTGGAAACAGGCGCAGAGGCAATCGAATCTGCGAATTCGCTGAAACCCGATCTGATCCTCATGGATATTGGCCTCGATGGTCCAATGGATGGAATTGAGGCAGCGTCTGCCATTGAACAGCAGGGAGCGATGCCGATTGTTTTTCTGACTGGGCATGCCGAGGGCGACGTTGTGGAGCGGGCAAAAGCCGCTTCCCCGTACGGCTATATTGTTAAGCCGTTCGACGAGGGAGCGCTGCACAGAGTGCTGGAAATTGCGCTTCATCGAATAGCCATAGACAAGGCCGCACAGGGAAAGGCGCTCGACGCGCTTTGGCAAAGCGAAGAGCGGTCGAACCGCCTGGCAGCGATCGTCGAGTCGTCCAATGACGCGATCATCGGCAAAGATCTGAACGGAATCATTACCAGTTGGAACCTCGGAGCCGAAAAAATCTTTGGCTATCCGGCGCTCGAAATGCTGGGCACGTCGATCATGCGGCTGATTCCACCCGACAGGGCGGGCGAAGAGCAGCACATCCTCGGACGGATCAGAGAAAGTAAGAACGTTGATTCCTTTGAAACGATGCGCCTTACGAAGGACGGACGGCTCATTGACATCTCGCTCACGGCATCGCCAATCCGCGACGCGGACGGCAAAGTCGTAGGGGCGTCGAAGATTGCGCGCGATATCACGCTGCTCAAAGAACACGAGCGCGAAATCGCGCGTTCGACGCGGCTGTACGAGGCCTTGAGTGGCGTCAATCAGGCCATTGTGCGGATTTCAACCCGCGACGAGTTGTTCCGGAAAGTCTGTCAGGTGCTCGTCGACCTGGGTGGATTTCGCATGGCATGGATCGGATGGCACGATCCGCAAACGCACCGGCTGATGCCTGTAGCCCAGTGGGGCAATGAACCTGGATCCCTCGAGCGTATTGAGTTTTATGCGGATGACCGCGCGGGCCGCCGCAGTTTGACCGGCATGGCATTCCTCAACCGCCAACCGTACATCAGCAACGATCTCCTCAATGATCCGGCCGCGCGTCCGTTGAATGAGCTCGCGAGCGGCGGTTTTCGTTCCTCCGCGGCGCTTCCCATCCGGGTCAACAGCGAGGTATGCGGAACAATCAGCGTCTACTCAATGGAGCCGCATTATTTCCAGGAGAGAGAAATGGCGCTCCTTGAGGAAGCCGCTCTCGATCTCTCGTTCGCTCTCGATAATTTCGCGCGGGAAGAGGCGCGTACGCAGGCGGAGGACGCGTTGCGGAGAAGTGAGGAGCGCTATCACGCGCTTTTTGACTATGCGCCGGACGGCATCGTCATCGCCGATTCTCAAAGCTACTACCTCGACGCCAATGCCAGCATCTGCCGCATGCTCGGTTATCGCCGCGAGGAAATGATCGGGCTGCACGCCTCCGACATCGTCGTTCCGAGCGAGGTCGAGCACATCGGAGAAGCATTGACGATCATCAACTCCAAGGCCGGTTACCGGCGGGAGTGGAAGTTCCGGCGTAAGGATGGCTCGGTATTCGAAGCGGAAGTGATCGCCACAACAAT
Organism: Thermoanaerobaculia bacterium; assembly: GCA_034664845.1. Lineage (GTDB taxonomy): Bacteria > Acidobacteriota > Thermoanaerobaculia > Gp7-AA8 > Gp7-AA8 > JADGNZ01. The sequence continues at coordinate 1,905 of JAXDGW010000113.1, read as the reverse complement.
GCCTGACGGCAATCTTATGGGGATGATTCGCGACGTGACGGAGGACCGCAGTCTTCAGGCACAGCTCGGACAGGCGCAGAAGCTGGAGTCGCTGGGTCAATTGGCAGGCGGGATTGCGCACGACTTCAACAATATGCTGATGGTCATCTTCACGCGCTGCGAGCTCCTGCTTCGCGTGCTCGTGGCGGAAAAGCCCCGGCAGTTCGTCAACGATATTCGCGCGGCGGCAACGAAAAACCGCGACTTGACGCAGCAGCTTCTTGCCGCGGCGCGGCGTCAGGTCCTCGAACCACAGGTGATGAACCTGAACGACGTCATTCGTTCTGCGATGCGACTTCTCGCTCCCACTCTGGGCGAGCAGATCAAGATCAGGACGGAGATCGATGAGGCGCTTTGGAATGTATACGCCGATCCGGGCAAGCTGCATCAGGTCCTGCTGAATCTCGCCATCAATGCGCGCGATGCGATGCCCCGCGGAGGGTCGCTGACTGTTGAGAGCCGAAACGTCCGCGTTGACTCAGCGTACGCGCGTCAGCACATCAACCTGGCCGAAGGCGACTATGTGTCGCTCGTAGTCACTGACACCGGGTCAGGCATTTCGAAGGATATTCGCGAGCACATTTACGATCCGTTCTTTACAACCAAAGAAGCAGGACGTGGGACGGGCCTCGGGCTGGCAGTGGTTCGCGGAATCGTCGAGCAGACCGGCGGCCATATGTGGATGTATAGCGAGGAAGGGCGCGGAACGGCATTCAACCTCCTGCTGCCGCGCCATTTGGGTGCCGTACACCGCGACACTGCGATCGAGGAGGCGGTTCCGGAGCGTGGACGAGAAACGATTCTCCTGGTCGAGGATGAGGAGCTTCTCCGCTCCGTCGTTCGGGAGACGCTGGAGGAGCAGGGCTATCGAGTGCTCGAAGCGCGTACGCCGGCCGAAGCATTGACGATCAGCGAAAGCTTTTCGGACGAGATTCATCTGCTGCTGACCGATGTGGTCATGCCGGGAATGACAGGCAGAGAGCTTTCGGAATTGATCGCCGCCGCACGGCCAGGCCTCGCCGTCATCTTCATGTCGGGCTACACCAGTCACGCCGTAATGAATCACGCCGACCTGCCGCCAACCGTCCGTTATCTCGAAAAACCGATTCCAACGCCGCTGCTTCTTCGTACTCTTCGCGCAGCGCTTAACGGGGCGAGGGAGTAACGTTATAAGAAAACCCTTGGTAAGTTCGAAATGTTGAATGTTGAATGTTGAATGTTAAATGTGGGGCTGGAGTTGCTCCGGTTTCGGGGTCTGTCATTCAACATTGAACATTCGCCATTGAACATTGAACATTCCGCAGTTCTCCTAATGACGCGTTAACTCAGACCTTCTTCTTCACCATCCGCTCCACCGCCCGCGCCTTACGCAGCCAGACACGGTCGCGCCGCTTCTGATAGGCAGGCATCGTCATCTCGCGCATGGCGATGCTCTGCGCGATCTCCAGTGCCTCGGCCTCACGGCCGTGTGCAGCAAAAAACTCGGCGGCGAACACTAGAGGCTCCGCCCCGGTGGCGGTTTGAGTGAACTTGTCGAATACGGCCATCGCTTCGTCCGTGCGGCCGAGCCGCCCGAGTGCGCGGCCGAGGAGACATTGGGCTCGGGAGAAATCGTATTTCGGGTCTGCCGCGGTCACGTGTCGGAAATCGCGGACCGCGGCCTCGTCATCGCGAAGCTCGAACTCTGCGATGCCGCGGCGGTAGAAAGGATCGATTGAATCGGTGCGCACGGAAAGCGAGCGGTCGAAGGCATCGCGCGCCTACTTGTAGTGCTTGTCCTCAAGCAGCAGCTCGCAGAGCTCTTAGTAGTTGCCGGGCGATGTTTTATGGATCACCAGCGCGCGCAGCACAGCGATCCTTCTCCGG
>JAXDGW010000112.1:0-77543 GCA_034664845.1 Thermoanaerobaculia bacterium | reverse complement strand
CGAGGACGCCAGCGTTCCATCCGTACATGGTGCGTTTTGTGCCCGCGGAACGCTGGCGTCCCGCCGGCTGGCCAGGCGGCGTCTCGCCGCCTCCTGCAGGCAAAACGAGCGGAGGCAGCAATCACTTCAGTTGCGCGCTCCCGCCCGCAGGCCGCAGCAGCCCTTTCCTATTTCAATCGCCGCCAGCGTGAAGACCGTGATCGCCAGCATGGTCGTACTCAGGTCCGGTTCGTGGACGAAGATGATGTGTTGCGATTCTGCCCGAGCGTTACCCGGACGTGACCGCGCCGTCGAGGAGGCGGCCCGATAATTCGGTTGCCGTGAAGCAAGACGACTCACTTCGCCACGCGCTTGGTGGATATCGCGAATACTGCGTGCCGGCGGACTTGCGCGAGATCGCCGAAGGCGCCTGGTGTTATTCGCGCGCCGAAGGGGAGGAGGCGATTCCGGGGCGAGGGCATCGCGTGCTGCCCGAGACCGGCGTCAGCATCTGCTTCTGGTCGCGTCGCGATGGCCGCGGGGCCGTCTCCGATCCGCGCTTGACCATCATTGGTCCGGCGCCTGCGATTCACTTCTTCAATCCGCCGCCCGGATTGCACCTCGAGGCGGTGCGGCTGAAAGCGGAGTGGTCGCGCGATCTGTTGTGCTTCGATCCGCTGGAGCATCTCAACGAAAGGCGCGAGGAGCGGAGCATGCCGCGGTTGCGCGAAATGCTGTCGCGATCGCGCTCTTCGACTGAAGCACTGGCCATTCTCCTGAACGAATTGCGGGGCCTGCGGTCGGTTCGTGTCGAGCGCGTCACGACGATCGCGAACGCCGCGATGGAGCGGCTGCGCTCAGGCGGCGCGGTCTCCACGCTATGGCGCGACCTTCAGGTTTCGGAGCGGCAACTGCGCCGCGCGGTGATCACCACGACGGGACTCTCGGCCAAGCACTCGCAACGCATCATGCGATTGAATCGCGCCGTCGCTGCGGCAGACGCTCAGTCGCAGCCGGACTGGCCGGCTCTGGCGCTCGACGCGGGGTTCTACGACCAGTCGCACATGATCGACGACGTGCGCGAGCTCACTGGCCTGACGCCGGCCGCGCTGCACAGCGAGCGGCGCATGCAGCTCGGTTGACCGAAATCTCCAATACAAACGAAGTCGCATCGCCGATCCTGTATTGGGAGGTAACCCATGCGTCTGTCGTCGATCGTTTTGTCTCTCGCCCTGTTTGTCGTTGCCCTTCCCGCCGTTGCCGATACGGCGTGGGATCACTGGCACATCACCGCCAAGCAGTCGAAGATCGAGCGCTACCTCGGCCGCGATTCGCTGCTTCTCGACAGCGGCGAAGCGTGGCTGGATGACGCGAACTTTCAGGACGGCATCATCGAGTTCGACGTCGCCGCGTCCGCCGAGCCGGGCTTTCACGGCCTGGCGTTCCGCGCCGCGGATCACGAGAACTTCGAGGAGGTCTATCTGCGCTCGCATCTGAGCGACAAGCCCGACGCCACGCAGTACACGCCGGTTTTCAACGCCCTGTGGGGATGGCAGATCTACGCCGGACCGCGTTTCACGCAACAGGTCACGATCGTCCCCGACCGCTGGGTTCACGTTCGGGTGGTCGCGCATGGTCAGCGGCTCGAGCTTTCGGTCGACGGGAAAACGGTCGTCTTCCCGCAGCTGATCCGCCCCGCCGCGTCAGGTGCGGTCGGCCTCAACGTTTCTCTGACGCCCGCGCACTTTGCCAATTTCGTGATGAAGCGTGGCGAGAACGCTCCGCCCGAGGGTGGCGATGGCGCCCCGGCAGTGGCCACGCCCGCCGGCATCGTGACGCGTTGGCGGGTCTCGACGACGTTTGCCGAAAAGCGGTTGGATTCGATCAATGATCTCGATCCGGCAAGCTGGCGCGATCTCACCTGGGGCCCGCTGGAGCCGGGCACTGGCGGGATCGTCAATCTGGCGATGCTGCGCAAGCTCGACGGCGATCGCAAAACAGTATTCGGCGCCACCACGCTGCATGCCGATGAGGCCAAGCGCGTGCTGCTCCGTTTCGGCTTCAGCGACAAGGTCCGCGTCTATCTCAACGGCCGTCCCCTCTATCGCGGCAACGACGCCTTCCAAACGCGCGACCGTTCCTTCCTCGGCACCGTCGGTCTGTTCGACGAGCTGATCCTCCCGCTGAAACGCGGCGACAACGAGCTATGGTTCGCCGTCAGCGAAGGCTTCGGCGGGTGGGCGGTGGTGGCGCAATTGGAGTGAGGGGTTGCTTCTCGCTCAGTAGGGAAGATTCTCGTACAAGATGGAGAGATCGAGCGTCGGACCAGAGGCGAGCTTCACGACGCCTTCTTGAACATCGAGATACTCGCAGCTTCCTGCCTCTCTGCCGTGGGCACCGTCGGGATGATGTCACAGGGAGCGGCTAAAGTTCTCGAACTGGACCTTCAAACGTTTCAGCAGTAAGACAAAACGTGGGTCGTCGCGGATGGGATTCAAGGCCGGATCGCGATTGAAGACGGGATAGCATGGGAATCCGTCGTCCGCCGCCACCTGAAGCCATTGTGAGGCCTCTGCGGGTCTGTGGAGAAGGGCATATGCGGCGGCGATATTGTAGGAGGCGTGGTGGAAATGGCCGAAGTTCCGCCCCAAACGAATGGCACGACCGATCGCTTCTTCTGCTTCCTTGCTCTTTCCGGACTGTGCAAGCATGAGCGCCCTGACGCTCGTGACGCCACCTCCCTCATCCCTTGGGTTGTCCCGTAGATAGTCATCAATGAGCCGGCTGGCTTCATCACTCTTACCAAGCCGCCACATGATCTCCGCGGTGTTTGACGTCCATAGGGACGGATTTTTTCTAAGAGGCGTCATCTTGAAAGCCGATAAAGCCGCCTCGTACCGGCCACGGTACATCTCGATGACGCCCAGCCTGAACCGCGCCAGCGTATTCCCTGGATTGAGTCTCACCGCGGCATTCAGTTCCTGCTGAGCCTTATCAAAGAGACCGACGTGAAGATAAATGAGGCCGAGCTGATGATGGGCCTCGTCAAGGTCTGGATTCAGGGCCAGCGCTTGCTTGTAAGATCTCACCGCTTCTTCATGTTGAAATCGATTCTCATGGGTCCAGAGAATTAACCCTCTCGCCAGATGGGCTTCGGCAAGATTGGGATCGAGAGCCAGCGCTTTTTCCACCGCCACAGCCGCGTTCTCGTCGAGCTGTGCTTTTTGATCCGCCGGCGCGTAGTAGAAGGACTTGATGTTGTAAGCGCGAGCGAGCGCCGCATAGCCTGGTGCAAATTTCGGATCCGCCGCGACCACGCTCTCCAGAAGTTTGATGGCCTTGTCATTGCTCGCCGGATTCTCGTCCGTGACGTTCACTTTGGCTCGTATGTAGGCGTCATTGACACCGGGAGTATTCATTTGCGACGGCGATGTGCGCAGATTGCTGGTATTGGCGTTCTCCCGGACAGTTTGGCCGAGATTCACACCTGCTAAAGGTTCGTGCCCCTTTGGGAGCATCATAAGTAGGGCAATGACGGCAATAAGACCGCCACTCAGAAGGTACCATTGGGTGTTCGTGCGAACGGTGGCCGGTATTGTTCTGGAAACGCCGTTGGAGTCACTCCTGCCCGGCGAATCCATCTCTCGCCGTAAATCGGCGAGCTCAATAACGACCTCCTTCATCGATTGATAACGATGGTCCCGGTCTTTGTCCAGGCAGCGTCGGATGATGCGCTGCGCAGTGACCGATGCCCCTCCGGTCATCGTCGTGATCGGATCCGGTTCCGCGTGCAGAATCTTGTAGAGCGTGTCGACCGACGAACTGCCCTCGAACGCGCGCCGGCGTGCAAGCGCCTCGTAGAGAATGCAGCCGAACGAAAAGATGTCGGAACGGCGATCGACTGGTTGTCCCTGGACCTGCTCCGGCGACATATAGCCGATCGTACCGAGCATGATTCCCTCACGCGTCACCTGCTGCATGCGGACGGTGACTTCGTGCTCAGCGATCGACACTGGCGGATCTTCGATGACCAGCTTTGCCAGACCAAAATCGACGATCTTGGCGTAGCCATCGGAAGAGACCATGATGTTATCGGGCTTCAGGTCCCGGTGCACCAAACCGGCAGAGTGTGCCTTGGAAAGCCCTTCGGCAACTTGTTCCAGTAGCTGCAGCAATTTCCTCCCCGCGGCTCTGCCTGAATAGATCCTTTCCCCAAACGTCGTTCCCTCGATGTACTCCATGGCGATGAACCCGACCGGCGGTTCGTGCTGACCGATCGACGCGTCCCCGATTTCGTAGATGTGAACCACGTTCGGGTGATTGAGAGATGAGGCTGCTTTTGCCTCCTGAACAAACCGGAGCCTCCGCTCGTCATCGCGCACCACGTCCGAACGAAGAACTTTCAGCGCCACCGAGCGATCGAGCGAACTGTCCATCGCCTTGTAGACATCACCCATTCCGCCGCTGCCGAGATGCGCGGTGATGCGGTAATGGGAGAGAACGGCTCCGATCGGCAGAAGTTCAGCCACGGATCAATTCTAACCTCTGGGGACGCTACGGAAGGGTTGCGAGGAATTCGAGCCAGGTTGCCCACGTCCTCGATTCTGAATAAGGAGGCGAACCATTCAAGGAGCTGTTCGCGCAACGCCTCGATCCGGCTGACGCGCAACTGAAGTCCCATCGTGACGGAGCAATCAGAACCGCACCGCGTGTGCGGACAAGTCCAGACCGAGGTAAAATGCTGAGGGAGGGAGATATCTGCGTATGTCCCGAGACAAACGCGGAGTTGTTAATCCGGTTGTCGAAGGTTCGAGTCCTTCTCAACAGCCAGGCAGCGACGCAGAGCCGAAAGTGAGGCCGTGATGGCGACTGATTTGACCGGAGCGTGGAACTTCTTCATATGGCCTTACACCCGCACTGTCAGTTTCGGCTCGCAGGATTACATTCCAGTCGGTGTTCTGACGGGAACCGTGAACATGACTGTCGACGCTACATCCAACAACCTCACCTTTACCATTCTCATCCACGACGGCTCGGCTGGTCAGGGCGGCATGCCGGAGATCGTGTTTTCCGACGGAGTCGTTTCGTCATTCCCGCAGTATCAGGGACCGGGCTGCGTGGCAGGCGGATCTCCTTTTATGATCCTGACCATGACCGTGACGTACATGACTCTCGGTGTTCCGAATGGTGATCCCAGTTCCAGCCTCTTCCTGCTGACCGACGCCGGTGATCTCGTGGGGCTCGGCGTTGATTCGCAGGTTGATTCGCAGGTCATCCTGACTCGACCGTCGTCGACGAGCTGATCCTGTCGCTAAAACGCGGCGACAGCGAGCTGTGGTCCGCGGTCACCGAGAATTTCGCCGAGTGGGCGGTGCTGGCGCAATTGCCTTAAGTGTTCTTCGTTCAAAGTCGGTCGACACGGTTCGTCGCTCATGCCCTTAGCAGTTCAATCACCCGCTCCGCATGCTCGAAGAGCAGCCCGTGCCCGGTGTCCGGGATGATCTCCAGCCGCGCATCTGCGATGCCATTCGCAATCGCGTGCGAGTGCTCGGGCGGGAACACCCGGTCGTGCTCGCCGCCGATGACTAGTGTTGGTGCGGTGATGCGTCCGAGGCTGAGCGCGAGGTCGAGGGTATCGAGGGCGCCGAGGAGGGCGGCGGCGCCGGCGAAGTAGGTGGGAGGGAGTAGCGACGCTTGTTGCACGCGGTTCTCGAGGAAGTTCGGCGGTTGGCGCGCGAGCCAGCCTTCGCTCCATGTATCGGTCAGCACGCGGCGGAAGAGTTGCTGCGCGGAGCCTTTCTGGCCGGCGGCGGCCTCCTCGGCGAGTTGTCTTCCTTCGCGAATTTCGTTGTGCATCCGATCGGTCAGGCGATCGGTGGCGCTGATGATCGTCAGGCGATCTACGCGGTCGGGAGCGAGCGCTGCAAGGGTCAGCGCGACCTCGGCGCCGAATGACGCTCCCGCTACGTGCGCTGATGCGACGCCGAGGAAATCGAGAAGAGCGAGGACGTCGCGGGCATGCTCATCGAGAGACTTCGGATACGGCCCCGGCGTGAGCAACTGGCCGCGGAAATCGCAGCGGATGACGCGGCACGTTGATGACAACGGAGCAATGAACTGCTCCCAGGCGCCGATGCTCATGAATCCTCCGTTGAGGAGCACGAGCGGCGGACCGTCGCCGTCGATGCGATGCGTGAGCACTGCGGGAGCCGATGGACTCGGCCCGGACCTGGGTAACTTCGTCATTCGTTCATTAGAACAGGATTCTTTCGAGAACCGACCGGTGAACGGCCCCCGCAACACCGCGAACGGCCAAGCCGGTTGATGTGTCAAAATCAGCCCGTCCGCGCGTCCAGCGACCCATCACCCATGCGCAACACGAGCATCATTCGGGGGCATCGCTCCGCCATCCTGACGACGCGGGAGACCGCGTCCCAACCGCTCCGGGCGGAACCTGCCGCGATGAGTAGCGAGCCAAATCTCATCACGGAACGGATGCCGCGGCTCGCCAGCAGCGAGCGGGCGATCCTCGCCGTCCTGGCCGCGGGAGTGGTCGTGATCCCGATGATTCTCAGCGGCGGGATGGATCCCTTCCGGCTGGCGAAGGAGCTGGCCTTCCGCACGGAGGCGATTGCGCTGCTGATGCTGGCGGTGTTCTGGGCGACGTCACGGCGGCGCACATGGACGTTCGCCTGGCGCCCCGAATTCATCGTTGCCGCGGCGATCGTCGGCTGGTCGGTCATCACCACCGCGACATCGACGAATCGCGCGTTGAGCATCGACAGTCTGATCACGATTCTGGCGGCGGTTGTGATCTTCGTGGCTACCTGTCTGGCCGCGCAGACGATGTCGCTGATTGCCGTCGATGTGCTGATGTTCGCCGGCTGTGCGAACGCCATCCTCGTCCTTCTACAGGAGTTGAAGATCTGGACGCCGTTTCCTCCGTCGCCGGACATGCCTTCGCACTACGGCAGCGTCGGGCTCCTCGGCAACACAAACGACGTCGGCAACTACTTCGTCACGCTTGCGATTGCCGCGATCGTGGTGGCAGTCACCGCGGGCGGAATGCGCCGCTGGGTCTACGCGGCGATCGGAGCGCTGCTCGTGGCAGGAATCGCGGCCAGCGGCGCGCGGACCGCGATGGGTGCGCTCGTTGCCGCTCTGATCGTTTTCGCGATCGGGCATTCGCGCCGGGCCGCGATGGCGGTTGGAGTGATCGTCATCATGCTCGGGCTGGTGGTGCTCTCTCCTTCCACCGCGATGGGGCGCGGCATCCGCGTGCTCGCCGACGCCCTGGTGCAGCGCGATTACCAACACCTTTTTTCCGAGCGCCTGCCGGCATTCCTGACGGCGGCGGATATGACGCGCGATCACCCGCTGCTCGGGGTCGGCCCGGGCTGCTTCAAATACCACTTCATGGCGTACCGCGTGAGGCTGCGCGATCGGTATCCCGGCCCATGGATACGCGGCTACTCCATGAATTTTGGCGAAGCGCACAACGATCATCTGCAGACCGCCGCCGAGACCGGATTGCCGGGTTATGCTCTTTTTCTGGCGGCGATCGGCGTCGGCAGCGGGATCGTGGAAGGGACTCGCAGGAAGGCAGCGGCGACGACGCCCGAAGCCGAATTCGCGCGGGCGCTTCGGTGGCCGCTGGCGACCGCGGTTCTCGTCGTCTGCATCGCCCAGTTTCCGCTCGAGCTGGCCGCGCCGCGGCTGGTCATCCTGACGCTCGGGGCTTTGTGCGTGACCTGGAGCCGCGACGATGTTGCGCACTAGCGTGATCCTGGTTTTCCGGCTGGCCGCGATCGTCGTTGCGTGCGCCGGCATCGACCGGCTGTGCATCGATCCCTATCGTGCGAATCTCGTCCTGAGCCAGGTTGCAATGAGATCGATGGCCGCCCAGTCGCTCGACGCGCGGCGTGCCAAGGAGCTCGCGCACCAGAACATCTCCGATCTCATTCGTACGGCTCGCGCGAGGAAGCTCGATCCAGCCTGGTACATGCTCTACGGGACGAACTGCGAGATCCTGGGGCGCTGGAACGAGGCAGCCGATGCGTACACGAATGCGTTGCGCATCGACGACCGTCCCGAGATTTACGAGAACCGTGGGCTGGTCATGCTGCAACTCAGGAAGCCCGATCTCGCCGTCGCCGATCTGGCCACGGCGGCGCGCTTCGACCCGGACCTCGTCAACCAGCTCGAAGGCGAGCTTCGTGTGCGTGTCGCCGCCGCGGTCAGAGCTCGATGATTCCTGACGCGCCGCCGCCGGTCCGCGTGCTTCGTCTCATCGCGCGGCTCAACGTCGGCGGCCCGGCGCGGCATGTCGTCTGGCTGAGCGAGGCGCTGCAGCGCGACGGATTCGAGACTCTGCTCGTCACCGGCATCGTGCCCGACGGCGAGGAGGACATGAGCGACTTCGCCGCCGCGCACGGCGTGACGCCGCGGGTCATCTCATCGATGAGCCGCGAGCTTTCGCTGCGCGATCTCGCAACGATCTGGCAGCTCTGGCGGCTGATGGTCCGCTTCCGCCCCGACATCGTCCACACGCATACGGCGAAGGCGGGGGCGGTGGGACGCATCGCCGGAATCCTGTACCAACTCCTCAGCCGCCCGCGGCGCCGGCCTCGCTTCGTGCACACGTACCACGGGCATGTCTTTCACAGTTACTACGGGAAGTTGAAGACGCGCGTCTTCCTCGCAATCGAGCGGACGCTGGCCCGCCTCAAAACCGATCGCATCATCGTGCTCGGTGAACAGCAGCTCCACGAGATTCGCGACACGTTTCGCGTCGGGAGGCCGGAACAGTTCGTCGTAGTGCCGCTCGGCATCGACGTCGATGGGCTTCGCGCGGACGCGAACGCCCGCGACGCGTTGCGTGAGGAGCTCGGCATCGAACGCTCGGAGCAGGTCGTAGGAATCGTCGGCCGGCTCACGGCGATCAAGAACCACGATCTCTTTTTGCGCGTGGCTTCCCGCGTTGGCAACCTGGCGCGATTCGTCGTCTACGGCGACGGAGGCGAGCGAGCGGATCTGGAGCGGCGCGCCGGCGAGAACGTCGTTTTCGCGGGAACGCGTGCAGCGTCGCAGATCTATGCCTCGCTCGACGTCGTCGCCCTCACCTCACGCAACGAAGGGACTCCGCTCGCTCTGATCGAGGCGATGGCATGCGGCAAGCCGGTCATCAGCACGGCCGTCGGTGGCGTGGTCGATCTGCTCGGGCCCTTGACCGAGCACGTGATCGAGAATGGCGCGGCCTTCGACATTCGCGAGCGCGGAATCACGACCGCCTCGGACGATGACGCCGGATTTGCTGCCGGTCTTTCGCGGCTCTTGCGCGATGCAGCGCTTCGCAACGAGCTCGTTGACCGCGGAAGCGCGTATGTCCATAAGGCCCACTCCAAAGAGCGGCTCATTGCCGATATGATCCGGCTCTACCGCGTTCTCAGTGCCGAGGACCGCGGCCAAAGTCCGGATCAACAACATTGAAAATACTCATCACAGGCGGAGCTGGCTTCATCGGCTCGCACCTCGCCGATGCCTGCATTGCCCGCGGTGACGAGGTCTTCGTCATCGACGACCTTTCCACCGGAAGCCTCGAAAACATCGAGCAGCTGGCGAATCACCCGCGCTTCCATTGCACGATCGACTCGGTGCGCAACGAAGAGGTTCTCGACGCGCTCGTGGACTCCTGCGACGTCATTTTTCACCTCGCCGCCGCGGTGGGAGTGAAGCTCATCGTGGAGAGTCCGGTGCGCACGATCGAGACGAATGTTCGAGGAACCGAGGTCGTTCTCGCGGCGGCGGCGCGGCAGCGAAAACGAATTCTGATCGCCTCGACGTCTGAGGTTTACGGCCTGAGCGAGCAGCTCCCGTTCCGCGAGGATGGCAACCTGGTGATGGGGCCGACGACGAAGGGACGCTGGAGCTACGCCTGCTCCAAGGCCATCGACGAGTTTCTGGCGCTCGCCTACCATCACGAGAAGGGGCTGCCGGCGATCATCGTGCGTCTCTTCAACACGGTCGGACCGCGGCAGATCGGACGTTACGGGATGGTGGTGCCGACGTTGGTCAGCCAGGCGCTCGCAGGCGAGCCGCTCACGGTCTACGGAGACGGCCGGCAGACGCGCTGCTTCGGGTTCGTTGGCGACGTCGTCGAATCGTTGCTCCGGCTCATCGATCACCCCGACACACCGGGCGAAGTGTTCAACATCGGCTCGACCGAGGAAGTGTCGATCACCGAGCTCGCGGAGCGAATCCTCACTCTCACCGGCTCGCGCTCGCCGATCGTCTACGTTCCATACAGCGAAGCCTACGAAGAAGGTTTCGAAGACATGCCGCGCCGCGTGCCTGATATCGCCAAGGCCGAGCGCACGGTTGGCTTCTATCCCCGCACATCGCTCGACGACATCCTGCGCGCCGTGATTCGCTTTCGTCTGTCGCGCGGCGATGGTGAGCCGGTTGGAATGGCCGGAACCTCATCCTCGTACCGGGCCTCATGACGCAGGAGTTTCTGACGACGGCTGGCGTCGCCGCGTTAGGGGCCTTTCTGTCGTCGGTGGCGCTGACACCGCTGGTCGCCGCGATGGCGCGCCGCGGCGGAGGGGTTGCTCCGCCGAAACGCGACCGCTGGCACACCAGACCGACGGCGATGTTCGGCGGCGTCGCCATCGCTTGCGCGGTGATCGGAACGATGCTGATCCTTCTGCCGGCGACGCGCGAGATCCGCATCATCATGACCGGAAGCGCCGCGCTCTTCCTGGTGGGGCTCACCGATGACCTGTTCCACATCACGCCGTTCCAGAAGCTGACGGGACAGCTCCTCGGCGCCGCGGGCGTAGTCTCGTTTGGATTGGTGCTGCCGTGGACGGCGTCGTTTCCGCTGAACGTGGCGATCACGATGTTCTGGCTCGTCGGAATCACCAACGCCGTGAACATGCTCGACAACATGGACGGTCTGGCCGCTGGCGTTTCGGCGATCGCGGCGATCTTTCTCGGGCTGACCTTCGTCGCCAATCAGCAGTGGCCGGAAGCGTTGATGCTGGCCGCGTTCGCAGGTGCGCTGATCGGGTTTCTGGTCTACAACCATCATCCCGCGTCGATTTTCATGGGCGACTGCGGATCGATGTTCGTCGGTTTCTTTCTCGCCTCGAGCGCGCTGGCGACCGGCCCGGGCGGCGGAAGGTCACGGAGCGTCGTCGCCGTTCTGGCCGTGCCGGTGCTGGTCTTCCTCGTGCCGATTTTCGACACGACGTTCGTGACGCTCATGCGCAAGATGGCCGGGCGCGCGGCGTCGCAGGGCGGCCGCGATCACACGTCGCACCGGCTTGTGGCGCTCGGGCTCTCGGAGAAGCGCGCCGTCTGGATGCTCTACACGTTTGCCGTGGCGGCGGGCTCGCTGGCCTTGCTCGTGCGCCACGCCGCGCTCGACGTAAGCCTCGGCGCGATCGCAACCTTCACGCTGATCCTCACGTTTCTCGGCCTCTACCTCGCCCGCGTTCGTGTCTACGATGAGGATGAGACGAACGGGACAAGGCAAAGCTAATCCGAGAACGCGGCGCACGACGCTGTCATCCTGAGCCGCCGAAGGACACGAAGTGCCGAAGGACGGTCGAAGGACCCCCTGATTTTTTGCAGGGGAGGGCGGCGGGCTTTTGAAGCGTCGCAAACAACCGGGGGGTCCTTCGACGTCCTCCGGCACTTCGTGTCCTGCGGCAGTCTCAGGATGACAGCGTGGATGACAGCGGTTGGGTTGCGACCTTGCGGATCAGCGCTGCCAAAACATCCGCGTTCATTGCGATGCCGTAATTCGCCTCGGCGAACGCGCGGCCTCGCGCGCCCATACACTCGCGAAGGCCAGCATCGAGCAGGAGGCGGCGCAGGTAGCCGAACCAATCGTCGTCGGTCAGCGCCGCAAAGTGCGTCTCGCCGGCAACTCCCATCGTCGCGCAAACGCCGACAGGGCTCATCACGAAAGGCACGCCAGAGGCCATATATTGAACGGCTTTGAGACCGGATTTTCCTGCGCTCCATTCGTCGCCGGCGATCGGATAGAGGCCCATGTCGAGCGATTGAAAGTCGGCAGCCTCGCGCTCCAGACTCCACGGTATGGAATCGACCTCAACGCCGGGGATCTCGATGCGCGTGCGTCCCGAGCCGGCGATCATCAGTCGAAACGGGACCTCGGCACGCAGCTTCTCGAAGACCGGAAACAATCGCTCCAGATATGGAAAGGTACTGTGCGTGCCGATCCATCCAACGACAGGAATGCCGGTGTCAGAGCTGCCCCGCGGCCGGAAGACACGCGTATCGACCGTCGTGGGAACGACCGTCGCGGCGGCGCCAAGCGAACGGACATGGGCGGCGATGTTCGGGCTTCCGCACGTGACCGCATCCGCCCACCGGACGAGGCGGTTGGTCTTGGAGGGCCACTTCAGCAGCGTGGCCAGCCGTCCGTAGACCGGACTCGCGTACGGAATCCACGTAGCGTCATCGAGGTCAAGGATGAGCGGACGACGAAGAACGCGGGCCGCGATCCACTCGATCACCGGCGGACCGAACAACATCGCCTCGCGCTGCACGACGATGACATCCGCCCTCATCGCCTGAATCAGAGCGCCGATTCGGGCGACGATCCTGAACGCGAGCGCAGGCAATCGGCTGAGAAGTTTCCCTGGCTTGTAGAGCGCCGCAAAGAGCCGCGCATTGAGAAAGGGCGAGAACGTGACGTCAATGCCACGCTCGGCGAGCGGCGCGATGAACTGCACGATGCGGTATCGCGACGAGGCAGCCTCGAGCGGATACGAGGCGAGAGCAAGGACGCGAAGGCGTCGTGTTGGCGGCAGAGCGGTCATGCGCGGAGCACGGCATCGTAGAGCCGGAGGTACCGTTTCCCTCCAACATCGTGAAGGTCATACCGAAGACGCACCTCCGCCTGGCAGCGCGCAGCGAGGGCAGGATCGCGGCGCAACTCCTCGATCGCGTCGAGAGCCTCTCCGTAGGCAGCGTCGTCAAGCGAGTGAAGCAGCACTCCCCCGCGGCACTCCGGGATGTGCGTGTCGAGGTCGCCGATGCCCGAGGTGGCGATGACCGGCAATCCTGAGGCGAGATACTCCGCGATCTTCGTCAGCGACGCCGACCGCCGCGCATACGACGGACGAACGAGCGCCAGCGCGACGTCGGCGGCCCGCAGGTACCGCGGGATCTCGTCCGGCACAACCTGCACGATGCGGAAGTCATCCTTCGTGAATCCGCCCTGCTCGAGCGCAGCGGTCATCTCCGGCGACGGGCGATGCGTCAGCACGAGCGCATACACGTGCGCATCCCGCCGCCTCGCCATCGTGAGCAGATCGGCCGTCTCGCGAGTGAGGTAGTAGCCTCCCAGCGCCCCGGCATAAACGAACACGGTACGGCCGGTGAGGCCGAGTTCCTCGCGAATCGTTTCGCGGCTCGTGCGCAACGCCGCTGCGAAGCGCTCCTGGCCAACGCAGCAAGGGATGATCTCGACCGGTTTGCCGCCGCTGCCGAGGGGAAACAAGGTTTCGTTTGCCCGCTCTGTGAGCAGGACGAAACCGTCGGCGGCGCGGTAAAGCCACCGCTCGGCCGCCTTCGTCAACGTGAAGAGAAATCCTCCCGCACGCCAGTTCCCCGAGTCGGCATACTCATCGGCGAGGAAGCCGCGGACGTCGAAAATGAGACGCGCGCCGGTCATCCATTTCGCCAGCGCTCCGATCGCCGCACCGACATGACTGCGGCCGTGAAAGAGACCGATCTGCTCGCGGCGCGCGAGCGATGCGGCCCGAAACGCGCCGCGGGCGACGTCGAGCACCTTCGCCAGCAAGCGCGGATGCTTGTGATACGGCAGCAGCGACCACTCGATGCCATCGGCTCGCAGCCGCTCCCGCCACTCTGCGATCGCGTCCTCAGTCCAGCGCGTTTTCAGTTCGGGCTCGAACGTGAGGAGGTACATCGTCACGCCGCCGGCGGCGAGCTCGCGCAAATACGGGAGGACCTGCGTCTGCACGAGCGGCTCTCGCAGACCGAAGTAGCAGAGATAAAGAGCGCGGGCGCCGGTCGTCATCGTTCCGGGAATGCTTGCTGGAGGTGCGCTTGGAGGTTACGCTCCCGCGTCCCGGCTCCGAGCGCAATCATGGCATGACTGACGATCCCGCGTTGCACCCCCTCGAATTGCTGAGCGAGAGCGAGCCGGCCGAAGGCATCGCGCCGCCCGTCACACTGCGCGACGAAGTGGGCCTGACCTCGCGCGTCGTTCGCGGCAGCTTCTGGAACTTCGGTGGCCAAGGCCTGACCATGCTGGCCACGCTGGTGGCGACGCCGTTCGTGATCCGGCTTCTCGGCGTGCCCGCCTACGGAGTGCTGACGCTCGTTCATGTCCTGATCGGCTATCTGGCATTCGGCGATCTGGGGATGGGGACGGCCTCGACACGATTCGCGTCGCAGTCCCACGCGGTCGGCGATGACAAAGGCGAAGCTGCCGCCATCTGGTCCGCGCTCGCCCTTGCGGCGATGCCCGCAACGACGGTCGCGCTGGTGCTGATGTTCGGCGCGCCCTTCCTCGTCGAGCACGGTCTGCACCTTCCTCCGCCGCTGCGCGCAGCCGCGATCGTCGCTGCGCGGCTGGCGGCGATCGGATTTCTGGCACGCGCTGTTGCGGGCGTGCTCAACACGCCGGCGGTGGTGCGCCTTCGGATGGATCTCGTCGCCTTCGTCACCACCATCACCTCGGCGGGACAGATCCTGCTCATCCCTGTCGTTCTTCTGCTGGGCGGCGGTCTGACCTCCGCCGTGATCGTGATCGCCGGTGCCGCGGTCGTCTCGGCCATCTTGTTTGCGGTGATTGGCGTGAGGTTGTTGCCCAGCCTGCGACAACCGCACATCGATCGCGCGCTGATGAAACCACTGGCCCGCTTCGGCGGCGCGCTGATGGTTTCCTCGATGACCGCCACGCTGCTGGCGAACTCCGAAAAACTGCTCCTTCCCCGCTTTGCATCGTTGCAGGCGCTCGCCTTTTACTCGATCGCGTTCAGTCTGGCCTACATGCCGACGCAACTACCGGTGACGATCGTGCAGTCGCTCGTGCCCGCGTTTTCGCGGCTGAGCATGAACCCTGACCGCGCCGCATTCCAGCTGCTGTACCGGCGCGCACTGCGCGGAATGCTCTACTGGGCCGTGCCGTCGGCGATGTTCATCTGCGCCGTCGCCCAGCCGTTCCTCACCATCTGGGCGGGCCCCGAATTCGGCCGCGAGAGCACCATCCCGCTCTACCTGCTCATGGGAGGCATCGTCGCCCAGATCATGACGTACGTTCCCTACTCCTTGCTGGTCGCTCTGGGGCGCACCGACCTCATCGCCCGATGCAACGTCTCGCTCGTCGCACCCTACCTGATCGTTTCCGGCCTGCTGATCTACAGGTTCGGCGCGGTGGGAGCAGCAATCGCCTGGAGCCTTCGCACGCTGACCGGAGCGCTCGCATTCGTCTACTTCGCGCGGCGCACGTCAGGCTTCGCCTTCTCGCCATGGCCCGACAACAAGCGCGATTACCTCGTTGCCGCCACAATCCTGATTCTGCCCGTGCCGCTCGTCGCAATCCTCACTCCATCCTCAGCGATCCGCATCGGAGTGGCTGTCGTCGCGGTTGCTGCACACGCTCTGTTGGTCTTGACTCGAGTGCTGACGCCGGAGGAGAGGGTCGCGCTGAGGCGGCTGGTGCCGTCTGGCCGCTCGCGAACCCTTTCGTAACCCGCCAATTCACTGCCCGAGCTTCGTTTCTACAGCCAGTAGATTGCCTCGGCGGATCACGAATCATCTAGTTTTCTCACAGCCGTGAACCAAGAGACGCAGAGATCACCGAGTTTCAGTGATGATCTCTGTGCTCTCAGTGCCTCCGTGGTGATCGGTTCTATCGGTTCTTTCCAGAAGGCACTCGATTGAATACGCAGATGAGCGAGCGCAGACGGACAACGCTTCCCCTCTCACCGGCTACACTGATCGACGAATGGCGGAAATCACATCGGAATCGTCCCTCATCGGGTTGGCGCTTGCGCTGGGCGCTCGCTCGGTCGGGGATTGGCATCCGAGGGAAACTGAGATCGCGAAGTCCGCACGGCGGATCGGCACTGCTACAGAAGATCGCATTCGCGCGGAGATCAAGGCAGGAAATGATCCGCTGGGCGACATCTTTTGCGCGCTGCGCACACCGGCCGAGCGGCGTGAAACGGGAGCGACGTACACGCCGGATCTCATCGTCAGCGCAATGACGAAGTGGGCGCGGGCGAACATCAAACCGGGACGCGTGGTCGATGCCGGCACCGGGTCGGGAAGGTTTCTGGTGGCAGCCGGCCGGTCCTTCAGGAAAGCAGACCTCCTCGGCGTAGAACTAGACCCGGTTGCAGCGATCCTGGCCCGCGCACATCTGGCTGCCGCAGGATTCGCGGACAGATCGCGCGTGCTGCTTGCTGACTACCGAACCTTGAATCTCGAAGCATCCGACGCAAGCACGCTGTTCATCGGGAACCCGCCGTATGTTCGCCACCATCGCATCACACGGACGTGGAAGAAGTGGCTGACGAAGCGCGCGGCGGAGCATGGCCTCTCGGCCAGCCAGCTGGCGGGCCTTCACGTCTATTTCTTTCTTGCCACGGCTCGTCTGGCGAAGACCGGCGATGCCGGCGTATTCATCAGTGCCGCCGAATGGCTCGATGTGAACTACGGGAAGCTGGTCCGGGAGCTGTTCCTCAAGGACCTCGGAGGCGAGTCGATTCACCTGATCGAACCGGCTGCGCTTCCATTCGCGGACGCCGCCACCACAGCGGTCATCACCTGCTTCAAGACCGGCTCCCAGTCAAAGAGCGTCTTCGTTCGGACCGTCGCGGATAGCGAGGGACTCGGTGTGCTCGACGGTGGCAGGCGGGTGCGCCGCGAGCGCCTGGAAGCGGCGCCGCGCTGGACTCCGATGATGCGCGCTCCGCGAAAAATGCCCGCGGACTTTGTTGAGCTTGGAGAGCTTTGCACCGTTCATCGAGGGCAGGTTACGGGCGCAAACCGCATTTGGATCGACGGTGCCCACAGCAGGGGGCTTCCACTTTCCACGTTATTCGCGAGCATCACAAAAGCGCGTGACCTGTTTCGAGCTGGCCGGGAGCTCGCCGACACATCAGCGCTCCGCCGTGTCATCGACCTTCCGGCCGATCTCGACGTGTTCGGGCGTGCAGAGCGGAAGGCTGTCGATCGCTTTCTGAAGGTCGCCCGCAGCATGGGCGGTGACAAGGGTTACATCGCTGAGCATCGAAAAGCGTGGTGGTCGATCGGGCTGCGATCGCCTGCTCCAATTCTCACCACGTACATGGCTCGGAGGCCGCCCGCCTTTGTGCTGAATCGCGCGGAGGCGCGGCATATCAACATCGCGCACGGCATCTATCCGCGCGACCCCCTCAGCGCGAAGGTTCTCGAGGCGCTGGCGCTCTATCTGAATGAATTTGTCTCGACGAGCGACGGAAGAACGTATGCCGGCGGACTGACGAAGTTTGAGCCGAAAGAGGTCGAACGTCTCCTGATCCCGAGCCTCATCGCACTTCAGAGCGGAGAGACTGGTGCCGGCTAAGCTGCCTCCCGTCTGGAGCGACGAGCAACTCGATACTGACCGCCTCCTGGCGAAAGGGCTCTTCCGCGAAGAGCGGATGCGAGAGCCGCTGAAGGCCTACCTCGATCAATTCAAAGACGCACAGGCAGCGTTTGAGGATCTGCTGACGACCTCGGCCGATCTCACGCAACTCAGCGAGAAAGCAATCGACATCGTATGCAACAAGCGTTTGCTGACGGCCCTTCGCTATTTGCCCGGTCCGCCCGTCTCCGCTGACGACTTGAAAGTGCTCACCGAAACTTCCCTCGCTCCAAAACATCTCCGCGCCAACCCGGATCTCGCACTGAAGATCGTTGACACGATCCTCGTCGGACTTGACTGCCAACGATTCCCCTGGATGTCGCCCGGCCAGCAACGCGAGGCGACGGCCGAAGAACGAGCGAGTGCGATACTCGCGTCCGCTGCCGTTTTTGCCACGCGCCGTGTCGAGACGATCCGGCGCAACCTCGGCAAACAGGACCAGGAACAAAAGGTTAAAGACACGCTGGCTGAAGTCGGTTTCAAACCAGTCAGGATCAAGAAGATCGATCACCTCAGCAAGGCACCGCAGCCGGGCGAATTCTGCGGCGAGACGCAGCTCGGCACCCGGAAAGCGGACATCGTGGTCGGCCTCTGGGACCTCCGCACGATGGCAATCGAGTGCAAAGTGTCCAACTCCGCGGTCAACTCGATCAAGCGGCTCAACAACGACGCGGAAGCAAAAGCGAAGACGTGGCGAAACAACTTCGGCACCCAGGTCGTGCCATCCGCCGTCCTCGGCGGTGTGTACGACCTCATCAACCTGCAGCACGCGCAGGAAAACGACCTGTCACTATTCTGGGGCCACGACCTCGCAAAGCTGGTCGCCTGGATCGAGACTACAAGACTCTGAAGCCTCTGCACGAAAGAGCCGGGTCTGTGCAAGCACGAAGCGACGTTTGCAACGAAGCCCCCACCCGTGACACTAATGCGCGGCTGTGAAACGCGTCTCGGTCATCATCCCCACCTACAACTACGGACGGTTCCTGCGCGAGGCGGTCGATAGCGCACTCGCACAAACGTACACTCCAGTCGAAGTCATCGTCGTCGACGACGGCTCGACCGATGACACGCCGCAAATACTCGCGGAGTACGGCGAGCGCATCCGCGTCATTCGTCAGAACAACCGCGGCGTCGGCGCGGCAAGAAACAGAGGGATCGCAGCGGCGAGCGGCGAGTATCTCGCCTTCCTCGATTCCGACGACATCTGGAGACCGCAAGCGCTCGAACGCGAGATCGCCCGCTTCGATGATGATCCCGGACTCGGGCTCGTTCATTGCGGCGCCGAGGTTTTCGGACCGGACGGGAAGACGATCTCGGTATCTCTCGACGGAATGGAAGGGTGGGTGGCCGCCGACCTGCTGCGTCTCGATCGTGAAGTCATTGCCGCGCCGGGCTGCGGCATCATGGTTCCGAAACGGATCGCGGAAGAAATCGGCGGCTACGATGAGCGCCTGCAGCCGTCCGAAGACTGGGACTTCTGCTACCGCATCGCCGTTCGCTACCGCGTCGCCTGCGTCCGCGAAGTGCTGGTGCGATATCGCCTGCACGGTGAGGGCATCCATCTGAACATCCGGCGGATGGAGACTGCGATGCTCCTGGCGCTGGGAAAAGCGTTCCAGTCCGACGACCCGGCCGTGCAGTCGCTCCGCAACCATTCGTACGGCCGGATCCATCGAGTGCTGGCCGGATGCTATTTTCAGACGCACGAGCCGCGGCTCTTCCTCAAGCACATGGCGAAAAGTCTTCGCTACGACCTGGGAAATCTGCTCTACTTTTTCGCCTATCCCATTCGCGCTGCCGCTCGCGCGCTGGGCCGCTGATCGCGCTCAACAACTCGCCGGCGCACGTTCCTCGTTTTGCAGCCAGGCCTGAAACATCAGCACTCCCCATAGGTGGTACTTCCACTGGTCCTTCCCCTCGAGGAGATTCTTCCATCGCGCTTGAATCTGTGTCGCATCGAGGAATCCCTGAGCGCGCATCGAGGCAGGATCGAGAAGCGATTCCGCCCAATCGCGCAGCCGGCCTCGGAGCAACGATTCGAGCGGGATGCCGAACCCCATCTTCGGGCGGTCGATCAAAGCCTTCGGCACGTAGCGATCGAGAACGCGGCGCAGAACGTGTTTCCCCAGACCGTTCTGCACCTTCATCGACACTGGCAACGTCCACGCGAACTCGACGAGGCGATAGTCGAGCAGCGGCTCGCGCGACTCCAGCGAGACGGCCATGCTGGCGCGGTCCACCTTCGCCAGGATGTCATCGGGCAGGTAGGAGATCTGGTCGAAGTACATCATCCGTTCGACCGGATCCTCCAACCGCGGACGTCCCATGCGCGACATCACCGGCGCCTCGGCGGTGCCAGCGTGGAGCGCGATGTTCGACCAGTGTGAGATCAGCTCGAAATACATCGCGTCCGGATCGTCTCCGGAGATGCTGCGCGCGACTTTGTGGATTCGCTGTCCGGCATTCTGACGGAGCGCCAGCGGCAACAGCGGGCGGAAGAGGCTGAGGAACCGATCCCATTTGTGAGGAGGCAGCGACGCGAGCGCCCGGCCGATCGCGGGCCGGACCCACATTGGCAGCAGTGCCAGGCGGCGGAACAGCTTCTGCCCGATGAAGTAGCGCGTGTAGCCACCGAACAGTTCGTCCCCGCCGTCGCCGGAGAGGCTCACAGTGACGTGCCGCCGCGCCAGCATGGCCACGAGATGCGTCGGAATCTGCGACGAGTCGGCGAACGGCTCGTCGTACATCATCGGGAGTTTCGGGATGACATTCACGACGTCGTCCGGCGTCATGTACAGCTCCGTGTGGTCGGTGCCGATGTGGCGCGCCACCGCCGCGGCATAACGCGCCTCGTCGTAGTCCGTCTCCGTAAACCCGATCGTGAACGTACGAACGGGCGTGGAGCTCTCAGCCTGCATCAGAGCCGTGATGAGCGACGAGTCGATGCCCCCGGAAAGGAAGGCTCCCAGCGGCACATCGGCAATCATCCGGATGCGGACGGAGTCGCGAAGTAGCGTCTCCAACTCCTGCGATGCTTCCTCTTCCGATCCCCGAAAACGATGCTCGATTCCCCACGTCGCCGCCTCGGCCGCCGACCAGTAGACCGAAGTCTCTGTCTGCCCCGAGGTGGGATCGAAGGTCAGGATCGTGCCCGGCATCAGCTTCCGGATGCCTTCGTAAATGCTGAACGGCGCGGGAACGTAGAGGAATCGAAAGTAGAGCGGGAGCGCGTCACGGTCGATCCGCCCCTCGAAGTCAGGATGCCGCCGCAGCGCTTTCAGCTCCGAGCCGTAAAGGAATGTCTTCCCGGCCCGGCCGTAGTACAGCGGCTTCACTCCCATCCGATCGCGCATGAGCATCAGACGCCGCAGCTTGCGGTCCCACAACGCGATGGCGAACATGCCATTGAACCGCTTGACCGCGGCCTCCACCCCCCACGCCTCAAACGCAGCCAGCATCACCTCGGTATCCGAATGTCCCCGAAACGCCGGCGCCTGCCCCGCCTCCTGCAACTCGCGCCGAAGATCCTCAAAGTTATAGATCTCGCCATTAAACGTAACGACGTACCGCCCCGACACCGACACCATCGGCTGATGCCCCGCCGGCGACACATCGATGATCGCCAGCCGCCGAAACCCGAGGGCAACGCCGCACTCGGCATCAACCCACTCGCCCGAATCGTCCGGCCCGCGATGCGCGATGGCCACGCACATGGGGCGCAGAACGGCGACCAGTTCGTCAGCCGTGGCGCTCGTCGACACAAATCCAGTCAGTCCGCACATGGGAGCGGGAGTCTAGCGCGGCCACTCCAAAAACAATTCACCACGGAGGCACAGAGGACACAGAGATGGCTTGCCCGCAACCGAGTTCCCCACGCGAAGTCCCATAAACGCGGCTACGGTTTCTCGATGAATACCGCGCTGCCTCGCTCGTCGGCATCGATCTTCGAGAAGGCGCGGTTCAAATCAAGGAGCATCGATGCCGCTACGGAGAACACCCGCATCTCGTATTGACGCCGGAACACCAGCTTCCCCTCAATCGCGCGCGTGCTGCTCGAGTAAGTCAGGAAATCGTTCGACACCGACGCGGACGGCGGAAGCTCGTCGAGCTGCAGCGAGTTGGGGAGGGCAATCTCGAATTCGTCGGTCTGGAGCGATGGTCCATCGGTGACGTAGGCGTACTTTCGATGGGAGGCGTCCACGATCGGTTCGCCCTTATGGCCGAGGACGCGCGAGCGAACGAGCACGAGATCTGCCGTTCGCGTCGCGTAACCGGAAGCAGTGATCTCGTAGCGCACCAGCAGGTCGGTGCCGATCTCGTCGAGGTGATCGATGCGCACGTTTCTGGCGTTGAGGCCGGCGACATGGCTTGCGGCCGCCGACTCGATCACGCCGATGCGATCGCTCGCCGTGAGAGGCCGCAGTGCCGCGCGCATCTCCGCCGCGATCGACCCGCTGCGTATCTCTTCGACTTCGCCACTGAGCGTTCCCTTCTCATCGAGGCGCAGCATCGCCCGCCGCCGCAACTGATTCGTCGCCGGGGATGCAGCCGGCAACTCGATCAGATCACCACCGTCGGCGGTCACGAGCAATCCGCGGCTTTGCTGCAAATACTGAGGCAGGAGTCCGACGGGGGTCACGTCGCTCGTCGGGTCAAAGAACACCAGCGTGCCGAGGCGCGCGTGGCGAAGCGAGGAGTGAACGTCACTCAATGAAGCGTCAGGCGGAAGGCGAAGCGCGATGATCGCGTGATTGAACGGACTTGCCGAGGGGAACTCCGGATCGACAACCCCTGGTGTGGCGTTGACGAGCACGTAATACGACTCGACGCCCGCGGCCCGCAGCATCGAGCGCAATAGGGTCACTTTGTCTTTGCAATCGCCGTAACGATTCTTAAAAACGTCCGTGGCGAGATGCGGCTGATAGCCGCCGATGCCGATCTCCACGGCGACATATCGGACCTGCTGCTGTACGAAACGTCCAAGCGCGCGGACTCGGTCGAGTACTGGCGCGTCACGCGCGACAAGCTCGCGCACCTTTGCCTCCAACTGCGGCGATGACGTGCAGCGCTGGGCCGCGAGCCCCGAGTACCACTGCGCCACACCGCTCCAGGTTCGACGCGCGTTCAAACCAAAGCGGAGGGACAGACGGCCGGCAATTGCGCTCAACGACGGCCTCCGCGGCTCGTCCTCGATCGCGGGAACATCGTGAAGCGTCCATGTCGCACGGCCGGTCACAAGCGATGCCGCAGCGGGCTCGCGGGGAAACCAGGCCGACTCATACAACCAGCCCTCCGGCAGCGTGACGGCGAGCTTCGCCTCGATCACAGGAACGTCGCTCTGAAAACGCCAGGTCGCCTCCATTGCCGAAGGGTGGCCGCTCTCTTCGTACTCGTACGCGACGATGCTGCCGGCCTGGGCGCCGGGAATGCGCAGGATTTTCATGCGCAGGTCGTCGTAAACGTCGCCGAACGCCGCCGTCTCGATCGCATCGCGCTCGCCCACTTCCTTCTCGACGCCGTTGGTGATGCTCCAGGCGCGAAGGTTCCGCAGCGTCGAGTCACGGTCGAGGGCCACCTGCACTTCGGCCAGATCGCTTCCTGCCGCCGTCAGGATCCTGGCGACGCGCCGCCGGTGGGTCACTATCGTGTCACCCCCGATCGTCAGCTCCGTCGAGTCGTAGAGGATCACGGCTCTCGTGTTCGCCGGGTATTGCGGGACGGCCTTGCGCGCGGCCGCGGTGATCCATTCGGGCGCAGCGTACGCGAGAGGCGCGGCCACGACGAAGACGACCGCGGCGGCCCACCGTGAAGAGATCATTTGCTCACAGGTTTGACGACGAGCGGCCGTTGATCCGCGGTAGCGACCGAGGCGAAGAAATTGCGGAGCGCGCCGTAGTACTGACGCTCGACGAACATCCCATCGACATCCATCGTCCGATTGAGGATCGCTTCATTGCCGTTCTGCCTGATGCTGCTCTTGTATTTGAGTACACCGACGCTCAAGTCTTCCGCCTGCGGAAGCGAAGCAATTTCCATCGACGGCGGAACCGTGACCTTCACCTCATCCTGGGTGCGCCTTGCGTATTGAAAGTAGATCGGTTGCGAGCGTGTGCCCGGCGCGAACGGATTCTTCGAGGCCATCGTGAATACCGACAGCGAGACGAGTGTGCGCGTTCCCGCCGCGGAGGTCGCGTTCGGCAACACGACTTCGAACGTGGCCACGACTGAGTCGGTCCACGACGACAGTTCGTCCACCTTCACGAGATTCACGGTCGAGCCGGATGGGAACCACGCTTTCGCCTCGTCTTCGAGCGACTTCTTACGCGTCGCCTCGTCGTCGCCTCGGAGGCGGCGAATCAATGCCTCCTGTCCGGAGAACGTCGCGGTCACTGTTCCTTTCAATCCGTCGTCTCCGAGGCGAAGATCGGCCTTGCGCTGCAGCAGAGCGTCGGCGGGACTGCCGGCCAGCGTTTTCGTCCACTGCGGTCCGCCTTTTGTGATGCGGATAGCGGGCACGTTCGTCTTCTCCCATGACACCACGCCGTAGGGCGCTCCGGGCGTACCAGGATCGAGGAACAACGGCTTGCCGTCGATCATGACGAGCGCGACCTCGCCGCTCATCTGATTGGCATCGGGAAGCTTGTCGCTGAAGAAGAATCGGTCGCGCGGCGCGACGCGGACGGCCTCCGCAACAAGTCCCGCTGCGCGCGCCATCGCCACGAACGTGCGGCTGATCTCGTCGCGAAACCCGGCGCCCGCGGTAAGCACCTCGTTCGCGCTGCGGCTCGCGGCCGTTTTCGAATTGTCCGGACCGAAGCTGAGATTGCGCAACGCCATCGCGCGCTCGTAGATGCTCCGCGCGGTCTCACCGGCGTTCTTCGCCCCGATCGAAGCCTTCTTTGCTTCTCTCGCCACGACTCCATCCGGCTTGCCGATGAAATTCTCGATCGTCTTCACATACCTCTGCGCCTCTGCGTTCCAGAATTCCTCAGGCCTGAGGTAGTCGCTCGTGTAATAAAACGCCACGTGCGGCTTGAGCTGCTCCTCGGGCGGAGCGTATGCCTCGTGCGGAAACGGCGGGATGTGATCGACCTCGAGGTCGTAATGAGTCCGGTCCGTGCTTTTCACGGGCAACTTTCCCGGAGGAAGTCCCGAGTAGGTGAAGAAGGTCGTGAACGCACCTTTCGTATAAGGACGGAGCGTCAGCTTCGCGTGCAGAAGGGGGATGTCGCGCTGCAACTCCCAAAACGTGTCCGTCAGAACGTTCTCTGACTGGCGCCGCAGAAAGCGATATTCGAGGATGCTTCCCGGCTGCACGTCGCCGAGACTGAACGCCTTGGCCCGCAGCGAATCGCCGCCGGACTTGTATAGCACTTTGTCGTAGACCTTGCCGTCGAACGGAACGATGGTTCCATCCGCGTGAATCGTCCGCGCGGAAATGTCGGTGACGCGTCCGAAGATCGGGTAGGCGCTGAAATACGGCACTTCGACGTCGCCGTACTTTTTACCGTCATCGCTGAAGACCTTGATCCGCACGTACTCGGCGTCGATCCCATCGACGTTGTCGTCGAGACGCACCCAGTCGAGCACCGCCGCGGGCGAACCGTCTTCGCTTTTCAGCGCCTTCTCTGCTTCGGTCGGCAGACGAAAATCATGAGTACGTGAGAAGCCGCCGGCCAGCAGGAGGGCAGGAAACAAAAAGACAGCAGAAGCGAGTCGCACGACGCGCATGTTGGGATTTAGCCTTTCGGGAGATTTGAGGGTGGATGATCGCACGTCAGTGCGATTCGGTCATCACGAACCGTCCTGAATGCGCACAATTCCTCCACCTGAGCGGCATGATTCGCGGCTGGCGAGCGTGACCGCGCGCAAGAATCTACAGCCAAGGCCCAGCACAGCCGCGGAGCGGCCCAGACCGGGCCCGTCCTCCATCAGCGGCCACTCAGACGTGAACGCGCGTTTTCTCGTACAAGAACTCGGGCGCAATGTCTGCGCCGTTGGGCCAGCAGATCGTTCCGTACTCGGCGATTGCGAACTCTCGGAAGTAGGCCACGTCCTTCAACGGCTCGAAGACGGGACCCCAGAGCTCGCCGGCCAGATCGATCTCACCTTCACTGCCATCGGCAAACTTCAGCCAAATGGTGAAATCGTGAAGGTATCGTGCATCGACGACGGTGTAGTACATGGAATCAGTCCAGTGGCTCGATCTTTCTTAGAGGTTGCCCAGCCTGCGCGAGTTGCCAATCCTCGAGCAACTCGCCGCGATGAAGATGCCACCACTCCAGGATGAGCGCAAGGGCTCGGCGTTGCATCTGCCCGGTGACGCTGCCGTCGGAAATCCGCACGGTGATGTCGGTGCCTCCGTACCATGCGTGAAAGTGAGGCGGGCCGTGCTCACGATAATTGATCGTAATGATGATTCCGAAGAAACGGCTGATCTCGGGCACAGATCAATTCTAACGAGCCTCGGCGCGAGATGATGAACCCTGGCCGCAGGCGCGAATCCCTCCGATCCTCCAAATATCTGCGCGCCAAATTCGTCCTGTTGGAGAATCAGGGCATCATGGCTGGCGTGATTCAATCCACCGGACGTTTGGGTTCAATGATTTAGATCGATTTCTTCTGCGGCACTGCCGTTGAATCCCTCAAACAGTCCGTCGTTCTAACTCATGCGCCGATCGTTCCTCTCGAACCTGGTGATCTTCGCCCTCACGGTGGCGATTGTGGCCGGTGCGTTCGGTTCGTTCCAGCGCAAACGCTCCTCGTTCGAGCGGATCGACTTCACCTTCACGCGCGACAAAGGCGTCGTCGTCGTCAAGGGCGTCGATCCCGGCAGCGGCGCGGAAACCAGCGGTCTGAAGCCTGGCGATCAGATCTGGCTCATCGGCGACACGCCGTCGAACGAGATCGAAGGGCTTCAGAAAACGCTTCGGCGCATCGGCCAGAAAGTGCCGATGGTCGTCGCGCGCAACGGGCAGACGTTCCGGCTCACCTATCTCGTCCCCGAGCTGAAGATCGACTACGCCTACCTGATCCTCAGCTTCATCGGCTTCCTCTATCTCGCCATCGGTCTCTTCACGCTCTTCCGCGGCGGCCGGCGCGAGTCGACGCTCTTCTTCTTCGTTACGCTGCTGTCGTTCATCGTCTACGTCTACACGCCCGCGGGCGACATCGACTTCAGCTACAAAGTTCTGCAGCTCGTCGAAGAGCTGGCCACGATCCTTCTGCCGCCCCTCACGCTGAACTTCTTCCTCGTCTTCCCGCGGCCGATCGTGCGCCACCGGCGCCTCATCGCGGCGATGTACGTGCCGCCTGCGCTGCTCGCCGCCTGGGACTTCGATCTCCTCGTCCTCGGCAATCGTCTGGCCATCGCCGCTCCGTATCGCTCGCTCCTGACGATCCAGCGTTGGGAGCTCGTTCACTTCGCGGTCTACTTCACGCTGGCCGTGGTGGCCCTGGCGTACACCTATCGCACCGCGGCGGCGGTCGGCAGAAAGCAGATCAAGTGGATCTACCTCGGCATGGCGCTCGGCTTCGTGCCGTTCCTGCTCGTCTACATCGTCCCGTATCTCGTGATCGGATCGGTCAAACCGATCTACTCGACGATCTCCATCCTGCCGCTGGCGCTGATTCCGCTCGCGTTCGCGGTGTCGATCCTCAAGTACAAACTGTGGGACGTCGAAGTCGTCATCAAGGAGATCCTGGCGTACGCGGTGACCTTCATCTTCGGCATGATCGCGTTCTCGACGATCAACCTGATCCTCTCGCACGTGATCGAGGAGCGGTCGGCGCTGGAGCGGAGCTTCCTCGCCTTCACCTCGGGACTCTTGATCGCAGGCGTGTTGATCCCGGTCAAAGGGCGGATCGAGTCGGTCATCGAGATGCTGGTCTACCGCGACAGCTACAAGCACCGCCGCGCCATCGCCGAGTTCGCGCAGGAGTTGGCCACGTTCCACGACGTCCACGAGCTGATCTCGATGATGCGCGAGCGGTTGCGCGACGCCCTCGGCCTGCAGCGGATGAACCTCTTCACGCGCGAAGGTGCATCGCTCGTGATCTACGACGCCGATGCGGGGATTCCGCGCCGCGCGCCGATCGTCGACTTCGGAGCGATGCCCTCGGAAGGGCCGCTCGTGCTCACCGACCCGCGGCTGCCGGAGGGGAGCGAGCTGCCGTGGCAATTGCTGCGGACCGGGTACCGCTATCTTTTCCCGCTCCGCAATCGCGGCGAGCTTCAGGGCCTCCTCCTGCTCGGCACCAAGCGCAACGAAGAACCGCTGTCGCGCGATGATCTCCACCTCGTCGAATCGCTTTGCGCACCGGTAGCGCTGGCCATCGAGAACTCGCGCCTCTACGGCCGCCTGCGCCGCCAGCTCGAAGAGATTCGCGCGCTCAAGGAGTACAACGAAAACATCATCGAGTCATCGTCATCGGCCATCGCGGTCGTCGCGTTTGACGGAACGGTGCTGACGGCAAATCACGCGTTCTGGGAGCTGATCGGCGGCATCGGGCCGGCGGCCGTTCCGCTCGAAGCGTCGGAAGAGCCGATTGACACGCTCTTTCCGCCGTACGAGGAGATGCGCCGCACGAAAGCGCGCTCGATCACCACCAACTTCGAAAACCGAAACGGCGAGGAGAAGGAAGTCACGATCACGGCCAGCCCGCTGAATGCGGACGAGCCCGACGGCGCGCGCGTCCTCGTGATCGGTGACATCACGGACCGCGTCCGCCTCGAGCGCGAGCTGCAGGACAAGGAGCGGCTGGCGTCGCTGGGACTGCTCGCCGCAGGCGTCGCCCACGAAGTCAACACGCCGCTAACCGGCATCTCGTCGTACGCGCAATTGCTTCTGGCCGACACGCAGCCGGACGACCCGCGCTACCGGCTGCTCAAGAAGATGGAAGCGCAGTCGTTCCGCGCGTCGCATCTCGTGAACAACCTGCTCGACCTCATCGCCAACCGTCCGCGGTCGCGAGAGATCGTCAAGATTCCGGCGCTGATCGCCGCGACCGTCGCACTCCACGAAGATCTCTTCAAACCGAAGAACATTCGGGTGCATATCGCGCCGATGAAGGATGCCGAGGTGCAGGGAAACTTTCAGGAGCTGCAGCAGGTGCTGACCAACATCCTGCTCAACGCTCGCGATGCCGTTTCCGACGATGGCAACATCTGGATCTCCTCTGAAGAACAAGGACCGCGAATCGCGATCCGCATCAAAGACGACGGCAAAGGCATTCCGGCTGACCTCATCGACCGCATTTTCGAGCCGCTGGTGACGACGAGACGCGGGCAGGGCGGGACGGGACTCGGCCTCGCCATCACGAAGCGAATTCTCGACGCCGCAAACGGAGCGGTGACAGTCGAGAGCACCCCCGGTTCCGGCGCTACGTTCACGATTACACTGCCAAGAAGATGTGCATCAGTAGAGCACGCAAGTGAATCCGAAGAGGAATTGGTGGCCAGCTCGGAGCCGCAGGTTCACTAGTTTGGGTTGCTAAGTTGCTGGGTTGCCAAGAAACAGATGGAATCGATAACCAAAATCTCCCCGTGCCTGATCTCTGATCGCTAGTCTCTGATCTCTGTTTCGAAAACCACACACATGCGAATCCTCATCGTCGACGACGAAGAAGTCCTGCGAGACGTGCTGGACGCGGTGCTGCGCCGCGAAGGGTTCGAAGTCGCCATGGCCTCCAGCGGCGAAGAAGCGCTGTCGGTGCTCGACGTCGACGACAACATCGATCTCGTCATCCTCGACATCATGCTGCCCGGCATCAGCGGCATCGACACGCTGCGCGCCATCCGCATCTCCAACCCGGCGCTTCCCGTCATCATCATCACCGCCTTCTCCTCGATCGACGGCGCCATCGAGGCGATGAAGCACGGCGCGTTTCACTACGTCCCCAAGCCGTTCAAGAACGAAGAGGTCATCCTCACCGTCAACAAGGCGCTCGAACAACGGCGCCTCTCGCGCGAGAACGAACGCCTCAAAGCGGAACTGTCGGAAAAGTACGCCTATGCAAACATCATCGGCAAGTCCGAGCCGATGAAGAAAGTGTATGAGCTGATCCGCCTCGCGGCGCCGTCGCGATCGAACATCCTCGTGGCCGGCGAGTCCGGCACCGGCAAGGAGCTCGTCGCCAAAGCGATTCACCACGCCAGCCCGCGCGCGCGCAACGCCTTCGTCACGGTCAACTCCGGCTCTCTGCCGCCGGAGCTCCTGGAGTCGTCGCTCTTCGGCCACATGAAGGGCTCGTTCACCGGAGCGATCGCTACGAAGCGCGGTCTGTTCGAAGTCGCCGACGGCGGCTCGATCTTCCTCGACGAGATCGGCAACATCAATCTCGAGACGCAGGCCAAACTCCTCCGCGTCATCCAGGAAAAAGAGTTCATGCGCCTCGGCTCCGTCGACACGATCAAAGTCGACGTCCGCATCATCGCCGCCACGAACGCGGACCTGAACAAGCTGATGGCGGAGAACCGCTTCCGCGAAGATCTCTACTACCGGCTCAACGTCATCACCTTCCCGCTGCCACCGCTGCGCCGCCGCCGCGAGGACATTCCGCTGCTCGTCGCGCACTTCCTCGATAAGTACTCCGAGGAGAACAAGCGGAAAGTGCGGGAGGTGACGCCGGACGCGATGCGTATCCTCCTCGACCACCCCTGGCCCGGCAATGTCCGCGAGCTGGAAAACACGATCGAGCGCGCCGTCGTGCTTTGCACCGGCGACCACATCGGCCCCGATCTGCTCCCCGACTATCTCCGTTTCCCCGTCCAGACCGACCAGCCCGCGATGATCGTCCCCTCCGACGGCGTCTCGCTCAAGGACTCCGTCTCCCGTTACGAACGCGGCATGATCCTGCAGTCGCTCGAGATGGCCAACGGCGTCCAGAAACGCGCCGCGGAATTGCTGCAACTCAAGCCCTCAACGCTGAACGAGATGATGAAACGGCTGGGGATTCACACGAAGTCGAATGCGGCGGTGGAAGAGGAAGTGGGAGTGGAGTGAGTGAAAACGAAATGTTGAATGTTGAGTGTTAAATGTTAAATGTTGAATGATCGCTATCAAGAAGACCCACTAACATTCAACATTCAACACTCAACATTCAACATTTAACATTCCGCCTTTCTAACTCTCGCTTGCCACCCCGAACCACCCGCCACACTCCCCACGCGCTCACTCCCACCCAACTCCCTTCCAGCAGGATGAAGCCGTACTGACGGGTATGAATGGCGGTCAGGCACAAACAGAATCCGCCGATCAGGTTCAGGATCTGGTAGGTTTTCGTTTCCGCCTTGAGCCGTCCGAACTGTAGGGCGGCGAACGGGCTCAGAATCAGAATCGCTCCAACCATCGAGATGACTTGAAAAATCATGACGAGACGACTCTCCCTCTGCCTGTTCGTTCTGTTCTTCGCCGTTGCCAGTCAGGCCCAAACCGCCATTCCGACGCCTGACGAATTCCTCGGCTATCCGCTCGGCGAGCGCTTCACGCCGTACGCGCGCATTCTCGACTATTTCCAACTGCTGACGACGCGGTCGAATCTGATCACGATGCAGCAGTTCGGCGAAACGTACGAGCATCGCCCGCTGATGCTGGCGGTGATCACGTCGCCGAAGAACCGCGCCGCGCTCGATGCCATTCGCGCCAACGTGGCCGCACTCACCGATCCGACTGCGACGACGCAGGCCCGCGCCAACGAGATCGCGCACGCATCGCCGGCCATCGCCTGGCTCGCGTATGGGATTCATGGCAACGAATCGTCGTCCGCGGAGGCGTCGATGGAGGTGGCCAGTACGCTGGTGAGCGATCCGCAGTCGGCGGCGCTCCTCGAAAACCTCGTCATCCTCATCGATCCGCTCCAGAACCCGGATGGCCGCGAGCGCTACGTGCAGTGGTTCATCCGCACGCGCGGCGCCGACGCCGATCCGAGCCCTGACGCCTTCGAGCACAACGAGCCGTGGCCCGGCGGCCGTTTCAATCACTACCTCGTCGACATGAACCGCGACTGGGCCTGGACGTCGCAGCGCGAGACCATCGCCCGCGTCGCGCAGTACCGCAACTGGAATCCGCAGGTCTTCGTCGATTTTCACGAGATGGGCTACCAGTCGTCGTACTTCTTCCCGCCCGATGCGCGCCCGGTCAACGCCAACCTGCCGGCGGATGTCGATACATGGCTGGAAAAATTCGGCCGCGCCAATGCGGATGTCTTCACGAAGAAGGGATGGCCGTTCTTCGTTGGCGAAGAATTCGATCTCTTCTATCCCGGATACGGCGATTCATGGCCGGCGCTGCACGGAGCGATCGGGATGACGTACGAGGTCGCCGGCAGCGGCCGCGGCGGCTCGGCAATCCTGCGCGACGACGGCACGGTCTACACGCTGGCCGACCGCATCGCGCGGCACTACACGACGTCGATGGCGACGCTGCGAACGGCGTCGGAGAATCGCGAGGGCCTTCTCCTCTACACCTACGAGATGATGCGCAAGCAGATCACGTCGGGACAAAACACCTATCTCCTGCAGCCGAACGCGCCGAATTTCCGGCCGCTGATCGACATGCTCGAACGGCAGAAAATCGCCATGTCGCAACTGAGCGCGCCGGTGACACTGAAGGCGACGCGCATCGACAGCGACACCGCCGACTCGCACCTCTTCCCCGCCGGCACGGTCGTCATCAGCACCCGCCAGCCCCTCGGCGGGCTTGCGCAGACGCTGCTCGAAAAGTCGCCTCTCTTCACGAAGGGCTACGTCGAAGAGCAGCAGAAACGAGCGCATTCCGACGAGCCCGACGAGTTCTACGACCTCACCTCGTGGTCGCTTCCACTGGCGATGAATGTGGAGGCGTACGTGACGGCGGCACCCGTCACTGGCGAGATGCATCCCTACTCCGCCGCCGCTTTGCCTGCGTTCCGCGCCGCGCGCTACGGCTACATCATCGACGGCAACGATCCGAACGTTTACCGCGCCGCCGGCCGGATGCTGCGAGACAGCGTCCGCTTCAACGTCAGCGACGATGTCATCACCGTGAACGACCGCAACTTCGCGCGAGGATCGCTGGTCATCCTCAAAGGCAACAACAAACCGGAGGTCGATGTCGTGCTCGAGCGGCTCGCGCGCGAGGCAGCGATCGCCGTGATGCCGGTCGATTCCGGCTGGACCGGCGCGACGAGTTTTGGCTCATCGAAGATTCACTTCGTCAAAGATCCGCGCATCGCTCTCGTCGGCGGGCAGAAGGTCAGCGCGACGTCGTACGGGATGCTGTGGCACACGCTCGACATCGACACGCCGCTGCCGCACACCAACGTCTCGGTCGAGTCGCTGCGCAACATCGATCTCTCGAAGTTCGGCGTGATCGTCCTTCCCGACGGCGACTACGCCGACCGTTTCGGCAAGAACGCCGAGAAGCTCAAGAGCTGGCTCAACGGCGGCGGCACGCTCGTCGTCATCAAAGGCGCCAGCAGTTTCCTGCGCGAAAAGGACGTCGACATCTCGAAACTCAAACCTTGGGAAGCGCCGAAGAAAAAAGACAAGGACGACGACAAGGACAAAACGCCGCCGGTGCCCGAGCTCTACAACGATTACCGCGTTCCTGGCGCGACGTTCCGGACAGCGATGAACGGCCGCTCCTTCCTGACGTTCGGGGTGCCGCGCAGCCCGTACGTTCTGATCGAAGGCTCGCACGCGTTCCTGCCGGTCAGCCACACGGTCGACAACGTCATCACGATCGAGAAAGAGAAACCGCTCGTCGCCGGTGTAGCCTGGAACGAGTCGATCGACCGGCTGAAGGGATCGATCTACCTGGTCAGCGAACCGTACGGAAAAGGCCAGGTCATTACCTTCGCCGACGAGCCGCACTTCCGCCTCTTCTGGCGCGGAACGCTGCCACTGTTTATGAACGCGGTGCTGTATGGGCCGAGTTTTCCGCGCGAATAGTGCTCTCGCTCATCGCTGTCATCCTGAGACTGCCGTAGGACACGAAGTGCCGGAGGACGTCGAAGGACCCCCCGCGCTTTTGCATTGTCACCAGTTCCCACGCCCGACCCTGCACATGCGCGGGGGGGTCCTTCGAGCGTCCTCCGGCACTTCGTGTCCTGCGGCGCCTCAGGATGACAGACAGCCCCGCGCGCACCGCTTCTTGCATTACCGCCGAGCATGCCTGACATCTTCATCCCGGAAGTGATCGAGCCGGACGAGAAGCTTCCTCCCGATCTCGTCGCCCTCCGCCACTTCGCGCGCCTCATGGACGAGGCACTTCCGATTCCGGGAACGAACAAACGCGTTGGGCTGGACGCGGGGCTGAGTCTCATTCCCGGCGTCGGCGAAGTGATTGGCGCGGTGCTTTCGTCGTGGATCATCGTCGGGGCGCTGCGGCATCGCGTGCCGATGATGCGCATCGGCAGGATGGTGCTCTATGTCCTGCTCGACATGAGCGTCGGATCGATTCCGATTGCCGGCACGATCTTCGACTGGCTCTTCGAAGAGAACG
Organism: Thermoanaerobaculia bacterium; assembly: GCA_034664845.1. Classification (GTDB taxonomy): domain Bacteria; phylum Acidobacteriota; class Thermoanaerobaculia; order Gp7-AA8; family Gp7-AA8; genus JADGNZ01. Next base: position 43,400 of record JAXDGW010000112.1, on the reverse strand, counting down.
TCATCAACCTCAACGCGTTGCTTTTGCACCGCGACCGGACGCGGCCACCGCGCTCGTTCAAGTCGATCGCCGGTGTGGCCGTGCTGATCTTCGCGGGCATCATCGGCTTCTGGGCTCTTCTTTTTGCCGGTATCGTGGCCGCCACCATCTGGATCACCTCGAAGCGCTGATGCTTTTCCGCAAGAAAAAATCGTTTCGCTATCCGCGGCGCCCGCAGTTGCCGATCGTCAGGCGGCGGCTCCCGTTGCGCTACCACATGAAGCATCAGTTCGGCGTGCGCGACGTCGCCTTCCTGCAGACGATGCACGCGCTGACCGGCGCGCCGCTGTCCGAGGGGAACCGAGTCACGATTCTGAAAAACGGCATTGAGATTTTCCCGTCGATGCTGTCCGCCATCCGCGCCGCGAAGCGAACGGTCAACCTCGAGTTCTACATCTACTGGGATGGCGAGATCGGCCGCAAGTTCGCGGAAGCGCTGGCCGAGCGGGCCCGGGCCGGAGTCGAGGTGAAGATCATCCTCGACGCCGTCGGCTCCGCGCAGATGTCGCATTCGCTGATCGACTTTCTCGTGCGCAACGGAATCGATCTGGAGTGGTATCACCCGCTGCGCTGGTACACGCTCTCCAGCTTCAATCACCGTACGCACCGCAAGCTGCTCGTCGTCGACGGCCACATCGGCTTCTCCGGCGGCGTCGGCATCGCGGACAACTGGCTCGGCGACGCCGATTCGAAGGATCACTGGCGCGACACGGTGGCGCGCGTCGAAGGTCCGGTCGTGACGCAAATGCAGTTCGCCTTCATGGACAACTGGATCAAGAGCCGCGGCGAGCTGCTCACCGGTCTCGACTACTTCCCGGAGTTGCCCCGCGCGGGATCGCAACTGACGCAGGTGCTCAAGTCGTCGCCCGCCGAGGGGAGCTCGATGGTGAAACTGCTGTACATCATCAGCATCGTCAGCGCCGCGAAATCGATCTACATCAGCAACGCCTACTTCGTTCCCGACAAAGACACGTTGCGCGCGCTCGAAGGGGCGGTGCGGCGCGGCGTCGACGTGCGTGTGATCGTTCCCGGCGAGGAGAACGACGTCCCCATCGCGCGCCAGGCCAGCCGCTGGCACTACGAGCTCCTGCTGCGCCGAGGGATCCGGATCTTCGAATACCAGCCGACGATGATGCACGCGAAGACGATGGTGGTCGACGGCGCCTGGACGACGATCGGCTCATCCAATTTCGACGACCGCAGCTTCCGCCTGAACGACGAAGTGAACGTGAATGTCTTCGACGACAGCATCGCCGCGCAGATGGAGGCGATGTTTCACGAGGACCTGAAACGCTGCGAAGAAGTGACGCTGCGCAAATGGTTCCGCCGCGGATGGCTCGACAAACTGAAAGAGAAGATGGCGGAGGTGTTCCGGCCGCAGTTGTGAGGTGAGACAGAGATCGGAGATCAGAGACAGAAGAGATCAGGAAGTCAGAACCTGATCTCTGATCTCTTGTCTCCGGTCTCTGTCTCTAGTCACTTCTTGTACGTCACCATCACGCCGAGGTCGTCGAGACCCTTCGGGGAGGCGCCCAGCTTCTGCAGCTTCTCGAAGTCGTACTCCCAGATCAGTGTGTTTCCTTCCTTGCGTGTGGCATTGCTGGAGGCGACCGCAAACGGGGCGGTGATCTTCCACGCGACCCGCAGGTTCTTGAACGCGTCGTTCATCATCTTCTCGGTTTCGGCGTCCATCTTCGGCCCCTGCTCGCTGGCCTGGGCTTTCACTTTCTCGGCCGGGTTCTGCGGCTTCGTGTGAATCGTGATCGTGGTCGCGGTCTCGGAGATCTCCATCCCCTGGAACGGCGTGTCGAGAACCGACTTCTTCGTCGGATCGCCTCCGCCTTCCTTCTTCGAGCCGAGCTTCACGCCGACGAGACTGGAGATCTTGTCGAACGCGAACTTCATGTTCGTGGTCATGCCGAATTCTTTCTCCTCGACCTTGACGTCGAGCAGCTTGACGCCCGGCGGAAGCCCGCCCTCCGCCTGTTTGCGCGGATCCTCGGATTCCGTCGTGCTCTTCTTCGCATTCTTCTTGAAGTCCGCTTTCGCCGCCGCGATCTCAGCCTTCGTCAGCGGACTCTTATCGCCGCCCATCTCCTTCTGGACCTTGGCCATGATGGTGACCATCGGCTCCATGTCGATGCCGAGCTTGAAGTTCGCCGTGCCGGACAAGTCTCTCTTCAGCTCGATCGACTGCTCGACTTCGAAACAGCCGGTGAGGAAGAGTGCGAACAACGCCGCAGCGAGGATCCCGCGTGTGCGATTCATCGGATTCTCCTTTGGGAAAAGTATAAAGCCGGGCGATGCGGGGATGGTCGGACTCGCCCGGAAATAGGAAGCTGGTTACTATCGTCCGATGCTGAAAATGAGCGCTTCAGAAGCCAGGAACCGTTTCGGCGCACTACTGCGTCGCGTCGAGCTTGGGGAGGACATCGTCATCACCCGGCACGACCGTCCCATCGCGCGCGTGGTGCGGGAAGGAGCCCCGAATCTCGATTCCGTGAAGCGGTCCGTGGAAGGGCTGCGTCAGTTGCAGCAGCGCATTCGCGAACGCAACCGCGTCCGGTCCGCACTCTCGCCAGCCGAGGTCCGGGCTGCAATCGACTGCGGCCGGAAGTGAGAGGGTAATTCGTTGCCGATGCCTCGTCTCGCCGCGGCGACCCGGACGCTAGCGGTGAACGTTGCTCTGCGGTTCACTTCGTTGCGAACGGTTTCAACGTCTCGACAACTCTCAATCCAACGCAGACGGTTCGCGCCGGCGCCGAGATCCGCGCGGCGGCTCAGGAATCTCTGCTCGCGGTTCGACCGCGAGCAAGAGCTCCTTCAACGTTGGGCGTGTGGTTTCTTCCAGGCGACGCCATTGATCGACGGGGACAAGGACGGCCATCTCCACTCCTCGCCGAGTAACGATCTGCGGCCCTTTGGTGAGGCTGGCCTCCAGCAATTTACTGAAGCGCGCTTTGGCGTCCTGCACCGGCCACGTTCTGGATTCTTTTTTTCGCGCCACGTTGTCAACCTGTCAGTTAGTCATCGAACTAGTCAGTTTCATGATACCGCGCGCCGCAAGCGGCCAAGCAATACGCCGACGTCGCACGTCGACGTCGAGGATGTTGGATTGGTGGAGCTTCCCCTCCCTTGACTCCCATCACCGATCGGCAGGAAAGTGCGCCATCCGGAGGTCACCATGTCGTCATCGATCGAGCTGGCTGCGCGATTGGCTGCTGTCGTTGCGACGCAGCAGGAGGTTCTTGCTGCGATCTCGGACCTCGACAAGGTGATGACCCTCGTCGTCGAGCGGACACCCGAGGCGACGAATGGGGACGGCGCGGTCATTGAAGTGGTCGAGGGGGACGAACTGGTTTACCGCGCTGCGTCGGGGGCTGCGAAGAATCAGGCTGGGTTGCGGCTGTCGCTTTCGAAGAGCTTGTCGGGACTCGCCGTCAAAGAGAAGACGCTCATGCGCTGCGACAACACCGAGACCGACCTGCGCGTCGACGCCGCGGCCTGCCGCACGATGGGAATCCGGTCGATGGTCATCGCGCCGCTGCTGGAGGGATCGAACGCGGTCGGCGCGCTCAAGACGTTCTCGCAGGAGGCGCAGGCGTTCTCCGATCTCGACGTTTACGTGCTCCAGCTCCTGGCCGGCATGACCTCCGCCGCGTTGCTGCACGCGCGCACGTTCAGAGAGCTCGAGGCGTCGGAGGCGCGCTATCGGATGCTCTTCGACCGCAACGTTGCCGGCGTGTTCCGCTCGACACTCGATGGCCGCATTCTCGATTGCAATGAATCGCTCGTTCACTACCTCGGCTACGAATCGCGCGAGGAGCTGCTCGCGCAGCCGGCGTGGAATCTCTACCACCAGCGCGCCGACCGCGAAGAGCTCATCCGGCTATTGCACGAGAACCAGACCATGCTGAACATCCGCATGCCCTTCCGCCGCAAAGACGGAACGTCGCTCCTCGGCACGATCAGCGCCAGCATCATCCGCGGCAACGGGGATGAGCCTCAGCTCCTCGGCACGATGCTCGAAGCCTGATCGGAGCCGCATCAGCGCTAAACTCGTCGCGATATGTCTTCTTCCGACGCGGTGGGCATCGCCGTCTCCATCACCCTCATTTTCGCGTTTACTGGATACATGATCTGGACGATGAATCGAAAGAATCGCCTGTACCGCGAGCTGTTGAAGCTCGTGAAGGACAATGCTGACGCGGAAGCGCGGAAGGCAGCTCAGGAGCCGGATGGCGATGAGACGCAGCCACCGCAGCGCGAGTAGGCGGCAGCGCGCGGAATCTCATGGGCGGCGAGAATAAGTCCAAGGCGATGGCTGCGTTCTTGCCATGTCATCCCGTCAGGAGATCAGCCATGAAAAAACTGACGGTGTTATTTGCGGCCATGGTTCTCGTGACGTCGACACGGCGGCGACGGCGGCAGCGAAGGCCGAGGTGAAGGAAGCGGGACACGACGCAGCGGATGCGGGGCGGGATGCAGCGCACGCCACCGGCACGGCGATGGAAACGGCCGGGAAACAGATCCAGCGCAAGACGAAGAAGAATTAGTTTCGCGGTAGCGGGGTCGCGGAGGTTTCGAGGTCTCGCGGCGGGTCTATCGTTGAATCTGTTGCGCTACCGCGCTACTTCGAGACCACTCTGCTACCTCGAAACCGCGCTCGCGACCTTGCTTGCCGCAGGCGCCGCAGGCGCGGCCGGCATGGCGTTGCGGATGTGCTTCGCGATCCGGTTGATGTAGTTGATCGTCTCGCGGAACGGAGGGACGCCGTTGTACTTCCAGACGTTTCCTTCACCGGCGTTGTAGGCGGCGACGGCCAGGTCGGCGTTGCCGTTGAACGTTTTGAGGAGCCAGCGCAGGTAGCGGACGCCGCCGTAGATGTTGGCGACCGGATCGTAGGAATCGGTGACGCCGAAGCGCTCCGCCGTTGAGGGCATGAGCTGCATCAGGCCGCGGGCGCCTTTGTCGGAGACTTCGCGGGCGTTGAAGTCGGACTCCGCTTTGATGACAGCGGAGACCAGCGCGGCATCGACATCGAACTTCTTCGCCGCCTCGACGATGATGCTGTCGAACTTCGATTTGAAGATAGGCTGGCGCGCGTCGTCGTAGCGCCAGGAGCGCGTCGGAAAGATGCCGCCCTCTTTCTCGACAGCCTTTTTCACCTCTTCCACGATCGCAACGGGGACGATTTCATCGTCGATGATGCGGTCGACGCGCGCGAGAGGGATGGTGATCGCGCCGCCGCTGGAGAGTGAGAGCTGCACGTCGCTCTCTCCGATCACTTTGTAGCCGCTGATCTTCATCGCGCGGCCGTCGGTGAAAAGGGCGATGCTCGCGCTCGCCGGGAAAGCGAGCACAACCAAAGCGAGCAATGGAAGAAGCCGTCGGATCATCAGGAGTATCGCTGTCAACTAGGACGGCGCGAATGTTATTGCAGTTTCATCCGTCATGCACGAGGGTGGAATTGCTCGTACATTTTCTGGAGCCGGGCGCGGGAGACATGGGTGTAAATCTGCGTCGTGGAGATGTCGGTGTGGCCGAGCATCATCTGCACGCTGCGCAGGTCCGCGCCGTTCTCGAGAAGGTGCGTGGCGAACGAGTGGCGCAGGACGTGGGGCGAGATGTGGCCGGCGATTCCTGCCTCTCGCGCGTAGCGGACGATCTTCATCCAGAAAGCCTGCCGCGACATCGGCCGCCCACGGTTCGATAGGAAGAGATGCGGATCGGCGTGTTTGTCGAAATCGCGCCGGCCGTTCTCGATGTAGGCGACGATCGTGTCTCTGGCGCTATCGCCGAAAGGGACGATCCGCTCCTTCGATCCCTTTCCGATCGTGCGCAGGAATCCGGCGTCCATCACCAGGTCCTCGACCTTCACGTGAATGAGCTCGGAAACGCGCAGGCCGGTGGCGTAGAGCAACTCGAGCATCGCGGCGTCACGGAGGCCGTCTGACGTTTTGCGATCGGGCGCGCGCAGGAGCGCTTCGACGTCTTCCGGCGGCATCGACTTCGGCAAGTTCGTCCACAACTTCGGATTCTCGATGTTCTCGGTCGGATCGTGCTTGAGATGTTTCTCCGCCACGAGAAAACGGAACAGACCGCGAATTGCTGCGAGTGCGCGTGCCACCGATCGCGCGGAAATGCCTGCCGAGCGTAGCGCCTGGAAGTAACGGATGATCTGAATCCGCTGGACGCCTTCGAGCTCTTTCTTCTGATCGCCGAGCCAATGGCCGAAGTGCTTGAGATCGGACTGATAAGCCGACAGCGAGTTCTTCGCCAGACCTTTTTCGACGGCCAGGTAGTCGAGAAAAATCGGCAGCCAGGTTAGAAAGTACGGACCGGTCTCCTTTTTGTCGGGATCCGCCGCACGCGGGCTCTTACGCATTGGCCGCATGATGCGCTACCGCATCGGCCATGTACGAGCTGCGGACGAACGGCCCGGCAAAGACAGCGCGGAATCCCATCGCTTCGCCGATCTGGCGGTATTCGTCGAAGACCTTCGGTGCGATGTACTCGACGACGTCGAGCTTCTCGCGTTTCGGCTGGAGGTACTGGCCCATCGTCACGATCTCGACGTGCGACTCGGATAGGCGTTGCAGGACGTCGATGATTTCGTCGCGCCGCTCGCCGAGTCCGAGCATCAGGCCGGACTTGGTGACGATGTTCGGATCGATTCGTTTGGCTTCGCGCAGAATTGCCAGCGAACGCTCGAAACGCGAGCCGGGCCGGACGAAATCGTAGAGCCGCGGGACTGTCTCGACGTTGTGGTTGAAGTAGTCCGGCTTTGCTTCGACGACGGTCCGCACGGAATCGAGATTGCCGCGAAAGTCGGAGGTCAGCACCTCGACGGCCGCATGGGGCAACGCGTCGCGCAGCGCTTGAATGGTGAGCGCGAACTGCTGCGCGCCACCGTCGTCGAGGTCGTCACGCGTGACGCAGGTGACGACGACGTGGCGCAATCCCATCTTCTTCGCCGCCGCGGCGACATCGCGCGGCTCGTCAATCGATGGTGGAGCGTAGGGTCGGCCGGTGGTGACGTTGCAGAAGCCGCAGGAGCGCGTGCAGACGTCGCCGAGGATCATGAAGGTGGCGGTACCGCGCGAGAAACACTCGCTGCGATTCGGGCAGGCCAGCGACTCGCAGACCGAGTGCAGCGATTTCTCCCGCAGAAGCGATTTGACCTCGTGCAGCTCACGGAGGTTGATCTTCTTCTCGCGGATCCAATCGGGGAGGCGGGGCATCCTTCACATCCTAGCAAAGGGAGACGAAAGGCTTTCACGCGGAGGCGCGGAGAACGCGGAGAAGACAACTCCGCGTCTCCGCGTGAAACGCCTTTGACTCGAAAAGCGCGATCAAACAAAACCGCCGCCCCTTTCGGAGCGGCGGCGAGTTGTGACGATGCGATCGATCGCTCAGTGTCCGAGCGACTTCTCGAGCGACCGTGCGATCAGCTTCTCCGCCTCGGCCTCCGGAATGCCTTTGACGATGGCGACTTCCGAAACGAGGAGGTACTTGGCGCGGTCATACATCTTCTTCTCGCGGAACGAGAGGCTCTTCTTCTTCTGTACTTCGCTGAGATTCTTGAGGACTTCGGCGACGTCTTCGAGACGGCCGGTCTTCATCTTCTCGAGGTTCTCTCGGTAACGACCCTTCCAGTCGGTATGCGCTTTCTGCGTGGTCTCTTCGAGCAGGCTGAGGAGGCCTTTGATCTGCGTTTGCTTGTAGAGCGGGCGCAGGCCGACGCGGTCGGTGTTCGTGATCGGGACCATCAGGCGCGAGTTATTCGCGAGAAGCCTGAGGTGATAGTACGTGTCATCCGCACCCATGATTGGCGACGAACCGATATTCTCTACGATCGTGACACCATGGTTCGGATAGACGAGCTTTTCCCCGACTTTGAAACCCATTTTCATTGAAGACAAGTAGAACTCCTTTCGGAAGACTTGGCGAAGCTGAGGGATCGGCATTGTACGTCAGCGAGGCCGTATCGTCAATGAGATGAGCCGCTTAATGTGAGTGCAGGAAGCTCAAAAGAGGGTTATTGTTGCCGAAGTCGGACGCCGTTTGCCCCCGTCAACGCCGTCAACGCGAAGCACCTCGAAGCCGGCGGACGAGCTGGTGAAGCCGGTCAACTCCTTGACGGCGCTCAGCTTCAGTCCCGGTGAGGAGATCCTCGATCGACTGTAGCTCGGCCATCGTCTCGGGGTCGGACCGGCCCGACACGACCTCGATCTGAGACACCGCCGGAACCGCGGCAATTGTTGCCGGAGGGTTACCAATCGCCGCCGGTATGGGTCCGGCTGAGGCCGGTTGCAGCCGGGTCGCGATCCGTTGGGCCATAGCCCGGATCGAGTTCTTATCGTTGTGGTCGGTGCCTGTCAGGATGGCCTTGGCGCTCTCCACGGCGTCGGCATACGGGCTGGCGGGATCATCGAAAATGCGAGCCTCCACGAGCGTCAGCGTGACGTTAGCGTAGCCGCCTTTTTCGGCGTGCGCATAGACGCGTGCGATGGACTGCCGGCCGATTTCTTCGAGATCGATCGTCTGCGACGAGCCGGGCTCGATCCACGCGCCGATCTTCACGGTCTGGAACTTCTTCTCCGAGGAGGTCTGAGGCAGCGTCTCGATCTCGACGCGGTCGAGATAGACGTGATGGTTCTTCGTGACAAGCATGCGCCGCGAGGGAATGCTGACGATGAGCCGGTACGCGAAGGCATCACGCAACTCGAGCACGGACTCTTTCCGCTCCGGGTCGATAGAGATCGTCTCCGCCTTGCGGTTCGCTTCCATCCGGTCGTAGCTGGCGTACTGATAGGTGCCATCGGGACGTTTGCCGCGGAGCAGATCGATGTCTTCGTTGACGATACGCTTGAGAAGATCGCGCGGAAGGTCGTTTCTGGAGGCTTCTGCAACGCGGTCGATGACTTTTGCGTCCGAGGCAACGCGCGCGACTGGGACCTGCGCAAAGCTTGAGATCGTGGTGAAAAGTGCGAGAGCAACGATGGCGCGTTTCATCGCACCACCTCCTGCAGCACGCTGCGGCCTTGCATCCCGTCGGCCGATACCTCGAGGTGCTCGCAGATCGTCGCGCCGAGATCGGCGAACGTGGAGCGCGTACCGAGGGATGTCGCCGCGACGCGCGGACCGGCCACGATGAGCGGCACGTACTCGCGCGTGTGATCGGTGGAGACGTCCGTCGGGTCGCAGCCGTGATCGGCGGTGATGAAGAGCAGATCGTCCTGTCGCAGATCGTCGAGCAACGCTGCGAGCTCCGCGTCGAACGTCTCCAGCGCTTTGGCGTAGCCGGGCGCGTCGTTGCGATGGCCGTACTTCGAATCGAAGTCGACGAGATTCGTGAAGATGAAATCAGCGTCGGACTGGCGGATGAGATCGACGGTCTTGCGCATGCCGTCGGAGTTGTTCTCGGTGCGAATCTCCGACGAGATGCCGACGCGGTCGAAGATGTCGGCGATCTTGCCGAGGCCGATGACCTGCTTGCCTGCGTTGAAGACGCGCTCCACCACTGTTAAGCCGGTCGGCCGGACGGAAAAGTCTTTGCGGTTCGGCGTGCGCTTGAAGTGCCCCTTGCCGCTGCCGACGAACGGCCGGGCGATGATGCGGCCGATGTTGTGCTCGCCGCGCATTAACTCGCGGGCGATCGAACAGATCCGCCATAACTCCTCGACCGGAATGACTTCCTCGTGCGCGGCAACCTGGAAGACGGAGTCGGCGGATGTGTAGACGATCGGGCTTCCGGTGCGGACGTGCTCTTCGCCGAGCTCGTCGAGAATCACAGTGCCCGAGGCGGCTTTGTTGCCGAGGGTCTTCCGGCCGATGCGGCGCTCGTATTCGGCGATGACGTCGTCGGGAAATCCGTTCGGGTAGGTGCGGAACGGGTCTTCGACGATGAGTCCCATCATTTCCCAATGGCCGGTGGTGGTGTCTTTGCCGGCGCTGATCTCGGCCATCCGTCCGAAGGCAGCGCGCGGAGTCTCGCTGGACGCGGGCTTCGGCAGCGTGTGGAGCAGCCCGAGGCGCGAGAGTGTGGGTAGGTTGGGATGCTGCGATTCCAGCACGTGGCCGAGCGTGTTCGAGCCTTCGTCGCCGAAGTCTTTGGCATCGGGCAGCTCGCCGACACCGAGGGAGTCGCAGACGATCACGATGGCGCGGTTCTTTGTCATAAGCTGATTATGGCAGCTACGTGAGGAGAGAGGCATATGCACATCGCGGCGAAGTGGATGACCTTCCTGGCGGCGACGGGCCTCGTTTTCTATTTCTACAAATACGAGTTCGGTCCCCGGAAATACCCGACGCCGACGCTCGACCGCCGCTCCTTCTACAAGCCGTCAGCGGTCGCCGGAATCCTGGATGAGCTAGGGAACTCCCGAGCCGCGTATCTGGAGCAGGAAACGACGATCGATCTCATCTTCCCGATGATCTACGGCTTGATGTTCGTCTCGGCCATCGTCGGTTTGACTCCGGGAGCCGGCGCGCCGCGATGGGTCGTCGTGCTGCCGCTGCTCGCCGTGGCGGGCGATTACGCCGAGAACGCAACCGCGATCGCTATGTTGAAGCGATACGCCGCTTGGCGCGGCCCGCTACCGGTAGACCTCGGCGTTCTTCCATGGATCGCCACCGCCGCCTCGGGCACGAAGGGCGCCTCGATCATCGCCTCGATCCTGGCGGTGACGGTGCTCGCGATCGCGTGGGTTGTGCGGCGGTAACGCGCTAGGCCCGGACTTTCTTCTGCTTCTTCGGCGTGGAAGGTATCGCGCTTCGCTTCAGTGGAACGGAGGCCACCTCGCCGGCGATCTGCACTAGCGCATGGAGAGCTTCGTTGACGGAGTCCGAATCGGGAAAGACCTTCAGGAGATCAGGGGCTAGGATTCGCAGATTCCGGTTGTGTGCGTAGTAGTCGCGCGCGTACTTGCCGCGCACGCCGCCCTTGAAGTCATACTCCCGCTCTGGCTGTACGTCATCGACACGAACGGCAGTCTTCTTCATGTAGTCACGCGCGGACCTTCTTCCTTACTCTCGGAGCGGCAGCCGTCCTGGCGCTGATCTTCTGAGGAACGCGCGCCGCTGCCTGCGCGATTGAGCGCAAAGCGGCGTTCATCGAATCGTTGTCCGGGAACAGGGCCGCGAGGTCTTTGTCGATGACGCGGACGTATTCGGGGCCGTGCATCGCGACAAACCAGGGATTCGGAATCGATTTGGTGAAATCGAATTCCGCAGGCATTTCGTCATCGTCGGGAAGGGCGTTCTTCTTCATAGGTCTTTCGTTCCGTTGTTGTTGCGAGTCGCGCGCCGATGATTCGGACGAATGGCTCGCGGTACGTGTGCCAGACAGCCAGAAGGCGGCCGCGATTCGAGTACCCGATAATCATAAAGCGATCTTCGGTCGCCGAGTTCTCGATGTCGAATCCAAATCGCGAGCGACCGTCATCAAAGACAGTTGCGCCCTCGTCAAAAGAGACGCCGTGCTTACGCTCGTTGGAACGCGCCTTCTCGACATCCCATTCGAATCGCTCGTTCACACCAAATGCTCGTGTATCAACGGCCGCTCCTCCGGCTTCTCGTCTCCGAACGTCACGAACGACAGGAAGCGATTCGTCAGCTCGGCGGCATCGCGGTTGGCAGTCCCCAGTTGGATGCGGGCGATCGTCTCGCCGGCGCGGACTTCATCGCCGGTCCTGCGGTCGAACATCACGCCGGCGGCGTAGTCGATCACGTCGTCGGCTTTCTTGCGGCCGGCGCCGAGGTCGACGGTGAACATGCCGGCCTGGTAAGTGTCCATGAAGGTGATGAATCCGGATTGCGGCGCTTTGACTTCGATCGTCGTCTTCGGTTGCGGGAGCAGCGAGTAATCATCGACGATCGACGCGTCGCCGCCCTGCGCGGTGATCCAGAGGCGGGCCTGATCGAGGGCGCGGCCAGAGCGCAGCGCATCTTCGAGCGCGGCGGTTGCCGAGGCGTCGTCGAACTTGCCTGACATGACGAGGGTTCGGTGGGCCTGAACGCGCGTCACCTCTTCGATATCGGCGGGACCCTTGCCCTTCAGCACTTCGATCGTCTCGATGATCTCGTTGGCGTTGCCTGCGGCGATGCCGAGCGGACGGTCCATGTCGGTAATGAGCGCCTCGACGCGCGTCCCCGAGCCTGCTGCCGCCGCGATCAGGCTCTGCGCCAGCGCTTTCGAGTCCTGGTACTTCCGCATGAACGCGCCGCTGCCAGTCTTGACGTCGAGGATCAGCGCGGACGCGCCCATGGCCAGCTTTTTCGACATGATCGACGCGGTGATCAGCGGCAGCGACTCGACGGTGCCGGTGACGTCGCGTAGCGCGTAGATCTTCTTGTCGGCCGGCGCGATCCCCTCGGTCGATGTCGAGATCACGCAGCCCGCCTCGGCCACGCAGCGGTTGAAGTCTTCGCGGGAGAGGCGGGCGTTGAAGCCGGGAATGGCCTCCAGTTTATCGAGCGTGCCTCCGGTGTGGCCGAGGCCGCGGCCGGAGAGCATGCCGATCTTGATGCCGCACGCCGCCACCCACGGCGAGAGGACGAGCGACACTTTGTCGCCCACGCCGCCGGTGGAGTGCTTGTCGGCGATGAAATCGTATTCGTTGCGGAGGTGCCACTCGTCGCCGCTGTGCAGCATGGCCTGCGTGAGCGTGGCCATCTCTTCGGCGGTCATGCCATTGATGGCGATGGCCATCAGCATCGCCGACATCTGGTAGTCGGGGATTTTTCCGGCCGTGTAGCTCTCGATGAACTGGTCAATCTCCCGGGCTTCCATTGGTGCGCCGCGGCGCTTGCGGTTGAGGACTTCGTAAACGTTCAGGTCAGACATAGGGCGCGATTGTAGTATTCGAAGCATGAAAGCTGTGGTTCTGCTCAGCGGCGGGCTCGACTCCGCCACCGTGCTCGCCATCGCCAGGAGCGAGGGGCGAAGCTGTCACGCGCTCTCATTCGCGTACGGACAGCGCCACGAGATCGAGCTTGCCGCCTCGCGCCGTGTGGCCGCATCGATCGGTGTCGACGAGCATGTCGTCTTTCCGATGGACCTTCGCGTGTTCGGCGGCAGCTCGCTCACGAGCGATGTCGAAGTGCCGAAAGACGTCGTCGATGCGCCCGGGATCCCGACGACCTACGTCCCCGCCCGCAACACCATCTTCCTCGCCCTCGCCCTCGGCTTTGCCGAAGCGCGCGAGGCGCAGGAGATCTGGATCGGCGTGAACGCCGTCGATTTCAGCGGCTATCCCGACTGCCGCCCCGAGTTTCTGGATGCATTCCAACGCGTGATCGCAACCGGCACGAGATCCGGAGTCGAGCACGGCGAGCCTCGCCTGGTCGCGCCGCTGGTGACGATGTCGAAAGCGGAGATCATCCGGCGCGGAACGGCCCTCGGCGTCGACTACGCGATCACCCACTCCTGCTACGACCCGGATGACCACGGCCGCGCGTGCGGCCATTGCGACTCGTGCATTTTGCGGAGGCGAGGCTTCGAGGAAGCAGGCGTCGCGGATCCGACCGGATATCAACTGTCATCCTGAGCCGCCGAAGGACACGCAGTGCCGAAGGACGGTCGAAGGACCCCCCGATTCCTGCCGGTCGGGTGGGCGTGAAAAACCCCGCACAGAATCAGGGGGTCCTTCGAGCGTCCTCCGGCACTTCGTGTCCTACGGCGCCTCAGGATGACAGCGATGCGGACGTCTAGGGCTGCGGTGCCGCCACTTCGCGGGCGTCGCTGCCGCGCGCTGCGTGGCGGTACGACGTCATCCGCATCAGGATTTCTTCGCCGGTTGCGGGGGCGTGCAGCTTCGGGATCTCGCCGCCGCTGAGGTATGAGAGAGCGTTCTTCACCGCCATCCAGACGGCGATGGCCAGCACGAGCGGCGGCTCGCCGACGGCTTTGCTCGATCGGATGTTCAGCGGGTTCTCGGTGTCGATCCAATCGACGTTGAAGACGGGAGGCACGTCCTGAATATTCGGGATCTTGTAGGTGGTCGGCGAGTGCGAGAGGAGGTTGCCTTTCGCGTCGCGGCGCAGCTCTTCGTTGGTCAGCCAGCCCATGCCCTGAATGAACGCGCCGGTGATCTGGCCGCGGTCGATGCCGGGGTTGATCGGCTTGCCGATGTCCATGAGGAGGTCGCAGCGGCGGACGTGCATCATCCCGGTGAAGCGGTCGATCTCGACCTCCGAGATCGCCGTTCCCTGCGTGAAGTAGAGGAACGGCGCGCCGCAACCTTTGTCCGCGTCCCAGTCCAGACCCTGCGTCGAGTAAAAACCGCGCTCGCCGACGGAGACGCGTTCGAGGTGACACATCTTCACGAGCGCCGCAAAGGGAACACGCTGCTCGGCATTGCGGCGATCGAAAACTTCTCCGTTCTCAAAGAGGATCTCGTCGGCAGACGGTTCGATGGCAGCCACCCGTCCGAAGTACTCGGCCGCGACGCCGGCCATCCGCGCTCGGATCTTATGGCAGGCGTCCGCTGCGGCGCTGCCGTTCAGATCGGCGCCGCTCGAGGCTGCGGTGGCCGAGGTGTTGTTGTTTTTCTCGGTGGATGTGGCCATCACCTGGACGCGCTCGGCGTCGATTCCGAATTCGTCGGCGACGATCTGGCGGATCTTGGTGTTCACGCCCTGCCCCATCTCCGTGGCACCGGTGGAAACCTGCACCGAGCCATCGAGATAGACGTTGACGAGCGCGTTGGCCTGATTGAGGAACTTGGTGTTGAAGGAGATGCCGAACTTCACGGCCGTGCAGGCGATGCCGCGCAGATGCGTACGCGAGCTTGCATTGAAGCTGGCAACCTCGGCCACGCGCTTGCGGTACTCGCCGCGCTCGGCGATCTCGTCGAAAAGCCGAGGGAGATGATTGTTGCTGACGACCTGCTTGTAGGGCGTTGTGTTGCGGTCGTCGATGCCGTAGCAGTTGCGCCTGCGAATCTCGAACGGATCCTTCTTGAGCGTCACAGCGATCTCTTCGAGGATCGTCTCGATCGTGGCGATTCCCTGCGGTCCGCCGAAGCCGCGGAAGGCGGTGTTGGGCGGGTAGTTCAAACGGCAGACCGTGCCGCGAATCAGCGCGTTCGGAAGGTAGTAGGCATTGTCGGCATGCGTCAGCGCGCGTCCGAGCACGGAGGTGGAGAGATCGGCGAACGCGCCGCCGTCCGAGAAAAAATCGATCTGCGCCGCGGTGATGACGCCATCGTCGTCGAACGCCACTTTGTAGTCGTTCTGAAACGGATGGCGTCCGCCGGTGACGCACATGTCGTCGTCTTTTCCGTAGGCGATGCGCGCCGCACGCTTGAGTTTGTGGGCGACCAGCGCCGCGATCGCCGCCGGATGCGTGGCCTGACATTCTTTCCCGCCGAAGCCGCCACCCATTCGCTTCGTGACGACGACGACCTTGTTGATCGGCAACCCCAGGAGGTGCGCGATGACGTCCTGCACTTCGGAGGGATTCTGGGTTGAGGAATGCACGGTGAGCTGATCGAACTCTCCCGGCACCGCCAACGCCGCCTGCGACTCGAGATAGAAGTGATCCTGGCCGCCGTTGATGAACGTCCCTTCGAGAATGTTTTTCGCCGAGGCGAATGCGGAGGCGACATCGCCGCGCTGAATCGTCATCGTCTTGCCGATGAAGAGCCCGCGCCGCTTCGCTTCGTCGATCGTAAAGACCGGCTCCAGTTCCTCGATGTCGATCTTGATCGCCGCCTTCGCCGCACGGATCGCCGCACGTGACTCGGCAGCGATGACGACGATCGGATGCCCGATGAACGAGACGATTTCCTCAGCGAGCAGAAACTCGTCCTGGATGATGGCGCCGAAGAGGTTGTGGTGCAGATCGCGATACGTAAACAGACCGGCGATGCCCGGCAGTTGGCGCGCCGCCTCAAGCTCGATGCTGCGAATGCGGCCGTGGGCGACCGGTGACCAGACAAAGTCGACGATCAGCTCCCCGCGCAGCGGAGCCATGTCGTCGATGTAAATCGATTCGCCGCTGACGTGACCAACGGCCGAATCGTGCGGGATGTTTTTTCCGACCGAGGGCATGGAGGGAAAGTATAGCGGGACGCGCGCTGTCATTCCGAGCGGGCGGGGCGGTGGGGGGCGAGGAATCCCCTGCGTGCGGAGCGAGATCTATGCGATTCACCGTTCGGATACGTCATCGCTGCGTGGGCGGGGGATTCCTCGCCCCCCAACCGCCCGCCCGCTCGGAATGACAGGCAAACTTCAGGACATCAAGAGATTCTCGATCAGCTTCTCGACGACGCGCATTGCCGTGGCCAGGTCGCGTTCCGGCAAATCGCCGCCGAGGGTGGCTCGCCATTGCTCGTAGGCGGGGCGGAGCTTCTCGATCGTCGCTCGGCCGCGGCGCGTGAGCGCCACGCGCGAGGAGCGCAAATCCTCAGGATCTTCGCCGCGCTCCACAAACCCGAGCTGCTCGATGCGGACCATCATCCCCGTCATGTTCTGTTTGGAGACGAGCATCGTACGCGCCAGCGCGGCCAGCGACATCGGCTCCCCTGCGCGGTCGAGTGCGACGAGGATCGCCCACTGCTGGGGCGTGACGTGCGCTTTCTCGAAGACCGGCGCGAGGTGGCGCGTGAGCAGGTTCGCGAGCTGAATGACGCCCGCGATCAGGTCCCGTTCCGCATCGCCTGTCATGTGTGAACGTCAATGTATTGACCAACGGCCTGTGCTGTCAAATGCGCGTGCTACGCTTTCCCGATGCGGCGGATCGCCGATGCACTGCTTCTCGCCGCCATCGTCATCGCCGGTGCCGTGCTGCGCTTCGGCGGGATCGCGGTGCCCAGCCTCTGGCTCGACGAGATCCTCGACTACGACGTCGCCACGAAGCTGACGCACGAGCCGTTCTGGCGGTGGCTGACCGGTTTCACCAGCGAGCATGGGCCGCTCTTTTTTGCAACGGAGCTGGCCGGGCGCGTTGCAAATACTCCGGAACTGGCGGCGCGTCTCGCTCCGGCAATTTTCGGCGTCGCAGCGATCGTGGTGGCGTGGATCGCCGGTCGCGAGATCGAAGGGCGCACGAGCTCCGGGATCGCCGCGGCGTTCGCGCTCCTGCTGGCCGGATCTCCGCTGGCCATCTACTACAGCCGCGAGGCGCGGCCGTATGCGCTGCTGATGTTGATCGCGGCGGCGATGCTGGCGCTACTGCTGCGAGCGTCGCGGGACGAGACCACACGCGGGCGGTTGACGACTGTCCTCATCGCCGCGCTTCCGTTGCTCGCGCTCTTCTCGACCTCGGGCGCGACGCCTTTGCTCGCCACGCTTGCGATCACGGCGTTCCTCGCATTTCTCCTGAATCGTCAACGGACATTCGCGTACGTTGAGATTGCTGCTGTCATCGCGACCGCGCTGGTGCCGCTGCTCTACCGTCGGATGCCGGGCGCCTCTGCCGCGGCCGGATTCCGGCCCATATCGACGCGCTTTTTTCTGCGGCTCCTGCAGTCGTTCTCCGTGACCGCGATCGATGCAGCGACCTTCCGCCGCGCCGCCTATGTCGTCGCCGCGCTGGCCCTGATCGGCGCCATCGCCCTCGTGCGGCGCGATCGCGTGCGCGGCGCCATCGTCATCGGCATGGCTGTCCTTCCGGTCGCAATCAGCCTCGTCGCGCTCTGGCGGCTCCGGCACTGGTACGCCGTGCGTTACGTCGCCACGGCGTTGCCTGCCTACCTGTTGCTCGCCGCGATCGGCATCGTCGCGATCCTCCAACTGATCCTGCGCGGCCGGACCGCGATTGTCGTGCCGGTCATCGCCATCATCGGCGCAGCGTTCATCGTTCGCGAAGGATGGCCGAACGCGCGCACGGAGCCGTATCGCAAGCTGAACTGGCGCGTGATCGCGGCGACGATCCACGAGCACGCACACCCGCGCGACGCCGTGCTGACGACGAACGACTGGTCGTACGTCTGTCTCGATTTCTACCTGCGGCGATTGCCGCCGCGCGTTCGCCTGCTCAGCGCCGGCGAGTCGTCAACGCGCGCGGCCAGCGTGGTCGCGCACAACGCGCCGGTCTGGATCGTCAGCGCTGGATTCCACCGTCTGGGCGACATCGGCGACTGGAGTTGCCAGTACCCGGTGGTGCTGGCCAGCCCGCTCGAATCGTTCCGGCTGCATTACACGGGCGGCCTGCAGCATCTGCTGCTGAATCGCCTGACGCCCGCCGACACGCGCGCGCTCGCCGCTCGCTACCCCACCCACGCCCTCCACCTCGGCGCCGAAAGCGATTTCTTCCTCGGCGGCGGCTGGTACGGCCCCGAGGGGACGAGCGGCGATCTGTCGCGGTGGACGGGACCGGAGCCGGTGTCGGTGATGCTAATCGCCTCCGCGTCCATCGATCATCGCCTGCTGCTTCGGATGGCGCCGTTCGACTACCGCGGCGCTCGTCCGCAGGTGGCGACGATCTCGCTCAATGCCGCGCCACTCGCGCAGATCATTCTCGATCGCGACTGGAAGGACTACTACTTCAACGTTCCGAAAGCGCGATGGCGCGATGGCGTGAATTTCCTGACTGTTGCTTTCTCGCGCGCGAACGCACCGTCGTCGATCGATCCGAAGTCCCCCGATTCACGTCCGCTGGCCGGCCGGTTCAATCGCATCGCGGTGTTGCCTGTCAGCGGGGAGTCGCCTCTCGACTCGCGTCCGGAACTGACGCGCATGTTCCGCATTAACGAGCCGGCGGGCGAGTTGCTCGATGAGAACGCATGGTGGCGCAGCCACGCGAAGCCTGGCAAGACGTTCAACCGCGCTGCACTATCAGCGCTGCTCGGCCGCCTCGGATTCGATCCGCAGGCCACAATTCCGAAGCTCGATCGCGGAACCGTCGACATCAAAGATCTCGCCGAGACGGTGGCCTACGACTCCGCCTGCCTCAACGACAGCGACTTCCTCCACATCGCCTACGCCACGCTGCTCAATCGCTCGATCGACGCCGATGCCGAGCGCTATTTTGCCGGCGCGCTGAAGAAGAAAGAGACGCGGGTGGGAGTGGTACACGCGCTGGTCGATTCGGAGGAGTTCAGGCGGGCGTTGAGGTGAGGGGGGTGCCCGGTTGCTGGGGTTTTGAACTCACGGTTCTCGTGATGCGTGCGATCAGAAAGCGGCAGCTGGCGCTGCCGCAGTCCAAAGCGCTTCGCGCAAAACGCTCGCATGATCTCGTTTTGTCCGCAGTATTTCGCGCGAAGCGCTTTGGACTGCGGTGGCGCAGCCACCGCTTTGAATTGCGTGCCGGCGCCCGGATGATGCGCCTGCGCGACCTCGGCAACCGGCAATCCGACAACCCCGGCAACAACGATCCAACCCACCAACCTATACTTCGCACCGATGCCCGAAGTTCTCTACGTCTACGCCATCGGCCGTGCCGGCCATACGCTGCCAGAGCGGGTCGAGGCGATCGATGGCTCGGACCGGCTCGAAGCGATCGACGCCGGAGACATCGCCGCATTCGCCACGCCGGTCGACGACGTCGATTTCTCGCAAGGGGTAATCGATGCGCGCGCCAAAGATGTCGAGTGGCTCGGCGGAATCGGCTACCGGCATCAGAGCGTGATGAGTGCGCTGATGCACGGCGGCACGATCGTTCCGTTGCGGGCCTTTACGCTGTTCGCGTCTCCGGACAGTCTGCGCGCCCACCTCGGCTCAGAACGCGAGCGCCTCGTCAAACTCCTCGAACGGCTCGACG
This sequence comes from Thermoanaerobaculia bacterium, assembly GCA_034664845.1. Classification (GTDB taxonomy): domain Bacteria; phylum Acidobacteriota; class Thermoanaerobaculia; order Gp7-AA8; family Gp7-AA8; genus JADGNZ01. The sequence continues at coordinate 23,650 of JAXDGW010000112.1, read as the reverse complement.
GCAAGCAGGAGTGGACATTGCGTATCGAGTTTGATCCGGAGCGTTGGAGCGAGGCGCTCGTGACGCGCGTCGCGTCGCTGCGTGCGCTGTCGGACGAGATTGCGGGAGCCGCGGCGGGAAAGGCGTTCCTTTTGCGCAAGAAACTCGACGACGAGAAAAAACGCGCCTCGCGCGAGGCCGAGCAGCAGGTCATGTCCGAGGTCGAGAGTGCTGTGATGGAGAAGCTGGCGTGCGATACCGTCGCCGAAACGCGGCAGCAGCGCTCCGGCGCGTTTCCGCAGATCAATGTGCTGCTCCAACGCGATGAAGAAGCGCGTCTCGTGGAGCTTCGCGAGGCTCTGTCATCGCGCTACGCCGAGGAAGGCGTGACCCTTGCGTTGACCGGACCGTGGCCGCCGTACACGTTTGCGGGGAAGGAAGCAGAGCTTAGAGACTAGAGATCAGAGATCAGAAAATGGCGCTGATCTCTTGTCTCTTGTCTGGTAACCATATGGCCGCCGTACACTCTTGCGGGGAAGGAGGAAGCAGAGGGCCAGAGACAAGAGACAAGAGATCAGAAAACCACCCTGATCTCTTGTCTCTTGTCTCTGATCTCTTCCTCACATGTCTGACGAAGCCGACGACCTGGGTATCCTCGAGACTCTCGATCACCTGCTCGACCGCGGCGTGGTGATCGCGGGCGAGGCCGTCGTCTCCATCGGCGACGTCGATCTCCTCTACCTCGGCCTGAACGTCGTTCTCGCCAACGTCGACGCCATCATCCGGACGTCGCAGCCGAAGCGGATCAAATGAAGCTCGTCGTCATCGGCGTGCATCGCGAACGAACGGAGATCGAGCCGGTGGCCGAGGCGCTGGCGGTTGGTGACTTGTGGCTCAGCGGGATGGAGTTAGAAGACGCTCAGCCGCTCGGTGATCGCGATCTGCTTCTGCGTGTGGCAAAGACCCGTGCCGCTCTGCTCGACCGCTCCACGTTCATCGCCATCCGCTACGGCTTCGCGGTACACACGGCCGGCGACGCGATGGCCAAGTGCGCACAACACCTCGAGCGCTGGCAGCGCGTGTTGCGCGAGAATCAGGGAATGGTGGAGATGACGTTGAAAGTGGCGGCAGCGTCGCCGCAGGAACGTCCTGATCGTCATGCCTTCGCGTCGGGAGTTGCCTACATCCGCGCGCTGCATGAGGCTACGCGCGCCGCTGACGTCGATCCGCGCTTTCGCGATGCAGTCGAAGCGACCCTCGTGCCGCTGGCGGTCAAACATCGGTGGTCGAATCGTGACAATGCCTCGCTAGAATTCGCCGCGCTCGTGCCTCGCGAATCGGTGGCGGCAATCAACGATGCCGGCGCCGCGCTCAAGCGCGACTTTGCCTCCGTTCCGTTCCTCCTCTCGGGTCCGTGGCCGCTGGAGGTCTTTGCTGATGATCACGAATGACGAAGAGCGTCTGCGCGCGTCGCTGACGTTCACCGAATCGACCATCCCCGACCGCATCGCCGCCGACTCCGATATCGTCGAGAACGGCTTGGCCAAACTGGTTCTCTCGATCATCGAGTTGATCCGACGCCTTCTCGAAAAGCAGGCCCTCCGCCGCATGGACGCCGGTACCTTGAGCGACGACGAGATCGAGCGCGTCGGCGCGGCGCTGATGAAACTCGAGGAGAAGATGTCCGAGATGAAGCAGATTTTCGGTCTGGCGGACGACGATCTGAAGCTGAACCTCGGGCCGGTGCGCTCGTTGGACTAGCCCGCATTTCTCGCACACCTGAAAGGACCCGAACCACAGAGACACGGAGCACACAGAGAAAACCTCTGTGACCTCTGCGTCTCTGTGGTTCATGGTTTTGAGAAATCGGGATTAGTCTGATCGACGTTCGTGACAATCGCACTTCTCCTCCTCGGCATCCTTCTTCCGGCAGCGCTTCTTGTCGCCGGCATCCGGCGATGGATCGCGCCGGTGCCGTGGCCAATCGCGTTGCTTTTCATGGCGATGACGCTGGCGTTTCTGCACGGCGCGGTGTTCACGAGCAGGCTGCCTGTACCGGTGGACGAGGTGGCGCGCGGCTACCCGTGGCACGGTCTCTTTGGCGATGTCATCGCCGCCAATCCGCTCACCAATGACACGGTCAAGCTCTTTCTGCCGTGGATGCAGGTGGCGCGCGAAGAGCTGAGCCACGGCCGCGCGCCGCTCTGGAACCGCTACGCGTTCGCCGGCTATCCGCTCCTTGCCAACGGCGAATCGGCACCGTTCTCGCCACTTTTCCTGGCGACATTGATCGTGCCGCTGCCGAAGCAGATCGTGGCCATGGCCGCGCTCAAAATCTTCTCCGCGCTTCTGTTCACGTTCCTGTTTCTCAAACGAGAAAACGTGAGCGATGCGGCCGCGGTCTTTGGCGCCGTCGTCTTCAGCTTCTCGACGTTGATGACCGTTTTCCTCTACTACTCGACGGCGTCCGTGGTCGCGTTTCTTCCAGCGGCAGCGTTTGCGTTGCTGCACGCGATCGATCGGCAAACGAAGTCGAGCATCGTCCTGGTCGCGATCGTCATCGCGACGCTGCTGGCGAACGGACATCCCGAGAGCGTGCTGCACATTGCGGTTGGATGCGGCGGGATTCTCGCCATCGAGCTGCTCCTGCGGTCGCGCGGACTCGGGGTAGCGCAGTTTCGCGGCACCCCTCCCTCCGAAACACCGCGAGACCTCGCGACCCCGAGACCGCGCGACCTCCTGCGACCTCTCGCCGGCGTCGCCGCCGGACTCGCCCTCGGCGCACCGTCGTGGGTTCCGGTGCTCGAGCAGGTGCTTCTCAGCGAGCGCTTCGCCTCGCTCCGTCAGACGGTTCCTGTGCAGCAGCTTCCGTTCACCGCGGCGTGGGCAATCATCAGTCCCAACGGGTTCGGCAATCCTGTGCGGCACAACTGGTCGTGGGTCGGACACTACGTTGGCGTCGCGATCTCGTACGCGGGCCTTCTGCCGCTGGCGCTCGTTCTCGCGGCGGTCTTGTGGCGTCGGACGGAAAACCGCGAGCGGCTGCGCATCGCCCTCGCCGTCGTGCTCTTTCTTGTGGCAATGGACTGGACGTTCCTCGGCCACGCGCTCAACGCAATCCCGCCGTTCAACATCGCCGCGAACGACAAACTGCGATTCGTCTGCATCTTCCTGATCGCGATCGTGGCGGCGAAGACGTTGAATGTATCGAGGACGATCATGGCCATCGCGTCGGCGCCGATCGTCGGTCTCGCGATTTACGTCTACGCGAAACGATCCGACTTGATGCGGCCGATCGATCTGCTCGGCGTCGCCGCCATCGTCGTCTTCCTCGCATTGCCGCAGCGCTTCCGCGGATGGGGCGCCGTCGCTCTCGTGTTCGTGGAGCTCTGCGCGTTCAACAACGGCTTCAACGCTCTGGTCGACGGAAAGTACTTTCGCCCGCCGCTGCCGATCGTCGATGCCTTGCGCGCGCACGCGCCACGCGAGCCCTTCCGCGTGGCCGGAATCAGCTGGACTCTGCTGCCGAACGCCGCCGCGCAATACGGGCTGGAAGATGTCCGCGGCAGCGATCCGATGGCATTCGCGACGTACGACCACTTCCTGCGGCGCTTCACGTCGCCGGATCTGGGATGGATTCCATTGATCGCCAACGCGAACCGACCGGAGCTCAACTTCCTGAACGTGCGCTTCCTTTTCGGCGAACCCGATGCATCGCCGGGAGGAGTGTGGAGGCTGATCTATCGCGGCGTCGATGGGACGCTTTGGGAGAATCCAGCTGTCTTGCCGCGCTTTTTCGCGCGTAGCGCTTCGGTGACCAATCTGCAGAGCAGCGCGCCGGCGGAGTTCACAATGACGGTCGTCGCTTCGGCACCCGCGCTCGTCGAGTCGAGCGAGGTGCTTGCGCCCGGTCGTCGCGTCTATGTCGGCGGCCGGAGCGTTCCGCTGCGGCACATCGACGAAACGTTCATCGGATTCGAAGTGCCGGCGGGAACGTCGGAAGTGCGCGTCGTGTATCGGCCTATGAGTTTTTATGGTTCGATCGTGATCGCGCTGTTGGCGGTGCTCGCATTGTGGTTTTGGCCGGTGCGCGTTCCTCAAAAACCATGAACCACAGAGACGCAGAGGACACAGAGGTTTTCTCTGTGCTCTCTGAGTCTCTGTGGTGATCGGGTTTTTCTTGAAATACAGATTACCGATCCACCCAACCCATCGCGCGCTCGTTGTATCTCGGGCCGGAGATTGCCTCGGGGCGGAGGGAGTCGTTGAGCCGCGACATCTCGTCTGCACTCAACGCGATCGAGGCGGCGGCCACATTCTCTTCGAGATACTTCCTCCGCTTCGTGCCGGGGATGGGGACGATGTCCTCCCCTTTGTGAAGCAGCCAGGCCAGCGCGATCTGCGCGGGCGTTGCCTTTCGCTGCGCGGCGATGTCGCGCACGATCGACGCAGCGCGGACGTTGGCGTCGAAGTTCTCGCCTTGAAACCGCGGATCGCCGCGGCGGAAGTCGCCTTCCGGATACTCCTCGGCACGTTTGGCGCTGCCGGCCAGGAAGCCGCGGCCGAGGGGGCTGAAGGGGACGAGGCCGATGCCGAGCTCGCGCAGCAGCGGAATGATCGACGGCTCGAGGTTGCGCTCCCACAGAGAGTACTCGCTCTGCAGCGCGGTGATCGGATGCACGGCGTGCGCGCGGCGGATCGTCTGCTCGCCTGCTTCTGACAGGCCGAGGTAGCGCACTTTTCCTTCGCGAACGAGATCGCTCATCGTACCGACCACCTCTTCGATCGGGATCGTCGGATCGACGCGGTGCTGGTAGAGAAGATCGATGCGGTCGGTCTGCAATCGGCGCAGCGATCCTTCGACGACTTCGCGAATCCGGCTGCTGTCGAGCCCGACCGGCTTCCCATCCTCGATCTTCCAGCCGAACTTCGTGGCGATGATGAGGCCCTCGCGTCGTCCGCGCAGCGCGCGCCCGAGGAGGTCCTCATTCGTGAACGGCCCATAAACCTCGGCGGTGTCGAAGAAGTCGATGCCGAGCTCGATGGCGCGGTCGATCGTGGCCAGCGATTCCTGCTCGTCGGCCGGCCCATACGACTGGCTCATCCCCATGCAGCCGAGGCCCTCGGCGGAGACGACGAGACCTTGTGATCCAAGAGTGCGTTTGTTCATCGCGTAACGCTACTACGCGTCTCGGACGATCGGAAGGCCTGTTGTTTTCGTCCCGAGGCTGGCGGGCATATCATTACTGCCGCCCCATGACGCGTTTGACACGGTCGCTTCTGGCCTTTGCTCTGCTGGCCTGCGCCTCGTTTGCACGAGGTGAGTCGCTGCGTTTGCTCGCGCCCGCAAGTGGCGCGACGTTGCGCGGCGGATCATTTGCGGAGCTGCGCTGGTCCGCGGGGCAACTTCCAGCGTCGGCCGAGGAGTGGGAAGCATTTCTGTCGGTTGACGGCGGCAAGTACTACGCGTTCCGCGTCACGCCGCATCTCGAGATCGACCGCCGGAGCTTCACGTTCATCGTTCCCAATGTCGACACGCACGACGCGCGCATTCTGATCCGCACCGGCGACGAAGTTCACGAAGCGCACTTCGAGACGCGCGAATCGTTCTCGATCGTGCGCGATTCCGGCGCGGAACAGTTGATGCCGAGGGTGCTGCAGTTCGGGCGCGGGGAAGCGGCGCGCGAGGGTGATCCCGGCGTTCTCTCCTGGGCGGATGGAGCGCGAAACGGATCGGGCCTGACGCAGCAGTCTTCGACGCCCGTCGTACCGTCTTCGCTCTCACGCCTCGCCGAGGACAGCAGCGATGCACCTCCGGTTCTGGCGCCCGCTGGAATCGTACTGAACGCTCCTCCCTCCGAGGTTGCGGACAAGTTGCGGCCTGCACAGGGGCACGCACGCGAACCCGAATCGCTCCCCGTAACGGCCGATCTCCTTCTGGTCTGCAGTCGCTGGAACATCTAGTTCTGCGGCCGCGCCCGACCCATCCCGAAACTCGATCGAAGGAGAAGTTGATGAAGACCTACGTCTCATCTGTCGTTTTACTTTTTGCATGTCTTGTTTTCATTGCGGTGCCTCTCGCCGCGCAGTCCCCCAACACGGCCACGATGATCGTCGTCGTGACCGATCAAAGCGGCGCCGTCGTACCGAACGCCAGAATCTCGATGACCAACACCGCCACCGGCTCCGCACGCGAGGCGATTTCCGGCAGCGACGGCAGCGCCACGATTCCAGCGCTGTCGCTTACCGGAACCTACACCGTCCGCGTCTCCAAAGAGGGATTCGGCAACGAAGAGCGCCACGACATCACGCTGCGCTCGGGTGAGACCGCAACCCTGAAGGTGCCCCTCCTCGTCGGCTCCGGAAAGTCGGAGGTCACCGTCTACGGCACGACCGAGGGCGTGCGCGCCGATCCGCAGATCGGACGCCGGCTCGACAGTTTGCAAATCGACGAGACGCCCATCCTCGGGCGCAAGCTGACGACGCTGCCGCTCCTGAACTCGGCATTCCGGCAGGGAAAAGGAACGGGCGATCTCTTCGTCAATCAGACCTACTTCATCACCGGCGCCGGCTCGCGGCGCACGACCACGTTCACGCTCGACGGCGCGAACAACGATGAGGCGTGGGGCCGTCAGACGATGATCGCCACCATCCCGCTCGGCGCCGTTCAGGAAGTGACGATTCTCTCGAACGCCTTTTCGTCCGAGTACGGCTGGACCGCCGGACCGGCGGTGAACATCGTCACGAAGTCGGGCACGAACGCTCTGCACGGCGAAATGGTCTACATGAACCGCCTCGGCGGTTGGCAGGCGAAGACGTTCTCGACCTCGGAATTCTGCGCACCATCCGTAGCCAGTTGCGTCACGCCGACGACGCTCACGGCCATCAATCCCGTCGACATTCCCGACGAGCTGAGTCAGTACTCCGGCTCCATCGGCGGGCCGCTCGTCAAGGACCGGACGTTCTTTTTCGTTACGGCTGATTACACGCGGCAGGATCGAACGACGTTTCTTTCGAGCGCGCTGCCTGCCTTCGTGTTGCCGGCGGATGGGCACCTCGACTACACCGGACACTATCGCCAGTCTCTCTTCAACGGACGGCTCGACCACCAGCTCACATCGACGCAGGCGTTGATGCTGCGCGCGAACGTCGATCGCTTCTATGACGACAATCCGCAGGACGCCGTCGGCGGCACGAGCGCGCCAAGCGTGGCACGCAAATACTCGCGTGCATCGTGGACGTCACAGCTCAATCACACGACAGTTCTCAATGCGAATATTCTCAATGAAGCGCGATTCGCCTATCTCAATGGCGATCCGGTGACCAAATGGGAAGCGCAGACTCTCTCCACGACGTACACACGCTCCGGCTCTGTTCCTTTTACGATTGGACAGTCGCGAGCATCCGACCTCTTTGGCCATCAGGCGCAACTGTCCGACACGTTGTCGTGGTCGAAGGGCAAACACTACGTCCGCTTCGGCGCTAGCCTGATCCGTCACACCTCCGGTGGCTTTGGCAGTGAGCCCGGCACCGCCATCCTCGGCACGTTCGCGTTCGACAACAGGACGTTGAAGCCATTCGATCAATTGACATTAGCCGACGTGCAGAGCTACACGCAGCCGATCAACTTCGGGATCAGTAGCTACGAATTGACGCAGAAGCTTTATACGGGATTCGTTCAGGACACGATTCACGTCACAAACGATCTGAATATCGACGCCGGCCTGCGCTATGACCGGCAGACATTGACCGATGCAAAGAAAAACTTCGAGCCACGCATTGGGTTTGGATGGCATCCGAATGGCGATCCGCGCCTGGCCATTCGCGGCGGCTACGGTATGTACTACACACAAATTCAATCCAACATCGTCGCCGGCTATTTGGTAAATGGGCTGGACGGATTGACGACATACACAGCAACGCCCGGCCAGCTTGGGTTCCCGACCTGTCTGACGGGATCATGTCTCCCGCTGTCCATTGATCCGAGGACGTTGCCGGCTGCTCTGATCCCTGCCCGCGACATCACAATCCAAGCGGGCCGGCGGGACTTCTACAAGGCGCAGTTCGCCAGGTACGGGCTGAACTTCGACCTCCTCCATGATTATCCCGATGAGCTGGTGAATCCTCGCAGCCAGGTCATGTCCATCGGCGCGGAGCGCGAATTCATACCCGGCCTGTTCGTCGGCGCCGACTTCGTACATCAGCACTGGACCGACATCGCACGTACGGTCGATTTGAACGCCCCGTCGCCCCTCGATCGCACGACGGCCAATCAGTGTCGTATCCCGGTCTGCACCCCTGCTACGGCGCTGGCCAATGTGACGGCGGCCAATCTCACCCGTCCAATCGTTCCAGCTCCGAGCGGTGTACGCCAAGTCAATGTGTTGATGAACCTCGGCGAGGCCGATTACAACGGACTGCAGACTCAGTTCACATACCGCAACTCGCGTTTGTACGCCGCGCTCAGTTACACGTTGTCGCACGCCACAAACACCACTGAGCCGGACGGCAACGGTGTGGGACCGGACCAGGGCAATATCGCCCGACTCGGCGAAGTCGAGCGCGGACCGAGCCTCGTCGATCAGCGTCACCGCGCCGTTCTAACGCTCAGTTACCAGTTCCCCTTCAACATCACCGCCGGCACCCTGGCGCAGTACGCATCGGCCCGTCCGTTCAACGCCACAACAGGCGTCGACAACAACGGCGACGGCGCGAACAACGACCGCCCAGTTGTCAACGGCAAGATACTCAGCAAGTCCGCGTTCCGCGGCACGGCGACCTCGGACGTTGGAGCGTTCATCGAAGGCCGTATCCGGCAGTCCGGCTTCGGCACCGTACTGCTCCGCCTGGAGGGCTTCAACCTCCTCAACCACGGCAACTACCTCGGCCGCGGCCAGACCGTCTACGGCGACACCGCGACCGTCAATCCAACGTTTGGCCAGCTGGTCGCCGCCGGCACCGCCACAAACGCGATCCCCGCATTCGCGAACGTCGATCCGCCGAGGATGTATCAGTTGCAGGTGCGGTTCGTTTTCTGAGATCCTGAGTACGCAGAGCGCTGAATGTTCAGCGCTCTGCGTTTTTCGCCGACGGCGTCTGTTTCCGGATGCGGTGAAACACGATGTACCGTTTTTCAGCGCGGTAGCCGTGAGAACGCAGAGGAGCGAGCGCCAGTGCATGCGCCGCGTTGTATGCGAGATCGAAGCGGCTCTCCTGTGAGTTCGTCGTCTGCTGCGCATCGTGGAGGCGCACCGACGCAGAGCGGATCAAGCCCTCGATCTCTCTTGAACCGGTGGCTCTCGTTTGAGAATACCTGTGTCGGCTAGTGTTTCAAGCGGCTTGTTCGGCATCCTCGCTCCCGATTACGAAGAGTCGCCGCTGGGCTGTGATTCGGGCGGCGAACGAGGCGTGTTTTGAGCGCTTCCTCTTCCATTCGGCACCGGTGAAGACGGTGGGATTGATGGTGCGCCCGAGGGTTTTTTCTGCAGAGGCGAGAGCGGAGAAGACGTCGGCGTAGGCGAGGTCGTCGGTCACAACGAGGAGATCGATATCGCTTCCGGTGCGTTCGGTGCCTTTGGCGACTGATCCGAAAACGAAGGCTAGATCGATGCGGTCGGCGAGCGGCGCCAAGGCTGAGCGCAGCGGGTCGACGACGCCGACAGTCTTGACGATCAAGCCGTGAAGCTCAGAAAAAACGGGCGAATCGGTCTGCGCCTTGTAGTACTTCTGATTGCCTTCCCGCGTGGCGGCGACCAGGCCCGCCGCGCTCAGGCGCTGGAGCAGCCGATGAACCGCTCCCGTACCGCTGCCCGCCATGCGGATCAGTTCCGCGCTCTGGAATCGCCGCTCTGGCTGTCCAAAGAGGAGGCCGAGCACACGCTGTTGGACCGGCGTGAAGAGCGCTGCCGCGACGGCACTTCGCGCAGCTTTTCGTGCCGTTCCCATTTCGGGAACGATCGTACCCAATTTGGGAACGGATGACAAGCTTGAGTGCCGCTCTCACCGCATCCGCCCACCGCGAAAGAATCGTATCGACTTGTAGTGAATGTCGAAGTAGTTCGCGGCGGCGCGGAGGGCTCCGGCGACGATCCACTCCTCACGCTTGACGATTCCTTCCAGCGGCAGCCGCATGTGGGCCGGCAGCTTGAACCGGCAGCGGCGGCAGAGCGCGTTCCCGGCGGTCTTCTCCATACTGCAACGCGGACAGTTCCTCCGATTGGCGAGCTTCACAATCTGTTGTCCTGACATCATCGCAACCCCTCCCTCCCGAAAAATCGTGTAAAGACAAAAAGGCCGGGGAGCACCCGGCCTTAGTACTGCAAATGTTGCTGTGCAGCGGATGGTAGCGGCCTCGGGTGTGGAAATCAAGTGTGGACCCGGATGCGCGGCGCAAGTTTTCCTGAGGCATTCCCCCGGGTCTGATCCGGGGGAATGCAACACGTTCGGGTTACTGGCCGAGAACTCTTGCGATTTCGGCGAGGATCGACTGCTCCAGTGTTCCGTTCGATTGGAATCGGCGGCCCAAGGGACTGTAGGCATCCTCCGTATGAATCAAGGCGTCGATTCCTACTTCGGTGGTGTCGCCGTGAGGCTCGAGCCATAGCGACATCCAATACGATCCGTTACCGGTCACGAGACGGCGGTCGCGCTCATCGACCAATTTCGTGATGGTGGCGCGGCTGGCCACGACGGACTTCGTGTTGATCAGGCCGCGGTCCTGATCGGCGAATTCGGGGCCGAGCTCTCTGGTACGCAGCACGCTGAGAATCGCCTCGTAGATTTTGCCGTACGATCCCCGGAACGTCCGGCGGAACTTCACCGGTTTCGGGATGATCCGTTTCGGCGGGTCGGGCGGAGGCGGGATCACTTCGCCGCGCACCTGGACCGTCCGGTCCACCGGCCGCGTTTCCCAGAACGGCGCGGTCGTTTTGCCGATCACGTCGGTCGCCGGTCTGGTGCCGGGAGCGCGATACAAGCGCGCAGAGAATCCGCCGGCAGGCTTCTGGTCGAATTGGAGAGTGACGTTGGCGACGACATCGCGCCTCGACTTGTAAGCGCGCGGCGCGACGAATGTTGCCTTCGCGTTGCGCAGCTCGCCCGACTTGAGCCGGAATCCTTTTTCCGGATTCTCCACGCCGTCCACCTTCACGACCGCACGGAATCCCTCGGGCAGTTTCGAGACCGTCAAACGGGCGACGACGAATGGCCGCTCGTCTTGTCTCCGGTCGGGGCCGGCCACCATGAAGCCGAACGGCCCGCTGCCGGGACTCGTTCCCATGACGTCGAAGAAATTGTTCTGCGCGAAATTGTTGCTGAGGTTCACGTCGGCGGGGAGCTCGACGCGCACGAGGACGCAGAAGTGGTTGTAGGCGCTGACAGGCATCGGCCAGACGCCACTATTCGTGTCCGTCGTATCGGTGAGATCCCATTCGATCGGCAGCACCTGATCGTCGGTTCCGCCGCCAGCGGCGGAGAACGTAGCCGGCACGGTGCCGATCTCCTTCATCACCGACTCGTTGAAGCCCGCGTACGCCGGCGAGAACTTGAAGCGAATGACCGCGCCGCTTGCGGCTGCGTTGCCGAGGTTGCGAATGCGCGCCCGCAGGTGGTTGACGACGCCCTTCTGCGCGTTGATCTGCACGCCTATGCCGTCGACGACGAAAATGTAGGGCGTTTGCCACGACGGTCCCTCACCAGTGACCACGCCCCACGGTTTGATGAAGAGATCGGGGCCGGAGAGGTTGGCCGCGGTGCGGTAGTACGAGTCCTGGTCTGGCCGTCCAGCCGGGCTGCACGGATTCGGCGCGGCCATCGGCGGCGCGCAAAGACTGCGGGAATCGCCCCAGGTGAACTGAAGGCCGTTGGCGTTGGCGGTCGACCAGTTGTATTCGCTCCAGTAGAAGTCGGCGGCGCCGCCGGCCACGAAGCCTGCGATCGGGACAAACAGCGACGTGCTGAAGGGCGCCACATTCCACGTCTGACCGGCGTCCGTCGAGAGTGCGCGATAGAGGCGCGTCTTCGTTCCCGCCGGATCGCCGTCGCCAGCCGTCGTGTCTTCGCGGCGGTCGTAGAAGGTGACGTAGATGTGGCCATTGACCGGCGAGACGGCAATCGATGGGTTCCAGTTGTCGTTCGTAGTCGGATCCTGTCCGATCGTCGCAGCGGCGCCCGAGGAGATCGAGCGCGGCGCTGACCACGTCACGCCGTTGTTGGTCGAGCGCGTGAAGAAGATGTCGGCGTTGTCGGTGCTGCCTGCGACGTTTGAATGGGCGTGGTAGACGACGTAGAGGTTGCCGCGCGTCGGGCTGCCGGCAGCCGTCGCGTCGATCGCCATCTGCGGAAAGCCAATTGCCCGGATGGACGTGCCGGCAGTGGCGAAGGAGGACGGCGATGGTGTGGATGTGGCGATGACCTTCGCCGCCGCCGGATCCGCGACGTCGGGGTTCGTGTACGCACCACCGCCGTTGGACGAGCGGACGACCTCGTAGTCGCTTCCGCGCAGCCAGACGACGTAGACGTCGCCATCAGGCGCGACCGCCGGCATGCTGCCGCTCGGGCTGCCGGCCGGCGAGATGGTCTGCCACGCGGTGAACGTGGGCGGATTGAGCGCTGTCGAATGCGCTTCGACGATGGCGTGCCCGAGGTTCGTTGCGGTGAGGTAGATGCGGTCGTTGAATGCTCCTCCGGTGCGGTCGACGGCCATGAGCTCCTTATCCGTCGACCCGCCCGCGGGCGCGCTCAGAAAGGTCGCCGCACCAAAGGAAAATGGAGCCAGCGTTCCAGTCGAGCGAGCCACGCCGATGCCGGAGAAGTTGTTGCCGAGCCCGGCCAGATAGAAGAATCCCGAGCCGTCCGCGACGACGGCCGGATCGCCGTAGCAGCGGGTGCCGACCTGGAAGAATCCGCCGCCGCTGAAGGTGACACCGTCCGGCGAGCCACGCCAGCCGACCAGATTCGCGAGCGTTCCCAACGTCGGAATCTGCCCTGAGTCGTTCCAGGCTCCGACGACGCCGTTGGCTGTGACGGCGTGATTCGTTTCACTTTGGGTCGTAGCGTTGTTCTTGTTCGGTGCGGCATTGTCGAGCGCGTTCATGCGCACGTCCTGCGCGAGCACCGAGGCGGTCCAGAAAAGCACGAGAATGCAGAGAGAGAGCCGTTTCATCGCATGCCTCCTTTTGAGGAGTGTGCCGGAGTTTCGTTTTCCCTACCCGAGTCGCTCGCGGTCTTCGAGCAGCTCGTCGAGACTACCAACGGCAAGATCCCGCTCTACGTCTCCCTCCTCGGCGCCGCCTTCGCCGAAGCCGAGACTGCATTACTACGAACGATCTTCCTCGTCCTCGGGCATGTAGAGGGCTTCGAACTTCGCGGCCGAGATCGCGTACTGGTCGGAGTCGTCGCTCGAATTTGAGACGATGTAATCACCGGCTTGATAGTTTGTGGCGCCTTCCTTCGTCTTGACGGCGCCCGCCTCCTCGGCTTTTGTGGCCCAAACCGGCGTGGTCTTGATGTAGGCGCCGGGTCCTTTTTCCACCGGACGATACGTGCGCGCGAAAACGTCCGCGTCGACACTGTAGACATCTCCGTCGTTGTCGACGAGCCAGTCGCCCTTCTTGGCGCGCTGCTCCCCGCCCCATTTCCGGTACACGAGACCATCGGTGTCGAGCGAGAGACGAATGGCGACGACAGGCGAATCAGGACGCCGGACGTAACGGCGCTTGAGTGAATCTGCCATGTCACACCAGATCGAAGGCTGCCGGAAAATGCTCTCTGGCGACATCACGCTTTCCGACCGCAATGCCGATCTGATGGAGCGCCGGCATGTTCGCCGGAGCGTCCATCATGCTCAGGTTTTCCAGGGCGATTTCGTTGGCCTTGTCGCCGAGCAGCGTGGTGATCGTGGCCGGGTCGAGGTCGACGTTGTAGCGAACGTAACTCAAGAGCGGTGCTCCTCCGATGAGATCGCCGTCGAGGGTGCCGAGCTCGCTGTCGATCTTCCGCGCAGTCAGACTGCGGGACATCCACTGCAAGAGCGTCTCCTGCAACGATGCGCAATCGTCCATCATGGAGATGAGCGCGCGCAACGCGTGGGCCGCGGCCACTTGCGACCGCTGCACGGCGGGATCGTGGGCGCCGGTGCCGACCGAGACCAGGAGAAGTTTGTCCTCGCCGGTTGGCCACACGACGCGGTATCCGCGCGCCGTGGCGTACAGCACCGCCTGAAATGCCGGGTTGTTGAAGGGACTGACGCCGCCATCTACGAAATCGCCGTACACAGGCGGATGATCCGGCAGTTGCGCGATTGTGATTCGTTCGGGATCGAAGTAATCCGGCGCCGCGGTCGAGGCACGGACGGCCTGCCACAGTTTGTAGTCGCCATTGCCAATCGTGCCGCCTTCCCGCGAGGCGAAATACTTTCCATTCGGATTGTTGCCCACCGGCCAGGGGCTGGCTGTATCGAGACGCTTAATCACGACAAGCAAGCCGGTACAGAGGTCGGTGCTGCCGAGGGTTCGGTCAGCTCCAAACAGCGCCTTCAGCTCCTCGATGAGACGCTTTTCGTCGTACTTCGCACGAATGTGGCCCATGCGCAGAAGACTGCTCTGAAAAACGCGCGACCCGAGAATTCGATACTTGTCGGTGATCTCGTCGACGGTCAGGCCGATAGCGAGCGCCGCTGCGATGATCGCGCCGGTTGACGTGCCGGCGATCAGATCGAAGTAGTGGCACAAACGAAACGCGGGATCGTCTCCGTGCCGCTGACGAAGCTCATCCTCGATGCGCTTGAGAATGCCGAGGGTGAGGATGCCGCGCAGACCACCGCCGTCGAGCGCGAGGATCCGCTTGGGTTTCTCGTCGTTGCTGAAGTGCTCGTCACGTGTGCGGATCGCGTATGCCACGCTGCCTCCCTGTCTGCTCAAAGTATATGCCGAAGATGATGCATTAATTAACGCTTCGTCAGATAATGCGGCAAACCGCAGTGAAGATGAGGGGAACCATGCCGAACGCGAATGGCAAGAAGACCTGTTTCGTCGTGATGGGATTCGGAGTGAAGACCGACTTCCAGTCGAATCCTCAGCGTACGCTGGATCTCAACCGCACATTTGAAGACATCATCGAGCCGGCCGTGACCAATGCCGGGCTGGAGTGCATTCGCGCCGACAAGATCATCCATTCGACGGTGATCGACAAGCCGATGTACGACAACCTTCTCGAGGCGGATCTGGTCATCGCCGATCTGTCGACTTCGAATGTGAACGCGGTTTATGAGCTGGGCGTCCGTCATGCGCTGCGGCCGCACGCGACGATCGTCATTGCCGAGGATAAGTTCGTCTTTCCGTTCGATCTCAATCACCTGAGCATCACAAAGTACGTACACATGGGGACCGAGATCGGCTTTCGCGAAGTCATTCGGATGCAGAAAGTTCTGGAGGAAAAGATCGGCGTGATCATGAACAAGGAAGAGACCGACAGCCCGGTGTTTCTCTTTCTCCCGCAGCTTCTGAACAGCGACGCGGCGCCGCCAGCCGCGCCTACGGCGGCTCCAGCCGACAGCAAGAGCTTTGCGGATCTCATGGAGACGTTCAAGCAGGCGAAGAACGGTGTAAAGAGAGCGGATGACTGGCGCGGCGTCCTGGAGGTGCTCGACCGGATTCAAAACCTGCAGCCGAACGACCCTTATGTCATCCAGCAGCGGTCGCTGGCGACTTACAAGTCCGAATACCCGGGCAAACTCTCGTCATTGCAGGCCGCGCGGACAGTTCTTGAGGCTCTGAAACCGGATACGTCGTCAGACGCGGAGACGGTCGGTATCTGGGGAGCCATCCACAAGCGTCTGTGGACCGCGACGGGCAATCGTGACGACCTCGACGTCGCGGTCCGTTCTTATGGGCGCGGCTATTTCATCAAGGACGATTACTACAATGGGATCAATTACGCATTCCTATTGAACGTGAGAGCCGCCGCATCCGAGGGCGACGACGCAATCGCCGATCGAGTGATGGCGCGGCGGATTCGCAAAGAAGTGCTGACCCTGTGCGACACAATGCTCCGTTCCGAAACGCTAAGCATTGACGACAAGTTCTGGATTGACGTCACAAAGGTTGAGGCGCTGCTGGGTCTGGGCCAGACCGCGGAATCAGACGCCCTCCGCCAAACCGTAGTCGCCGCATTCGATAAGGAGGACTGGCGGGTGAAGTCGTTGAGCGATCAACTGGAGGCACTGGCGGCGTTGCAGCCGTGAGGTCAATGCCACTCCTACGCGTACCGTTGCGTCGATGCCCGGGTAGAGCTCAGGGTGGCGGTGTTGCCGGAATGTGGAGTAGATTGCCGAACAAGCGCGCCAGAATCCGTCACGCTTGATGTGGCGCGCGGCTCGAGCGATCGATAAACGTAGGCCGGTTGTGAGGGAAGAGATGCCATGACGGTCCAAGCTCGAGCTCAAAGTACCTCGCTGATCAGGCGACGCGCCTCCTCGGTCAGAGCCGGCTATCCACCGTCCGCAGATACTCCGCCACCTCCCCACACTTCGGATTATTGGTCACGCGGGCCGAGACTTCAGCCCACTGGAGCGGCGTTCCTTGGTGCTCTTCGTCGAGCAGGGATGCGTCGGCGCCGGCAGCGATGAGGAGCTGGACCATGCGCAGGTCGCCGTTCCAGGCGGCGTTGTGGAGTGGGGTCTGATGCGATTGCGCGTCGGCGCGGGCGTTGACGTTGGCGCCGTGAGCGAGGAGCCACTCGGCCAAGGCATAGTGGCGGAAGTCGACGGCAGCCATCATTACGCTGTCCTGCTTCGCGATCGACGGATCGTTTGCGGCCATCGCAGCGAGCGTCTCGATGTCGCCGAGGCGTGCGTATTCTTTGGGCGAGGCGGCGACGCCGCGGGCGATCATGTGGTTGACGAGCGGGATGCCGCGGGCGCCGAGGCGGCTCATCGCGTCGAGAGGGGTCGCGCCCCAGCGGTCCTTCGCGTCGGGGCTCGCGCCGAGGGCGATCAGGCGATCGATGGCGTGCGTGGTGCGGGCGAAGGCGAGGATGGAGCCTCCGTTCGGAGTGATGGCCGGGAGTCCGCTCGCATCGAGCAATTCATCGACGCGGGCGCCATCCGCCATCATCAACGCCTCGATTAATCCGATGCGCGCGCCGCGCCGCAGCAGTTCATCGCGCATCTCGCCACGGTCGCGGTTCATCGTCAGCATGAGCGGCGACCAGTGATCGTATTCATCGTTGCGGCCGTTCACGTCGGCTCCGTGCTCGAGCAGCAGATCGAACAGGTCGCGGCGTCCGCCCTCGATCGCCACGTGCAGCGCCTGCGGGCGGCCGCCCCAGAACGGATGCGGGCCGACAGCGTTGACGAACTGCGGAGCGGCGGCGAGTACCTTACGGACGTCGTCAAGCCGGCCGGCGCCGACGAGTCCGAAGAATCCTTTGACGATCTGATCGGCGGCCGGCTGCGGAGGCGGTTCGACGACAACCGCGGCCGATTCGACGTGCGCCTTCAGCTTGCGCCAGCTCAGAAAACCATACTCGCGTGCGACATCACGCTGCGCGTCCGCCAGCGTTGCCTGCGGATCCGCCACGCGCAACGCAGACAGCCGCTGCTTTGCGGTCTTGCGAAGCCATTCGAGATTGGGATGGGAGGGGAGCGACGAGGACATCAGACCTTCCTTTCACAATGCCCGGTGTCCGCGTCATCGGGCGAAAAGAAGGTGACGATGATCGAATGAGCAGGCGGGTTCAACCCTTTTCGCGGACCGATGGCTCCCTGTGTGGCCGCAAATACTCTAGCAGAGTTCGCGATAATTGCGCCGCCCGGGGGGCGACGCGTTGTCGGTTGTCGGTTGATTGCGCTTCGCGCGTTCTCGGCTGTCCGGCGATTGCGTCGTGGGTATCACGCATTGGTTGCATGCTCCGAATGCGGGTACTGTGCGCGCCGCGCTGTGTACTTCTGCCGCGCGTCGGTCGTATTGGCTTCTGAGTTGTCATTGGCTCTCACGCGTGCTCATCGGCACATGCCGCGTCAGCGGCGTAAAGAGGGTAGCGAGGGGTGCGAGCGCTTTTGCGAGCACCCCTCGACATCACGAGATTGGGAATCGTGCCGCGTCAGCGGCACTGGATAGCGACGTTTGTTCGAAAGAATGCACAGACTCCTCGGAATCGTGAAAGTTGAGAAGGGTGCCGCGTCCGGAGCGCTGGATAATCAAAAGACGAGCGTGGCTGTTTCCAGTGCCGCTGACGCGGCACGAAGACATCAGGGCATTTCGCACGAGGGGTGCTCGCAAAATGCGCTCGCGCCCCTCGCTACCCTCTTTACGCCGCTGACGCGGCGACGGATCGCTTTCGCGGGCTGCCTACGGCTTTCATAACGTGCCAACGAGATAACTCGCGCAGTACGCTAATTCAACCCGCGAAGCGCTTATCAACGGACACCGACAACCTGCGAAGCGCTTATCAACGGACACCGACAACCCGCGAAGCGCTTATCAACGCACGACCGGCAACCCGAAGTGCAATCAACGGATCACCGACAACGCGCGAAGCGCAATCAACCGACAACTGACAACGCACGCGCCGCAGGCGCGTGCCTATTTGTGTATCCAGTCCGTATGCACGAACGGCGTGTCCGCTCCCTTATCGTTGCGTTGGTAGGTGTGCGAGCCGAAGTAATCGCGCTGTGCCTGTGTCAGATTCTGCGGGAGCTCGGCGCTGCGGTAGGCATCGAAGTAGCTGAGTGACGCCGACATCGCGGGCACTGCGATTCCGTTGGCTTGTGCGAAGGCGACGGCGCGGCGCCAGGCGGATTGCGACTTTTGCGCGTCAGCGGAGAACTCATCGTCGAGCAGAAGGTTGAGCAGGCCGGCCTTGCGCTCGTAGGCGCGCATGATCGAGTCGAGGAAGCGCGCGCGGATGATGCAGCCGGCTTTCCAGATGCGCGCCATTTCGCGCATGTCGATCGACCAGTTCCATTCTTTCGATCCCGCCTGGATCAGCGCCATTCCCTGCGCGTAGGAGCAGATCTTCGAGACGTACAGCGCGTCGTGAACGTCGCTGATGAACTGCTTGCGATCGCTGACCGCCGACGTCTCGGCAGGTCCGCGCAGAACGTTCGACGCGCTCACTCGCTCATCTTTCATTGACGACAGAACTCGAGCATCGATGGCGGCAGCGATCGTCGGGATCGGCACGGCCAGGTCGAGTGCGATCTGCGCCGTCCACTTGCCCGTTCCCTTCTGCCCCGCCTTGTCGAGCACCTTGTCGACGAGCGGCGCGCCCGACTCGGGATCGTTGACGCGGAAAATGTGCGCGGTGATCTCGATGAGGAAAGACTCCAGCGGGCCGCGATTCCATTCGTCGAAGATCGCCGCCAGCTCTTCCGCGCTCGCCCCCAATCCTCTTCGCAGCATTTCATACGCCTCTGCGATCAGCTGCATGTCGCCGTACTCGATGCCGTTGTGAACCATCTTCACGTAATGGCCGGCGCCGTCGGGGCCGACGTGGGTAACGCACGGTCCGGAATCGCTCTTCGCCGCGATCGCCTCGAACACCGGCCGGATCGCTTCCCACGATTCCTTCGAACCGCCCGGCATCAGCGACGGGCCGAAGCGCGCCCCTTCCTCGCCGCCGGAAACCCCGGAGCCGACGAAGTGAAGGTTCTTTCCTTCGAGGCGCTTCGTCCGCTCCTGTGTGTCTTTGAACCACGAGTTGCCGCCGTCGATGACGACGTCGCCCTCATCGAGCAGCGGCGCGAGCGCGTCGATCGTCATGTCCACCGGCGCACCGGCCTTGATCATCATCACGATCCGGCGCGGACGCTCGATCGCTTTCACCAGCTCTTCGAGCGACTTCGTGCCGGTGAACTTTTTCCCGGCAGTCTTCGCGATGAAGCGGTCGGTCACGGTCGGTTCGCGGTTCCAGACAGCGACGGAAAAGCCGTGATCTTCGATGTTGAGCGCGAGGTTCTCGCCCATTACCGCGAGACCGATTACGCCAAATTGCGCCTGCGACATTTGTTGCTCCTTCGATCAAGCTTTGACTTGGGATAGCGCGTTCTTCACCGTCGCCGCCAGCGTTTTCAATCCGGCGTCGATGTCTGCGCCGAGGTCGATGCTGATGGCGCGGCGCTTGCGGCTGGCCAGCGATTGCAGATCGCCGATCGCCTGCGCCCGCACGAGGACGCCGAAACTGAACTTCTCGTTGGGGATCGCGACATCCTCACCGTCGCCGCCGGTGAGCTGCATGTAGACGCCGGTGTCCGGCCCGCCTTTGTGCAGCTGGCCGGTCGAGTGGAGGAAGCGCGGGCCGTAGCCGGTGGTCGTGGCCACGTGCAGCTCGCGGCCGATCGTCTCGCGAATCGTAGCAATCGCGTTGTCGCGTTCAGGCGACTCCACAAAGTACTCGGTGAGCGCCACGTAATCGCCGGGTTTAATGTTGGAGAGTAACGCCCCGATCGCTTCCGCGTCATCTGGCATCACCTGCACGCCGTCGGTTTTCATCGTGCCGCTGGTCGTGAACTCTTCGAGCAAGCGCTTCGTGTTGTCCTTCGATTCCTGAACGTTCGGTTGATCGAATGCGTCGATGCCGAGGACTGCACCAGCGACGGCGGTGGCAAACTCCCAGGTGAAAAATGTTTCGCCGATGTCGAGCGGATCGTCGAGCACCATATCAACGACCGGATGTCCGGCATCCGCGAGCGCTTTGAGCGCAGCCGTCATGTCCGCGCCGCGCATCCGCACGCAGACGAAGAGACGGTCGTTGCCGTAATCGGCAGGATCGAGGAGCGGCTCGCCAGCGACCGGCAGGATGCCCTTTCCTTCTTTGCCGGTCGACTCCGCGATGAGCTGCTCGATCCAGAGCCCGAGCGTGTCGAGCGGCGCGGGAGTGATCAGCGTCAGCTTGTTGCGGCCTTGCAGCGCGAGCGCTCCGATGACCGCGCCGAGCATCGCTGCGGGATTCTTCTTCGCGCTCGGCACACGTGCGATGTGGCCCGCGTGAACCGCGCGGTCGAGCAGCGTGGCCACATCGACGCCGGCGATTGCGGCAGGCACCATCCCGAAGTACGAAAGCGCCGAATAACGGCCGCCGATGTCCGCGCGATTGATGAAGATCTTGCGGAAGTTGTCGGCCGTCGCATCGCGGCCGAGCTGCGTGTCGGGATCGGTGACCGCGACGAAGTTTTCTCCGGCCTTGTCGCCCTTCACCGACTTCACGCGATCGTAGAAGTAGCGATGAAACATCGCCGGTTCGGTGGTCGTACCCGACTTCGACGCGACGATGAACAGCGTGCGCGCCAGGTTCAAGTTGGACTCCAACCCATGCACCGCCTGAGGTACGGTCGAGTCGAGCACGTTCAGCCGCGGATAGCCGCTCCGAGCTCCAAACAACCTCCTCGTCACCTCGGAGCAAAGACTCGATCCGCCCATGCCGAGGACGACGACATCATCGAAATCGCCTTTGACGGAGTCGGCAAACTGCATCAACTCCGGTGCGGCCTTCGCCATCTCCTCGGCCACCACAAGCCAGCCGAGCGCGTTGGCGATGATCTTCTTATGCGCGTCGTCGCTCTTCCAGAGCGTGGCGTCCTTCGCCCAGATGCGATCGACGAACTTCTCTTTCTCGATGCGCTGCGCGGTTTGATCGACGACGGCCTGCGCGGCGCCGAGGTGGAGCGACTGGCGCCGGGCAAGTCCGCGAATGGCCTCATCGCGGCGCGCCTCGATCGTTGCCATCAGCGACGCGAACGACTCGTCGAACGATTTCACGCCATCGTCGGTGAGCTTGGCTGTAATCGCCTCGAGGCTGAATCCTTTTTCTGCAAACTTGCGCAGCACCTCGCGCGCTTCGTCAAGATCCGCTTCCAGGGTCATGGCCACGCGGCCGTGATCCTTGAACGCCTTGTACGTTGCCGGAGGAACCGTGTTGACCGTGTCTGCACCGATGAGCGACTCGATGTAGAGCACGTCGCTGTACGCTGGATTCTTCGTGCCGGTCGATGCCCACAACGGCCGCTGCACGTTGGCGCCGTGGTGCCGCAGCTTCTCCCATCGCTCGCCGCTGAACGTTTCTTTGAAGAGTTGATAAGCGAGCTTGGCGTTGGCAATGGCCACTTTGCCGAGGAGAGCGCGCACTGCGGGATCGTCCTTTTCTTTGAGGCGCGCTTCGATCTGTTTCTCCGCCAGCGCGTCGATGCGGCTGACGAAAAAGCTGGCGACGGAGGCGATCTCGTTGATGGGAAGGCCCTGCTCGACGCGGCGTTCCAGACCGCGGAGGTAGGCCTCCATCACCTTCGAATAGACGTCGTTCGAGAAGATGAGCGTGATGTTGATGTTGATGCCGGCGGCGATCGACTCCTCGATGGCGGGGATGCCTTCCGGCGTGGCCGGAATCTTGATCATGACGTTCGGGCGCCCGAGTGTTGCGAACAGCCGCTTCGCCTCGGCCGTCGTACCCGCGGTGTCGCGCGCCAGGAGCGGCGAGACTTCCAGGCTGCAGAAACCATCGCCGCCTTTACAGCGGTCGTAGACGGGGCGGAAGACGTCGGCAGCGTTGCCGATGTCTTCGATCGTGATGGCGTCGTAGATCTCGTCGCGCGTTTTGTTCTGCGATGCCAGCGTGCGCAGCTGCTCTTCGTAGTCGTCGCTGCCGCCGATCGCTTTCTCGAAAATCGTCGGATTCGACGTGAGGCCGCGCAGGTCGTCCTCATCGATCATCCGCTGCAGGTCGCCGCTGGAAACGAGGCGCCGCTCCATCTGATCAAACCAGACGCTCTGGCCCGTTTTCGCCAGATCTCTCAATGGATTGCTCATCACAACCTCCGCTTGGGAAGCGAAGCATATCGCTTGTGGAGGAGCGCTACGCGTTGCCGTTCTTCGCCTCGTCGTCCACACCAGCCCGCTTGATCGCGCGCGTTGCGATGCGGCCGATGAGGATGCTCACACCAACGGCGACGATGCCTCCGGCGATGTAAACCGTCTTCGTGATCGCGCTCGTCTGCGACGTCGCCGCGCTGGCCGCCGCGCTGCTCACGAACACGAAAGCAGCAGTGGCCGGGATGATGCCGAAGAACGTCGCCGCGACGTATCGCCAGAACGGAATGGCCGTCAATCCGAAGGCGTAGTTGACCCAGGTGAAAGGAAAGACGACGGCAAGGCGGACGAGAAAAACGATCTTCGTCCCCGCGCCTGCGATGGCCCGGTCAAGAGCGCGAAACTTGGCGTTGCCCGCCGTCATCGACTCCACGCGCCTGCGCATGACCGTGCGCGCGAGGAGAAACGCCAGCGCCGCGCCGAGCGTCGCTCCGATGACGACGACAATCGTCCCGCCAACGAATCCGAAAATGGCCCCCGCGCCAAGCGTGAGGATCGACGCCGGCACGAGCGCGACGACACAGACCGCGTAGACGACGGTGTAGACAAGGTAGCCAAGCGCGCCAAGTCCGCGGACGTAGGTTTGGAATGCGCGGAGCCAGTCTGCCACCGGCAGGACGCGGAAAAGGACGATGACCGCAGCGATGATGAGTATCGCGGCGATGATCTTCTTCTTCGACATCAGAATCATTCAACCACAGAGGCACAGAGAGCACAGAGGTGGTCGTGCTCGCAGCCCAATCGCTGTCATCCTGAGACTGCCGTAGGACACGAAGTGCCGGAGGACGTCGAAGGACCCCCTACGTATTTGC
>JAXDGW010000111.1:0-3877 GCA_034664845.1 Thermoanaerobaculia bacterium | reverse complement strand
CGTCCTCCGGCACTTCGTGTCCTTCGGCGGCTCAGGATGACAGGCTTGATAACTTCGCGTCGCGCAGAAACCGATGGTTAGTAGTACAGAGGTTTTCTCTGTGCTCTCTGTGCCTCTGTGGTGATCATGTTTTTAGATTCTACAAATCGGAGAGTCCCTCCAGGCTCGCCGAGAGGCCGCACCCCAACCGCTTGACCCTCCAACAATCAGACCTCATCATCCTTTCATGTCCCTTTTGACGATTCTTCTCAGCGTGGCTGTTCTGATCATCGGAGCGGTCGCGGGGTGGGTGGTCGCGAGCGCGAGGAAGAGCGGTGACGTCCAGCGCGCGCTGGCCGAGCGCGATCTCGCGCGCGCAGAGCGCGAGCGCAGCGAGGCGGCCGTAATCGAAGCGCGTCGTTTCGCAGCATCCGAATCGCACGCCCGCGCTGTCGCCGAGACCCAGGCCAGCTTCCTCGGCGATGCCCGCAAGCAGATGGAAGAGGCGTTCGCCGCCACGGCCCAGAAAGCGCTGGCGTCGATCAGCACCTCGTTCCTCGATCTGAACAAAGCGCACATGGATGGCTCGAAAGGCGAGATGGTGGCGTCGCTCGACACGAAGAAGGCCGAGATCGACACGATGCTGCAGCCGTTGCGCGACATGCTCGGCCGCTACGCCGGCGACCTGCAGAAGAGCGAGCACTCGCGCAATGAAGCGTACGGCGGACTGCAGCAGCAGATCCGGACGCTCCTCATCGCGCAGGAAAGCGCGCAACGCGAGGCGTCGCGGCTCGCCAACGCGCTGGCCTCGCCGACGGTCCGCGGATCGTGGGGAGAGAACTCTCTGAAACGCTGCATCGAGCTGGCGGGGATGAGCGAGCTGTGCGACTTCGACGTTCAGGAGACGTTTCTGACCGACGAAGGACGCCGTCTGCGTCCCGATGTGGTCGTCCATCTGCCCAACAAACGGATCATCGCCATCGACGCGAAGGTTCCGCTCAGCGACTACAGCGTCGCCGCGAATGCCACCGAGGAGCCACGCAAGCTCGAGGCGCTCGCGGCGCACGCACGAACGCTGCGCCGCCACATCGACGCGTTGAGCCGCAAGGACTATCAGCTCAACATCGGCGACAGCCTCGACTTCACGGTGATGTTCCTGCCAGGCGAGCATTTCCTCTCCGCCGCGCTGGTCACCGATCCGATGCTCTTCGAATACGCGGTCGACAAGAAGATCTATCTGGCCTCGCCAACGGTGCTCCTCCCACTCCTGCGCGCCGTCGCCGCAGGTTGGAAAGCGGAGCGCACCGAGGAGAACGCCAAGAAGATGCACGACGCGGGCGTGGAGCTGTTCAATCGATTCGTCAAAGTCATGGACCTGATCACGGACATCGGATCCGCGCTTGCGAAGACGGTCGAGCAGTACAACAAGGCGATCCGCTCAATCGATACGCGCCTCTGGCCGAAAGGCCAGGAACTGCAGCGAATGGCCGGCAGCGGCCAGGAGCTGGAGGCGCTGTCGCAGGTTGATACATTGCCGCTGGAGTCGTCGAAGCTGCGGCTGACGATGCAGGGAGAGGAGCCGGCGGAGGTGTTGCCGTTCAGAGAATGAGCGCGGCGCTGGCGCGCCGCGCGTTGTCGGTTGTCGGTTGGTTGCGCTTCGCGCGTTGTCAATTGCAAGGCGGTCCGGCGCACCGTCGCAACGAACGGCGTGCGAGATCCTTGAGCGTCTGGGAGATGAGTCCATGAGAATGACGATCGAAATCCCCGACGCGCTGTTCAGGAAAACCAAAGCTGCTGCAACGTCCAGAGGAGAAACGCTTCGAGAGTTTGTCAGCGCGGCGATCGAGATACGAATCGCGTCAACGAGCCGGCCAACATCCGAGGGTGGTGGATGGCGTAGCGTGTTCGGACTCGCTGATCCGAAGGCCGTGGCGCGTGTCGACGCGATTATCGAATCGGAGTTCGAGCGGGTCGATCCTCGTGACTGGCGCTGATATCCGATACTGACAACGCGCGAAGCGCAACCAACCGACAACCGACAACGCACGAAGCGCAGCTTCGTGCTATTCTCCCGCCCGCCATGAACTTCCCCGCACGCGAGGTCAACGAGTCGACGAGCTGTCCGGTCGACTCGTGTCTTTGGCTATAGCTTCCTGACCTCTCATTGTCCCTGGCGTAGCACCTGATTCCCGTCTGTCCATCCGCCGACGTTCAGGAGCTGCCATGATCACCGTTGTCGATAACTACGATTCATTCACCTACAACCTGGTGCAGCAGATCGAGAAGATCTCCTCGTTCGAGCTGCAGGTGGTCCGCAACGATGCCTTCGATGTCGATGCTCTGCTCGATCAGGAGCCGGAGGCGATCGTGATCTCGCCCGGCCCCGGAACCCCGTCGCGTGCAGGCCGGATCCTCGAGCTGATTCGCACCAACGATTCCATCCCCCTCCTCGGCATCTGCCTCGGCCATCAAGCCATCGGCGAAGCGTTCGGCGGCCGCATCGTTCGCGGTCGCGTGCCGGTACACGGAAAACTCAGCGAGGTGCGTCACGAAGGGCGCGGTCTTTTCACCGGTTGCCCGACGCCGATGCAGACTGCGCGCTATCACTCGCTTGTGGTCGACCGCGACTCGATGCCGGGCGAGCTGCGCATCGACGCCGAGACAGACGACGGCGTCATTATGGCCATCGCGCATCGCGACCGGCCGATCTACGGCATCCAGTTCCATCCCGAGTCGTATGGAACCGAGGGAGGGGATCGGCTCATTGCGAATTTCCTGTTGGAGGTGCGCCAGTGATCGACGTCGCGATTCGAAAAGTCGCCGATGGCAAGAGCCTCGAACGCGCCGAAATGTACGAAGTCTTCGGCGAAGTGATGGACGGCCGCGCCAGCGACGTGCAGAAGAGCGCGCTGCTCATCGCGCTTCGGATGAAGGGTGAGACTGCGGACGAGATCACCGGCGCAGCGATGGCCATGCGCGAGCGCGTCACGCCGTTGACCGTCGACCGCGAGCGGATCGTCGATACCTGCGGCACCGGCGGCGACGGACGCGGCACGTTCAACGTCTCGACGATCGCGGCGCTCGTCGCTGCCGGCGCGGGAGCGTCGGTGGCGAAGCACGGTAACCGTGCCGTGTCGTCGTCGTGCGGAAGCGCGGATGTTCTGGCCGAGCTCGGCGTGGCCATCGACATCGACGCCGCGCGCATGAGTGAGGTTCTACGCCGCACCGGCATCTCGTTCCTCTTCGCGCCGAAGCTACACCCGGCCATGGGCGCGGTGGCGGGCATCCGGCGCGAGCTTGGCGTCCGGACGATCTTCAACGTCCTCGGCCCGTTGACGAACCCCGCCTTCGCCCGCCGTCAGGTGCTCGGCGTCTATTCTCTCCATCTCGTTGACGTTCTAGCGCGCGTGCTCCTTGCCCTCGGCGCCGAACACGCCATGGTCGTCCACAGCGCCGACGGGCTCGACGAGATTTCGATCTCCGCGTCGACGCACGTCTGCGAAGTGCGCGACGGTGAGGTGCACAGCTACGAGCTGACGCCGGAGGAGATCGGCGTTGATCGCCATGCGATCGAAGCAATCTCGGGAGGCGACGCCCGCGAGAACGCGCGCATCGCGCGCGACGTGCTGGGCGGAGCGAACGGAGCGCGGAGTGAGATCGTCGCCGCGAACGCGGGAGCGGCGCTGTATGTGTCCGGCGCAGCAGCGACGATCGGCGAAGGCGTGACGATGGCGCGCGAGGCGATCGCCGGAGGACAAGCGATGGCGAAGTTGCAGGAGCTGGTGAAGGTGACGAATGAGTTGGTGTGAAGGGGAGCGCCAGCGAGCTGTAATTCCGTGCGGGCGGGGGTGTGGGTGGGCGAGGAATCTCCCTCCGACGGAGCGATACTCGTCCCTCC
>JAXDGW010000110.1:0-36957 GCA_034664845.1 Thermoanaerobaculia bacterium | reverse complement strand
GACCCCATGATCGATCACTACCGCACGCTCGCCGCTCCCGCTGAATCGCGGCAGAAGATCGAGCGTTCCGAGTTCCTCGGCGTCGCCTTTCCGGTCGCGACAGACGACGCGTTCTTTGCCGAACTGGCCGTGCTGACGAAACGCCATTTCGACGCCACGCATCTCTGCTGGGCGTTCCGCCTTTTCGCGAACGGTGAGATCCGGACGCGAAGCGCCGATGCCGGCGAGCCGTCGGGAACGGCGGGGAAGCCGATCCTCAGCGCGATGGAGGGAGCGGATCTGTACGACGTCGCGGTCGTCGTCGTGCGTTGGTACGGAGGCGTGAAGCTTGGGACGGGCGGACTGTCGCGCGCTTATCGCCAGACGGCGGCGGAGACGCTGCAGGGTGCGTCACTCGTCGATCGCTACGTCTACAAACGCTTTCGCATCGTCGTACCGTTCGACAAGTTGAGCGTCGTTTATCGCCTGCTCGAGGTTCCTGACGTCGTCCTCGTCGCGGAGCATTTCGGTGAGACGAATGAGTTCGAGCTCGATGTGCGGCTGGGAAGGGCGGAGGAGCTCGTGAAAGTACTCGCCGAAAAGCGGATCACTCTTCTGTGACGGTGGTACGAGCGAGGCGGTCGCCGAGGCGGCGTTTGCCGGCAATCACGAGGACGACTTCGACGAGATTCAATCCCGGCACGATCAGCCCGAGGTTGCGCGCCAGACTTCGCAGGTATCCGCATGGCTCATCCTTCGGCGTCACGAGGCGAAGGCCCAGAATCTGCTTGCCGAGGGAGCGGCCGCGCCAGCCATCGCGGAAAAGCATTCCGATCATGACAATGCAAAGCGTCGCGAACCAGACGAGTTGGATGGCTTTGATCTCGCCGCCGATCCAGGCCAGGCTGTAACTGAGGATGGCGGCGGGGAGGACGAGCACGAGCGAGATCGAGAGAGCGTCAACCAGGAACGCCGCGATGCGCAGGAGTGTCGTCTGGGAGCCATCCGTCATGTTCGGAAACCCTTTCCCCTCGTTCTCGTACCACCTTGCTGCAAGGAACCGTATGAACGCCAAATCCCGCGCTTTCTATTCACTCTCGGCGATGCTTCTTCTCGCCGGCTGTGGCGCCGTCATGGAGCGTCGGGTAACGCATATCGACCGCCGCTGGCCCGCCACGATGATCCGTCACATCGAGGTGCGCGAGATCGACGGCGCGATCAATATCGAGGCGGGATCGGACAGCGAGATCAGGATGGATGCGACGGTCCGCAGCCGTCTGGCGCCCAAAAACGAGAAGGAAAACCTCGGCTACTTCACGACGGAGATCAACGGCGACACGCTGACGATCGGCCGGCGCGATCAGCATCGCCATTTCGTTCTTTTCCGCTTCGGCAACGACACGCGCGTCGACTACGAGCTCCGCGTCCCCGCCTCGATCGCGCTCGACCTTCACACGATCAATGGCCGCATCTCCACCCGCGGCGTCGATGGCGGGATGAAAGCGGTGACCGTGAACGGGCGAGTGAACATCGAGACTCCCGGATCGAACGAAGTGGAAGCGCACACGGTCAACGGCCGCATCGAGGCGCATTTCGAGAAGTCATTCCAGGGCGCAACGCTCAAGACGGTGAACGGCGGCGTGACGGCGTCGCTGCCTCTCTCCGCTTCGTTCAGCGGCGATTTCTCGCAGGTCAACGGCGACATCGAAGCTGCGTTCCCACTGAACATCCATTCGCATCCCGGCAGCCGCCGCGTCTCCGGCGAAGTGAACGGCGGCCGCTACGAGCTACGGATCACGACGGTGAACGGCGACATCAAGATCGATACGGCGGTGCCACCAGTTCCTCCAGCGCCGCCCGCGGCTCCGGCCGCGCCAGCGCCGCCTGCGTCGCCGGTTACGTAGGCCGGCGGCCGCGCCGTTTGGCCAGCATCTCCGCCTCGAACGTCAGGTCAAGCCAGCGTTTGATCATCTCGCAATAGTCCGCGTAGGTCAGCTTCGAGGGATTGAGATGCCCAACTCTGGCGATCTCCGGCAGTACACGTTTGAACTTACGGTAACGCACAGCGATGTACTCCCATCCGGGAATGTCGGCAAGCCCGGACTCCGTGCGGAGAAAGTTGCGCACGGCCTCAATTGCGGCGCTGGGCTTGTTCTTGTGCTCCTTGATGTCCTGACCCGAAATGTCGGAGACGAACTTCTGATAACGGAACTGGCGACGATCGAGAATAAGAAGGGTCTTGCGTCGTTGCCTTGGTGAGCCGAACTTCGCGCAGCCCAACGCGATGCCTAACTCCAAAGGCATGTTGAACCGCGGCAGGCTGTACTTCTCATCGACCTCGGTTCGCGATAGATCGTGCACCGAGTAGCGCGAATCGCGAATGAGGCCGACGATCTTGTCGAGTCGGATTTCAGCGGAGTTCATGCGCTCGCGCGCGCAGACGGGACGGAATCCGCACTCGGTAATTGTGAAGACAATCGCGTCGAAGAGCGTGTTGTAGTCGCGGTCAAACGGACAATTGATGAAGACGCTAAGGTCGTACTGTTTTTGTGAGACAGCCATGCAGGGTAAATCTAGAAGTCGTACGAGCCCTGGGCCTTCATCACTGCCTTGATCGCCGCCGTGATTCGGCGAGAACTGATCTCACGTTTGCCAATTGGCGACAAAAAGGGACGAGAGATGAAATGAGTCATGGCCTCGGCCTCGAGCTTTGCGTCGCGGGTCGAGATGCGTTTCCCGGCGGAGCGGGCTGGCGACTTTGGAGTCACCGCTTTCTTTACCGGACGTTTCGCCGCCTTTTTGGCACTGGCAGGTCGTGAAGGTGATTTCTTGGGGACGCTCATTTTCGTGATGGCAATGATACGCGCATCGTCGCGACCAGGCGAACGTTCCATTGCCTCCGCACTCGGGGCCCAGCCCGGATGACTATACTCCCCGTCCCATGACGAGACGTCTCGCCGCAATCATCTTCTTCGTGCTCGTCGCTATCGCTGCCGTCGCGCCGATTCGCAGCTATGACTACTTCTGGCATCTGACCACCGGCCGGTGGATCGTCGAGCAGCACGCAATTCCGACGCTTGATCCGCTTGCGGTGGCCAGCGCGCATGTGCCGTGGATCAATGGCGAGTGGTTGTACGAGATCGTGCTCTACGCGCTGCACGGAATCGCGGGAGATCCCGGCATCTCGATCATCAGTGCGTTACTCGTGGCGGCAATCTTCACGATGGGATTCATCTTCGCCACGCGCGTGCATGACATTGGTCCGGCGCTGCTCATTGCAGCCATCGCGTTTGCCGGCGCGTCAGATCGGCTCGGCGTTCGTCCCGCCGCGGCTGCGGCGCTTCTGATCGTCATCGCCCTCGGCCTGCTCAGCTCGCGCATGCGCCTCACCCCGCTCGTGATCGCGTATGCGTGCCTGACCGTCGTCTGGATCAACGTCCATCCCTCGGCGCTGCTCGCTCCGGTTCTGGCGCTGATCACGATGCTGATCGATGTCCGCCGCTGGGGCGTCGCCCTTGCCAGCGCGGTCGCGCTCCTGATCAATCCGTTCGGATGGAACGCGATCCTCGCTCCGATCCGGCTGTCATCCGAGATCCGCAGCGGTGCGTTCGTCAACACCGAATGGTTGCCCTCCTCGTTCGGCAACTTTCCGCTGCTGTGGATCGTCACGGGTGCGGTGGTGCTGCTATTTCTCATCACGCCCGACAAGCGCGCAAACGCCTGGCGCTTCGTCACCTTCGCGATCCTCGGCGTGCTGGCATTTCGCCACGTCCGCAATCAGGGTCTCTACTTTGCCGCGCTGCCGCTGCTCGTGCCGCCGCTGCGTAGTCTTTCGCAACGCGTGTCAGCCATCCTCGCCGCGGTTGCACTCGTCCCGTTGCTCTGGGTCTTTCAGCACGACGATCATCGCCTCGGCGTCGATGACGAGCGCTTCCCGATGCGCGCCGTGGCCGCCCTCCATTCGTACCGGCTCGACGGAAACATCTACAACGCCGATCAGTTCGGCGGACTGCTGGAGTGGACGTTCTATCCATCGCGACGCGCGCTGACCGATGGGCGCAACGAGCTGTTCGCCGACTTCATCGCCGCCGACGCCATGGCCCACCGCGACAGCCGCGCGTGGCACGCCCTCATCGCCAAGTACGACGCGCGCCTGGCGGTCGACGAATACCAGCCGCAAAAGATGCACGTGATCGACGCCGCCACCGGATTGCAACGATCATTGCCAGCCTCGCTCGTCCGCTACCGCCGCAAGGACTGGGCGCTCATCGCGTTCGACGACGCCGCGATGGTCTTCGCACGCCGCAACGCCTTCCCGCCGGAGCAACTGGCACCGATCGAGTATCGCTATCTCGTACCCGATGATCCATCCGTCGGCTTCACGACTGCGGATATTCGCGACGCGGCGCGGACCGAAGTTGCTCGCGCGAAAGCGCAGTTTGGCGACATTCGAGTGGTGCGGGAGTTGGAGCGCGGCTTGGGTCGGGATTAATAGAATCGCCGCCAATCCAGAACTTGGCGCCCGTCTCTAGAATGCAATGGGAACGGTAGAGAGTTGAGGCGTGATGCCTCGTATTTCTGCAGCTTCCAGTACCAGCGCGGCCGCCTTCAATGCGGAGTCGCCTCGACCCGGAGCGAGCACCCACACTGACACGAGAGGAATCGTGGCGTCTGGTTTAGCAAGCGGGACCGCAATATATGGCCGCAGGAACCCGCGAGAGGCGTCAAACGCAATGCCCTCCGCGTACGCCGACGACTTTTCTACGATGATTCTAGCTTCGCGTTCAGCCTCGTACTTTGGCGACTTAAACCGCGTCATCAGTCCAACAAAATGTCTCGCGGCGATAGTCGCAAATGGTTCAACGTCGCTTGCTGCGAAACGATGCGCTGCTAGAAACCCGGAAGCTTTTTCGATGAAGCGGTCAATCCGTTCAGTCTGTCGGTTTCCTTTGTACACGACGCTGGCGAAGCGACCGGACACACTCTTAGCAAGGCCATAGAACTCCTCAGAATCAAAACCGAGAGCGTACCGAACCGGCCCGCCACCGAAAGCACGCCATTGGCTGACATCATCCTCCATGCTGCTAAAGCAGCACACGTAGAAATCCGACAAGGCGGCGGCCGCGACGTTGTCCGTGGTCCAACGCCAGAACTTCTTGACTAGGGGCCGAGTCGCTCCATCTCCCTGAGTTTTGAGTTTCGGGATGACCAGATCAAGTCCATAGCTTACTTCCGAGGGGTCGTCGAGGAATCGGAAGTTGGTTGCACGAAGGAAGCGACATCGCAGAATCTGTTCAAATCCTACCGCGCTCGTGTAATGGAAAAGCTCCGGGGGTCTCAGATCTTCCTTCCTCCCGGAGATTCCAGGCAGCATCACACTGCGGAACTCCTCAACGCGAGTGGGGCGCGGCGAAGTCACGGAAGAGATTGTACGCGGGCGGGTTACGAAGACGGCCGTGCAGCGATCGTTGACGCGCTAAATCGAGGTTAGCCAAAACTAACTAAATCTTCACGCACACATTCTTCGCCTCGGTGAAGAATGTCAGCGAATCGAAGCCGCCTTCTCGGCCAACTCCGCTTTCTTTCATGCCGCCGAAGGGGACGCGGAGGTCGCGGAGGAGCCAGCAGTTGATCCAGACGGTGCCTGCATCGAGTGCGGCGGCGACGCGGTGAGCGCGGGAGAGGTCGCGGGTCCAGACGGTGGCGGAGAGGCCGTAGCGGGTGGAGTTGGCGAAGCGGACGGCTTCCTCTTCGCCGTCGAACGGTGTGATCGTCACGACCGGGCCGAAGATCTCTTCCTGCAGCACGCGGCAATCGCATCCGAGGCCGGTGACGATCGTTGGCTCGACGAAGTAGCCGGGGCGATCGACGCGATTGCCGCCGGCGACGATCGTGCCGGCCTCCTGTTTTGCCAGGTCGATGTAGCCCAGCACTTTCTTCATGTGCGCGTCGCTGATGAGCGCGCCGATGTCGGTGGCGTCATCGAGCGGATCGCCGATGCGCAGTTTTCGTGTTGCGGCGACGAAGCGCTCGACGAAAACATCGTGGATGCCTCGCTCCACGAAGATGCGCGAGCCGCAGAGGCAGATCTCGCCCTGGTTCCAGAAGCTAGAGCGGATCGAAGTTGCGACAGCATCATCAAGATCGGCGTCGGCGAAGATGAGATTCGGGTTTTTCCCGCCC
This sequence comes from Thermoanaerobaculia bacterium, assembly GCA_034664845.1. Lineage (GTDB taxonomy): Bacteria > Acidobacteriota > Thermoanaerobaculia > Gp7-AA8 > Gp7-AA8 > JADGNZ01. The sequence continues at coordinate 30,795 of JAXDGW010000110.1, read as the reverse complement.
AGCTCCAGCGAGATTTTCTTGAAGCGCGGAGCGGCGTTGGCGGCGACCGCGGCGCCGGTGACTGTGCCACCCGTGAACGAGATCGCGGCGACGTGGTCGTGGCAGGTCAGCGCGCAGCCCGCTTTCGCGCCGTAGCCGTGGACGATGTTGATCACGCCTGGCGGGATGCCGGCCTCAAGTGACAACTCGGCCAGGCGATTCGCCGTCAGCGGAGTTAACTCGCTCGGCTTGGCCACGCAGGTGTTTCCCGACGCGATCGCCGGCGCGATTTTCCACGACAACAGATAGAGCGGCAGGTTCCATGGCGAGATCAGACCGACGACGCCGAGGGGCTGTCGCAGCGTGTAGTTGAGCGCGGCGGCGTCGGTGACGTGCGCTTCGCTGGACTGATGAAGGATGGCCGTGGCGAAGAATCGAAAGTTCAGGACGGCGCGCGGGATGTCGAGCTTCTTCGCCAGCGAGAGCGTCTTGCCGTTGTCGATCGACTCCATCCGCGCAAGCTCGTCGAGGTTCTGCTCGACGAGATCGGCGAGTCTCAGCAGCAATCGCGAGCGTTCCGCCGCCGGCGTCCGGCTCCATGCAGGAAACGCCGCCTTCGCCGCACGCACGGCATCATCGATATCGCGCTCGTCGCTATCCGGAATCTCGGCGATGACTTCGACCGTCGCCGGATTCACGTCGTCGAAGTAAAGGCCCGACGCCGGCGCGCGAAACTCGCCGCCGATGAAGTTAGTGAGCCGCAAGGAACTCCTCCGGATCGAACTCCCACTTGTCGATGTCGGGGTCCCACGAATCCCACGGCACGATCGCCTCCATCCGTTCCCGCAGCCCCTCCGGAATCACCTCGGGGACAATGAACGCTTTCTGACGCCGCAGTTTGTAGGGATTGCGGAACTCGAATCCGAGGACGCCGAGGATGTAGCGGGCGATGTACCAGGTGGCCTGCGGGTTCCAGCCATGCGCGATCTTGACGACGACGCCGAGTCCGTCGGGATATTCGGGATGCTCGATGGCGAGGCCGAGGAGTCCGTCGGCGCCTTCTTTGGCGATGACGCGGCCGTTGCAGGCTTTGAGAATCGTCGAGTCGAGGCGATTGAAGCCGCCGATGAGATCAGGATGCTCGACCATGGCGCGCCAGATCCAGTCGGCGTTTTTTTCGGTGACGAGGTTCGCGAAGAGGCGCGCGAGATCGGTCACCGTCATCGAAACCGTCGGCAATCCGCAGCCATCCTTGCCGATCGTTCCCTGCTTCCAATCCTTGCCGAGTACGCCCTGGATGTAGGCGAGGTACTCCTGAAAAAACGGATGGTGCGGCCAGACGTATCCGACGCGGGACCAGCCTTTGAGCTTGCAGCCGCGAAGAATTGCGGCGTGCTCGCCGGAGCAGCAGTGGTACCAGCGGCGCGGGCGGCGGACCTGGCGTCCGAACTGGACGAGCGGGACGTCGAGCGGCGCCTGCATCATGCCCCACTCCCCCTGCAGGAGGATCGAGCGAGCGACGCGCACGTGCTCGGTGTCGCCGTTGTGCGAGGCGACGGAGATGGCCTTCTGCTCGTCCGTGAGTCCCTTCGCGAACTCACGCGTGAAGACTTTCATCATGATCGGCTTGACCATCGAGCGTCCGTAGACCTCGACGTTTCCGCCAAACGAGTGCACGACGCTCCTGCCCGAGACCCACGACACGGCGCCGTGAATCGTGTTCTCGGCGACGCCGTTGCGCCGGTATTCGACCAACGGCTGCCAGTTGGGCATGACGCGGGCGAAGTTGATGGGGAGGTTTTCGTTCATCGGGGCTTTGATTATAGGAGCCCTTCATCTGCGTACATCTGCGTTTATCTGCGGATAAAACCTGTCCGCAGATTTGGCAGATGAACGCAGATTACCTATACGATCACGCCCGCATGGAACTGGACATCTTCTTCTCCATTTCGCAGACCGAGGTTGATGGGTATCTGCCGAGCGAGCGGGTCATGTTCGAGAACTTTTTCGAGCAGGTCGTGCTTGCGGACCGGCTGGGATTTAAGACGGCGTGGATCGCGGAGAGTCATCTGTCGACTGAGGTTCAGAAGACGAATCCGGGTGCGGTGATCCCGCACTTCGTCGGCGAGATCGGGCTGAACACCGACATCCTTCAGCTCGCCACTCGGATCTTCGCGCGGACGAAAACGATCGGCGTCGGCTCTGCGATCATGAACATCCTCTGCAACGGCGGACCGATCGCCGCGGCGGAGCGGGTGAGGACGTTTCTGGCGCTGCATGGGCTCGATCCAGAGGAGCGGCGACTGCTGACGATCGGCTTCGCTGCGGGGCGCTTTCCGTTCATCAACGTCCCGTATGGAATCGTGCCTCGCAATTCTGTGGAGGAAGCGGCGTGGCCGGTCGTGAAGAGCAGAATCTTTGAGGAAGCGACCGAGATCTTTCTGCGCCTGTTGCGTGGCGAGACGCTCAACTCGTCGATGATTACTGCTCACTCGCTGCGTCTGACCGACTTCCGGAGCGAGCGCGATTGGCAACGCGTCATCGAAGCGTATGGGCAGGCGGTGGACGAGATCCCGATTGCGCCTCGATGGGTTTTCCCGAATCTGAAGATCGTGCCGCAGGAATCGCGGATGGATCTGCTGCGGCTGTCGATCGGATCGCACGACGCGGCAACGCAAATCTTCGCGAACACGATTTTGCCGGTGGGCGTCTTCAACCTTTCGATCACGCCGGGCGACGAGATTCAGAAGACGAACGAGCGGATGCGCACGGCCTACCACCCTGATGGCGGCGGCTGGAAACGGCGCCTGATGCCGCGCACGGTGCTGGTTTTCATCAACGACGATCCGGCTCGCGCGGCGGAGGAAGCGCGGGCGGCGCTGTCGAACTACTGGCGTGCGCTGGAAGGCACTCTCGACGATGAGAAGGTCCGGCGCGCCACGGACAACGCGCTTGTCGGCAACGCGGAGATGATCGCCAAACAGGTCGCGGAGCGCTTCGATCCGGAAGACCGGTTGATGCTCTGGTTCGATTTCAACAATCACGATTCGAAGCGCGTGATGAAGAACATGGACGATTTCATGACGATGGTCGCACCGACAATTTCGCGATGAAGAAACTACTGGCAGTTCTGTTCGTCACCGTTGCCTGCGCGACCACGCATCCGCCTGTGGTTCGTGATTTCGCCGAGTACAACCGTCTGGTCGCGGTCGATTCCGACAAGCGCCTCGTCGAGATCACCGACATTCGGCGCGACGTGCGCTACGCCACGACGAACAACTTCATGCACGCGCAGCTTTATCCGGTCTCCAAGGTCTTTCTCCGCCGGCCGGCGGCGATCGCGCTGCACGAGATCGAGCGCGAGCTGGCGCGCGAGGGGCTGGGGCTGAAGCTATTCGATGGCTATCGTCCGTATCGCGTCACGGTTCGGATGTGGAAGCCGATCCGCAATCCGGACTTTGTCGCCGATCCCGCGAAAGGCTCGCGCCACAATCGCGGCGCGGCCGTCGATCTCACGCTGATCGATCTTCGCACCGGCAACGAGCTGCCGATGCCGACGCCTTACGACGACTTCACGCCGCGCGCGCGGCAGGATTTCAACGACCTGTCTCCCGAGGTGATCGCCAATCGCGCGAAGCTGCGCGATGTCATGACGCGTCACGGCTTCGATCCGCTCCCCTCCGAATGGTGGCACTTTGATTTTCGCGGATGGGAGAGGTTTGAGTTGTTGGATTTGGCGTTGGATCAGTTGTGACATTGCGCTTTGCGCGTTGTCGGTGGTCGGTTCGTTGCGCTTCGCGCGTTGTCGGTTGCGCAGTCATTCTGGCTGTCATTCCGAGCGGGCGGGGCGGCGGGGGGCGAGGAATCCCCCGCCTACGGAGCGGGATCGCAGTTGGACTCACAGCCCTTCAGCTAGTGCATGTGGAGCGCAACAACGACCGCGCACCCTTGCCAATGATCGAGCAACGCTGCGCGGTCGGGGGATTCCTCGCCCCCCGCCGCCCCGCCCGTTCGGAATGACAGAACTTCAGAATCTCGTCACCATCGAGATCGATCCCACTTTGTACAGTTGTGTGCGGTCGTAGGCGGCGTCGATCTGGAAGCGGGGCCAGGCCAGGCCGGCGCCGAAGGAGATGTGGTTTTGCGCTTTCGTCCTCGGGAACAGGATGGCCTCCCCGACGGCCTCGGCGCTATTCAGTGGTCCCTGAAACGTGACGGAATGCGCGGGATCGCGCCAGTAACCAGCACGTAACGCAAAAGGAATCTTGGTCGAGAAAAAGTACTCGCCACCGAGGCGCAACTCGAGGATGTCCGCGGCTTTGTAAGCCTTGTCGATGGCGCGAATACTCGCATTGATGGAGACAAAGTCATCCACCAGGTTCGAATACTTAACCCTTACCGCGTCGGCATTGATCGTCAGCACCGGGATCGGGCGCACTGAGATGCCGAGGCCGTAAATGTCGGGGATGTGAAACTTGGTGTTAGCCGCTTTGACGAACTCGAAGTTGGTGTTCTCGTTGGCCGCAAATGTCGGAGCGGCAAACTTCGCGCCCTGCTTGTAGACGCCGCCGATGGAGAACTTGTCGGTAGGCGCCCACTTGAAGCCTCCGGCGAAGGTGATGTCGCTCTCATCCTTGGCGACGTCGTTGTTCTTACGGATGTCGCTGGTGGCCTGCACGGAGACGCTGGAAAAATCGCCGGTCGGGGTGACGCGGAAGGTGAAGGCGGTCTCGTTGAATCGCTGGGAGCGCGCCGTCGCGCCGACGGAGAACTTTCCAATCTTGTAGGCGACGGCCAGGCCGAAGGTCTTCTCCTGAATCTTGACGGAGCTGAGGAACGGCAGGACCGTGTACTCGAGGCAGGCGAAGGGGTTTTTCTGGCGGAGGGCTTGGCAGGCGGCGGAGGTGATCGGACCGCCGGTGGCATTTCCGTTGTTGTCGACCGGAAGGAAGAAGTTGGGAACGTCGGATTTGATCTGACCCGTGAAGGGATTGGTTACCGGGACCACCTGTCCTACTCCCTCGTTGCGGAGCGGCTCGTGGTAGTAGGCGCCGAAGGTGAGGTATTTGGTCGGATAGACGATGCTGGCAAACGTGGCGTCGACGCGCTGGCTGTAGTGGCTGAAGCCGGTGCGGACGAGGTCGGGGTAGGTGCCGCTGGTGGTGAAGACCTGCTGCTCCTGGTAGTTACGACCCTCGATCGTGATCTCGGGTTTTCTGAGGATGGTCAGGCCGGCTGGATTGGCTTCGGCGGCCGAGGCGTCGTCGGCCAGACCGAGAAACGCACCGCCCATGCCGAGGGAGCGCGCGCCGGGGTTGCCGAAGTTGAACTGCAGACCGGAGAGCGATTCGATGTCGGTGTTCTGTGCGGCGAGGGGAAGCGCGATCAGGGTAAAAACCGCGGCCGCGAAAACGAATCTGCGCATTGGGATCCTCCAGAGAGCGATGTGAGGGAAGGATAACAGACGCGGTCGCGTGGTCACGCGGGTTGCTGGGTTGCAAGGTTGCAGAGTTGCTCGGTAGGCGGCTTCCGGGTTTCTGGTGAGGACGTCTCCTCAGTAACTCAGCAACCGAGCAACCCAGAGACCCCCCAACCGCAAAAAATGGGGCGCGGCAGGAGGGTGAATCCGCCGCGCCCCGATGTGCAGGAGGGAAATCGCCGCTCTTAGCGTCGAGCGACGAGGACGATCATCAGCGCGCGCTGGCTTTGCGGAGCCCGGGACGCGCCGAGTATGTAGGTCTGGCCGATGGTCAGGTTCAGCGACGTCTTTAGCAGCGACGTGAGCTGATCCTTCTGTGCGCCTGTGAGTTTCGAGATCTGCAGGTCTTTCACCGCGATCGAGTCACTGGCAGTGTCGTATTCGCCGAAGTGGAAACCGGCGCGGTAGCCGGTGGCCATGTCGATGAGGCCGGGGTCGCCTTCCTTGCCCTGCACGGTCGCTTCGCCGACGCTCTCGAACGAGTTGTACGGGAGGCTGGCAAGCTTGCGGGCGACATCTTTGACATCGTCGGCGATCTTCGGCGTTCCTTCGACGCGCGAGGCGCCGACGATGCGGACGTAGAGGCGGAAGCTCTGCGGCTCTTTGTCGAAGTCGCCGATCATCTTCGCGACCGCTTTCATGTTCTCGGGACGGTCGGTGACGACGAGCGCGTTTGATGAGGGCTGGATGGACATCGAGCCGTCGGCGCTCAGCAGAGGCTTGATTGCCGCGGCGGCTTTGTCGGCCTGCTTGAACTTGAAGCTGAAGGTGCGCACGGCCAGCGCCGGCTTGGCGTCAGTCGCCGCGGCAGGCTCACCTGCAGGTTCTGCAAGCACGGCACCGGAGAGCGCCAGCGTCATCGAGATCATCAAAAGAATACGTTTCCAATTCATAGGTCCGCCGGCAACTTATCGTCGAAGATCATCACGACTTTGGTGTCGCTGCCGTTGTCCGGCATCTCGACGATCGTCGCGTCATGGGATGAATACGTTTCGACGAACGATTTCGTCGCGGTCGGGATGGGACGCGCCAGAACCGGCCTGGCCGCCACGGCGATTGCGCCGGACGGATGGACGACCTGACGGTTCTGTTCGAACCGGTACGCGAGCGTCGCGCCGGTGATGCCGGCGGCCACGGTCGCAGCGATGGCAAGCCGCTGCCAGACGCTGCGCGTGTGATGCGGAGCGAGCGACGTCTCGGCGTTCCGCACGCGGACCTGCGACATGACGTCGCTGACGAAGGCATCGACGCCGCCGGGCGGCACGAGCTCATCGCCGCCGATGGAGCGGAAGAAGAGGTAGGGATCGACGCTCATGGCGAAGTCGAGGCAGGCATCGCAATGACGGAGATGATCGAGGAGCTCGGGGCTGTTGGTGCCGGGCTGCAGGCGGGCGCGGAAGTTCTGGCAGGTCATCATCGTGATTCCTCCCAGAGCCGCGCGTATTCGGGGAAGCGCCTCTTCAATTGTTGCTGCATTACCTTGCGGGCGTTGAAGAGGTGATTGCGGACGGTCGATTCCTGGCAGCCGAGGATCTTGGCGATCTCGGAGGAGCGGAGGTCTTCCATCTCGCTCATGACGAAGATCGACTTCTGCTTCGGCGAAAGAGCGTCGGAAACGGCGTTGAAGACCGCCTCGACTTCCTTCCGCTGCACGGTCACGGTCTGCTCGGGATCGACAGCTGTTTTCACGAGCCGCAGGTTGGAGTTGACGGCGTTGTCGCGCGACTGCTTGTTGCGCATGAAGTCGATGGCGACGTTGGTGACCATCCGGTAGAGCCACGTGTCGAAGGCGTACTGCGCGTCGTACTTTTCGATGTTCTCCCACAGCTTGATGAAGACGAGCTGCGAGATGTCCTTCGCGTCCTCGCTGTTGCCGATGACGCGGTAGCAGAGGCCGTAGACCTTGGAAGTCTTGCGGCGGACGAGCGTCTCGAATGCGCCGTCGTCGCCGGAGCGGATCTGTTCGACCAGCTGCCGGTCATCCGGCTCCGGCAAGTCATTCGTAGGGATCATTCGGAGTGCTTCCGCGGGCATCGTGACACAGGTACGGCAGCGAAAAGGGGAACGTCCAAGAGGGGCCGCGGATTTCTGGGAGGTTTGGGTTACAGGGTTGCAGGGTTGCAGAGTTTTTCGGTGAGTACGTTTGGCCGGTTCGCGACGTCTCTGTAATCGGGGAGGGCAACTTGGCAACTCGTTAACCAAGCAACTCTGCAACCGAGCAACCCAGCAACCGGCCCCGAAACCACGAGACCCCGACACCGCGAGGCCGCGCCCGGGCATCGTCTGTGCTCAGCCTCCGCTGCGTGTTGCTCATCACGTTCACGGTGGTTTTTCTGGTGCTCTGGGCGGTCGTCTACGCCACGCTGCCCGCGGTCCGGCATCTGGGGCAGATGCTGGCGCGTCTCATCGCCCGCAGCGCGTGGGCAACGAAATTCGTTGCGAGCACCCAGAAGCGTTACAAGAGCTACCTTCCCGTCGTCCTGATTCTCGCCGCCGGCGCGCTGCTCACTGCCTGGGCCGGCGACGCCTTCATCGATCTTGCGGAGAAGGTTCACGCGAACAACAGTGCGCTGCAGGAAGCGGATGCGCGGGTCCACGACTGGAGCATCACCGAGCGCTCGCCCACCGCCACGACCTTCTTCACGATCATGACGATCATCGGAGGGCCGGTTGGCGTTGCCGCGATTGTCGTGGTCGTCGGCATCATTCTGACGATCCGCCGTCGCTGGCGCTGGCTGATCTACCTCGCCGTCACGGTGGGCGGCGGCGGACTGCTGAACCTGGAGCTGAAGCGGTACTTTGCCCGCGCCCGTCCCGACGTCGCGGAGATGCTTCGCCGTGCGAATGGCTACTCGTTCCCCAGCGGTCACGCGATGGGCTCCGCGGTGGCGTTTGGAGCGCTGGCCTATCTCGCCTTCCGCGCCATCAGAAGCTGGCCTGCAAAGACGGCGGTGATGGCATTCCTCTACACGCTCATCGCTGCCATCGCCCTCTCCCGCGTCTACCTCGGCGTTCACTGGATCTCCGACGTCCTCGCCGGCGTGACCGCCGGAACGGTCTGGGTGACGACGACGACGGTGGCGTACGAGACGGTGCGGAGGATTCGCAGCGCGAGAGTACAGAGATCAGAGGCAAGAGATCAGAGATCAGGGGCACCAGTCGTTTAGGCTGGTCTCTGGGCGGCTGGCTGGAAGGGAGAGACTAGAGACAAGAGATCAGATCAGGTGAGAAGAAGGCCTGATCGCTGTGGTTGATCTCTGACTAATCTCTGATCTTTCCGTTTATGGCAGCACGGTTTTTTCCGCGTCCTGATCTCTAATCTCTGTTTCCTCATCACTCGCTGCATCCTCCACACGCGACGGCGCCCGCGGCCCGTACAGGTCGCGAACGAGGTGCCCGATCGTCAGGTGATCGAGCGCGCTGGTGAGGCAGGTGCCCACCTGCGTGAAGAGCTCTCCGATGGCAGCCCGCTCCCGATCTTCCATGTGAATCTCGGGCATTTCACGGCGCAGTCCTTCGATGTGGACGACGATCTCCTCGACAGTGATCCGGTCGGGATCGCAGCCCGGAACGAAGCCTGCCCAATCGCCGCCGGTTTCTTTGACGAGTTGCCCTTCGTGCAGCCGCTTCAGGACGCGGCGCATCTGCGAATCGGTCGTCCCGAACTGTTCGGCCAGCCGGTATGACGAAGGGGCCTCCTCGCGGCGGTCGAAACGGCGCGAGATCTCGATCAGGGCGCGCAACGCGAAATAGAGATCGAAACGCGGCTCGTCCTGCACCTGCTGCGCGGTCGCGCGCAGGAGTCCATAGAGATTCTGATAGACGAAACTGATCTCGACGCCGAGGAGGATTACGACCCATAGGATCCAGATGGCGATCAGAAAGATGATGGCCAGGCCGAGGGCGCCGTAGATCAGATTGAATTGTCCCTTGAAGAGGTGATCGGCGTAGATGCCGAATCCGAAGCGAACCAGCGTGAAAAGCGACGTCGTTACGATCGCACCGACGGCCGCCGACGCAAATCGCACCCGCGTCGACGGTACGAGCCAGAAAAGCATCGTGAACGCGATGAAAAGCACCACGATCGGGGCGATGTGGAAAATGATGTCCTGCTTGAACAGCACGCGCAGATAGCGGTTCTTCTCCAGAGTGTTCGTGGTGGTGAGGGAGATTCCCATCAGCACCGGCCCCCAGAAAAAGAGCATCGTGAAGGCGATGATCTTCTGCCGGTACCCGCGGATGCTTGGCACCTTCCAGATCTGATTGACCGTCGCCTCGACCGCCAGAAAGAGGCGGAAGGTGATGACGATGAAGACGATCACGCCGAAGGTCGATGCCGCCTGCGCGTTCTCCGCGAATTTGGCGATGTGATTCGAGATCACCGGCGACTGGTATGGGATGACGTTGTTGAGAATGAGATCGATCTGCGACTGAAAATTGGGGAACGCGCTGCTGAAATAGCGCTGCAATGACTGCGTGAAGGCGACGAGCAGCGGTATGAGCGACAGGAGCGTCGTGTAGGCAAGCGATGCCGCGCGCGAGGTGCCCTCGATGTCGTAGAACTCGCGGGTCACCTCGCGGACAAAGAGGAAGAATTCGACCGTGGTGACGCGGGCTCGTTCCCGTCCGTGCGCCTCCCGGCGGTAGAGCAGGACGGCGGGATCGGTCAGCCACGACCAGACGATCTTCCGCGTCTCGTTAAACCGCGTCTTGAGCTTTGCGCGCCGTTCGCCTTCGCGCCGTATCTGGTCCATCACCTCAACTATAAAGGCAAGCTGCCAGCCGGAGGGAACGGGATGCGATAACGTTATGGTCATGGCTACCCGCGCGCCAGCCGTCGCCGGCACGTTTTACGAGGGCGATCCGCAACGCTTGGCCGCCCAGGTCAGTGCCTGCATCGCTGAAAACGAAGAGCCCGAGTCGCGGGAGAAGTTCATCGGAGCCGTCGTTCCTCACGCTGGTTTGATGTACAGCGGACACGTGGCCGCGGCCTTCTATGCGATGGCCGAGCTGCCGCGGCGCTTCATCATCCTCTGCCCGAACCACACCGGCTTCGGGCATTTCGCCGCCATCAACCGGCAGGGCGACTGGCGGACACCGCTCGGCGATGTCGCCATCGACACTGCGCTTGCCGATGCGTTGATGCAACAGTCCGCGCTCCTGGCCGACGACACGCGCGCTCACGCACGCGAGCACTCGCTCGAAGTGCAGCTCCCGTTCCTCCAGCAGCTCCTCGGCAACTTCACGTTCGTCCCCATCTGCCTCGGCGCGAACCGCTACGACTACTGCGAAGAAATCGGCAACGCCATCGCCACCGTCGTCGCTGCGGCCGGCGAGCCGGTCGGAATCCTGGCCAGCTCCGACCTCAATCACTACGAGGACCAGAAGACGACGCTGCGCAAAGATCAGCTCGCGATCGACGAGGTTTTGAAGCTCGACCCGCATGCGCTCTGGCGCGTCGTCGATGAATTCGACATCTCGATGTGCGGATTCATCCCCACGACGGCGATGCTGATCGCCGCGAAAAAGCTCGGCGCGCAACAGGCAAGACTGGTAAAGCATGCGACGAGCGGAGACATCAATGGCGACTACGCGCATGTTGTGGGCTATGCGTCGATCATCGTCTCGTGAGAACTGTCATCCTGAGCCGCCGCAGGACACGAAGTGCCGAAGGACGGTCGAAGGACCCCCTGATTGCTGGCGAAGTTTTCGAAAAGCCCCCGCCCTTTCTGCACAAGCGCGGGGGGTCCTTCGACGTCCTCCGGCACTTCGTGTCCTTCGGCAGTCTCAGGATGACAGCACTGCGGCTTCGCCGCGATAGAGTGGATTCGTGAACATCCTCTTCGCAACCGCCGAGGTATCGCCGATCGCCAAGACGGGCGGGTTGGGCGACGTTTGCGGCTCGCTGCCGAAAGCGCTGGCCAGGCTCGGGCACGACGTCACGGTCTTCATGCCGTACTACCGCGAAGCGCACGAATGGTTTGCCAAAAATGGCGTGGAGCTACAGGAGGCGGTGCCGGCAACGCACATCAGTTGGGGAAATTGGGCGGCCGAGGCGACGTATCTCCGGACGACGCTGCCGGGCACAGAGATCCGGCTCATCCTCGTCGCCAACAACTACTTCTTCAACCGGCCGCACATCTACTCGCCGCGCCTTGACGGATACGACGACGGCATCGAGCGCTTCTCCTTTTTCTGCCGCGCCGTCATCCGAGGATGTGAGCTCCTCGGCATCGCGCCGGATATCGTTCACTCCCACGACTGGCACACGGCGCTACTGCCGGTTTACCTGCACTCGGGACTCCGAGGAAGCGACAACTTTCGCGGGGCGAAATCGGTCTACACGATTCACAATCTCAACTACCAGGGCATTGGCTACCGCAGACAATTCGCCGCCCTCGGCCTTCACAGCCGCTACTGGGCGCCCGACGCGGTCGAACATTTTGGCGACGTGAATCTGATGAAGGGCGGGATCATCTTCGCCAATCAGGTCACGACCGTCTCACCGACGTACGCGAGGGAGATCCAGACGCACGAGAACGGCGCCGGCCTCGACGGAATCCTGCGCAGCCTTTCCTTCAAGCTGAACGGCCTCCTCAACGGGATCGACGTCGATGAGTGGGATCCGGCGAGCGATCCTCATCTCTCATCGCATTTTCGCCACGGTCACCTCGGCGGCAAGAGCTTTGCCAAACGAGCGCTCCTGCACGAGCTCGGGTTGACGCACAAGTCAAAGACGCCGCTGATTGGATTCATCTCGCGTTTGACCGATCAAAAGGGGATCGACCTCCTGATCGCGGCGCTCCCGCAGATGCTCGCCGCCGGCGCGCAAGCCGTGATCCTCGGGTCGGGCGAGCCGCGCTTCGAGAACGCGCTGCGGCAGATCGCGGCGCATCATCCTGATTCCTGCCGCGTCGTCATCGGCTTCGACAACAAGCTCGCGCATCGCATCTACGGCGGCGCAGACATCCTCCTCATGCCTTCGATCTACGAGCCGTGCGGCCTCAATCAGATGTACGCGCTGCGCTACGGAACCATTCCGGTCGTGCGGCTCACCGGCGGTCTGGCGGACACGGTGATCCCCTATCACGGAGCGAACCTCGACAGCGCAAACGGCTTCGGTTTCGTCGCCACGAATCCCGGCGACTTCTACACCGCCACCTGGCTGGCCATGCTCAACTACCGCGACGCGAAGACGTGGCGCCAGTTGCAGGACAACGGCATGGCTGCCGATTTGTCGTGGGAGCGCTCCGCCCGTGAATACGAGATCATCTACCACCGGGCGCTTTTCACATGAAGGCGGAGGCCTACGAAGAGTGTTACCAGTCGATCGTTGCGATCTGGCGCGATGAAGGCGGCCAAACGCTCGACGACATCGCGCTGATGGCGACGATCAACTCCATCCTCAGCCATCGCTTCCCGCACTTTTACTGGACCGGCTTCTACCGCGTCTGCGGCGATCGACTCGTCGTCGGCCCGTACATCGGCACCGTCGGCTGCCTGCAGATCGAGTTTGGCCGCGGCGTCTGCGGAACTGCCGCGTCGACGAAAACGACGGTCATCGTGCCGGACGTAAACGCGTTTCCCGGCCACATCGCCTGCGATGCAAACTCGAAGTCGGAGATCGTCGTGCCGGTGTTTGGTCCCGACGGCGTGCTCGTCGCCGTACTCGACGTCGATTCCGATCAGCTCGACGCGTTCGATGAAGACGATCAGCGCGGGCTGGAGAAGATCGTCGCGCTGTTTCGTGAAGCGTAGGGCCGCCGTGGCCGGCGGCCCTACGAATGGTTACCTTCCTAGCAAGGCGAGTATTTAGCGTCGCTGAAGGCGAGCACCGGGAAGAAAATGAAGGGCAGGATCAGCAACCCGATTGCGAAGCCGACGCCCTTGCCGAATCTCTTTGCCAACTCGACATACAGAATGATGAGGACGATGATGTTGACGAAGGGGATGAGCAATAGGATGAACCACCACAGCGGCTTGCAACAGATCTCGATCAGCACGATGAGGTTGTAGATGGGAACGATCGCAGCCCATCCCGGTTTCCCGGCTTTCACGAAAATCTTCCACAGCGAAATGATGATCAGCAGAATGACGACGAGGTAGCAGATGCCAAGGCCAATTCCGACGGCCGGCGACAACTGTTGCACGGGGACAGTGTCCGTGGTTGTTTCCTGCAATAACGCTAGTGCGAACAGAGTGTTCATCTCTTCTCCTTCTCCAAGCCCAGTAGTGACCGATTTTCTGACCCGATTTTGTGACCGATTTGTTCGCCAGTATACCGAACACGGCTTTTGGCGGATCAAAGGAATTCGATCAACCGGCGATGACTTCGAGCTCGTCGAGAATCTCCCGGATGGAGTGAAACCGCAGGGAGTCGGGATCGGTGATGAGCGCGTCGAGGGACGGCGTCGCAAATCCCGCCGCTGCAAGTTGTTGTGCGAGAGGGATGGCCTCGTGGCGCAGCTCCTTCGGCGGATGCGGCAACGGCGTCTCCGCCCCACTTTCGACATACGTCTGCCGCTCGATTGCCTTCATCCGGTCTCGCAGCTTCCATTCAAAGGCGTGGATCTGGTCGAGGAGAGCCGGATTGAGCGACGTCGCGGTCTTGAGCGACTCCACGTCGCCGCGGATCGCGGCCAGCAGCGGGAGAAGCGGACCGGCATCCGTCTGAGGAAGTTCGTCGATGGCGGCGCCGAGGTCGTTGAGGGCGAACTCGATGTCGCTGACGCGCGCCGCGTTCACCTCGTCGCGCGCGCCTTCGACTGCCTTCGCCAGAACGCTCACGCATAGCCTGAGCTGCGGCGCGAGCGCCGGATCGACTTCCTCCACCGCGGCGCGCAACTGAAAGAGCGCCGCTTCGATCATGATGACGACGCTCATTCTTTGTTGAGGAACTTCGTCAGCCCGGTGAGGATGTCGATCGGCAACGGGAAGACGATGGTCGTGTTCTTCTCGACGCCGATCTCGGTCAGCGTCTGCAGGTAGCGGAGCTGGAGCGCCGTCGGCTGCGTCGCCAACACGCCAGCCGCATCCGCCAGTCTTTGCGACGCCGCGAACTCGCCCTCGGCGTGAATGAGTTTCGCTCGCTTCTCGCGCTCTGCCTCGGCCTGTTTTGCCATCGCCCGCAGCATCGACTCCGGCAGGTCGACCTGCTTGACTTCGACATTCGTCACTTTCACGCCCCACGGCTCCGTGTGCTGATCGAGGATGCTCTGGATTCGTGCGTTGAGCGCGTCGCGGTGCGCAAGAAGCTCGTCGAGCTCGACTTCGCCGAGGACGGAGCGCAGCGTCGTCTGCGCGAACTGCGAGGTCTGATAGCGATAATCGAACACCTCAACGACGGCGCGGTTCGGATCGATGACGCGCAGAAAGACGACCGCGTTCACCTTCAGCGTAACGTTGTCTCTCGTGATGATGTCCTGCGGGGGAACCTCGAACGCTTCCTGCCGGAGCGAGACGCGCACGATGCGGTCGATCGGCGCAAACACGAGGAAGATTCCGGGCCCCTTGGCCTCGGATAGCAGACGTCCCAGGCGGAAGATGACGCCGCGCTCGTACTCCGGCAGGATCTTGATCGCGGTGAGCAGGTAGAAACCGAGGATGATGAGAAAGATGAAGATTGCAGGCATGTGATCCTCCGCGCGGACTGGGGCGATTGTATAGCCTGTCATTCCGAACCGCCGGAGCCGCCGCTCGACACTCGCGCGATTGCTCACATCAGGCACGGCGGCGTAGGACGGAGAGGAATCCCCTGCCGAAGCACGATGCTCGCTCCGTCGGCGGGGGGATTCCTCTCCGTGCTTCGCCGGTTCGGAATGACAACGGCAGTTCAGTCCGCGGGCTCAACGACCAAATGCAGGCCGTTGATCGCAGCCACGCGGACCCGCGTCCCTTCCGCGATCGCGCTCTTCGCCACGGCGTTCCACAACTCGCCATGAACGAAGACCTTGCCATCGGGTCCGACAGCCGTACGAGCCACGCCGATCTCACCGATCATCCCTTCGCTGCCCGTGGCCACGCGGCCGTGGCGCGCACGCAGCACGAGCGTCATCAGAAAAATCGCGATCATGCCGATGGGGATGCTGGCAGCGAGAGCGGTAGCGATATTCACGCGCATCTGCGGAATCGGTCCGTCGACGAGAAACAGCCCGCCGATGACCATGCAGACAATGCCGCCGGCGCCGAGAACGCCATGCGTGGCAAACTTCGCCTCGAGCGCGAAGAGTGCGAATGCCGCAGCTAAAAGTGCCAGCGAGGCAAAACGAACGGGGAGCAGATTGAGTGCGAAGAGCGCCAGAAGAATCGCGATCGTGCCCACCACAGCGGGAGCGATCGCACCGGGATGGTTGAACTCCGCGAAGATCGCCAGCCCTCCGAGGACGAGCAGCAGGAAGGCGACGTTGGGATCCATCAGCGCCGACATCAGCTTCTGGCGCAACGACATCGTCACCGTGGTGATGTTCGCATTCGTGACGTGCAGCGTCGTCATCGTCCCGTCGTAGCGTTTGAACGTGCGGCCATCGATGGCCATGAGCAGCGCCCGGTCATTTGGCGCAATCACATCGATCAGTTTCTGGGCAAGCGCTTCCTGCTCCGTGAACGACTTCGACTCACGCACCGCGCTCTCCGCCACCTGCACGTTGCGGCCGCGCTTCGCCGCGATCGTGCGCATGAAGGCCGAGGCGTCGTTCTCCATCTTCATCTTCATGACCTCGTCCATCTTTTCGCCGAAGAGGACGGGATGTGCGGCACCGGTGTTCGTCCCGGGCGCCATCGCCGCGATGTCCGCCGACTCGAGGATGAAGAATCCCGCCGACGCCGCGCGGCTGCCCGCCGGCGCAACGAAAACGATCACCGGCACGCGCGAGGTCATGATCTTCTCGACGATCGACCGCGTGGAGTCGAGCAGACCGCCCGGCGTGCTGATGACGAGGATCACCGCATCGTCGTGCTCGCGCTGCGCCTGATCGAGCGCGCGGCCGATGAACTCATCGCTGATCGGTTGGATCGTGTCGTTGACGTTGAGTCGCAACACGTTGGCGCGCGCGCGAAGTGCGATGGTGGCGAGGAGTGCGGCAACGACAAGGGCACGTCTCATGGCGCTGATCGTACTCTTCCCTCGCTGCGAAATCCGGAAGGAGACTTGGGCAATCAGCGCCGCCGGCCGTGCCGGCCTACTGCGGCCCGTAGTCCGGCGTCGGCTCGTAGTTGAAGAACTTCGTGATGTCGTTTCGGAAGACGAGCTTGAAGTCGCCGATCGGGCCGTTGCGCTGCTTCCCGATGATGATCTCGGCGATGCCCTTCTCTTCCGTGTCTTTGTTGTAGACCTCGTCGCGATAGATGAAGCAGACGACGTCGGCATCCTGCTCGATCGATCCCGATTCACGAAGGTCCGACAGCTGCGGGCGGTGATCGCCGGTGCGCTGCTCCGGACGGCGCGAGAGCTGCGAGAGCGAGATCAGCGGCAGGTTTAGTTCTTTGGCGATCGCTTTCAGCCCGCGCGAGATCTGCGAGATTTCCTGGTTGCGCGACTCGGTCTTTCCCTTCACGGCCATGAGCTGGAGGTAGTCGACCATGATCATGTCCAGGCCCGCTTCCATCTTGAGGCGCCGCGCCTTTGCGCGCATCTCCATGATGTCCATGCCCGGCGTGTCGTCGATGAAGATCTTCGCTTTGGCCAGACGCGCCGAGGCGTCGGCGAGCTCGCGCCAGTTGCGCTCGCTCAGCATGCCGGCGCGGATGAGATGGTTCGAAACGCCCGACTCCGACGAAAGGATGCGCAGGCCGATCTGCTCTTTCGACATTTCGAGCGAGAAGACGCCCACCGAATAGAGACGCTGCGCCGGCGGCCGCGGCTCGCCCGATCGCTCGGGGATGGCGATCGATTCGGCGATGTTCATCATGAAGGAGGTGTTGTGCGTGGTCACGTACCCGTCCGTGATGTATAGCTGTGAAGGGTGCGATACGCGGATGCACTGAGTCGGACAAATGCGGCTCGGAGTGATCGTGCTGATCGTGAGCCGGCGCCGGCGCGCGCCAGGAGAGCGACGCTCCTGCTTGTGGGAAAGGAGACGAATCGTGTCATACGGCAAGCTGATCGAACAGAGGTAGGCAATCCGGCCTACCCGTAGCTCGCCCTTGTACGTGAACGAGGTTTGCCTCAACTTGGCGGTCCCACCGAGAGAACGAACGAGATCGATCAAGTCGCGCGTCAGCCGCTCGCTGCTGGAGCTGAAACACAACGAGCCCCACTTTTCTACCCATCCGTCTGTGTCGAGCAGTCCTTCAAGAACACGGGCTCTGACGTTTTTGGACGCGGTCAAATATTGCGCCGGGATGAACTTCTCATGCGCATGACAGCCCCAGACGCCGAGCGTTTCAAGGCTAGCTCGCAGGCGGTTTGGAGTTGGCGATCCGAATGGGTACGAACCCTTCTCTTTCTGCGCGATCCGGTAGTCATAGCCTCCTGACTTGACGAGCTTGTACTCAGCTCCAATCGCGGAACCCACGCGCTCAACCAGATTGCTGTCGGCAGACGAAAACATCACGCTGGAACCGGTGAGCGCGCCGTCCCCGAGTAGCACTCCGAGCAACCAGGGATCGATCGGGATGTTTTTATCGCAGCCAAAATCACCGCTAAACAGGTCGACCGAGAGCCGCGATCGGTATCGCTTCCGCTCCAGCATTTCGATTAGTTTGGCGGTTGTGACGACGCGCGGCGCTTCCCATTCACGGTAGCTGACCTGCCAGAGATGTTCGGCGCAACACTCAGCGCTGCGTCCATCGGAGAACTCGACGCGGTAGACCTGGCGCTCTCCCTGTGGGTAGACACCGGTGACCTTCGAATCCTCGCCGTCGAGCGACGCCACCCTATCCCCCACAGAGAGAGATCCCATGGCTGACCACCCAGCGGGCGTAAGCACCAACGCATCGAGCGGTTGTGCTTTCCCCATGCTCGGTCTCGCCGCGATGATGATGAGGTCCTGATTCTGAAAACCTGACGTGAATTCGTTGAAGCGGTCGTAGCCGGTGGGGATGCCGGTGAGCAGTTTGCCGGCGTGCTGCAACTGTTCGATCGCGGTCATGTTCGTGCGCGTGATGCGATCGAGCGCTACAAACCCCTTCTCGATCGATCCCTCGGCGATCTCGTAGATCGACTTCTCGGCGATGTTGAGCACGTCGGCCGGCTCGCTCGGGGCGTCGAGCGCCGCGCGCATCACCGAGTTGCCCATCACGATCAGCCGCCGCAGCGTCGATTTCTCTTTGACGATGCGGGCGTAGCGCTCAACGTTGGCGATGTCGGGGATGCCGTCGACGAGCGAGGCGACGTACGCCGATCCGCCGACCTGTTCGAGCTGCGCGTTCTTGGCCAGCTCCTCGCGCAGCGTGAGCGGATCGATCTCGCGCGACTGCTCCGCGAGGCGGCGCATCGTCGCAAAAATCGTCCGGTGCGCATCGCGAAAAAAATCCTCGGTGCTGATCGTTGCCACGACGCGATAGAACGCATGGTTGTTGATCAGAATGGACCCGAGGACCGCGCGCTCCGCATCGGGAGATTGCGGCATCGGACGGTCGAGTGCGACGTCGAGTTGGGCTACAGACATTGGTTGAGGCCGCGAAGTTTCGTGTGGCTTTTCTATGAAGCCGCGATACTCACAGCCCGCTCACAAATGCTCCACACCTTTTCCGCAGGGGCGGCGACGCCATCGCTTGGGGAGCAACGGCAGGTTAGCAAATAGAGGGAGAAGTTGCGGAAAAGTGAAGATTCTTCTTGACACGAAGTTGACCGTTTCTACGTCTCGTAGAATCGGAATCCGACTGGCGCTGTCAGGTTTGCGTCTCTACTGCCAGTCCTTCATCTTGCGCAGCAGCTGATCGATGGTCAGGAGGCGCTCGGCGCCGTCGGAGTCGCGGCGGAAGATGGCGTGGTACCAGCCCTTCATGCCGATGGGGCTGTAGAGATCGCCGCCCATGCGGAGTTTGCGGCCGGAGACGAGGTGAAGGAAGACCTGCTCGTACGCGGAGCGGGTCAGGCGGCGGTCGGGGAACGGGACATTGTACTGGGTACCGCGACGGTCGCTAGAACGGCGCTCGCGGTCCGGCGTGGTGCCGCGCATGAGTGAGGTGCCGCGGCGGTCGAGGTAGTCCGAGGGGCGGTTCGGCATCAGGCGGGCCGCGGTGTCGCGCTTGCGGCGTGTAAGCGCGGCACGGCTGCGCGGACGCGCGGTCTGCTGGCGGGGCGCCGTCGTCGCGACCGCGGCTGGCTGTGCCGCGGCGGTCAGCGGAAGAGCGTTCTTGCTCTGGGGCGCCGGGACTGTCTTGATCGAAGTCAGGTGAATCTCTCGAGCCTTTCCGCGATCGGCGATGTACTCGTCGATCGTCGGCATTTTCCAGATCTCCCGCGCGGATTGGCTGAAGAAGCGCTCCATCTCGCCGCTCTTCAGCTCGTGGATGACCGAGCCCCAGCGGCAGAGGTGGCCGACGTCTTCGTATGCGGCGGGCCGGTCGGAGAGTTCCAGAAGCGAGGGCGCCCGGCCGGAGAGGATCGCAAAGAGGAGCCGCATGCTGAACGGGTCGGAGTACTTGCGGATCGAGCGCCGGAAGTACCAGGCCACGCGGGAGGCCATCGTCCGCAGCGAGATCGTCTCGCCGAATTGCGTCTTCCAGATCGGCGCGTTGACGTCCGAGGTGTAGGGGCTCTGCTCGTATTGAAAATCCTTGGTCAGCCAGCCCTTGCGTGTCGTGTGCTTGCCGGGAACGACGCCGTCAACGATCGGGATGGGCAGTTGGTTGAGAACCGACAGATCGTACGAAGGCCACGTCATGACCTCGCGGACGATGCCGACGATCAGCGTCGCCGCCGCGATCATCATGCCGGGGTCGGGGGTGAAATCGACCGTGATCTCGATCCTGCTGCCGCGCGGCCTGACTCCCACTCCCGTCGATCGCCGGTTCGACGCCACCAGCATCACCGGGACGGGGAGGATGTAGGCGAGCAGCAGCGCCAGCGCCTTCTCGTTCCGCTTCGCGTTCTGCTCCCGTTTCGGGATCTCGTAGGAGATGTTGTAGTGGGTGCTGTAGGCCTTCAGCCGGACGGTGTGGTCGTTGGCTTTTTCCCATTTCGAGAGTTGCTCGCGCACGAAGCCGATCTGTTCCCACAGGTTGCGGACCGTCCGAGCGGTGGAGTGGGGGGCCAGCTCGATAACGGGCGTGACGACTTCGATGACGCCGCGGTCGAAGTAGACCGCGCCGCCGGTGGGAAGCTGCAAGGAGGATTTCTCGCGCGGCAGGAGGGGACGGTCGATGAAGGCGCCGGGGTGTTCCCAGTAGGCTCGCGGATCGATCTCGACCTCGTCGAGAAGGACGTTGAATTCGGACTCCAGGCCGATTACAGGCATCTCCAGCCGAGTCCGCTGGACGCGCTTGTCGCGTACTCTCCGGTCTTTCGAATCTGAGGTTCCAGGCATGCAGCGATTCCGGCCCTTGCGTTTGGGATGTATGGAGCTACCGCAGACTCCTAAGCAAACGGCAGGCCCGGTGCGGAACTATGTTTCGGGGCGAATTATTCGGGCGGCTCGTGCACCGGCGGGGTCCGGCGCTCCACCCGCCGGCGGTCCTCGAAGGCGAAGCGCGGCCGGGCTTCCTGCGGCACTTCCATCCGGTCTTCGCTGATCTCACGGGGGATCACGGTGATGTACCCGAGGTCCAGGTGGATGTGATCGTCGGCAGTCAGCCCTGTGACGTGCCCATACGGCAGCACATGAAAGTCGTCACTCGACTGCTCGGCGACTGCGTTGTACTTCTCGATCGTCTCTTTCCCCTTCAGAATCGCCGTCCCCATGCGGTAGATGTCGGCGGCGGTGCCCCACATGTGCGGCGTGGCATTCATCGAGAGCTTATGGGAGGGGGAGCGGTAGCCGCCGTTGACGGCGATGTGCACCGAGGCCCCGGCGTCTCGGCGGAACTCCTCGAGGTAGAAGGCCAGCACCCTGACCGCGCACGGAACGTAACGCGGAAACTCCTGCAGCCGGGGCGCTTCTTTGAGATCGACGAGTGTGAATTCGTTGAGTCCGAAGTGCGGGGTAAGCCGGATGCTGACGGCCGCTTCGTGATTCGGGATCTCATAGAAATAGCGAGGCAGCCGATGACGGCGTTTCGAGGCGTCGAGCACCATCTCGCACGGCTTGAGCAGCGACCGCAGTTCGTCGTCGAGGTCGAATGCGTCGACGACTTTGATCGACTGCGGCTCACTCATACGTCAATCCCGCCAGCGTGTTGTAGATGTCGCGCGACACGTCGGCAACCGCGGTGCCCCTTCCGGTCTCGGCGCCGAACTGCGTGAGGATGACGAGCACGTACGGCTCGCGGTTTTCCAGAAAGACGATGCCGGCGTCGTGATGCACGGTGGAGATATTGCCCGTTTTGTGGGCGACGCGGGCCGCTTTCGGCAGGCCGGCGGGGATCCCGCTCCGGTACTGCTGATCGAGGAGGATCTTCAGCATCTCGTCGCTGGCTTCCTGCGAGAAGGCCTTGCCGTCGGCGATGACGCGGAGCATTTTCTGGAGCCCATTCGCGGTCACCTCGTTGTTGAGGCCCGCTGCAAACGCGGCCTGGTCTTCCACGCCGCGCAGCACGCGAACGCCGTCGATGGCCAACTCGTCGAGGGCGTGCTGAATCGTCTCGATGGAGACGACGTCGACGAGGAGGTTCGTGGCCAGGTTGCTCGACTTGGTGATCATCCAGTAGGCCAGCTCGCGGACCGAGAGCGTCTTGCCGAGGTGGCCGTAGACGTCGGGATCGGCATCGCGGCCGAGGTCGAGCATGAACGTTTCCTTGTTGACGATGCTCGTGAAGCGGTTGCGGACGTGGACCGCCGAGTCGATCGCCAGCGCGCCGCGGTCGATCTCGCGGAAGACTCCGATGAGCACGGCCAGCTTCATCGTCGAGGCGGCGTGGAAGTAGTGGTCGGCGTTGTAGGACCACTGAATCGTCGTCTGCGCATCCCAGAACGAGATCCCGAGCTCCTCGAGATCGTGCTCTTTCTGGATCTTGAGAACGTTCCGGTAGAGGGAGATTTCGGACGCGGCGACGGAGTCGTTCGGCGGCGGAACCGGAAGTTTGTCTTCGGCCTGTCGGGCCTTCAATGCCATGGCGCGGCGAATGTTACTGAACCTCGCTGAATTCGTTGCAAGTTTCGATGCACGGTCACGCGAAGACGCGGAGACGCGAAGGTTTGAGGCTGGCGATGCTCTCGTTAGCGACCTTCGCGGCTTCGCGTGAAAAATCAGAGTGCCGCTGCGCGAAGCCATCGCCCGACGCGCTCGATGCCGGTGCCGATGTCATCGAGCGAAGCCGCGTACGAGACGCGGACGAATCCTTCGCCCATCGAGCCAAAAGCAACTCCGGGGATCACGAGCACCGCCGCGTCGGTGGCCAGCGTGCGCGCGAACATGACGGTGTCGCATGCCGGCACCGGGACGAATGCGTAGAAGGCGCCTGCCGGTGGAGGGATGGTCACTTCGAGCTCGCGCGCGATCGAGAAGAGCGCCGATTCGCGTTGGGCGCGGAACTGCGCACGAACGCGGTCGAGCCAGCCGCGGTTCCACGTTTCATCGGAGAGGATCGACTCGGCCAGCAATTGCGAGAACGCCGACGCGCACGTGGCGACGTACTGATGCGCGGTGACGATCGGCGTCATCAGCGCATCGGCGGCGAGAATCCATCCGAGCCGCAATCCGGTCATAGCGTGGCTCTTCGACATTCCGCCGGTGACGATGACGTTGGCGGACATGCCGAGCATCGACGGCGGAGGCGCGTCGTACCAGATCTCGCGATAGACCTCATCGCTGACGACCAGCGGCCCTGCGTTGGCGATGCGCTGCAACGACTCGCGATCGATGACGCTTCCGAGCGGATTCGACGGCGAGTTGACGACGATCAGTTTGGTCTTCGGCGTAATGCGCTTCATCAGTGCATCGACATCGAGACGCCAGTCGGGTGGCTCCAGCTCGTACGTGACGGGTGTAGCGCCGGCCATGCGCGCGAGCGTCGCGTACGAAACGAAGCCCGGATTAGGGATGAGCACTTCATCGCCAGGATCGACAAACGCCTGCATGATCGAGAAGAGCGCCTCCTCTGTGCCGGCGGTAACGCAGACCTCCGACTTCGGATCGAGGCCACTCTCGCCTGCAATGAGTTTGCGCAGCGAAAGCGTCCCGGCGTTGGGCGTGTAGTGCCACGAGCCGGTCGCCGCGGCCTTCACCGCAAACGCGCGCAACGTCTCGTCCGGCTCGATGTTCGGCTCGCCGATGCCGAGGTTGACGGAGAGCGGCGTGGCCAGTGCGTTGATCTGGCGGATGAGGGAGAGCTCGATGTTGGCGAGTCGCTGGGCGATGCGCGGTTGCTGGGTTGCTGGGGTACTGGGTTGCTTGGTCACAAGAACTCACTTAGAAACTCAGCAACTTAGAAACCGAGCACGTCACCTCAACGCATCTTCGAGCGCGGTCGCGGCATCCGTCTTCTCGTCGCGGTACTTCACGATGATCGGCGTGGAGACCTGCAGGGCGTGCTTCTCGGCGAACTCGCCCTTCATCGCGCGCCCACCGGGGATGACGACGGCGCCGTACGGGATTTCGAGGGGACGGTCGGCGGTGCGGCGGTAGATCTGGCCCCGCACCGTGTCGTAGACCGGCGTCGATCCGGTCAGTACGACGCCAGCGCCGATGACGGCGCGGCCGCGGACGACGGTTCCTTCGTAGATGCCGCAGTTGCCGCCGACGACGACGTCGTCCTCGATGACGACAGGGAGGTTGCCAACCGGCTCGAGCACGCCGCCGATCTGCGCCGCGGCCGAGAGGTGGACGCGCTTGCCGATTTGCGCACACGAGCCAACCAGCGCGTGCGAGTCGATCATCGTGTCCTCGTCCACATACGCGCCGATGTTGACGTAGGCAGGCGGCATCATGACCACACCTTTGCCGACGAACGTCCCGCGCCGGATCGACGAGCCGCCGGGAACGATGCGGATGCCGTCCTGGGCCCGGAAGCGCCGCGTTGGAATGGTGTCTTTGTCGATGAACGAGAGGGTTCCGGACGCGAACTCCGCCAGCACGCCGATGCGGAACGCGAGGAGAATCCCCTGCTTCACCCACGCCTGCGCATGCCAGACGCCATCTTCGTCGCGGATCGCGGCGCGCGCGGCGCCCGATTCGAGCTCGGAGAGAAAGAGTCCGACTGTCCGAACGGATTCCATTCGATCCGTCTTCGGACCGATCGCTGCCAGCCGCTCTTCGATCGTGTTTGCCATTACACAGCCGCCGTTTCGAGTAGTCCGCACTCCCGCAGGATGGCCTCCAGCTTCTCACGATTCCCCTTCGAGATCGGTGCGAGCGGCGGACGGACGGTGTCGCTGTCGATGATGCCGAGGAGCATGCAGGCCGTCTTGACCGGGATCGGATTCGACTCCATGAAGTTGCCGGTCAGGAGCGGAAGAACGCGGTAGTGAACGGCGCGGGCGGCAACAAAATCGCCGCGCAACGCCGCTTTAACGAGCTCGCTCATCAGGCGCGGGATCTCGTTCGAGGCGACGGAGACGAGGCCGTCCGCTCCCGCGCCGATCAGCGGCAGCGTCCAGGCGTCGTCACCGCTTAGCACGAGGAAGCCTTCGGCACGGTCGCGGATGACCGACATGATCTGCTCGAGGTTCGCTGAGGCCTCTTTCACGCCGATGATGTTCGGGATTTCCGCGGCCATCCGCAGCGTCGTCTCCGCGCTCATGTTGACGCCGGTGCGGCCGGGGACGTTGTACATGATCATCGGGAAGCCGGGCCTTCTCTTGTGAATCGCCTCGGCCTGCATTCCGAAGTGGCGCCGCAAGCCATCCGGCGTCGGCTTGTTGTAGTACGGCGTGATGGTCAGCACTCCGTCGGCGCCGATATCGATGGCCTGTTCGGCCAGCTCAATGGCGCGCGGCGTGTTGTTGCTTCCCGCGCCCGCGAGCACGGCCACACGCCCGTTCGCGCGCCGCACGACCAGCTCGACGACGCGGCGATGCTCGGCGGCGCTCAGCGCGGGATTCTCACCGGTGGTGCCGCAGGGGACGAGGAAGTCGACGCCGCCATCGATCTGAAAATCGACGAAGCGCTCCAGGGCGTGCTCGTCCAGCGCGCCGCTCTCGGTGAAGGGTGTGATGAGGGCAGTGCCTAGTCCGCGAAAGGTCATAGCGACTCCGAAGTCAGAGATCAGAGACTAGAGATCAGTGATCAGGCAGCTCGCGATCTCTCGTCTCTGATCTCTCGTCTCTGATCTCTGATACCTGATCTCTGACTTCACTCGTTAAATACCAACTCTTCGAATCGAAACAGCCCTTTCCGTCCCCGCAAAAGCTGCGCCGCCATCACGGCGCCGCGCGCGAAACCGTCGCGGTTGCGGGCCCTATGCGAGATCTCGATCAGGTCGTCGGGCGAATCGAAGAAGAGCGTGTGCAGGCCGAACTCGCTGCCGACGCGCGACGAAGCGATCGGCGGCGTGAGCTTGCCGTCGCTCCCCTCCGTCACCGCCGCGGCGATGCGCAGTGCCGTCCCGCTCGGCGCATCTTTCTTCTGGTCGTGATGGCGCTCTTCCATCCCGGCCGCGTACTGCGGGAAATGGCCGGTCAGGGCGCCTGCGCGCTGCGCCAGGGAGAAGACGACGTTGGCACCGGGAGAGAAGTTTGATGCGTAGACGCAGCCGATTCCGGCCTTTTCGACGCGCGTCTTCACGTCGGCGAGACGATCGTTCCAGCCGGTGGTGCCGATGACGAGACCGAGCTTGTTGTCGCAAGCGAGAGCCAGCGTCCCGTCGAGCGCAGCGGCGTGCGAAAAGTCGATCAAGACTTCGGCATTGCCCAGCGGCTCCTCGCGATCGACGTCAAGGATGCAAACCACCTGATGGCCCAATTCGACCGCCACCTTCTCGATCGTGCGCCCCATCTTGCCGTAGCCGTGGATGGCGATCTTCATACAGCCACCGCCTGCTCGAAAAGAGCGTGGTGAATGCGCGTGATGGCCTGATCCGACTCGCCGTCGTCGATCACGATGCTCAGGTTCAGTCCCGAACGGCCGAGGGAAAGCATGTGGATGGGAACGTCGCGCAACGCTTCGAAAACGCGCGCGCCGGTGAGCGAATCGGCCAGCAGGTTGCGGCCGACGATGGCGATGATGCACTGGCCGTCGATGATCTCGACGCCGGCCAGATCGCGCAGGCGCCGCTGTAGCTCATCGATGTCGTGCTTCTCATCGACGGTCACCGTCACGGAGACCTCCGAGGTGGCGATGAGATCGACAGAGATCTTCAGCTCCTCGAAGACGTGAAACAGCCGCGCCAGAAAGCCGTGCGCGCCGAGCATCTTGTTCGTCGTCATGTGCACGAGCGTGACGTTGCGCTTGCGTGCGACGGAGCGCGGTCCGCTGGCGCGATCCGGCCCTTCGCGAGTGATCAGCGTTCCGGGCGATGCAGGATTCTGCGTGTTGAGCACGCGCACCGGAATGCCCGCTTCGATTGCCGGCTCCAGCGTGCGCGGGTGTAGCTTCGCTCCGAACGACGCCAGCTCGGCCGCCTCTTCGTGCGAGAGATGATCGATGACGCGCGCAGACGGCACAAAGCGGGGATCGCAGGTGAGGAGGCCATCGACGTCGGTCCAGATCTGCACTTCATCGGCGCCGACGGCTGCTGCGACGATGGCAGCGCTGTAGTCGGAACCGTTACGCCCGAGGGTGGTGGTGGCGCCATCGACAGTGCGTCCGATGAAGCCGCCCAGAACGGGGATGTGATTCCGCTCCACGATCGGCAGCAACGTTTTTCTTGCCGCCTCGGACGTCAGATCCATGCGCGGCGTCGCCCCACCGAAGTTGTCATTCGTCCAGATCACATCCTCGGATTCGACATGCTCGCCCGGCAGCGCGCGCATCATCATCGAATACGCAAAGAGGACTGACGAGAGCTTTTCCCCGATCGAAACGATTTTGTCTTTCGCACGCGCCGTGACTTCGCGCAGCAGCGTGATCCCGCGAAGAATCGTGTGGATCTCCTCGATCTGTTTGTCGAGCCGTTTAACGAAGGTCTCGAAGAAATCGAACTTCTGTTGCACCAGCCGCATGGCCACATCTTCGTGACGCTGCCGGATGCGATCGATGATCTCGTTGACGCGCTCCGCTTCGCCGTCGCGC
The DNA here is from genome assembly GCA_034664845.1 of Thermoanaerobaculia bacterium. Taxonomy (GTDB): domain Bacteria; phylum Acidobacteriota; class Thermoanaerobaculia; order Gp7-AA8; family Gp7-AA8; genus JADGNZ01. The sequence goes on along the minus strand of JAXDGW010000110.1, from coordinate 3,129 downwards.
GCCGCCTCCGTGGCCGCGACGAGATCATTCGTCACTCCCGCGAGCGCCGAGACGACAACGATCGGCTGCAGCTCCCGCCGATCCGCCACGATGTCGATGGCGTTCGCCACGCGCTCCGCGTCGCCGACCGAGGTGCCGCCGAATTTGATGACGATCATGGGGGACACCAGTGGCCAGCGGTCAGCAGGTCAGAGGTCAGGCGAGAGCGCTCTCGTTGAGCTTGCGACGCTCTCCAACCCAGCGCCTTTTTCCTCCGGGTTTCTTGCCTTCTTGATATTTGGGCGACGCTTCGAGGGGAGTCCGTCAGAGGAGTTTTAATCACCGCGCGAGCGATACGCTCTCCTAAACGTTCTCGCGACACCCTCCAATCGAGCGCCTTCTCCCCCCACGCTTTTTGTGGGGGGAGAAGGTGGCGAAGCCGGATGAGGGGGGCTTTGGGTGCGAGAGCCTCTCGTCTGTTTGAAAGCGCGTCGCTTCCATCAAACGCCCCCTCATCCGGCCTTCGGCCACCTTCTCCCCCGCTGAAAAGCGCGGGGGCGAAGGGGCTCGACTCACATGCTGTGTGGGGAGTCCGAGGAAGAACGTGAGACGTGGGGGCTAACTCACTAGTCCACTGATCATCTAATCCACGAATCCACTCATCGACGAATCCACTGCTTCTCACAACATCCCCTTCGCCTCGAGCAGCTCGGCGTTTAGCAGCGCTGCACCTGCCGCGCCGCGGATGGTGTTGTGGACCAGCGCGACCATGCGGATGTCAAGAAGTGGGCAGGGGCGAAGGCGGCCGACGGTCACGGCCATGCCGTGCTCGCGGTCGCGGTCGAGGCGGGGTTGGGGGCGGTCGGCTTCGCCGGCGTAGTGGATTGGCTGCTTCGGTGCGGATGGCAATTGCAGGCGCTGCGGCTCGCCGGTGAAGGAACGGATGGCGTCGCGGATGGTGTCGAGATAAACGCCGCCTTCGCGCAGCTTCAGAGAGATCGTCATCAGATGACCGTCGATCGTCGGGACGCGATTCACCTGAGCCGAAATGCGGAACGGCGCGTCGATGAAGCGGCCCGCTTCCCAACGCCCGAGGATCTTGCGGGGCTCGGTCTCGATCTTTTCTTCCTCGCCGCCGCCGATGTAGGGGATGACGTTGTCGAGAATGGCGTACGACGGCACGCCCGCGTAGCCAGCACCGGAGACGGCCTGCATCGTGGTGACGTGCATCTGGGCGATACCAAAAAGACGCTCGATCGGCGCGATGGCCAGCGCCAGTCCGATCGTGGAGCAGTTCGGATTCGTGACGATGTAGCCGTTGCCGCCGCGGCGTTTTTTCTGGCGCTCGATGGCGTCGAGGTGATCGGCGTTGACCTCGGGGATCAGCAGCGGCACGTCGGGATCCATGCGGTGATTGCGCGAGTTGGAAACGACGACGCACCCTCGATTCGCGTAGTCGTCCTCGGCCTCGCCAGCGACCGAGGAGTCGAGTCCCGAGAAGATGAGACGCGACTCCAGCGCGGAGCCGAGAGACTTCACCTCGAGCGCCGCAGCATCGACGGGAAGCAGCGTATCGAGTCGCCAGTCAGCGGCATCGCCATACGCTTTCCCCGAGCTGCGTTCCGAGGCGACGACTTCGTGGAGGCGGAACCAGGGATGCGCGGCAAGGAGTTGGACGAACCGCTGTCCGACGGAACCGGTCGCGCCGAGTACGGCAACCGGGATTCTTTGTGCGCGGCGCGCGTCAGTCTGCTCGGGCAGTGTCAGTGTTTCGGTCATTCATCCTCAAAGGTTGCAAGATCGATTCTAGGCCGAAGAAGGCAATCAGATGGGCGAGCCGGAGCATCACGATACACGCTGCGAGTGGGCCAACGCCGATCGTGCTCAGATTCGCGGTGAACGGCAGATGCAACGGACCCCATCGAAACAGCGCTGAGCCATCCAACGCCGACGTGTTGCCGGCGAAATCGTGAAACAGCGCCACCTCGGTGATCAACACATCCCAGATCACCAGCCACCACGCGGCAATTCGCCAACGGGAGAACGCCGGCACGAGCAGCGCAGGAATGACGATCGGCGCCAGCACGTACCAGTACCATCCTTCCTTTCCGCCGATCGGAATCGGATTGCCGCCGCGCCTCGCCAAGACGCACGCGATGACGTTGTAAGCCTGCGCCAGCGCAAACGCCAAAAGCGCCAGGAACGCCGGCGTCCCGCCGGCTGGCCCGGCGGCGTCCCGCCGCCGCAGCGCCACGATGATCGCGATAAGAATCGGCCCCAGATACAACGCGATTGCCGCCGGCCGCAGCGCGTCATTGAACTGCCCCGACGTCCACGCGGCGCTCGCAATCGTCACGCGAACGATCTCGCTGACGCTGACGTTCGCCGCGTAACTCGCCCCACCCGGACGATCAAAGGCCACGACGCCGAGTGGATTGCGAGTGCGCGACGAAAGCTCCACGAACGTCAGGACGACCGCGATGATCGAGACGACCGTCACTGCGATCATCCGCCCCTTCGCCGGCTTCCGCCGCCACCACAGCCACGGCAGGATGATCAGCAACGGCCACGTGTACATCTTGGCGTTGAGTGCGAGCCCCCAGACGATTGCTTCCAGCGCGAACACGAACGGCCGGCGAGGCGCGGCAACGCTGATCGCGACCGCGATCGCGACAAGCATGCAGGCGAACGCATCGTTGCCGGCGCGGACGACGAGCGTCTCCCACGTCGGCAGCGAGACGAGAATCGCGGCGCCGAGAATCCCAATCGCACCGAACCATCGCCGGCCGATTTCCGCCGTCGCCAGAACTGTGATCAACGCGAAGAAGACCGATAACAGACGCCACGTGCGCAATTCGAACAGCGCGCTTCGCATCGGCGCGAGGCAGGCAACGAGTGAGTAGTAGATGCTGGTCTGCTGCGCTTCGTAGTTCTTGACGATGTAGGGTTTGAGATCAGCGGTCGTGAGTGGTCGGTCGATGATGATCTTTCGCTGGGCGACGATCGCGGGCCAATTTTCGGCCGCTTCTCCCATCGCAGGCATGGCGGCGTCCACAGGGCGCAGGTGCGGGACGCCCGCGGGCCAGCCGGCGAGGACGCCAGCGTTCCGTTGCGGCTGCGCCGCTTCGATCGATGCCATCAGATAGGGCG
>JAXDGW010000109.1:0-26453 GCA_034664845.1 Thermoanaerobaculia bacterium | reverse complement strand
TTGATTGCGCCTTCGGCGCGTTGTCAGAAACCCAGCTATGCGCCGTTGACAACGCGCCGAAGGCGCAATCAACCGACAACCGACAACGCGTGCGAGGCAGCCGCCAGGCTGCCGGAGGCGCAGCATGACCCACAACCTCGCCCTCCGGCTGCTCTCGGTGTTCCTTGCGTTCACGCTCTGGTTTGTCGTCTCCGCGCCGCGGCGCGAGCCGGTTTCCGAGCGCGCCTTCGCTGCGCCGGTGTCCATCGTGCGGATGCCGCGCGACCTCGTCATCACCACGCCCGTTCCGGACACTGTCAGCGTGCGGCTTCGCGGGCGCGTCTCCGATCTGCGGTCGCTCTCATCGCAGAACCTCGAGGTCACGCTCGATGTCAGTTGGGTGACGCCGGGCGATGCGGTCATCACGCTCAGCCCGCAGGCGATGAGTGTGCCGCCGCAGATCGACGTCGTGTCGATGGAGCCGACGAAGCTTCGCTTTCACGTCGAAGCGCTGCGGCAGACCGTCGTTCCCATCCGCCCGTTTCTCATCGGCCAGCCGCCTCCAGGTTACGTCGCCGGCGATCCGACGCTCGTGCCGGATCACGCCCTCGTATCCGGCCCCGCCTCGCAGATCCGCAACGTCACCGAGGTGGCGACGGAACGGATTATCATGACTGGCCGGTCGGAGACGTTTTTGCAGAATGTCGCCGTCGTCAGCGACTCCTCGCTCATTCGCATCATCGAGCCACTCATCACGCAGGCCACGGTGCCGGTGAATCCTGAGATCGGGCCGGTCGCGCCGGTCACCACGTCCACAGAAACAACAACGGAGAATGCGTCGGCAGAGAAGCCGGCAGAAACGAAACCGCCCGCGAAAACGCCAGTAGATCGAAAGCACAAAAGGGAACGATGAGGACTCTATTCGGCACCGACGGCATCCGCGGCAAGGCGCATCAGTATCCATTTGACGGCCCGACGATGTTTGCGCTCGGCGAGGCGCTGGCCCACAGGCTGAAGGCACCCGAGGCTCAGCAGCCGACGATTCTCCTCGGCATGGACACGCGCGAATCCGGCCCCGAGATCGCCCGCGCGCTGACTGCCGGCATCGAGTACGGCGGCGGCAAAGCCACCTTCATCGGAATCGTCCCCACGCCTGCTGTCGCCTACCTCTGCCGCACCTCGGACGCCGCAGCCGGCATCTCCATCTCCGCCTCCCACAATCCGTTCGAAGACAACGGAGTCAAGATCTTCGGTCACGACGGGATGAAGATCCCCGACTCGGTCGAAGAACAGATCGAGGATGAATTGCGCGCCATCCGCCGCGATGACGTGACGATTGCGGATGTGAAGCTCACGGACGACATGGCGCTCATCGAACGCTACGAGCGCTTCCTCGATGACGGCGTCGCGCCTGACGCGTTGCGAGGCCGCAAGGTCGTGCTCGACACCGGAAACGGCGCCGCGTTCCGCATCGCGCCCGAAGTGTTTCGCCGCGCCGGAGCGGAAGTCGTCGTGATCAATGCGCAGCCCGATGGCCGCAACATCAACGACCACTGCGGAGCCATGCATCCCGAGGGGCTGGCGAAGAAAGTGGTTGAGGAGAAGGCGGATTTCGGCGTCGCCTTCGACGGTGATGCCGACCGCGCCATCTTCGTCGACGACGCCGGAAAGATCCGCGACGGCGACGAGATCATCTATCTGTGGGCGCAGCGTCTGAATCAGAACGACGGACTCAAAGGCGGCTGCGTCGTCACGACTGTGATGTCGAACTACGGCTTCGAGCAACAACTCCGCGAGGATGGGATCGAGCTTTGCCGCGCCAACGTCGGCGACAAATACGTTCTCGAGATGATGATCGAGCGCGGCGCCATCCTCGGCGGCGAGCAGTCGGGCCACATCATCGATCTCTCCGTTCACACGACGGGCGACGGTTGCCACACCGCGCTCGTCTTCGGCGAACTGCTCGCGCAGGGTGGCAGGCCGTTCTCGCAACTGCAGACCTTCGAGCCGATGCCGCAGTTGCTCGTGAACCAGCCGGTGGCGTCGAAGCCGCCGTTGGAATCGCTGCCGAAGTACCAGGCCGCCCTGTCGGAAGCCGAAGCGCAGCTGCAGGGTCAGGGGAGAATTCTTGTCCGCTACTCCGGCACCGAAACGAAGGTACGCGTCATGGTGGAAGGGCCGGATGAAGCGCTCATCAAGCGGATCGCCGAGTTGCTGCGTGGCGTGTTGCAGGAGGAAATTGCGGCGAGGGCGTAGATTCCGAGATCAGAGACTCAGGGATCGTTTCGCGGTTGTCCGTAGCGAGTTTTTGATCTGGACCCGTTTCAAGAGCTATCCGCGCTGATTCAACCATCGAGGCGGGACGCCTCGATGGCCGCGGGCGAGACGCCCGCACTCCTCAATGCAAAACCTTTTGGCTCGCGACATCGTCATCGCCCTCGCTGCCTTCGCGGCGGGCGCCATCAACTCGCTCGCAGGCGGCGGAACGCTTCTCTCGTTTCCCGCGCTGGTCTGGATCGGCGTCAATCCGGTGATGGCGAACGCCACGAACAGTTTCGCGCTGTGGCCCGGATCGTTTGCGGCGATGGTCGGTTTCCGCCACGACATGGCGAACATCCGGCGATGGCTGCTGTTCCTGACGATCCCCGCATTCGCCGGCGGTGCGGTCGGAGCTGTGCTGCTGCTGCACACATCGATGACGACGTTCACGCATCTCGTGCCGTTTCTGATTCTCGGCGCGACCTTGCTGCTCGCCGCGCAGGAGCTCATCACTCGCCGGCTCGGGCGCGTCGCGCATGCGCACGAGAACCCAACTGCCGGCTGGATCACCGTGGTGTTCGTCTTCCAGTTTCTCGTCGGCATCTACGGCGGCTATTTCGGCGGCGGCATCGGCATCCTGATCCTGGCCGCCCTCGGCCTCATCGGCCTGACGGACATGCACGAGATGAACGGCCTGAAGAATCTGCTGGCGATCTGCATCAACGGCGTGGCCGCGATCTACTTCGCGTTCTCGGGTGCGGTGATCTGGAAAGACGGATTCATCATGGCGGTCGCCGCAGTCATCGGCGGCTACCTCGGCGCGCGGATCGCCCGCCGTTTGGGCCGCACGTTCGTCCGACGCGCGGTGGTCCTCATCGGTCTTTGCATGGGGATCGCTCTGTTTTTTAAAAGGTGAGGAAGAGATCACGGGTTAGGGACAGACCGCCGCCCAGACAGCACTCGGGCGAGGACGCCCGAGTGCCCGCGGTCGAGACGACCGCACTCCTTTACTGTTCCGGCGTAGGATAGCGATCCAACTAGAGGAACTCCCCATGCGGAACATCTTGCAGTGTGCAGCAATCGCATTACTCGTGACCGCGACGGCCTCGGCCCAGCTGAAGGAAAGCATCACCGTCAATCATGTCGAGGTTCCGGTATCCGTCGTCGATCGGAGCGGCAATCCGATCCGCGGACTACAGGTGGCGAACTTCCAGCTGTTCGATGAGGGCAAGGTCCGGGACGTCCGCACCTTCGACGTCGTCGATTTCGCGTCCGTCAAATCGGTCAAGGCAACGTCGCCGCTGAATCCTGTGGCGCGCCGTAATTTTCTCCTGCTCTTCGACCTCACCTTCTCCTCGCCCGTGACCGTTACGCGCGCGCAAGTTGCCGCGAGCAGCTTCCTCAAGACCATGGTGGGGCCGCGCGATCGCGTCGGCGTGGCCACGCTCGACAACGAGCGCGGCTTCCGGCTCCTGACCGCGTTCACGACCGACCGGCGCATCGTCGTTTCCGCCATTGCCAATCCAAGATCCTTTCGCGCCTTCGATCCGCTCCAGGTCGCCGGTTCCAATCCAATGGATGCCGGCGGGGATTTGCCCGACGCTCCCGGAAGCGACAACTCCCTCGGATTAGGCTCGGACTTCAAAGAGATCCTCCGCGGAGCAAGCCGCCTTGAAGACGACTACAAACGCAACAAGATCGACAAACAGGTGTCGTTGCTGACAGGTCTTGCAACCACTCTGCGGGTTGTCGCTGGCCAGAAGCACATCGTTTTCCTGTCCGAGGGATTCGAGTCCCGGCTCATTCAAGGCCGCGATGCGCGCGGAAGCCAGGCAGAAAAAACCGAGGAAACCGATGCGGTTGCCGCCGGCCAGACGTGGAAGATCGAAAATGACAGCCGCTACGGCAACTCCAACAGCATGAGTTTGATGAGAAAGTTGACCGAAGCTGCGCAACGATCCGACGTCATTCTCGACGCCGTCGACATCCACGGACTTCGATCGGATCTTGATGCGCGAAAGGGGCTCAGCCTCCAGTCCAACGAGGGACTTCATCTGCTCGCGGCTTCTGCCGGGGGAAGAGTGTTCCAGAATTCGAACGATCTCGCGGGCGATTTCTCACGAGTTCTCAAAGCTCAGGAAGTCGTCTACGTCCTCGGCTTCCAGGCACCAACGGAAAAGCCGGGGAAGTTCCACGCGTTGAAAGTTCGTCTGGTCAACGTGCCGGGCGGCCGTCTCACCGCGCGTACCGGGTATTACGAGGGCGGAGGTACGAACCAGATCGAGCGGGCGCTCACCAGCGCCGAGGTGATGATCAACGACATACCGCAGGACGCGATTCACATCGCATCGCTTGCCGCGCCGTTTCCGACGTCAGGCGCGAACTCCCAAGTCCCGGTCATCGTCGAGATGAGTGGGGAGGATCTGATCGCAGCAGTTGGCTCGTCCCGCCGCGGCACCGCGGAAGTCTTCGTCTACGCATTTGACGAGGATGGGCTGGTTCGCGACTCGACCTACCAGCGCGTCGCGCTCGATCTGGCAAAGATCGGCGACGGCCTGAAGAACGGCATCAAGTACTACGCGACGCTCAGCCTCCCCCCCGGCCGCTACGCGATCAAGAGCCTCGTCAACCTCGCCGAGACGGCCAAGAAGGGCTTCGTGCGGAACGATCTGGTCGTACCGGCCAGCCTCGATGTCTCCATTACGCAGCCGCTCTTCTTCGAGGAGCCAGGCAAGTGGCTGATGGTGCGCGGCACCTCGCACGACAAGACCAACGCCGGCTATCCCTTCGTCGTCAACGGGAAGGCGTTCATTCCGTCGGCAGGCGTCCAGGTTCGCCGCGGCGAGCCCCGCACGTTTGCGGTATTCGTCCAGAACGCGGCGCCGGAAGAGCTGGCGATCGAGTCGACACCCAAAACGACGATCGTCTCGCAGACCGGCAACAGCAACCAATCGCTGCTCCTCTTCCGCCTCGACTCGGCCGACGCGACGACATCAGCCCTCGACGTGACGATTCGCAAGCGCGGCAGCGAGGATCTGCGAAAGTCGAGCATTCCGCTGACGATTCAGTAGCCAAAAATCATCGACCACAGAGGCACAGAGAGCACAGAGGTTTCTCCGTGTCCTCTGCGTCTCTGTGGTTGATTGCTTTCTCGAACGCGGACCCAGCGATCATTGTGATCCGAGTCACAAACGAGGAGGCAGTTATCGGCGCCCCGAGCGCTCAGCCGGCTTTCTTCTCACTCCGCGCCGACTGCAACAGCCGCTTCGTCGCTGCGTGCTGCGGGTTCGTCAGTACCTCGCGCGGGTTTCCTTCTTCGACCACTTCCCCCTCGGCCAGGATGATCACGCGGGTCGCGAAATCGCGGGCGAAATCGTCGTCGTGCGTCGTGACCACGAGCGTCCGGCCGGCGGTCGTCAGTTGCACGAGTGTCTCGCCCAGCTCGCTGCGGCGGGCAGGGTCGAGCGACGCGGTCGGCTCGTCCATCAATAGTAGCGGCGGCTCCATGGCCATGGCGCGGGCGATGGCCACGCGCTGCGCCTCGCCGCCGGAGAGCTCGCGCGGAAAGGCGTTGCGGCGATGCAGGACGCCGAGGGCTTCGAGGAGGCCGGTGGCGCGCCGTTCGGCGTCGGCGCGAGAGACGTGAGCCACCTGCATCGGCGCCAGAATGACGTTGCCCATCACCGACAAGTGATCGAAGAGGTAGTGGAGCTGGAACACCATTCCGACGCGCGTTCGCAGCTCGCGGATCGTCGTCCGCGGAGGAGCGGGGCCGGGGCGGAGCATTACACCTCCGACGTCGATCAGTCCGTCGTCGAACGTCTCGAGTGCCGCGACGCAGCGCAACACCGTCGTCTTGCCGCCGCCGGAAAGGCCCATCAGCGCCACGAGCTCGCCGGCAGCCACGGACGCGTTGACGCCGCGCAGGATCTCGCGCTCGCCGCGGCGAAGCCGGAGATTCGTGATCGTCAGAACCCCGCTCATTCCGACGCCGCCTTCCAGCGATTTTCAAGACGGCCGGCGAGACGCGAGAGCGGCAGCGACAACACGAGATAGAGCGCGGCGCAGAGGATGCCCGGAATCACCCAGCTACCGATGTTCGCCGCAAAGATCGACGTCTGCTTCGTCAGCTCGATCACCGTGATGACGGACACGAGCGATGAATCCTTGAGCAGCGCCACAAAGTCGTTCGTCATCGGCGCCAGCGCGATCCGGAAGGCCTGCGGTCCACGAACGAGCCGGAGCACCTGCGACTCCGTCAATCCGAGCGTCCGCGCCGCTTCGAGTTGGCCGCGCGAAACCGCCTCCAGCGCGCCGCGATAAATCTCGCTCTCGTACGCCGCGTAGTTGAGTCCGAGCCCGAGGAGCGCGGCCACAAATGCCGGCAACCGGATCACCGAGGAGAGGCCGTAGTAGAGGACGAAAAGCTGCAGGAGCACCGGCGTGCCGCGCACGATTTCCACGTACGTCGTCAGAAGCGCCCGCACCGGCGCGCTGCCGTAGACGCGGCCGCTGGCGATGAGGACGCCGGCGAAAACCGCCAGCGCCATCGCCGCGACCGACAGCACGATCGTGATGAGCGACGCGCGCAGCAGCGCTGGAACGTACCTCAGAACAATCCCCAGATCCTGCGAGGCCCCGCCGCCCTCTGCACTCTTTTTCGCGCTCACCAAAACGGCTTTCTGCGCCTTGTCCGCGTTCAACGTCCGTGCGAAAAACGCCGGCTGATAGTCGTCCCAGATCTTCCACTTGCGATAGATCCGCTCCAACGCGCCGTCGCGCATTCGGGCTCGAAGAATGTCATTGACGCGATCGCGCAACGCGGTGTTGTTCGTCGCGAGAACGCCGATGTAGTGGCTCGTCGCCACCGGATGCGGCTCCGTGTAGAGACCGGGCGTCCGCCGCATCGACCGCGCGGCGATGATGTTGTCGAGCAGCACGGCGTCGAGACGTCCCGCGCGGAGATCGGCGTACGGATGAACGTCGTCGTCGTACGAGACGCAGATCACGCCGTGCGTTTTCTGCGCCTCCAGCAGCGTCTCGTACGCGATCGTGCCGCCGAGGGTGCCGATGCGCCGTCCGCGCAGCGCCGAGAGCGAGGCGAACTTCCCACGATCCTCGGCGCGCACAGTCAGCACTTCCTGAAACTCGAAGTAGGGAATCGTCGCCGCAAACATCCGCCGCCGCGCCGGCGTGTCCTCCACGCCGCTCATCCCGATGTCGAAATCGCCGCGCTGCACCGACTGATCGATGTCACTGAACGAGACCTGCACGAACTCCGGCCGGCGCCCGAGCCCTTTCGCGATCAGTTCGGCCACCTCGACGTCGAACCCTTTCAGGTTCGACGGATCATTCGGGTCGGCCTCCACAAACGGCGCCCCACCCTCAGCGTCCCCACCCCAGCGCAGGACTTTCTCGTCAGCACGTGCGGTCGAAATGAACGCCAGTGCAATCGCGAGAATGAGGAAATTTCGGGCTCGTCTCATGTCAGAGGGAAGATGCTCGCGCAGTCTGCCACACGATCCAGCAAAAACGGTTGCTCGCTCTGATTCGGGCAATCGGCTACGATCACCGGCAAGCCCGGAGGACCTGATGAACCACCGCTTTCGCGTTGTTCTGGTTGCGTTTCTTTTCGTCTTCGCCGCCCGTTTCGCCGGCGCGCAGTGCCCCACCACGAAGTCCATTCCGAACTTTCGCTCCGTCAGCTTTTCGCCGACGACCTTCACCTTTGCCTGGGACGCGCCCGCTGGTGCTCCCGCGAATGCGGTCTACGAGATCGTCCGTGAGATGGATACGAACTATTGCGCGTATGACGGGAACAAGTATTTCGTTCTCGACAGCACGGCCTCAACGTCGTACACGGCGACGCTCAGCCCTGCAAACACCGCCTTCGCGTTTTTCGTCCGGTTGAAGAGCGATGTCTGTACCGAAACCGATTTCTATTTTGCAGTCGACTCTTTCAACACCTTGCCGGCCAAGCCCGCCGCCCCGTCAGGAGTGGGCAGCGCGTCGAGCGCCACGCTCACGTTTTCCTACAACGACACACACGCTTTTAACGTCAACATCTTCCGGGCTCTCGCCGGCGGGCAGTATTCCTTCGTCAAGAGCATCGGCGCCTGCACGAGCAATCCCAAGCAATTCGTCGATACCAATCTTGCACCCGGCACCTATCAGTATCGACTCGGCGTCTCGAATGTCGGCACGGGGAGTCAGGCGGTTTTTTCCGATCCGGTCACTGTGGTCGTCGGCACTGCGCCGATCGTTAATTCGTTCGCGGTGGCTCCATCGACGATCCGTACCGGCCAGTTGGCGACGCTCTCCTGGCAGACGAGCAACGCCACTTCGGTGCTCATCGATCAGGGCGTCGGCATCCAGCCACTATCCGGAGCCGTCTCCGTCTCGCCGTCGAACACGACGACCTACACGTTGTCCGCAATGACCGGCGGCCAAACGACGACGGCCTCGGTGACGGTCACAGTCATCACCACGCCATCGATCGTCGTCACCTCCCTCCCCTCGGCCATGATCCAGCCGGTAGGCACCGGTGGGGCGACGACTTCGTACACGTTGTCCAACGCCGGCGGCGGCTCTGCGTCGGTGTTTCTCGAGTCGGACTCGGAGCAGAGCAGCTTCTTCAAGCAGTCGCCGGCCCAGTTCGTCCTTACGCCCGGCCAGAGTCAGGTGGTAACCGTCACTGGCGTCGCGCAGGCAACTGCCGGAGTGCTCGAAGGCGTAGCGGCTCCCTCCGGAACGGGCGTCGCGCAGGGTCTCCAGATTCCGATCAAGCTACTCACCACCGCCCTTCCCACGCAGCCTGTCAACGCGTTGCCGGCAAACAACCGCGTCGATGTCGCCGATGTAGCGGGTACGTCGCCGACGGGCTCTGTCAGCTTCACCAACAGCGGGAACGGAACGCTCACAGGCGTTCTCGTCTCCGACGTGCCGTGGATCATTCCTCCGAGCGCTGCCGTGAGCATTCCTCCGCACACGACCTCCTCCTTCACCTTCCGCATCGATCGTTCGAAGCGCCCCGACTCCGACTCGTTGGCCGGCTCGCTGGCAGGCAACATCTCGCTCCTCTTCCTCAACGGGGCAGCGGCAAAGACCGCACTTCCGCGCGACGTCACGCCAGCCCCGTCGGTCAGCACCGTGGTCGTCGTCGACACGGTGAAGCTCGCCGTATCGAACGGCGCGCCGTCGGCGCTCACGGCCGGCGAAGTCGCTCTCTTCATTCCCGGTGTTGGACACGTCAACAGCACCGTCGGCGTGTTCATCTCCGATATCGCGGTCCTCAATCCGACCGGCAACCGAAGAGTGGATGACCTGCGCCTCTTCTTCACGCCGGTGAGCAGCGGAACGGCAGCAGCGAAGACGGCCGCGGTGCCGTCGCTCGGATCCAGCGTGAGCATCGCCATCGCCGACGTCGTGAAAAACGTCTTCGCAAATGAAGGGCAGGTCGGAAGCCTGCAGATCCGTTCGCGCGACGCCGACAAGCTCGGACTCAACACCAACATCTTCAACTCGAGCAGCCCGTCCGGCACGTACGGTACGGCCATCCCGACGTTCCGATCGGATCGCTCCGTCGCACCGGGCGACCGGCTCGTGCTGAGCGGACTGCGCCAGGATGCGACATCGCACACGAACCTCTTCTATCAGGAGACTTCCGGCGGCACCACGTCGATCCTGACCGAGTTTTTCGACGTCAACGGCGCGAGTCTCGGGACGCGGTCGGATACGGTCGGTCCCTTTGTGCTGGCGCAGGTGAACAACGTCGTTCCGAACGGCGCCGTCTCCGCGATCATGACGAGCGCTGACTCGTCGCCCGGGCGTTTCCTCGCATTTGCCACGCCGGTGGACAACCTGAGCGGCGATAACTGGAGCGTCGTCGACTGGAGCCGTCAGTTCGGCTACTCGCAGGCCGACCCGATCGTGGTTCCTGTCGCCGGCGTACTGCGCGGCGCGAACAACACGTTCTTCCGCACGGACGTAGCCATCATGAATACCGGCACTGCCACCTCCAGCGGAACGCTTCGCTTCGTCTCCTCGGCAGGCACCACCACCGACCGGCAGGTCACGCTCGGCGCGCACCAGTCGGAGAACCTCGCCGACGTCATCGGAACTCTTTTCGGACTGAGCTCCACGTCCGGCTATCTCCTCTTCACTCCCGCGGCCGGAACGTTTGCCATCACCAGCCGCACCTATGCAACCGTCGGCAGCAATCCAGCCACGTATGGCACCGCCGTCCCCGCGATGGCCACGTCGGCAGCGCTCAAACTCGGAGCACTTCGCGCAATCGCATCGCTCGAGGATTCGGCGCTCGCCACGGTCGTCGCAGCACGCCCCGCCACCTTCCGCACGAATTTCGGAATGGTGGAGACGAGCGGGAAGAGCGTGACCGTTCGTGTCACGATCCGCTTCACCTTCCCCGCCGGCTCGAAGGTGCAAGGCGCGGCGACGGCAGCAAAGGACTACACCCTCGCACCATCGCAGTTCATCCAGATCAACGGCCTCACCGCCGACATCCTCGGCACCGCCCGCAACACCTTCGGCGATCTTCGAGGAGTGGAAGCCGACTTCCAGGTGGTCGGCGGCGACGGCGCCGTAACGATCTTTACGTCGTCGACCGACAACGGCACGGGGGATTCGATTTTAAGGACGGAGTAGGTGGCGACGGAAGATGTGGCTCGCTTGCGAGCCGCCTGGAACCTACCCCGGCAGAAACACTCGGACCGGGTATTTCGCGACTTGTTCATCAGCGGTGACGACGATCAGGTCGTGATGCATCGCCTGACAAACGAGCATGCGATCGAATGGATCACGGTGATAGGCGGGTAGCTCGAGGAGCTGCGACACTGCAGAAGCCTCGAGCGGCAAGCTGAGGATGCCGTGTTGATCCTGCCGCTGCTGCAGGTACTGATCAACGGGGCTCGGAAGACTCAACCTTCCCAGCTGATACTTGACAAGTGTCTCCCACACGGACACTACGCTGAGATAGACGTCGTTGGCGGGATCAGTCACGGCCCCCGCAACGGTTCGAGAAAGGCGGTGATCGTTCGTGATGTACCAAAGGAAGATGTGCGTATCGAGAAGAAGCCTCATTTTCCTTCAAACGCGTCGAGAAGATCATCGGGCAGAGGGTCATCAAAATCATCGGGCACGACAAACTCGCCAGCCGCAAGGCCAATCGGTCGTGGCCCCATTGACGCCTTCAGCGGTCGAATCTCCGCAACGGCGCGATCATCGCGAAAAAGGATGACCGTCTCGCCTTCCAGAACACGATCGAGGTAGTCGCCCGGATGTTTTTCGACTTCCTCAAGAGTGGCGTTCATCGAACTGAGTCTAGCACTAGCGTTCCGTCGCGTTGAGTTAAGTCTGCGGCGCGATCATCGCCGAAGACGCTACGATTGACGCCGCGCCATGAACGACGACCTCCGCCTCGCTCTCGCTCTCGCCGACGCCGCCGACGCGATCACGATGAGGTATTTCCAGTCGCTCACGCTTTCTGTGAGAACGAAGCTCGATCGGACTCCGGTCTCCGAGGCGGATGAAGAGGTGGAGCGGGTCATTCGCGAGCGGCTGGAGAACGAGCGGCCCGATGACGGCATCCTCGGCGAGGAGTTTGGGGCGCGCGGTGACGCGAAAAGACGCTGGATCATCGATCCGATCGATGCCACGAAAAACTACATCCGCGGGATTCCTGTGTTCGCCACGCTGATCGCGCTCGACGAACAGGTCGGCGTCGTTTCCGCGCCGGCCATCGGGCAGCGCTGGTGGGCGTCGCGGGGCGACGGCGCGTTTGCCAACGAACGCTCCATCCGCGTGTCAGCGATCACAGAGATCGGCGGCGCGCAGCTCTGCTACGACGACGTTCCCGGCTTCGAAAAGTACGGCCTCGGCGAGAAGTTCCTCGCGCTCGCCCGCGAGTGCTCGCGCACGCGAGGCTTCGGCGATTTCTGGGCGCACATGCTGGTCGCGGAAGGGGCAGCGGAGATCGCCGTCGAGCCGGAAGTGGCGCATTGGGACATGGCGGCTGTGAAGGTGATCGTCGAAGAAGCGGGCGGACGATTCACGAATCTTCGAGGCGAGGCGCGGGCCGATGGCGGCAGCGGCGTCTCCACGAACGGCCTTCTGCACGACGACGTGCTACGCGCTTTCGCCTGACTGCCGCTCGATCTCCGCGCGCAACGCCTCGGCGGGATCGCGCCACGTGGGCGGCTTGATCGTCTTGCCATCCTCGCGCACGCGTGGCGCGCCATCGGGCCAGAGCTTGGCCATGTTCGCGCCGTGCACGATATCGAAGAGCGGTCCAGGTCTGACGCCCATCTCCACGAGCGTGCCGAGCGCGAAGTAGATGAGATCGATCATGGCGTCGGCCTGATCGACGACGTCCGTCGCTTCGACGAACTCGTCGATCTCTTCGCGCATCCAGGCGACGCGTCCCTCGGCACGCGGAGACCGCAGCAGTGCGGGACGCTCCGCTACCGGATGGCCGAAGCGAGTGTGAAAGTCAGCAACCTGATCGAAAGCGTCGTCGAGGCTCATGAGACGCAATCATAGTTTCAAGCGCGAAAACGTAAGTCGGACTCTCTAGTCCGACTGCACGAGATGTCGGACTGGAGAGTCCGACCTACGTAACTCAGCGTTTGTCCGAGTGCCATTGAAAGCGTCGTCCAGACTCATGAGGACGCAAGTTTCAACAACGTAGGTCGGACTCTCTAGTCCGACTGCATGAGATGTCCGACTGGAGAGTCCGACCTACGTAACTCACCGCTACTCCGGTTCGCGCTTCGCATCGACCGCGTCGCGCTCTTCTTTGTGCATGCCGCCGCTGTAGGTGCCGCCGCCGCTCGTTCCGAAGACGCCGCCCTCCCCTTCTTTCAGGCCGTACGCGCCACCCTGATGCGCGGCCTCGTCATAGCCGGCGTTGGTGGGGTCGTCTTTCTCGTGCGGAGGGGCCGCGCCTTCGGGTGTGTAGTCGATGCCGTCGTCTTCAGCTTTCGTCGCCATAATGCGGTTCGTGGTGCAAACGCCGCTCCCGATCGATGACGACGTTGCCGCGATCGTCGCGCATGTCCGCGCGCACGGCAGCGCCGTCATCGTCGCGCCGCCCGGCTCGGGCAAGACGACGCGCATTCCGCCGGCCCTTGCGTCGATCGGCCGGACGATCCTGCTGCAGCCGCGCCGCGTCGCCGCACGCGCGCTGGCGCGGCGCATCGCCGCCGAGCGCGGCTGGACGATCGGCAACGAGATCGGCTGGCAGATCCGCTTCGAGCGCCGTTTTTCTGACCGCACGCGGCTCCTGGTCGCCACAGAAGGGATTCTGACGGCGAGGATGCAAAGCGATCCGCTGCTGAGCGATTTTGACGTCATCGTGCTCGACGAGTTTCACGAGCGGAGCATCCATGCAGACGTCGCGCTGGCCATGGCCAGGCAAGCGATGGATGCGCGTCAGGATCTCGCCGTCGTTGTGATGTCCGCCACGATCGCTGCGTCTGAAGTGTCTGAGTTCCTCGGCGGTGCCCGCGTGTTCGAAACCGGCACGCGGCGGTTTCCCGTCGACGTTCGGTATCGGCCCGGCTCCAGCGTCGCCGAGGCAGTGCGCGAGCAATTGCGCAATGCGGAAGGCGACATCCTCTGCTTCCTGCCCGGCATGCGCGAGATTGAGAAGGCGGGCCGCGAGCTGGCAAATGTCGATGCTCTCGTCCTGCCGCTGCACGGCTCACTCGAAGTCGACGCGCAAGAACGCGCGCTCGCGCCTGCGTCGCGGCGCAAGGTCATTCTGGCGACGAACATCGCCGAGACTTCGCTGACGGTCGAAGGGGTCACCGACGTCATCGACTCGGGCGTGCATAAAGTCTTGCGATTCGATCCCGACACCGCGGTCGATCATCTCGTCGTCGAGCGCATCGCCGCCGATTCGGCCGAGCAGCGTGCCGGCCGCGCAGGACGAACGCAGCCGGGACGCGCCATCCGGCTCTGGGACGCCCGCGACATTCTTCGACATCACCGCGAGCCCGACATCCGCCGCGTCGATCTCGCACCGTCGCTGCTGGACATCGTCGCCTGGGGCGGCGATCCGAGAACGTTCGCATGGTTTGAGCGCCCGGATGAGGAGCGGATCAACGCAGGTCTGGAATTGCTCAACTCCCTCGGAGCAATCGAGAACGGCCGTCTCACGGCCGGCGGCGCCACTCTTCGCTCGCTCCCGCTCCATCCTCGCCTCGGCCGCATCGTCATCGATGCACACGGTGCGGACGAAGCGATCAGCATTGCCGCGAAGCTCGGCGGCGGCGGACTAGCCGAGGAGCGCGAATTGGCGTCGGTGGCGCGAAGTCTCCTCGGCGGCGATTACCGGCGCAACGTCGACGACATCACGCTGCGGCGCGCGCTGCTGTCGGGCTATCCGGACCGTGTAGCGCAACGCCGCGAGGCGAAATCGCCGCGATTGCTGCTGTCGTCCGGCACCGGCGCGACGCTGGCGCGTGAGATCGATGACGGCGGCGGCGAGTTTCTGGTCGTTCTCGATATCACCGGCGATCTTGTGCGGATGGCGCGTGTCATCGAGCGCGAATGGCTCACAGCAACACATCGCGAAATCGTCCATCAGTTCGATGGCAACCGTGTTCGCGCCATCGAGCGGAGTTGGTACGGCGCGATTCTGTTGCACGAGCAGAGCGTTGCGCCCGAGGCATCCGAAGCGGAGCGGATTCTGGCGGAGAACGCGGCGCCTGATCCTCTGCTGGCACGCCGCGTCGCGTTTTCGGGACTAGAGGTCGATTGGAAGGAAGTTGCTGCGGTCGCCGTGTCGGGCAAGGGCCGCCTCGATGACGTTCGCGTCGAGCTCCCGTTCCAACTTCGCAGAAAGCTCGACGAGTTGGCGCCGCCGTCATTCGCATTGCCGAGCGGCCGGGGCGCGAAGCTCGAGTATCGCGACGACGGCTCGGTGCTCGCCTCGGCCAAGCTGCAGGAGCTTTTCGGCCTGGCCGAATCGCCGCGCATCGGACCGCGCCGAACGCCGATCACGTTCGCGCTCCTCTCGCCCGGCGGACGTCCCGTGCAAATCACGCAGGACCTGCGCAGCTTCTGGAACGGCGCGTACCAGGAGGTGCGCAAAGAGCTGCGCGGACGCTATCCGAAGCACCCGTGGCCGGAGGATCCGTGGAGCGCGCCGGCAACGCATCGCGCGAAGAGGCGACCTTGATGGCCGATCGCCCCTCTTTCGTGACGAGGCGTCCTCAATCGAGGAGTTTTTCTTCACCCTCTCCCTCGGGATGCGTCAAGCGCTTCTGGCTCATCAGCCGCATGCACTAGCCGATCGACAACAACGACGAAGAGGAGGCATCTTGAGACGCCTGACGAGCGTGACGACCATTTTCACAGCCTGCATCGTGATGTTGGGATGCTCCATGCCCTACATGGATCTGAAGAGATCCTGCGATCGATCTGACAACTGCTTCACATTCAAGCGTGGTGTATCAATGCAGCAGTTTCTTCCGCGAGCAACCACTCTGAGACCAATTTCGCGCAAGTTCCGGCTGGGCGCCGATGTCTGGGATGTGTGGATCTACAAGGTGGACTCTGAAATTGGCGCATGGCCCGGTTCGCCGAGTTCGTCAGCCTTGGCGTCGTGGGAGCGCATCGCAGCAAACAGCGCCGTCATCGGCTGGATGTCGATGACTTCCGAACATCAGGAGTACGTTGCGTTTCGGAACGGGCTGCTCGAGGACTGGGGATGGGGAACACTGCCCCTCGCTATTCGAAACGACGCAGCCGCGGTCGAGGTCAGAGCCAACTGACTTCGATGCTCCGGCGGCCTTGAGTGAGCCGCCGGAGTGGAAGGGACCGCGCTTACTTCGCCTTCTGCGCTTCGAGGTTGACGTTGATCGTCACGTCGTCGCTGAGGAGGAAGCCGCCGTTGTCGAGGGCTTTGTTCCAGTTGATGCCGTAGTCCTTCCGGTTGACGGTCGTCGTCAGTGAGAAGCCGGCGCGCTCGTTGCCCCAGGGATCTTTTCCGAAGCCGTTGAATTCCACCGGGATCGTCACGTGCTTCGTCACGCCGCGCATGGTCAGGTCGCCGGTGACGGCATAGACGTTCTTCGTTTTCGTCGGGACGATCTTCGTGCTCTTGAACGTGATCTCAGGATTCTTCTCGGCGTCGAAGAAGTCAGCGCTGCGAAGGTGCTTGTCGCGGTCGGCGACACCGGTGTTGATGGAGGCGGTCTTGACCGTGAACTCGACCGATGAGGCGCCTGGCTTCGTGCGATCGAGCTCGATCTTGCCTGAGAAATCGTCGAACTTCCCACTGACCTTGCTCATCATGTGGCGCACCTGGAACGTGGCCTCGGAATGAGCCTTGTCTACGACGAACGTTTCGGCCGCGAAGAGCGAGGTTGCGGACGCGAGGAGGGCTGCAACTGCGAGAGTACGGAACTTCATTGGGAACGTCTCCTTTCGATGAAATGCTCGTTGCTATGCTCGCGGGTCCTGTCGAGAAGATCGATGAGGCTCGCGAGCTCGGTTTTTTTCAGATGCCCGAGGGCGGAATGGGTGGCGTCAAGCATCGGTGCGTCCAGCGCGTGGAGAAGGGCGAGACCCGTCTCGGTGATCCTGCAGAACACCTGCCGCCGGTCCGTTGGGCAGCGTTCGCGCGAGACGAGTTTCTTCTTTTCCAGGCGGTCGATGAGACGCGTGATCCCTGGCGTCGTCTCGATCATCCGGTCGGCGATGTCGAGAGTCGGAAGGCCCTTCTCCCCCGCACCGCGCAGGATGCGCAGAACGTTGTACTGCTGGACGGTGATGTCCCTCGGCTCGACGACCGTGCCGGCGAGCCGCCGGAGGACATCCGCCGTTCGCAGCAACGCGACCGCCGCTTCCTGCGCCTTTGACGGAAAGGGTTTGGTTTGCTTCAGCTCCTGGACGATTGTTCTCGGCACAAGCGATACATTACTGCTCATTAGTTGATTAGTCAAGTATTGGACAATCGGCATCAGATTGTTTCGGATGCGACGGCCTTCACGTCGCGAAACAGCTCGATTGCGGCGTCCCGGTCGCTGGCGGCTTCGAACGCACCAATGATCGTCGAGCCTGAGCCCGACATGCCCGCCCATGCCGCTCCCGCTTCGATCAGTCGGGCTTTCAGTGCGCCCAGGCGCGGCAGCGCGGCGAAGATCGGCTCCTCAAAATCGTTCACCAGTTCATCGGCGCGCAAGAGCAAGCCTTCCTCGATCATCGATCGATAGCGATCGATGCCGATCGGCGGCGAGAAACGGCGCAGCGCGGCGAATGCGCTCGCGGTACTCACGCGCTCCTCGGGGATCAGCACGAGCAGCGGAACGCCGGCAACGTGCGTCATCGGCGTCAGAACCTCGCCGCGGCCGGTGGCGTAGGCCGTACCGCCCTTGAGAAAGAAAGGGACGTCCGATCCGAGGGCCAGCGCGATTTCATGCAGCGGCTTCTCGATTCCGAAATGTGTCGATAGCGCAATGAGAACGGCCGCAGCGTCGGACGATCCACCGCCCAACCCTCCCCCGGCCGGAATCGTCTTTCGCAGCTCGATCGCAACGGGAGGTGCGCCGAGTGCGCGCGCGGCGCGAAGAACGAGGTTGAAGTCATCGACAGGAATCGTTGGGTCGTCGCACGTCATGGACAGCCGGTCCGACTCGCGGAAGGTCAGCGTGTCGTGCAGCGAGATCGTCTGGAAGAGCGTTTCCAGATCGTGGAAGCCGTCAGCGCGCTTGCCGGTGATGCGCAGCGACCAGTTGATCTTCGCGTAGGCGGGGACTTCGATCGTCATCCTGCCACTCGCTTCCACGCTGTCATCCTGAGACCGCCGGAGGACACGAAGTGCCGGAGGACGTCGAAGGACCCCCCGATTGCTTGCGACGTTGTAAAAGCCGCCATCCAGCCCTGCACGAAATCAGGGGGTCCTTCGACCGTCCTTCGGCACTTCGTGTCCTTCGGCGGCTCAGGATGACAAGACGGTCGGCACAACATCGAACTCACCTCATATCCGCGGCACGACGCAGCACCGGTAGCTCGACGGGATCTCGGGCGGTGCGATCGCCGCTGTCGTCATCGCGGATTCGAGCGTCTCGATGTCGAGGCTTTGCGCGCCGTGCGACACGAGGACGTGCTTCGGCGGATAGGAAGGCGGATCGTACGTGACGACCACGTCGCCGGCACTGGCGCGCTTGAGTCCTGCGGGCGCGTACTCGTATGTGAAATCGCGGCCGGCGGGAAGGCCCATGATCAGCATTCCGATCGCCGAGGGCGATGCGGAGCCGAAGAAGCCGAACGCGCGGCCGAACTCCTCCACGCCTCCGTGCCACCACGTTCCTTCGAAGTCGTTGACGAACGTCACCTCGCCGCGATCGGCGTAGAGGCGCATCGCGTTCGTGCCGAAAGGCGTGTAGGCGGTGAGAAGCATGCGCCCGCTCTTTTCGACCTGGAGTTGCGCGCGGAACGAGACCGAGCGGCCGGCGTTCGTGGCGCGCATGCGGAGCAGTGTACGCCCGCTCGTCATCTGCGCGCGGCGCGAGGCGAGCTGGCGCGCGGCATCGTCAGCGGTTGTCGATGTCAGCGCAGCCGCCGGCGTTTCCTCACCGGTCGGACGCGCCGTACGGCAACCAGCGGCGACGGTGACGGCGATGAGCGCGAGAACAGCGAACGCGCGTTGCATCAGCGCGGAGTCTGCTGCGCGTTTTGCTGTTTCTCGAGCTCGGCGATCTTCGAGCGCAGCTTGGCCTCGTCCTTCGACTCCGGATCGAGCGTGAGAGCGACGCGGTAGAGCGAGAGCGCCCTCGTTGCGTCGCCGCGCTTGGCCAGCACATCGCCGAGGTGCTCGTGAACCGTGGCGTCGCGCGGCAGAATCTGCGCGGCTTCGTTCAGATACTTCTCGGCGAGATCGAGTTTGCCCTGGCGAAAGTAGGTCCAACCCAACGAATCGAGATACGCGCCGTTCCGCGGGTCCAGCGTCAACGCTCTCGTCAGCATCGCCGCCGCGCGGTCGAGGTGAATGCCTTGTTCGGCGTACATGTAGCCGAGGTAGTTCAGCGTGCCGCCGTTGTCGGGGTTCTTGTCCAGGATTTCCAGGAACGTCTTCTCCGCGCCTGTTTTGTCGCCGGAGCGCTCGATCACCGCGCCGAGCTCGAACTGCAGATCGAGATCGTCGGGCTTGGTGCGCAGCGCATCTTTGAGGACCGCGATCGCCGGCTCGTACTGTTCCGCCTGAACGTACGCTTCTGCCGCCGAAATGCTGTTGCGGACGCCGAATTTCGATTGCGTGGCCGCGGCGACACGCGCGCGATCCTTGTCGCCGGCGCGGGCCAGCATCTCGATGTAGCGCGCGTTGACGAACGGATCGGAGGCGTACTTGTCGGCGAGCGGCTGCAGCAGCGTCACCGCATCGCCGTACCGCTTCTGTTTCCTGAGCGCGTCGAGCGCGATGTTGATCGGCTGCGGATTCGGCTTGTCGTGAAAGATGAAGAGCGGCCTGACGGCGTCGATGGCCGCCTGGAAGTTGCCCTTCTGCAGGTCGATGAACGCGAGCTGCGTTTTCGCAATCGTCTGCGCCCCCTCGGTGACCCCATGAACGGCGAGCAGCGTGCGGAACGTCTTCGCCGCCTCGTCATACTGCTTGCGTCCCATCTGAGACAGGCCGTAACTGACAAGAATGTCGGGATCGTCGGGCGTCTTCTCGAGAAGCTGGCGGTAGATGCGCTCGGCCTCGTCGAAGCGCTCCAGATCGCTCAGCGACTCGGCGAGGTAGAACTGCGTCCGCGAATCCTTTGGATCGGCAACCAGCAGCGCGGTGAAGCGCGTTCGCGCCTTCTCCGGCTGACCGGCGCGCAGATAGAAGTAGGCTTGCTGGCGCTGGAAATCGAGATTGGTCGGATCGTCATTGATCAGCGGCTGCAGCACGTCGGCGGCTCGCTGCCACTGACCCGTGCTCTGGTAAATATCGACGAGTTGCTGGATGGCGGGCCCAAACGTCGGATCGACTTCGACGGCGCGCTCGAGATACTTGATCGACTCGTTGCCGCGGCCGAGCTTCGTCAGGACCAGCGCGTAGCTGTAGTTGAGGCCGCGCTGATCGGGAGCACGCTCAAGCATCCCGCTGAGAACCTTCTCCGCTTCGCCGGGACGGCCGCTGGCCTGGTAGATCTGCGAGATCGCCATCCCTGTGGCGAGATCATCGGGATTGATGCGGAAGGCGTTCTGAAGGTGAACGAGAGCCTCATCGACTTTGGCGCGGTCGTTGCCGGCGCGGTCGAGCAGGACGCGGCCGAGAATGCGCTCGGCGTCGAAGAAGTTCGGCTGCATGGCCACGACTTTGCGAAGCTCCGCTTCCGCCGCATCGACCTTCGAGGCGTCGACCAGGAGCATCGCTCGCTCGAACAGCACCACCGAATTTTGCGGATTCCGGGCGATGATCTTGTCGATGCGGGAAAGGGCCTCGTCCAGGTGGCCCTCGTCGGCGGCTAGTTTGGCGAGGATGAATTCGTACGCATCGTCCGACGGCTGCTCCTGAGCCTGCGCCGCCACACTGAAAGCCATCACCGCCAGCACCACTACTGCAAAACGCTTCGCTAGTTTCATCGTCATCTCGGATCTCACTCGGCAGACCGGAACAGCGTCCATGGGTGCGGCATTCTTGACTCGCATCGGAGTCTCCCGCCTATGAGACGCGGCCCAATCGGAGCCCGTTTCATGCCACATTGTGTTAAAACATTGTCAAAGGATAAGAGGCAACGGCGTGAGTCTGGAGAGGATCGAGATCACACCGTTCGCGGTCATCGCGGGCGAAATTCTGCAGCAGCGGCGGACCGGGGCGCTGACGATCGTTCGGGCTCGCCTGCGCAAGACGCTCTATTGGTCGCAGGGCGAGCTTTCCCTGATCACCTCCGCAACCGTCGACGACTCGCTCGCCGAGTTCCTCATCCGCCGCGGTGTCCTTCCTCCCGACCAATCGTTGCAACTCGTCACATCCGATCCGACGCAGGCGGTGGCAACGTTTCATGAGTCGGGCCTCTTCGACATGTCGAAACGGCAGACCCTGCTGCGCGAATGGCTGACGCTGCAGTTTGTGCCGCTCTTCTCCCTCGAAGAAGGGACCGCGGCGTTCAATGACGACACCGCCCTTGAGCCGGAAAAGCGGGTGTTTCTTCAGTCGACCGCGGCCGTCGTTCTCGATGGCATCCGCGCCATCACCAACGGCCTCGTGCTCCGGCGCTCCCTCGGCGATCTGACCCGTACGATCGCGCCCGACCCTGACGAGCGCTCCATTCTCGACATCACGCCATTGACAGACACGGAGCGCCGGATCGCAGACGGCCTATCGCGGCCTCAGACGATTGAATCATTCCTGAAACAGTTCGGGACCGACTCGCTCACCGCGGCGCGCGTCGTGATCACGATGATGACCCTCGGCGTGTTTGTCGTCGTCAACGCCGCACCATCCGATGCTACCCAGGCACTCGACGATGCCGATACGCAACGTGACCTGGAAATGCTCGCGGCACTCGGGCCGAACGATGAGCGCTCGCTCCGCGCAGTGGCCTTATCACGGCAACTCGCATCAATGGATCACTACCATCTGCTCAGCGTGCCGCGCGCTTCGACGCGCGGGAACATCATCGCCGCTGCCGAGGACCTGAAGCACCGTTACGATCCCACGACGTACCCGGCCGTGGTGAAGAATGCGATTGTTGCAATCAACAAGCGCATCGACGAGGCTGCGGCGATTCTCGAAAACCCAGCGCGCCGGCAGGCATACGACAAACTCCTGAACCAGGGACCCACAACGAGCGGCGGAGGCGACGATCTGCAACGGCGGACGGCGAGGCGCTCCATTGCGCGGCAGAACTACCTTCGCGCACAAGAGCTGAGCGCCTCGGGCGACTACTACGGCGCGATCATTCTGCTCAAACAAGCCGTTACGTACGCGCCGGATCACGCCGAGGCCTGGCACCTCCTCGGAGCGTGTCAGGAGCGCAATCCCAAATGGCTCCGCGATTCCGCGGAAAGTTTCCAACGCTCCCTTTCACTCAACCCCAACTCCGTCGACACCCTCATCTCCCTCGGCGACCTCTATCGCGGCGAAGGGCTGACCGCACGTGCGCAGAGCTGCTATGAGGACGCGTTGAAAATCGATTCAGAGAATGCGGAAGCCAAAAGCAGACTGGCGGCGATTACAAAGAGGTGAAGCAATGACGTCGACTCGCTAGCGTTTTCCCGCCCGCTTCTCGCCATCCTCCAGCCATCCTCGGCGCAGCGATTCCACCGGAATGCTCGACGTGTACGGTTTGATGTCGAGGATCGGCGTCTCATCGAGCATGTCGACACCGTGGACGTGGAGCGTAGCGCCGTCGCGGCGCAGGAGCTCGACGACAGTCAGCGCGATCGGATTGGGGCGCCTCGGAGAACGTGTAGCGAAAACGCCGCGCGCGACTTCTTCTCCGGGCGGCGAGCCGAGCAGGTCGTAGCCATCGGAGCGATCGAAAACCCAGAGCACGAACAGGTGCGAGAAGCCCTCGATGTCTTTCAGCCCTTCCACGAATTCAGGAAGGATCTCGAGCGTGCCGTTCGCTTCGTGTTTTGTACCCGGACCTTTCGGGACCTCGGCGGTGTCTTGGAAGGGAGTTCGTGCGAAACCGATTGTGGTGAAGATCATCGCGGTACTTTAGAACCGTTTCACGCGGAGACGCGGAGAAGCGGAGAAAACCCAGCGTCTACCGCGTGAAGATTGCTCACCGATACTGGCCGCAAGCTTCGAGAGCATCGTGCAAGATCATTGAATCATCGAGCGTTGAAAGGGCATGATCGGTTCCATCGGCCCTCACTCATCTCGGTGGGGTACAGAACTGCGCATGCCTGACCACGAGCCGCCGCAATCGAGCATCATCCTCTACCAGACCGAGGATGGCCGGACGCGCATCCAGTGCCGGTTCGAGAACGAGACGATCTGGCTCACGCAGAGGCTCATGGCGGAACTGTTCAGAAAAGATGTTCGGACGATCAACGAGCACATTCAGAACGTCCTCGCCGAGGGTGAACTAGCCGAGGAAACAGTTATCCGGAAATTCCGGATAACTGCCGCCGACGGGAAAGGCTACGACACGCAACATTACAACCTGGAGATGGTCATCGCTGTCGGCTACCGGGTGAAGTCTCCTCGGGGCACCCAATTCCGGCAGTGGGCCACGGCCCGGCTGAGAGAGTACCTGGTGAAGGGCTTCACCATGGACGACGAGCGGCTCAAGAACCCGCCGGGCGAGGGGTATACCGATTACTTCGATGACCTGCTGGAGCGCATCCGCGATATCCGCTCCAGTGAGCGCCGTGTGTACTTGCGTGTGCGAGAGATCCTCGCGCTCGCTGCCGACTATTCACCCTCGGAACCGGAGACGCAGCTCTTCTTCCAGACGGTCCAGAACAAATTGCACTTCGCGGCCACTGGCAAAACCGCGCCGGAACTGATCGCCGAACGAGTCAACGCCGCCGATCCAAACATGGGTCTCACGGCATGGAAGAGCGGCGTCGTTCGCAAAGGCGATGTCACCGTGGCAAAGAACTACCTGCGCGAAGGCGAGATCGTCGAGTTGAATCGCATCGTGGTCATGTTTCTCGATTTTGCTGAAGATCAGGCCCTGAGGCGCAAGCAGATCTTTCTGCACAATTGGAAGACCAGACTCGACGATTTTCTGCGGCTTAACGAGCGCGCCATCCTGCCAGACGCCGGCAGAGTCAGCCGCGAACAGGCAGACGCAATCGCGGAGCAGGAGTACCAGCGCTTCGCCGCCCGACGCCGGGCCCAGATCGAAGACGAAGCGGAGACCGGCATCCTCCACCAAATCGAGGGCGAGATCAGAAAGCTGCCTGGAACCAGAAAGCCGGAGCGGCAGCAAGGCACGGATCCCGCGGAGCCTACGAATAAGCCGAAGAAATCTAAGCACCCAGAAAAATGAGTGAAGCCGAAGCGGCCGTCTGATCGAACCTGCCACCTACCTGCCGTAACGCTAGAATTCGGCATGTCTTCCAGCTCGTTCATTCAGGCCAATCACTACCTCTCCATCTCCACTCCCCTCGGCGAGAACAAAGTGCTTCTGCGCAGGTTGCACGGCGAGGAGGGGGTGTCGCAGTTGTTTCGCTTCTTTCTCGATCTGCATTCGGAAGATCCGTCGCTCGACTTCTCGAAGATCGTCGGGAAGAGCGTGACGGTCACGATCGTGCTCGCTGACGGGACGAAGCGATACATCAACGGCATCATCGGGCGTTTCGTGCAGGCGGGGGGCGATGACCGATTCATCCACTATCACGCCGAGCTTCATCCTTCTTTCTGGTTGATGACGATGAGCGCCGATTGCCGGATCTGGCAGAACAAGAGCGTTATCGACATCGTCATCGGTCTCTTCACCGAGTTGGGGCTGACAGACTACAAGAACAGCACGACCGGCACGTACGACGCGCTCGAATACTGCGTGCAGTACAACGAGACCACGTTCGCGTTCGTGTCGCGTTTGCTGGAGCGGTCGGGGATCTCGTATTTCTTCGAGCATGCGGACGGCAAACACACGCTCGTACTGGCCGACGACAGCTCGGCGTTCAAGACGTGCCCCGGCGCGGCCACGGTCACGGTTGGCGCGGAGGCGAACTGGCTGCAGCAGAACGTGCTGACGTCGTGCAGCATCGAGCAGAACGTGATCGCCGGACAGTTCGCGGTTGACGATTTCGGGCTCGAGACTCCGAGCACGAATCTGATGGGATCGGCGGATAGTACGAAGGCGACGAACGGCAGCAAGCGGCGCATCTTCGAGTATCCGGCCGGCTTCACGAAGAAAGATCCTGCCGAGGGGATCGCGAAGTTGCGGATGGAAGAGGTGGAGGTGCCGCAGAAGATTTTGCGTGGCACCAGCTACTGCCGCGCCTTCTTCGCCGGCGCGAAGACGACCGTTGCGCAGCACTATCGCAGCGACGTCAACGCCGCATACGTGCTGCTGGGCGTCGAGCACAATGCGACGGAAGAGGGCTACAGCAACAGCTTCGAAGCGATCCCCGCGGATGTTCCTTTCCGGCCGCCGCGAACCACTCCTCGGCCGTTGATCCCGGGAACGCAGACGGCGCTCGTCGTCGGCAAGTCAGGCGAGGAAATCTGGACCGACAAGTACGGCCGCATCAAAGTGCAGTTCCATTGGGATCAGAAGGGGAAGAACGACGAGAACAGCTCCTGCTGGATCCGACTGGCGCAGGGATGGGCGGGAAAAGCGTGGGGCGCGATCTTCCTGCCGCGCATCGGTCAGGAGGTGGTGGTGTCATTCCTGGAAGGCGATCCTGACCGTCCCCTGATTACCGGCTCGGTCTACAACGCGGAGCAGACGGTTCCCTACGCGCTGCCGGCCGAGCAGACCAAGAGCACGGTCAAGAGCAGCACATCGAAAGGGGGCGTGGGATTCAACGAGATCCGCTTCGAGGACAAGAAGGACTCGGAGGAGATCTTCATTCAGGCGCAGAAGGACATGAATGTCGTCGTGAAGAACGACCAGACCGTCAATGTCGGCACAGCGAAGCAGAGCGGCAAGGGCAACCAGAGCATCGGCGTCTACAACAACCGCAGCGTCACGATTGAGGAAGGAAATCAATCGCTCGAGGTGAAGAAGGGGAACCGCGACGTGAAGGTGACGACGGGAAACGAGACGCACAGCGTGGCCGGCTCGCGCGGCGTGACCGTGACAAAAGCGGAGACGCACACGAGCAAGGACGACTACACGCACAACGTGACGAAGAACTTCACGCTGAAGGTGGACGGCGACCTGACGATCGACGTGACCGGAAAGGTGACGATCAAGTCAGGCCAGGACATGATCATCCAGTCGGGCACGTCGATCTCGATCAAGGCCGCCACCGACGTGAATGTGCAGGGTTTGAACATCACCAGCAAGGCAACGTCGGACCTCAAGAATCAGGGTTTGAACGTGACGAACAAAGCGAGCGTGAACCTGACCAATCAGGGCGCGATGATCAGCAGCAAGGCGGACGGGATGCACACGGTGGAAGCGAGCGGGATCCTGACGGTGAAGGGGGCGTTGGTGAAGATCAATTGATCTCCCTCCCAGCTCGGCTACCGAACACCCTCCGCGCTGTCATTCTCGCTGTCATTCCGGTCCGGCGGAACCGCGAGGGCGGAGGGCGGGCGGGAGCGGTGGAGCGCGGAGAGGAAT
>JAXDGW010000108.1:0-121349 GCA_034664845.1 Thermoanaerobaculia bacterium | reverse complement strand
GCACATCAATGTCGAATTTGATGAGCCACTGATCGATGAGGAGATCAGCGGATGGAACGCTGGCGTCCTCGCCGGCTGGCCAGGCGTGCGTCCCGCCGCCTACCCGCCAGAGCCCAACATTCTGCCTAACACTTCGGCGGCGAGGACGCGCGCCGAGCCAGCCGGCGAGACGCCAGCGTTCCGGCGCGAGTGCCCAAGAGTGTCACGCAAAACCAGCTGATCTCTGATCTCTCGTCTCCGACTTCTGCCCCAAAACACTTCGGGCGGCCGAAAACAACCGGCCGCCCGAAAACTTGACTGTCGTAAATGACCTACTCGATCTCGAACTGCTCCGGCTCTTCCTCTTCGATCTCGATCTCGAGGTCCTCGTCGTCGGCGAAGAGAATCGTCTCCTCGTCGGCCTCCGGCTCCTGAATCTCGGTCTCTTCGCCGGTCTCGGCGTCCTTCTTCTTGCGGCCCTTCGTCTCGTCCTTGCGGGAGCGCATCTTGGCCGGCTCGGCGGTGCCGCGGATGTAGCCGTACTTGCGTGCGTACTCCAGCAGCGTACGCTCGAGCATCTTGCGGCCGCGGTAGAGACGCGACATCACGGTGCCAACCGGGCAGTCGAGAATCTCGGCGATCTCTTTGTACGAGAAGCCTTCGATGTCGGCCAGAAGAACGACCATCTTGTAGTCATGCGGAAGCGAGTCGAGGGCGCGCTTGACGTCGGCATCCATCATGTCCTGGAAGATTTCGCTCTCGGGATCCTTGATCAGGTCCGGCGCGTTCTTCTGGATGACTCGTTCGTACGACTCTTCAATCTCGGAGAAGTCGATCTTGTGCGGCGTGAGCTTCTTCTTCCGGTAGTTGTTGATGAACGTGTTCTTCATGATCTTGAAGAGCCACGCCTTGAAGTTCGTGCCTTCCTCGAACTTGTCGTAGTACTTGTAGGCCTTGAGATACGTTTCCTGGACGAGGTCCTCCGCATCTTCGGAGTTCCGCGTCATGCGATAGGCGGTGTTGTACAGGGAGTCAACGTAAGGCATCGCTGCCTTCTCGAAGTCCCACCCCTGCTCGTGGTCGGTTGCTACTGCGGTCTTCATCGTGTCTCCCGTACTCCAGCTTCCAAAATGCGTAAGTCGTGCCGTTATCTCGATTAGATGCACCGGCAAATAAAATGGTTACCAAGGGCTTCAAAACTACCGGAGTCAGCTATCCAAAGTCGTTGTTGCGATGGGGTTTACGCCTTCGGATGGCGATTGTTGAAACGAGCTCTTCGACTTTCGGACTCGTCGGTGGCCGCGTCATCGTGACTGGACACGTCCGTCCTGATTGTTGCTGTCGTCGAGATTTACTACGGTCTAGCGGAGGGGGCTGCGAACAAACACCTAACTGCCCGAATTCCCGGACGGGCATTATACACAGCTGACAATTGGACGCAAGCCCCATGTCAGTCAGAAACCCATCCGACACCTTCTCGTGACAGGAGGCGATCCAGACGCCGTCTTACTCCTGGTAGACGTTCAGTAAGGTCTCGTACGCCCGAGTGATCTCGATGAACCGCGCCGCCGCCTCGCGCTGGATCTCCGCCGACTCGCTGAAGACCTTGTCGGGGTGATGCTGCGCGGCAAGTTTGCGGTAGGCGGCGATGATTCCGGCGCGCGTGGCTGGGCTTTCGACGCCGAGGAGACGGAGAAGCTCGGTGGTTTCACGCTGATCGCGGGAGTAGAGCGGCGTCGAGATGCCTTCCCGATTGGCGCCGCGAGGCCGTCCCTCCTTCGCGTGATCGACGTAATCGAAGCCGTAGACCTCGCGAAGCCGGGCCAGGGCGTCCGTCTGGAAGCCGAGGGCGAAGCTGAGGTCAAGGAGCACGGAGTACTGCCTCAACGGCACGGGAGTCGTGCGGTCTGCGACCAGCCGGACGGCGGTATCGAGGAGCCAGCGCTTTTGCTCCGGCGATGCGATCCGGCCGAAACGCTCGCTCCAACTGGCGATGTCAATCGCTGATGTGACCGGCCCCGCGAGCCCCGCCTTTTGCCGGATCGTACGCATCGCAGCTTCCGCCTGCGTGCCTCCCGAGGTCAGGAGGTTGAAGAGGATCGATGCGGCGATGCGGTTGCGGTCGGGAACGGCGTTCGCCTGCGCCGCGCCATTTCGATCGGCCTCGCGCTGCGCGGCCGCGAACGTGATCGCGACCGACGCGGCCAGCCCGACGCCGACAGCGAGCATGATGATGACGAAGGTCAGCTCCACGGGACGAAATGGTACGCGCTGACGATGATCACGGCCGGAAGGTGACGGAGTTGACCGGCCCTTCCCAGATCGTGACGGCGCGAACGACAGCCTTCTCATCTGCGACCGCGGCTGCGAGCGAGCCGGCGAACCATTGGGCGATGTTCTCCGCCGAGGGGTTGATCGTGTCGAAGGGAGGAACGTCGTTGATGCAACCGTAGTCGAGCGTCTTCGCGAGCGCTTCGAGCTTGCGTCGGGCGCTGACGAAATCGACGGCGATCGCGTCGGCATCAACCCCGCCACCGTCCGCGGCGAGATCAGCCTCGACGAGGTAGGAGTGTCCATGAAGCGGCTCGGAGATGCCGCGGTACTCGCGCAGAAAGTGCGCTGCTTCGAATCGGGCCGACACACGAACGGTGAAGGATGGCGTGGTTGGAAACGTGGCCCGCTTCTTCGCCTCGCCGAACACTCGCGCGATCATCTCTTCGGTCATCCCCAGCTCGCGCACTTCCTCCGCTGTCGACTGCGACCGCAACAGATCCTCGGCGCGGCCGTCATCCCAGCAATCGGACGGGCTCGAGCCCTGCGCTAACTCGATCAGCGCCTGCAGCGTTTTGCGACGCTCTGCGTCGTTCCTGGGCTCCACGGCCGGAAGTGTACAATCCCGCCCGACCATGCCGCTGCCCAAAAGCGTTCTTTGCAGTTCGTGCCGCAAGACTTACCCGGAAGGCTGGAAGCGCTGTCCCTACTGCGGTTTCGACGAGGTGCGCGCGCGGCAGGATGGCGCGATCCGGAAGTTCATGCAGCGAAAACTGCAGGAGTTCGAGCAGCGCACGGGCAAAAAGGACACGCGCCGCGACGCCGGTGGTGGCCGTCCTCCGAAGCCCGACGCGCGGCCGCCAAAACAGCAGCAGCGCGAGGGAGGACGTGACGGCCGTCCGCCGCGCTCGCAGCAACGCGGCGCTCAGCCGCAACGGCCTCCGCAAGCGCGTCCGCCACAGCAACAGGCCGCGGCGCCTCCACCCGACGGAGAACGGACTTCGCGCCGTCGCCGGCGGCGGCGCGGTGCCGGACGAGGCGAGACTGGCGCACCGGCCGCAGTTGCCGCGCCGTCAGCGCCGAATCCGCGTCCATCGCAGCCACCGCGCGAGCCTCGCCCTCCCCGTCCGCCCCAGGCAAAAGCGGAGGGCGGCGGCGCACCGCGCCCCGAGGGGGACGGCGGATCGAAACGGCGGCGACGTTTCCGGCGTCGGCGTCCGGGCGGTGGCGAGGGCGGCGGCCCACCGAGCGGCGGACCGGCAGCGACGTAGCGTAAAGGAGTGCGGGCGTCTCGCCCGCGGCCATCGAGGCGTCCCGCCTCGGTGGTTGAATTTCGGCCTGATAGGTCCAATGGTTTTGAAACGTGCCCAGGATCTGAAAACAAGCCATGTGAGTTTGCGCGGCAGAAACTACGAAGCCGTACTTCGCGCGCCAGACAAGAGCATCGGCGAAATACGACCTCCGCCCCGACAGCACTCGGGCGAGGACGCCCGAGTGCCCGCGGTCGAGACGACCGCTCTCCTTCCGCAGCCATCGAGGCGTCCCGCCTCGATGGTTCGGATTCGCCTGATAGCTCGGATGTTTTGAAACGACTCCACCCTACGCTGTTTCCGCCGAAGCCGGAGCAGCTGCGGGAACGACGACGGCTGGCCGGTTGAGCTGCAGATGGCGCGCGGTGCATTCGGCGAAGCCTTCGCATCGAACGCAATAGCGATCGGAATGCTCTGGCTTGAAGTCGGCAGGCGGACAGATGTTCACGCCGGCGACGACTTCGCGCTCGGCGAGATTGATCAGGCGTTCGATGTCGGATTGCGATCCGGTCTGGAGCGCCTTCTTCATCGCCGTCACTCGTGTCACGTTCCGTGTTGCCGCGATCACCGCGCGATCCTCGGCGCCTGCCTTCGGTAGATCCGCGGGCTGTCCGCCCGGCGCGGCGGCGAGAACGCGAACGCGTTGGGAGACGTAGTACGCGAATCCCGCAGCGGCACCGGCCAGCGCGGCCAGATTCGATTTGCTCCCGAAGAACACGCCCGTCAGCAGCGCTGCGAGCGCCATCCACGCCAGAAACGTGATGCGGATCGGAAGGATCGTCGAGAGGTAAAACGACTGATCGCGATTCAATGCCGCGTAGACGAAGAGAAGCGTGAAGTTGATGAAGAACGAGCCGAGCAGCGGTGTGCTGAACCATGCGGCCACCAGCGCGGTGGTCAGCGTCGACAGTAAGTAGAAGCGGAGGAAGTGCCCGGTTCCCCACGCCTCTTCGACCGCGAATCCCATGAGCGACAGCAGCACGAGGTTGAGGAAGAGGGTGAGGACGGGCGGAATCGTGAAGAGCCCAAGGTGTCCGGCCTGCGCGAACTGGTACGTGAAAAGGCGCCACACCTGACCGGCAGCGACTCCGTCACGATCGAATCCGAAGAGCTTCGCGAACTTCACGCCGTCGCGATACTGGAGAAAAAAGAAGGCGACATTCAGGAACAGCAGAATGTACGTCGAGCGCAGATTTTCGCCGCGGCTTCGAAACATGACGGTCCGAACATACCCTCGCGATTGAATAAGTCAACACTCCCGGCTCGATGAGTACGCATCGGACGCAGGGAGCGTTGAAGCGTTGACACCACGACTCGTTATCGAACGATGGCGTTGTCCATTCCTTCGAACCGGAGCACGTTTCCTTCCGCGAGGTGATGCTTCGCCGCAACGCCAGCGGCCAACTCCAGAACGGACGATGCCTGCGCGTGCGGCGGGTAGTTCGGGCAAGGGTCGGCCTTGCAGGGCGGCACGTCGTGCGCGATATGGACGATCCGATGCTCCTTGTCGATCCAGATCATGTCGAGCGGGATGAGCGTGTTCTTCATCCAGAACGGATACTCGCCCGCTTCCGGGAAGAGAAAGATCATCCCGCGGTCGTCGGCGAGATGATCGCGATACATCAATCCCTGTGCACGCGTTTCGTCCTCCGACGCCACCTCGACCGCGATAACCGACTTGTCCGGAAGGATGATTCGCGCCGCGCTGGCGTCTGAGGCGGTCGCGGGCACCGCCGCGGAAGCAGCGGCGGGCGCGGAGGCGCGTTGAGCACAGGCCAGAACACACGCGAGCAGAACGAGGCTACTTCTCATTTTCGACCTCCACGGCATCTTCGTGACGGCTGTCGCGCACGATGAGATCGTACTTCTTGGCGTAGTAGCGGAACGAGCGAAAGGACATCTTGAGGAGCTCCGCCGCCTGTGTCTGCACGCCGCCGGAGCGCTCCAGCGCCTTGAGCATGAAGAACTTGCCGATCCCTTCCAGATGGTTCTCCAGCGAAATCCCCTCGGGCGGCAACTCGAACGTCATGTCCGGAATGGCGCCGCCGAGGAGGACGTGCTCGGGGAGGGATTTGGTGGTCAGGATGTCGGAGGGCTCCAGCGCGATCATCCGCTCGATGACGTTCTCGAGCTCCCGCACGTTGCCCGGCCAGTGGTATTTCTCGATCAGGCGCATGGCGTCGGCGGAGATGCGCTTCTGCTCCACTCCGAGCGTCTTCGAATACTTGGCGATGAAGTGCTCGACAAGAAGCGCGATGTCTTCCCGGCGCTGGCGCAGCGGCGGAAGCGTGATGGGGATGACGTTGATTCGATAGAAGAGATCCTCACGAAACGTGCCCGCTTTGATCGACTCGGACAAATCGCGGTTCGTTGCAGCGATGACGCGAACGTCAACCTGCGTCTCGCTGTTCGACCCGACGCGCCGGACGACGTGATCCTGCAGCACGCGCAGCAACTTGATCTGCATCGCGGTCGACGTTTCACCGATCTCGTCGAGGAAGACCGTGCCGCGGTCGGCTTCGTGAAAGAGGCCGCGCTTTTCGCGGATGGCGCCGGTGAAGGCGCCGCGCTCGTGGCCGAAAAGCTCAGACTCCAGCAGTGTTTCGGGCAGGGCGCCGCAGTTGATCGAGACGAACTTCCCGCGCCGGCCGGATGTGTAGTGAATGGCCCGAGCGATCAGCTCTTTGCCGGTGCCGGAGTCGCCGGAGATCAGCACGGTCGACGTCGTTTTGGCGATGCGCTGCACGACCGAGAAGATCTCCTGCATGCGCGCGCTGCGGCCGATGATGTTCGAGAAGGTGAATCGCTCTTCCAGCGCGGTGCGGAGGTGAAGGTTCTCGTCCTCCAGCTCTTTGCGCTCGGCGGCGTTGCGGACGATGATCTTCAGCTCGTCGATGTCGAACGGCTTGGCGATGTAGTCGAACGCGCCTGCCTTGAGCGCCTCGACCGCCGATTTCGTCGACGTGTGCGCGGTGATCATGATGACCGCCACCGACGGTGCCGCGGTCTTGACCTCGCGCACGAGATCGATTCCCGAACCGTCCGGCAGCATGAGGTCGCAGAGGATGAGGTCCGGCTCGTTTTTCGCGAACGCGATGCGCGCAGCGGCAAGCGATGCGGCCGTCTCGACGCGCCAGCCCTCTTCTTCAAAGACGATCGAGAGGAAGTCGCGCAGCGACGCCTCGTCGTCAACGATCAGCAGATCCACGATTTCACCGCGGCGGATTATAGGTTGCGATCGTCGCGCATCGCGACCGCGGCGCCGGCCGCGATCACCTGGCCGATCAGAAACAGCGACGACATGCCGTGCAGGAAGCCGA
The DNA here is from genome assembly GCA_034664845.1 of Thermoanaerobaculia bacterium. Classification (GTDB taxonomy): domain Bacteria; phylum Acidobacteriota; class Thermoanaerobaculia; order Gp7-AA8; family Gp7-AA8; genus JADGNZ01. The sequence continues at coordinate 114,469 of JAXDGW010000108.1, read as the reverse complement.
AATGGCGCCGCACGGGATCGTCCGGCGAGAGGTTGCTGATCGGCACGATCGAGTCGAGACGGATCATCCGGATGCGCGTGTCGAGCAACGCCTGCGACGACGCCAGGAGAATGGCGATAAAGAGAAGCACGAGCATGGCCGGCCGGCTGCGGCGCCATTCGAGCAGAAGAAGAAGGAGCGGCGCAAAGAGGGCGATGTAGTGCCAACGCGTGAGCACGGCTCCGACGACGTTCGCGGCGTCGGTCGCGTTGCTCGCAGCGCCAAACGCTGCCGCGGCGGTGAGCATGAGAAACGCGCCGCTGCCGAGCCAGAGCGCGCGAACGAGGCGCGCAATCGCGAGGGTCACGGGACGCGCAGGCGTGCGGACTTCTGGAGCTTTCGGTGGCACTGCCGGAGCTTGTGCCGTGGCCTGTTCCTCGACGGGCTGCTCTTCCACTGCCGCCGCAGGCGGCTCCACGATCGCCGAAACGTCAACCGGTTCCTCGGTCATCGAAATACCTCGCGGATCGCGTCATCGTACGGCGCGCGCAACACGCCGCGGTCAGTGATGATCGCCGTGATCAGCTGCGCCGGCGTGACATCGAATGCCGGATGCCGGACCCGGATCCCTTCAGGTGCGACGGACACGTTATTGATCGACGTCACTTCCGCTGCGCTGCGCTCTTCGATCGGAATCCCCGCGCCGGTCGGGCAGTGCACATCGATCGTCGACAGCGGCGCGGCGACATAGAACGGAACGCCATGAGCGTGGGCAAGCACCGCTACCGTATACGTGCCGATCTTGTTCGCGGTATCGCCGTTCGCGGCGATGCGGTCGGCGCCGACGATGACGGCGTCGAATTTCCCTTCCTGGAAGAAATGACCCGACATGCTGTCGGTGATCAGCGTGACGTCGATACCTTCCTGGTGCAGTTCCCACGCGGTCAGCCGCGCGCCCTGAAGGTACGGCCGCGTCTCGTCGGCGAAGACCGCCACGCGTTTGCCACCTTCGACTGCCGCGCGAATCACGCCGAGGGCGGTGCCATAACCGGCGGTGGCCAGAGCGCCGGCGTTGCAGTGCGTCAATACGGTGACGGAATTGCCGAGGAGCTCGGCGCCGTATGCGCCGATGCGTTTGCACGCCTCCACGTCCTCCCGAAACATCGCCTCCGCCTCGGCTGTCAGATCGCGGCTGGCGTCGCGGGCGCGGAGCATCCGATCGAGCGCCCACATCAGGTTGACTGCGGTCGGACGCGACGCTCGAAGCTCAGCGGCCGCAGCATCGATATCGTCGCCGCGTTGTGCCGCCAGCGCCACTCCGAACGCCGCCGAGACGCCGATGGCCGGCGCGCCGCGCACCATCATGTCGCGGATGGCATCAGCGACCTCGTGCGCATCGTGCAACGCGACATAGCGGACTTCGCGCGGCAAAAGTCTCTGATCGAGCAGTTCGAGCGCGTCGCCGCGCCAGCGGATGGGTTCAACGTGCATGGGGTTCGCAGTGAAACGGGCGTCGTTATACTACGCGTCGAGCCAGGCCGGGGTCCTTCGACCGCGCTTCGCCGGCTCAGGATGACAGTAACCACATGGAGAATGAATGATCAGGGTAGGAGTCAATGGTTTCGGGCGGATCGGACGCAACGTTGTCCGCGCCGCGCTCGAACGCAATCTGGAAATCGAATTCGTCGCCGTCAACGATCTTTCTGACGCCGCGACGCTCGCGTATCTCTTGAAGTACGACTCGGTGCATCACACGATTCCGAACGACGTCAGCCACACCGCAAACAGCATCACCGTCGACGGGAAGGAGCTGCGCGTTTTCTCCTCGCCCGATCCTGCCGAGATTCCCTGGAACGACCTCGGCGTCGAAATTGTCGTCGAATCATCGGGCCGCTTCACGTCAAAGGAGAAGGCCTCGCGCCACCTCCGCAAGCCGGTAGAGCACGTGATCATCTCGGCGCCCTCGAAGGATGCCGATGTGACCATCTGCATCGGCGTCAACGAAGACTCGTTCGATCCCGCCGCGCACAAGATCATTTCGAACGCATCGTGTACGACGAACTGCCTCGCGCCCGTGGCCAAGGTGCTGCACGAGAAGTTCCGGATCGAGATGGGCATCATGACTACGATCCATTCGTACACGAACGATCAGGAGATTCTCGATCTGCCGCACAAGGACGTGCGGCGCGGACGCGCGGCGGCGATGTCGATGATTCCAACGACCACCGGCGCGGCAACCGCGGTCGGCCTGGTCCTGCCGGAGCTGAAGGGGAAGTTCGACGGGATCTCGGTCCGCGTGCCGACGCCGAACGTCTCGATCGTCGATCTGACGTTCCGTACCGAGAAGGCCACAGGGCCCGACGAGATCAATCAGGTTCTGCGCGACGCCTCGAACGGCGCGCTCAAAGGCATCCTCGATTACTCCGACGAGCAGCTTGTCTCGGTCGATTTCAACCACAATCCTCATTCGTCGATCGTCGACACGACGTTCACGCGCTCCGTCGATCCGCGCATGCACAAAGTTCTGGCGTGGTACGACAACGAGTGGGGATACTCGAATCGAATCCTCGATCTGATTGCCCACGTGGCCCGGGTGAAGAAGGACGCCCTGCAGCACGCATGATCCGGATCCGAACGCTCGACGACCTCGCGCTTCCCGCCGGCGCGCGCGTTTTCTATCGCGTCGATTACAACGTGCCGCTCGACGGCACGCGCATCACCGACGCGACACGAATCGAGGAGACGCTGCCGACGCTGCGACGCCTGCTCGACTCCGGAGCCGCCATCGTCATTGCCAGTCACCTCGGCCGCCCAAAAGGGGAGCGAAAGTCGAAGTACTCGCTCGAGCCGATTCGGGAAAAGCTGGCGGAGCTTCTCGGAATCGAAGTTCAGTGGGCGTCAGACTGCATCGGGGACGATACGGAAGCCAAGGCCTCGGCCCTCCAGCCCGGCCACGTTCTGCTGCTCGAGAACCTGCGCTTTCACGCAGGAGAGGAAGCGAACGACGCGGCCTTCGCAGCGCAACTGCGCAAGCTCGCCGACTACTACGTCAACGATGCCTTCGGCGCATGCCACCGCGCACACGCGTCGATTGACGCGTTGCCGCGTCTGTTCGAGACCAATCGAACCGCCGGCGGTCTGCTGCTGGCGAAAGAGATCGAGTTCCTGCAGAAGATCACCAACGTTTCCGAACGCCCTTTCGTCGCCCTCCTCGGCGGCGCCAAGATCGCGGGCAAAATCGAGCCGCTCGAAGCGCTCGTCAATCTCGCCGACACAGTGCTGATCGGCGGCGGCATGGCCAACACGTTTCTCGCCGCGCGGGGCGTGACCATGGGCGGCTCGCTCGTCGACAAAGACTCGATCGAAGTCGCCAACCGCATCACGAAGGTGACGCTGCCGGTCGATCTCATCGTCGCCGACGACCTCGAAGCACCGTCGCGGATCGATGAGGTGGACGTCACCAGCGGCCTTGCAGCGGGACAGAAAGCCTTCGACATCGGCTCCAACACGATCGCGCTCTACAGCGGCCTGTTGCTCGACGCCCGCACGATTTTCTGGAACGGGCCGATGGGCGTTTTTGAGAAGAAAGACTTCGCCCGCGGGACGATGGCGATGGCGAAAGCGGTGGCCGCATCTCACGCCACGAGCGTCGTCGGCGGCGGCGAATCGGTCGAGGCCGTGAACGCATCGGGCTTCGCCAGCCACATCAGCCACATCTCCACCGGCGGCGGCGCCTCGCTGGAGTTCATCTCGGGCGCGACGCTGCCGGGAGTGGAGGTGCTGCGGACGTGAGGTAGCGAGGTCTCGTGGTTACGCGGTCTCGCAGCCGCGACCACACGAGACCGCGCGACCTCGCAAACCGCGAGACCGCATGCCCCAGGAAATCGAAGTCAAATTCGCCCTCAAAGACCGCGCGGATCTCGTTCGCAAGCTGCACGAGATCGGTGGGCAGAAGCTCTATCCCGAGACGTTCGAGGACAACATCGTTCTCGACCGGCGCGGCGATTTGAAAACGCGCGGCTCGCTGCTGCGCGTCCGCAAGTTCGGCAAGTACTCGATCGCCACCTACAAAGGGCCGATGTCGATCGAGGGCGGCGTCAAATCGCGCGAGGAAGTGCAGACGGGCGTGGAGAGTTTCGAGCTCGCCATCCAGCTCTTCGACGCCCTCGGATACAAGCCGGTCTTCCGCTACCAGAAGTTCCGCGAGGTGTGGCGCATCAAAGACGTGGAAGTCGTCCTCGACCGCACACCAATCGGCGACTACTTCGAGATCGAAGGCCCCATCGACGTCATCCGCAGCATCACCAGCCAACTCGGAATGACGATGGAGCAGGCCATCCGCCAGACGTACGCGGATTTGTATCGCCTGGCGCGGCGGACACGGCCGGACCTTGGGGAGAACATGATTTTTCCGCCGGAGCAGTTGTGATGTGCGGTAGCGCGGTCTCGCAGTTTCGCGGTCGCGCGGTTACTTCGCGATGTAGTTCCAATGGCCTTCACTTAGCGCGATGGAACGCTGGCGTCCTCGCCGGCTGGCCAGGTGTGCGTCCCGCCGCCTACTCGCCAGAACCCAACATCTTGCCAAGCACCACGGCGGCGAGGACGCCCGCCGAGCCAGCCGGCGAGACGCCAGCGCTCCGAGGCGAGCCTCGAAGATCGCTTGAGTTAAGGCCATTGCGATGGAGTCAGGAACCGACCACCGCGCGACCGCGCAACCACGAGACCGCGAGACCGCAATGAAAGCCATGATCCTCGCCGCCGGGTACGGCACGCGTCTCCGGCCGGTGACCTACACGATTCCGAAGCCGGTCGTGCCGTTGTGCGGGCGGCCGCTGATGGCGTGGGCGGTCGAGGCGCTCCTCGCTGGCGGAATTCGCGACTTCGTCGTCAATCTTCATCACCTGCCCGATGCGATCGAGCGGTATTTGCGGGATGCGTATCGGGAAGAGGCGCGCTTCGAGTTCTCGTACGAAGCGGAGATCCTCGGGACCGGCGGTGGAGTGCGTCGCGTGCGGTCATTGCTCGATGCGGATGACGATTTCTTTCTCGTCAACGGCGACACGATTCAGTTCCCTCCGTACGATTCATTGTTGTCGCTCCGCCGAGGGCGGGACGCGCTGGCTACGCTTACGCTTCGCCATCCGCCGCAGTCCGATCGCTTCACGCCGGTCTGGTTCGAAGACCACCTCGTCACCGGCTTTGGACAGGGAACGGGCGAGCCGTTGATGTTCTCCGGGACGCATTTGATCTCGAAGCGGATCTTTGACTACCTGCCGGAAAAGGAGTTCTCGGGAATCGTCGACGAGGTCTATCAGCCGCTGATCGAAAGCGGGCGCGAGCTGGTTGCCGGCGTTATCGACGACGGGCTGTGGTTCGACATCGGCACGCCGCTCCGCTACATGGCGGCGTCGCGCGCGATACTCGCGCTGACGGCCGACGGCACGCTCGACCCCGCGCGCGGCTCGCGCGTCGCGGGCGACTCGCTCGTGCACGAAACGGCGTCGGTGAGCGGTGCGATTGCCGGCAGCGTCGCCGGCGCTCGCAGCGTGATCGAAGGCAACGTTCGCGACTCCGTCATCTGGGATGATTGCCGGATCGCGCCGGGAGTCGTTCTCGAAAACTGCATCATCGCCCACGGCGTCGAGATCTCCGTGCCGGTGGCTCTGCACAACGTTGTGATCTCGCGCGACGATGATGCGATTCCGCGCGAGGGCGAACATCGATTCGAGCACGGGCTGGTTCTGCGCGACTTCTGATCGCCTGTCGCACGGATCAGGTCGGTGCCAGAAAGAACCGGTGCTACCATGACCGGTCCCTTTCCCGACAATCCTCATGGCACACGGCTCCGACTCCGCCCAACGGCGCACGATCACGGTTTTTCTGACCCAGGGTCTGGCTGGCCTGCTGCTCATGCTCTGGGTGACGTGGCTGCGGTTCGATCAGACCGCGGCGATCCTTCACAAACTGCAGCCGAACGCCTTCATCGTCATCGCGGTTCTCGTCGCATTCGCCACGACGCTGGCTCTGCTCAAATTCGAGCTGACGGAGTTGATCTTCGTCTCCCTCGTCCTGACCGCCTACACCGTCATGATCCCGATCCTCGGGGTCGTGGTGTCGTCGTGGCTGGCTGTGATCGTGGCTGGGTTTGCGCGGGTGCTGGCCCTCAAACAGATCGGGCCGGCCAAGATCGAGTCGACCGACCGCTTCGTCGATCAAGTCAAGACCTTCGGGCTCTTCGGAACCTACGGCATCCCCGTTGTTGCCGCCGCGACACTGTACGAGCGGCTGTCTGGCGAGCTGCCGCTGGCTCACGCCACGTTCGGCGTGGCGCTGAAGATTGCGCTCTGCGGTCTCGTCCTCAGCGTCACGAACATCCTTCTGATGTTCCGCGTGGCGCAGTCGTACGGCTACTCGCTGAAGAAGATCCTGCGCATCGATGGCGTCGACCTGGCCATCTATCTCCTCACCTTGCCGTACGCCGTCATGACCGCGCTCGGTTTCGCGGCGATGGGGTGGGGCGCGCTCGTCGCCCTCGCCTTCAGCGGCAGCGTCGCCATCGGTGTAGCGCGCATCCTGGCTAAGACGAGGATCAGGAGCCTGCAGCAACTCCAGCGCATCGCGTCGCTGACGAACATCGGCAAGACGATCTCACTGCGTTACACAACCGATCAGCTTTTGTCCGCGATTTACAACGAATGCAAACGCTCCGTCGACTGCACCCTTTTCACGATCGCGCTCCTCGACGAATCGACGAACGAGCTCTCCTTCGAGCTCGACATTCGCGAGGACATCCGCCTGGCGTCGGAGCGGATCCCCGTCGGCGGAGGCTTGAACTCCTGGGTCGTCAATCATCACGAGCCGCTCCTCATCGGAAGCACGGCTGACGAGAAGCGTTTGGGCGTGACAGCCGTCGCCGACACGAAACCGACGCAGTCATGGCTCGGCGTGCCGATGATCGCCCGCGACCGCGTCATCGGCGTGATCTCGGTCGAGAGTTTCAAGAAGAACGCGTTCACGAACGACGACATGCTCCTGCTCACGGCCATCGCCAATCAGGCCGCCGTCGCGATCGAGAACGCGCACCTCTACAAAGATCTCGAGGGACTGACGTACGCGCTCGAGCAGCGCGTCATGGACCGGACGAACGAGCTGCGCGAAACGAACCTCCGCCTCCTGGCCGCCGACCGCTCGAAGAATCAGTTCCTCGCCAACATGTCGCACGAGCTGCGCACGCCGTTGAACTCAATCATAGGTTTCTCCAGCGTGCTGCTGGAGAACACGCGCGCCACGTTGCCGAACCGGCTGTACAAGTTCCTCGAGAACATCCACGTCGCCGGCAACCATCTTCTTGATTTGATCAACGACATCCTCGACCTCTCGAAGATCGAGGCCGGGAAGATGGAGTTGCGCACCGACGAGTTCGACCTCCGCGACACGATCGCGTCGGTCGAGCGGGTGATGAAGGGATTTGCCGCCGAGGCGAAGGTGAGCATCAGCGCATCGATCGATCCTGCCGTCCCGCGCGTCCGTCTCGACGAAGGACGGCTCAAGCAGATCCTCTTCAATCTGCTCTCGAATGCGGTGAAGTTTTCGCCGCTCGGCGGGCCGGTCACGATCAGAGTCAGCTCGATTCCAAGCGCCTCCTCACCGCTGGAAGTCGCCACGGTTCGGATCGATGTCACGGACGCAGGGATCGGTATCGCGCCGGATCAGCTCCAGCGAATCTTCGACGAGTTCTATCAGACCGAGGAAGGCCGGCGGGCGCGGCGCGGCGGCACGGGGCTGGGCCTGTCGCTGACGCGCAATTTCGTCGAGCTGCACCACGGCCGGATCGATGTGCAGTCGGTGGTGGGACAGGGCACCTGTTTCACGCTCTATCTGCCGGTCGACTACGACGCCTCCGCGCCGATGCTCCGCATCTCCGCGATCGGAAGCCGGGCCTCGGAACTACCTGCCGCATCGAGCGACATCCTGCGCCCGGCTCCCGGCGCGCTACAACAGCTCTGACTCGGCGAAGAAGAACGCGATCTCGATCGCGGCGTTTTCGTCGGAGTCCGAACCGTGGATTGCGTTCTGCTCGATCGACTCGCCGAAGTCTTTGCGGATCGTCCCGGAGTCGGCCTTCGACGGATCGGTCGCGCCCATGACCTTGCGAAGGTCCGGGACGGCGGATTCCTTCTCCAGCGCGGCGACGAAGACAGGCCCGGAGGTCATGTACTTCACGAGATCGGAATAGAACGGCCGCTCGCTGTGCACCGCGTAAAAGCCCTGAGCCTGTTTGGTTGAGAGGCTGACTTTCTTGAGCCCGAGGATGCGAAAGCCCTCGGACTCGAGCCGGCTGATGATTTTGCCGAAGTTCCCTTTGCGGACGGAGTCCGGCTTGATGATCGTAAACGTGCGATTCGCCATGAGTAGTTGTTTTCCTTACGGTTTGAAATGGGCGGCGGATTATAGCGGGAGTTGGATCCGTGGTTGGTCGATTCGTAGGTTCGTCGATTCGATTGGAGGCCAGCTCGGGGTTGTGCCAGGGTCACGTGAGGTCGCCCCAAATTCGCCGCCGCGCGTTATAGCGGCCGCCTTCGCGGCCGCAAACATCGGGGCGCGCTTTCGTCCCCCGGGCGGAGCCCGGGGCTAAGTTTGGGCAGCGCGCCTTCGCGCGCAGATGCATCGCGAAGGGTCGCCTTGCGGCGGCTTTTAGGGACGCCTGAACCTGGAGCCTGAACGTGGGCTGGGTTGCGTCGTGCAGCGCGCCTTCGCGCGCCTTTGCGCGCCTTTGCGCGCGATGTTGCTGCGATTTTGGTAATGGCCGACACCTGGATCCGAGGCCGTGCTTCATGCGAGACAAGGAGCGCGCGTGCGAAGTGGCAAAGACCGTGCGCGCGAAGGCGCGCACCACAATCATGGCCCCGGGCTCGGCCCGGGGAACACGAAGTCGTCAAGAGATCGCGGCCGCGAAGGCGGCCGCTACAAGAGGCCAAGATCCATAAGCGAGGCGCGGTCGCAGCAGAGCTTTACGGGCTTAGGCGCGGAGCCGCTCGGTTTCAGATCGACCAAATGAACAAAATCGACCAATCCCCCGAGCCGACCAATCCCCGAATCCATGAATCCACGAATCGACTACTCCACGAATCACTGCGCCGTGATGATCGCCGAGATTCCTGACGCTTCCAGCTTCGCGCGGACGCCGGCTGCATCGTCGCGGGTATCGAACGGGCCGATGCGCACGAGGTAGAGCGCTCCGTGGTCGATCGTCGCCTCCTGGCCGATCGCTTTCAACTTCTTCTGGAGCGCCTTCGCGTTTGCTTCCTGCGAAAACGCGCCGACCTGCACCATGTATCGGCCGGTGCGAGACGTCGCAGGTTTCGGCTGCGGCGATGCGGGCGCCGGCGTTGGGCGGCGAACGACCGGTGGTGCGGTGTCCACGGGCGCCGGAAGCGGGGTTGATGTCACCGGGACCTCGACGAGCGTCGTGCCGTCGGCGGCGACTTCTTTGCGCGTCTCGGGCGCGCCGGCGTGCTGCTCGGTGACCCGGATGCTCTCGACCGTCGCTGGAACTGGAGCAGGCTGCGTCTCGACAGGCGCGGGCACTGGTGCGGGTGCTGGCGCCGTGGGCACTGCCGCCACGCTCGTGTTGTCCGGCACATTCACGGCGAATGCGGCGGGCGGCTCGCGGTCGCCGCGGCCGACTTTCACCACGGTCATGTCGACGTCGCCACCGCCGCCTTCCGCGAGACCGATCTGCTGCGCCGCGGCATACGAGAGGTCGATGAGACGGTCGCCGACGTACGGGCCGCGGTCGTTCACGCGGACGCGGACGGTCTGGTTGGTCTTCGGATTATGAACATCGACGAGTGTGCCGAATGGAAGCGTGCGATGCGCCGCCGTCATCAGCATCGGATCGAAGATCTCGCCGTTGGCGGTAGTCCGGCCGGCAAACTCCTGCCCCACCCAGCCGGCCGATCCATGCGTTGACATCCCCACCGGCACGACCACACCTGACGACGTGGATGCCGATGGTGATCCCTGCTGCCGCGAGGTGCCGCACGCCGCCAGTGCCACCATCGCCACTGCCATCAAAGCTCGCTTCATACCCGCACCTCGCCAACATCCGGTCTGATCTGCATCCGTTCGGCATCGAGAATGGGATCGACATCCTCGATCAGGAACTTCTCGGTTTGCTGCGACGACAAGCCCGTGTACGCATCGGGCCGCGCCAGGCCGTCGATCGATGCGCGATCGATGCCGAAGAGCGCGTCGCCGGCGATGCGGTCGAGGAGATCGTTGACGCCGGCGCCTGACTTCAGCGCGTCGGCGGCGGCCTGCGAATGGATCCGCACGCGCTCGTGCAGCAACTGGCGGTCGCCGCCGCGCCGCACCCCTTCCATCATCAGATTCTCCGTCATCATGAAGGGCAATTCCCGCCGGACGTTCGCCGCGATCACTTCCTCGTGCACGACCAGTCCGGCCGCGATGTTGTCATAGATCAGCGCGATCGCATCGGCGGCGAGGAAGGCTTCCGGAATGGCGATGCGGCGATTGGCGGAGTCGTCGAGCGTCCGCTCGAACCACTGCGTCGCCGCTGTGAATGCGGGATTGAGCGCGTTGACGATGAGATGCCGCGCCAGCGCATCGATCCGTTCGGCGCGCATCGGGTTGCGCTTGTACGCCATGGCCGAGGAGCCGACCTGGGCGTCTTCGAACGGCTCTTCGATCTCGCGCAGATGCTGGAGCAGGCGCATGTCGTAGGCGAACTTCGACGCCGATTGCGCAAAGCCCGACAGCACGTTCACCGCCTGCGAATCGATCTTGCGAGAGTAGGTCTGGCCCGACACCGGATAGCTGCGCCGCATCCCGACTTTCTCGGCGACGAGTTGCTCCAGACGCTCCACCTTCGCGGCATCACCATCGAACAGGCTGAGGAACGACGCCTGCGTGCCGGTCGCTCCTTTCACGCCGAGGAGCGCGAGTTGCGAGCTGCGAAACTCGAGCTCGCGATAGTCGAGAAGAAGATCGTGCAGCCAGAGCGTGGCGCGCTTCCCCACCGTCGTCAGCTGGGCCGGTTGAAAGTGCGTGAACGCCAGCGCCGGCGTCGCGCGCCAGCGCCAGGCGAAGTCGCGCAGCTTGGCCATGAGATTGACGATGCGGCGCCGGATGACGGCCAGCGCCTCGCTCATCTGGAGGATGTCGGTGTTGTCGGTGACGAACGCTGAGGTCGCGCCGAGGTGGATGATGCCTTTGGCGGATGTGGCTTGAAGGCCGAAGGCATAAATGTGCGACATCACGTCGTGCCGGACTTCGCGCTCGCGGCGCTCGGCGTCGGCATAGTTGATGTCGTTGGCGTGTGCTTTCAGATCGGCGATCTGCGCATCCGTGATCCCCAACCCCAGTTCCCGCTCCCCCTCGGCCAGCGCAATCCATAGCCTCCGCCACGTCCGGAATTTGAAGTCGGCGGAGAAGAGATACGACATCTCCTTCGAGGCGTATCGCTCTGTGAGAGGGTTCTGTGCGGCGTCGCGCGTCACCGAATCGGATTATACGGCGTTGACAGCGCAGCACTGACCCGCGACACTACCTTCACACATGCACCCTGCCGTCTCCACCCGCGCACCACGCAGCGCCGTCCGGACCATCCGCAGAATCGCGATGATCGTGGTGGCCGTGCTGGTGTTCGGCGGCGTGGCCTCTCTCTTCTTCACCGGCCGCGCAACGTCGGAGCTGCAGCAGTCGCGGAAGCGCGTGGAGTCGCTCAACGCCGAGGTGCGGGCGCTGGAGAAGGAGAACGTCCGCTTGCGCGCCGAGATCGACAGCGTAAAGAAATCGACGTACGCAGTCGAACGCGTGGCCCGCGAAGACTTGGGGATGTCGCGCAAGGGCGAAGTGATTTACCTGCTGGCGAGATGATTGCGCCGCCCTTGGGGGCGGCGCGTTGTCGGTTGTCGGTTGGTTGCGCCGCTTGCGCGGCGCGTTGTCTTTCAGCGTTCCGCTCGAGCGTGCGTGTTTGTCATTCCGAGCGGGCGGGGCGGCGGGGGGCGAGGAATCCCCTGCGGACGAAGCGAAACTCGCGCAATCGGACATGGCCGTTGATTGCCCCATCGAGAGCTTTCCCCGGCAGGCCTTCGACGTTCTCGAGTTGAGGAGGTAGCAATGTTCGACTCTTTACTCAAAGCTCCGAGCGGTGCCGTTGCAGCTGCGATTTCCCGCGCCCTAACCGAGCTGTTCAGGGTTTCCGACGGACGGACGCTCGCTGACATTCGAAATGAACTCGCGCATACCAAAACCTCGATGCCTGAGCCCAAGACCGCGAGACTTCTCGCGCTTAACATTCTTGAAGAAATCGAAGTAAGCAAAGGCAAGCCGCTCAGCGCGCTAACAGCCCGCGAGCTCCGGCAGATATCGAAATCGTTGTCCCGAATCCTCGAAGAAAAGATCAGGACGGCGCCAGGCTACGATCAGCAAGCCGGAGCCAAGATTCTCAAAGAGCTACGCAGACAATACCCGGGGGCGGTCGCGTAACCGCGTCGCTTAGCCACGTCCGAGCTGCCAATCGCTAAAGCGATCTACCTGCTGGTGAGGTAGCTCACGTCACGTGGGCGGCGCGCGTTTTCCCGCGACTGAGAGGTGATTCTGATAACCGGTTGCGTTTTTTGAACGAGGAGGACGGCGACCGGTACACCGCCCTTCCCGTGCGCTAGAAACTCCGGTTCTGGTCCTGCTACGGCTTCGGCCACGACCAGTCATCGAGCGCTTGCACGACGCGATGAATGAGCCGGCTGATCACTGATCGCGACGATTGATCGCCGTCATCACGGCGAGGAGAGGCTGCAAAGAGAGGAGTGGATAGTGAAGCGAGGAGCAGCGCAACGGCGACGAATCGTTTCGACATGAGTTTCTCCAATGCCTCTAGGGCGCGGTCAGTCTATAGGAGCGCTCCCCTCACAAGTCAGCGGACGACACGCGACGCTGCGTGGGCGGGGGATTCCTCGCCCCCACCCCCCGCCCGCTCGGAATGACAGCAGACTCACTTCCCCCGCACGGCCGCCAAGTTCTTCTCCGTCTCGCCGATGTAGTTGTTGATTACGTTCGCAGCGACCTCGATCTGGCGGTTGGCTTCGGCCCAATCCTTCTGTTCGATCGCCTCGCGCACGCCGGGAACCGTCTTGACGCCGTAGCCGGTGTAGAAGCCGGGGGCGTAAATCTGATGGCGGAACCAGGGGCGGCGCGCCAATCCGTCGGGCCGCAGGAGTGATTGCTCGATGTGCATCAAGGCTTGATCGGCTGCGGCTTGGCGTGATGCGGCATCGGCAGGGATGGCTGCGGCGGCGCGGTCGAAGTCGCGCGCGCTGAGCTTGAGGCGCGCAACGGCGTTCTGGAGCGGCGCGAAGTTGAGGTACGGCGCAGTTGCCTCGGCCTTCGGAGCTACGAACGGTCTCGTCGGATCGGCAGCGATCTCGTACGCGTGCTCGCGCACGAGTTTGTTCCGCTCCTCGATGTTGCGGCGCATCGTGTCCGACAGCTTGGTCAGTTCGTCGAGATAGCGCGACATCGTCTCCGCGAAGGTGCTCAGCTCGAACGGGAGCACGTCCGCGTTCGCGAGCCGCAGGACCAGACGGCCGGTCGTCTTCGCCTGCGCGATGCCGTAGTCGAAGTTCGGATCGCCAAAGCGCGTGTAGTGAGCGAACGAGTCGTAGACGGAGTGATACGACCCGCCCCCGCCCTCGCCGCCGTAGCCGATGTTCAGCGCGGCAACGCCGGTGTGCTGCAGGAAGGGCGTGTAGTCGGAGCCGGAGCCGAGGGCATCGAGCCGGATCAAGTCATGATCGTGCTCTTCCTTCTTCGCATCCATATTCGCGTTCAGCTGCGTGGCCTCGCGGGCTCGCATGCGTGCGAGGACCGACACGTTGCGCTGCGGATCGGGAACGTCGCGCGCCACCTGTGTGACGAGTTTCTCCAGCGTGTGCGAGCCGCCGGCATCGAGGAAGCCGCGCGAATTGGTGTCGGAGTTGATATAGACGACGCCGTTCCGGCGCAGCTCGTCGGCGTGCGTCTCGGCCCATTCGGTCGATCCGATGAGGCCTTCTTCTTCGCCATCCCACGCCGCGAACTGAATCGTGCGCTTCGGACGCCAGCCGTTCTTTGCCAGCTCGCCGATCGCTTTCGCTTCCTCCAGCTCCGCGACCAGCCCGCTGATCGGATCGTTGGCGCCGTTCACCCAGGCGTCGGAATGATTGCCGCGCATGATCCACTCGTCGGGATACTGCGATCCGGCCAGACGGGCGATGACGTCGTACGCCGGCACCATGTTCCAGTTGAATTCGAGCGCCAGATGGACACGCGATGGCCCCGGCCCGAGGTGATACGTGATTGGCAGAGCGCCGCGCCATTCCGAGGGCGCGACGGGACCACCGAGGGCGCGCAGAAGCGGCAGCGCGTCGCCGTAGGAAATCGGGAGCACCGGGATCTTGGTGATGACGTCGGCATCCTTCCGATCGATCCGTTTCGCATCCGCGGTGGCGCCGATGCCGGGCGTGAGCGGATCGCCGGGATGCACCGGCATGTCCATGACCGAGCCGCGCTGCGCGCCGTTTTCGTTGCGATACGCGCCTTTCGGATAGACGTCGCCCTGGCCGTAGCCATCGTCGCGAGGATCGGAGTAGATGATGCAGCCGATGGCGCCATGCTCCGCGGCGACCTTCGGTTTGATCCCGCGCCACGAACCGCCATAGCGTGTGATGACGATCTTTCCCTTCACATCGACGCCGTTGCGCTCGAGCAACTCGTAGTCGGCGGGGATGCCGTAGTTCGCGTAGACAAGATCGCCGGTGACGTCGCCATCGGTCGAATAGGCGTTGTAGACCGGAAGCTGCTCGCTCGTCTGCCCCGAGGTCTCATCACCCGAGACCGGCGGCTCGGCGAGCTTGGCCACGAAACGCTCCGGCGCGATGAGCTCGACGACGCGCCGCTTCGGCGTGGGGAAGAGCACGCGGAACTCCTCGATCTTCGTGTCGTAGCCCCACGATTTGAAGAGCGATGCGAGTAAGAGCGCGTTGTCGTGATCGTACGCGGATCCGAGGTGATGCGGCCGCGCGGACAGACGCTTCATCCAGTCGCGAAGCTCGTCGCGTTTGAGCGACGAATCGAACTGCGCTTCGAGTGCGCGCTCTTTGGCGGCACTTGCCGCGCTGAAGCCGAGCATCGGCGGATCGGCGGCAGGGGTTTGCGCGAAGAGGGTGGCGGCGAGAAAGACGGCGAGTGCGAGAACTGTGCGGCGCATGGGCGGGGATTGTAATTTGGAGAGGGAGAGTGGCCGAGGGCTTTTTGTTAAGATGCTGTCATGTCTGAATACACCGCGATCGTGAAGCAGTCCGGCGACGACTGGATTGGCTGGATCGAGGAGGTCCCCGGCGTGAACTGCCAGGAGAGCACGCGTGAAGAGTTGCTCGTTACACTTCGCGTGACGTTGGCTGAAGCGCTCGATCTGAACCGCGCCGACGCCCGCTCCGCAGCGACCGAAGACTTTGAGGAAATCCGTATCGCGGTATGAAACGTCGCGCCTTTGAGCGATGGCTGGCGGATCACGGATGCACCCTCCAGCGTGAAGGCTCCCGCCACTCCTGGTATACCAACGTGGCTCTCAACCGGCGTTCGTCCGTCCCCCGGCACGCGGAAATCAGCGACGATTTGATTCGAAAGATCTGCCGTGATTTGGGTATCCCGAAGCCCGAACACACCTAAAAACCTCTCCGTGCCCTCCGCGTCTCCGCGTGAAACGCTTTTCTGAGCCTCACACCACCCGCGCCGGCGGCAGCAGCGACTTATTGATCGCAATCGCCGCGATCGCGCCGTCGGCAGCCGAGGTGATCGCCAGTTGCGAGCCGGGGACGAGGTCGCCGATCGCGTAGATGCCTTCGATCGACGTCTGTTTGTATTCGTCGACGATGATGTTCGGGTGCTCTTCATCGACCTCGCACCCGAGATCCTCGGCCAGTAGACACGAGCGCTCGACTCCGATGGTGAAGAAAAGCGCATCGACGGAAACATGCTCGCCTGTCGAGAGCACGGCTGCACTCACCAACGCGTTATCGCCGATGAGCGAGATGACCTTCTCGTCTTTCACGCCGATGCCGTGGGCGAGCAGCTTGCTGTAGTGCTCGTCGGACCACTCGCGAGCGTGACCGTCGGTGAATACGGTCAGTTGGTCGGTCCACTGCAGGAGCTTCAGCGAGAGGCCGACCGCTTTCTTTCCCCATCCGATGACGCCGACACGTTTGTCGCTCACCTCGTAGCCGTCGCAATCGGGGCAGTGAAAGACGCTCCCGCCGTAGTAGGAGGCGATGTCCGGAATGTCCGGAAGCAGATCGCGAACGCCGTACGCGAGCACGACGCGGCGCGCCCGCATCAGGCCAGCGCTGGTGGTGACTTCGAAAATGTCGCCGACGCTCTCGACGCGCTCAGCCGTGCAATGGCAGATCTCCGCCCCCGCCGCCTCGACCTCGGCGCGTCCTCGGGCGAGCAACTCGCCGGGCGGGATGTTGTGCTGGCCGAGGAAGCCGTGAATGGCGCGTGAGGCGTAGTTGCGCGGCTTGCCGCTGTCGATCACGACGACGCGACGCCGGTAGCGCGCCAGGAAGATCGCGCATGTCAGGCCGGCCGGGCCTCCGCCGATGATGATGCAGTCGTACGTCGATTCGCTCGGCATTGCGGATCGACGCAGTGCACAACGGCGGCCACGTACGATACGCTGCCGCCGTGTCGATCGTCTTCGTCGCTGGCAATGCAGCCGACGTATTCGCTCCCGATCTCGCGCAGGCAATCGAGGCCGAGGTGCGGAAGCGTTTTCCGTCGATCGCCGCGGTCGATGCCGAGGCGTATCGCTCCGATCCGGTCGAAGCGATCGGATGGTCGAAATTGCAGGAGACGGTCATGCGCGCGATTCCGTCCGCGCCGCACATTGCCGGCATCGACGCGTACCAATCGGTTTATCTGCCGGTGGCCCTCGAGCGCGTGGAGCACATCCTCATCCCAACCGTCGCCGATCCGCTGGAGGCCGGGAGCCTGCCTGTGCTTCTCGACGAGTTGCGCCTGTTCGCCACGGCCGTCGGACTGCCGACCGACGACGTCGAGTTGATGCAGCTCGCAGCGAAGTACCTCGAGGATGATGCCCTCTTCGACGCGGACCTCGACGTGCAAACGTACGTGCAACTCCTACTGACGGCCAAACAGGCTGCGGCACACGGCGTGGCGCTGTGGATTGCGCTGGAGTGAGTGTGCGGTCGCGAGGTCTTGCGATTTTACGGAGCGGGCCGCCAGCAAGCGCCCACCGCGAGACCTCGCAACCACGAGACCACGAGACCGCGTAACCATGGACCGCCTCAAACGGATCGCCCCATTCCTCAAACCGCTCCTGATTCTGGCGCTGTTTGCGGTGGCGTTGCGGGTGCTGCACGACACGCTGGCGCAGTATCGGTATCACGACGTCATCGCCTACGTCAGCGCGCTGCCGGGCGGTCAGTTGCTCCTCGCGGCCGGACTGACGCTCCTCGGCTACCTCGTGATGACGGGCTACGACACGCTCGCCTTCCGCTACATCCGTCATCCGCTGCCGTACGCGAAGATCGCGCTGGCCTCGTTCATCGGCTATGCGTTCAACAACAACGTCGGCTTCTCAGGTCTCGTCGGCGGATCGCTGCGCTACCGGCTCTACAACGCCTGGCGCCTCACCGCGGTCGAGATCGCGAAGGTCATCGTCTTCTGCACGATCAGCTTCTGGCTCGGGTTCGTATTGCTGGGCGGGATCTTCTTTCTGGCCGCGCCGCCCGATGTCCCGGCGTCGATCCATCTGCCGTTCGCATCGATGCGGTTGCTCGGCATCGTCCTGCTCCTTCCTGCGATCGCTTACATGCTCTGGATCGGCATTCGTCGCGAGCCGATTCGGATTCAGCAGTGGGAGTTCGAGCTGCCGACGCCAGGCCTTTTCGTCGCGCAGGTGGCGACGTCGTGTCTCGACTGGACCATCGCCGCGGCCGTCCTCTACATCCTCCTGCCCGACTCGCTGCCGCTGACGTTCCCGCACTTCCTCGGCATCTTTCTGCTGGCGCAGATCGCCGGCGTCGCGTCGAACGTTCCCGGCGGAATCGGGATCTTCGAGGCGATCATCCTCGTCTTCCTCGCTCCCTTCTTCTCCGCCTCCGCAATCCTCGGGTCGCTCGTTGCGTTCCGCGTCATCTACTACCTGCTTCCGCTGCTCGTGGCGATCGTTCTCCTGGCGGCGCACGAGATCGTCGAGAAGCGCGAGGGCGTGGTGAAGGCGTGGAGGATCTTCGGACGTTGGGCGCCCGGCATCGCGCCGCAGTTGCTCGCGTTCACGACGTTTGTCGTCGGCGCGGTGCTCCTCTTTTCCGGCGCGACGCCGACGCTTCCGGGAAGGACATTCTTCCTGACGCGCCTGGTGCCGCTGCCGATCGTCGAGCTCTCGCACTTCTTTGGATCGATCACGGGAGCGGCGTTGCTGCTGCTCGCCCGAGGACTGCAGAGACGGCTGGATGCGGCGTATCACATCACCGTCGGCGTGATCGGCGCCGGCATCCTCTTCCAACTATTCAAAGGCGGCGATTTCGAAGAGGCCATCATCCTGGCCGTGATGCTCTTCGCGCTGATCGCGTCGCGGCGCCACTTCTACCGCAAGGCCTCGCTCTTCAACGAAGGCTTCGGCCCGGGCTGGATCGCCGCCATTCTCCTCGTGCTGATCTCGTTCGCATGGCTCGGCTTCTTCAGCTACAAACACGTCGAATACTCGCAAGAGCTCTGGTGGCATTTCTCATTCCTCGCCGATGCGCCGCGGTTCCTGCGCGCGTCCGTCGGCGTCGGCGGCGTGCTGCTGCTCTTTTCGATTCAGCGCCTGCTACGGCCGGCACCGGAGGAGCCGGATCCGCCGACGATCGAAGAGGTGGAGAAGGCCGCGGTCATTCTCACGAGCGAAACGAACAGCCAGGGCAACCTGGCGCTGCTCGGCGACAAGCCTCTGCTTTTCAGTCCGAGTGGACGCGCGTTTCTGATGTACGGCGTCGAAGGCCGAAGCTGGATCGCGATGGGCGATCCGATGGGCGCCGACGATGAGAAGCAGGAGCTGATCTGGCAGTTCCGCGAGCTGTGCGATCTTCACGCTGGCTGGCCGGTGTTCTACGAGGTTCAGCGCAAGAACCTCCACTTCTACCTCGACCTCGGCCTCACGCTTCTCAAGATCGGCGAGGAAGCACGCGTGCCGCTGGAAGGCTTCTCGCTCGACGGCGGCGAGCGCAAATGGATGCGCAAAACGCAGCGGCGTGTCGAGGCCGAGGGATGCTCGTTCGCGATCGTGGACGGAGCGGAGATCGTCGATGAATTGCGCGTCATCTCGGACTCCTGGCTCGCAGAGAAACGAACGCGTGAGAAGGGCTTCTCGCTCGGATTCTTCTCGGAGCAATACATGCGGCGATGCGACGTCGCGGTCGTGCGCCGCGGAGAAGAGATCGTCGCCTTCGCGAACCTGTGGAACGGCGCCGGCGACGAGCTGTCGGTCGATCTGATGCGCCATCTTCCCGACGCGCCGGCAGGCGTGATGGACTACATCTTCATCAGTCTCATTCTCTGGGCCCAGCAGCAAGGCTACCGCTGGTTCAACCTCGGCATGGCTCCGCTTTCCGGCTTGGAGAATCGTTCCCTCGGCACGCTCTGGAGCCGCGTCGGTGCGCTGGCGTACCGATTCGGCGAGAACTTCTACAACTTCCAGGGGCTCCGTCAATACAAGGAGAAGTTCGACCCGGAGTGGGAGCCGATGTACCTGGCCAGCCCGGGCGGATTGGCCCTCCCGCGAATCCTGACGAATCTTGCGGCACTGATTTCGGGAGGATTGCGAGGGGTGGTTTCGAAGTAGGAGTTTGTTAGTGAGTGCCCAATCCCCCGCACTCGGAGCGAATCAGGGGATTCCTCTCGTCCTCCGCTTCGCTTCGCTCCGGCGGTTCGGAATGACAAAGACTTTCAATCCCGCCCATGAAAAGCGTCACAACACCCGCCGTCGTCCTTTGTGCGTGCGGCTGTCATTTCGAATCGGCGGAACCGCGGGGGTGGAAGGGCGGGTGTGAGCGGTGAAGCACGAAGAGAAATCCCCCGCGCTCGGAGCGAATCAGGGGATTCCTCTCCGTCCTCCGCTTCGCTCCGGCGGTTCGGAATGACAAACGGGACTTACAATCCGCCCCATGAAGAGCGCCGCAACATCCGCCCTCCTCCTTTTCGCAATCGCCAGCACAACACTCGCTGCAACCAAAACAAACAAACCCGCCCCGAAGCCCTTCTCCGTCGTCGAGGCCAGCATCTCCGACATGCAGGCTGCGCTGAAAGAGGGCCGCGTCACATCGCACGAGCTCGTGCAGCAATACCTGATTCGCATCGCGACGTACGAAGACAAACTCCACGCCGCCATCACTGTTAATCCGAACGCGCTCAAAGAAGCGGATGAACGCGATCGCGAACGGGCCGCCGGCAAGGTTCGCGGACCGCTGCACGGCATCCCCATCGCGCTCAAGGACAACATCCAGACCACCGATCTGCTCACGACCGGCGGCGCGATAGCGTTCGCGAATCTCACTCCGCCGTACGACGCCACACTGACGAAGAATCTGCGCGACGCCGGCGCGATCATCATGGCCAAGACGCAGCTCACCGAGCTCGCCAACTGGGTGGCCGGCAATCCGCCGATGCCGACGAATTACAACGCGCTCAACGGCTACGGCTTCAATCCCTACGATCCGCGCCGCGATCCCCGCACCGAGACCGGCGACGGGCGCCCGGCGCTTGCGACAGGCGGTTCCAGCTCCGGCGCCGGGACGACCGCGAACTTCTGGGTCGCAAACGTCGGCAGCGAGACGTCGGGCTCGATTCTCAGCCCGGCGAACCAGAACATGCTGGCCGCGATCAAGCCGACTGTCGGCCGCATCTCGCGGTACGGCGTCATCCCCATCACCGCCGATCAGGACACGGCTGGCCCGATGGCGAAGTTCGTCACCGACGCCGCGATCCTCTTCGGCGTGCTCGAAGGCAACAATCCCGACGCGAACGATCCGGCCACGAAGCTCTGCACGCCGCCGTCGAATCATGACTACACGCAGTTCCTAAAGAAGGACGGGCTCAAAGGCGCGCGCATCGGCATCCCACGCGCCGGCTTCTACGACAAGATCACGCTTCCTGGCGCCACCACGCCGCGCGGCGGTCTGAATCCCGACCAGTTGAAAGCGATGAACGACGCCATCGCCGTCCTCAAAGAGCAGGGCGCCGTCGTCGTCGATCCCGCCGACATCCCCAGCATCACCGACAAGAACGCCGCCGACAACTACTTCCTCTGGGGCGTCTGCACCGACATGGACGACGTGAAGGGCCGCAAGTGCTCGATCTCCCTCGCCTACGGCATGGAGCGCGATTTCAACAATTGGCTCAAGGCCCTCGGCGCCGCCGCGCCGGTGAAGACGCTGGCCGAGCTGCGCAAGTGGAACACCGACCACGCCAAGATGGGCGCCATCAAGTACGGCCAGTCGCTGCTCGACATCTCCGACGCCATGGACCTCGAGCTCTTCAAATCGCGCTACGAATCCGATCGCGCCAACGACATCCGCCTCACCGCCACGCACGGCATCGACGAAGTGATGAAGTCGCAGAACCTCGACGCCATTCTCTTCCCCGGCCCAAGCGGCGCCTCGATCGCCGCGCGCCCGGGCTACCCGACCGTGATCGTGCCGTGGGCGATGGTCCCGAACGCTCCGACGACCGCGTTCCCGGAGACGTTCAAGGCCTTGCCGCAACCCTACGGCGTCAGCTTCACTGGCATGGCGTGCAGCGAGCCGACGCTGCTGAAGCTCGCGTATTCATTTGAGCAGGCCACGAAGAAGAGAGTGCCGCCGGCCTCGACGCCGTAGAAGACGCCGTAAGAAGCAGTCAGTGCCTGACGCCGCGACGCCGCGATGCAGGTGCTGCCTCCGCCCCTGAGACAAACACCCACGCCCCTCCGATCGTGGCCCTGAGATAGAAGATCGTGAGGCCTCCTACAATGGCCGTCTTGCCGTCTGCCGAAAGGGATACTGAGGAACCAAATTGGGGTTTTGCTCCAGCACCCGAGCCGAACAACTTGTTCCCTTGCTGCGTCCAGATACCTCCGCTCCTCGTCCAAACCCATATGGATCCGCTCTCATCGCCGCCGTCGAACGGCGCTCCGATCATCGCTTGTGTTGCCGTCGCCGGAGAGCGCTACCGACCAGCCTTGGTTCGGATACTTCGAGGCGCCGGTGCCGACCAGCTTGGAGCCCTGTTGCGTCCAAACGCCTCCGCTTCGGGTCCAGACCCACACGGCGCCGCTTGAATTGTCCAGTGGACCGCCGGCCATTGCGGTGTTGCCGTCAGCCGAAAGAGCCACCGAGTGACCTTGATAGGCTGTAAGGGTATCCGAGCCCACCAGCTTCATTCTGTCAGGCCACCCAGGTCGCGTCGTAATGCTCCGAGCGCTCGTCGAAACGGGTCAAGAGATCGTGTGCTTTCGGATAGATGACCGACGTCGTCCCGTCGGCACCGGCGAACTCGCGGATGGCGTCCCACGAATCCCAGGTCGTGATGGTGATGAACTCGACCTCGTCGTTGGCGCTGTCGCGGCGGAGCAGGTGGGTGCCGAGGTAGCCGTTGATGCGGTGGAGGCCGGGGAGGATTTCGTTCTTCAGCATCGCGTCGTAGGTATCAGCGTCTTCGCGGCGCGTCCAACCGTGCCAGATGCGCATGATCATGATCGATCGCTTCCTTGCGACGAGCGTTAGGCAGTTGCGTCCGCGACGACTTCCTCGATCGGAGCAAACGCGCTTTCTGCGATCAGCGCCACCGGCCGTGATGGCTTGAAGTTGTCGAAGCGGAGGATCATCACGGTTCGGTCGTCGTCGGCGGGGCGTGTGCCGCAGTGGCGGGTTACGGCTTCGAGGATGCGGTCGCGAATCGTGCTCGGCGAGCGGTCTTTTGAATCGGCCAGCAACGCTTCCAACTGGTCGAATCCGAACGGCTCGCCGTTCTCGTCCTGCGCTTCGACGATGCCGTCCGACAGATAAACGATCGCGTCGCCTTCCTGCAGATCGACCTCGGCGGTGTGCGTGCTGATCGTGCTGCGGACGCCGAGGGGGAGGGAGGGGACTTCGATGCCGCGGGGACGTTGCCCTTCGCGCAGAAGGTAGGGATAGAGATGGCCGGCGTTGGTGTGGCGGATCGTGCCGTGCTCGAGATCGAAGATCGTGAACGCGAGCGTCATGAAGGCGCGGCGCTCCGTGGAGCGAAAAACGAGATCGTTGAGCCGATGGAAGAGCGACGTCTCCTCGGCGCCCTCTTCGACGAGCGTGGTGATCGCGGCCTTCACCATCGCCATCACCAGACCGGTCGAGAGGCCGTGGCCGGACACGTCGCCGATGGCGACCGCCAGGCGCGTCTTGTCGATGTTGAAGACGTCGTAGTAGTCGCCGCCGATCGATGCTGTCGGCTCGAAGTGCGCGGAGAACGACACGCCGCGGAATTGCGGGCCTTCCTTCGGCAGGAGGTTTCGCTGGATCGACGCGGCGATCTCGATCTCGCTCTGCAAGCGCTCGTTCTCGGCGACATTCACCAGCAGCGTTGCGATCGACTCCGTCATCCGGTCGAACGATTGCGCCATCTCCCCGAGCTGGTTCTGCGGCTTCATGGCGATGCGGTAGCTGAAGTCGCCGCGCTCTACGGCTTTGGTCCCCTTCTCGATCCGGTTGACAGCGCGCGTGATCGAGAAGATCAGCACCGCGGCGAACAGGACGGCCAGCCCATAGAAAACGAGGAGCAAAATGATGATCCCTGCCGTGAACTGCAGGAGGCCGCTCACATAGTTGTCGGCCGCCGCGCCGAAGTAGAAGTGGAAGAGGTTCTGGAACGGATTGACGATGAGAGTGAAGAGCTCGTGGTTCCCCGCGGCGGCCGAGCCGGTGTTCCAGTCCGTAAGCTCCGTGAGGTCAGGCCAGACGACTTTCCGGCCGACAGAGCGCACCAAAAGGTCGGTAAACCGACCGCCGTCGTCTCCCTCGAGGTCGAACGAGTGTCCGCTCCCGTCGGCATTCTCCACGCGAACACCGCGGCGATAGCGGGTTGTTGTCCGTTCGCCGACTTTGGTGCGGATGGTCATTCCCGACTTGTCCTGGAACTGCTCGATCCATTCGGCATCGAGCGGCTCGGCAAAGGCGACCGTCCGCGCGGCGGCACCTTCCTGATGCGGAGCCTGACGCGACGCCACGAGAAATGCCTGTCCATCTCGCCAGACCATGCCGCTGAACGTTGTCGACTTCAGCCATGGCGGGAGCTTGGCTCCGGAAGGGTTGTCTGTGTCGTAGATCTCGAGTGTTTTCGTCGTGCCGCCCGGCCGCTTCCCGGTAAACGAATACTCGAAGGCCGCGGACTCTAGCTGCCCGAGGCTGGCCAGGCGCTCGCCACGCAACGCGGCATGCGTCATGACGCCGCAGATCATGTAGCCGATCGTCAGCAGCAGAATGGCGAAAAGAAAAAACGGCAGAACGCCGATGAGAACGTAGCTGAGGAAGAGCCTTCGTCCGACGCGCCAGAATAGTTTTCTCAGCGTCCAGCGGACGAAGACCGCGAAGCCGTACAGCGTCAGGGCGATGACGAGCAGGCAGGCC
Organism: Thermoanaerobaculia bacterium; assembly: GCA_034664845.1. Classification (GTDB taxonomy): domain Bacteria; phylum Acidobacteriota; class Thermoanaerobaculia; order Gp7-AA8; family Gp7-AA8; genus JADGNZ01. The sequence goes on along the minus strand of JAXDGW010000108.1, from coordinate 89,786 downwards.
AGGAACGAGACGAACCGGAACATCCCGCCGCCGGGAAGGTGCAGCGGACGGAGAACAAAGCGAGTGATCACCTCGCCGATGGCGATGACGCCAATCCCCACGAGCCACACCACAAACAGGCGCAGTCCTCGGCGCGTCGGCGGTGTTTCGGGCTTTCGTTGGACAGGCAGCATGTGAGGGCGCTGCTGAGCGTATACGAAGAAACGCGGCGGCGGTTCAGGGGATGCGGTGCTTGTGACTCCTGATCAGATCTCCCGCAACGCTCTCGTGATCGGCATCCGCGCGGCAGAGATCGCCGGCAACGCGCCGCCGATGACACCGGCGATCAGCGCCACGAGGATGCCGGTGAGGCCCACACGCCAATCGACGCGGAAGTTGAAAGCGACTTCCGAGAACGTCTCGAAGTTCGTCGTCCCCGTCGAGATCGCATTCACCGGCAGCGCCAGCAGCAGGCCTGCCACTCCGCCGAGCAGCGAGATGAAGGCGCTTTCGATGACGACTGAGAAGAGAATCGCACGGCGCTTGAAGCCGAGGGCACGCATGGTGGCCAGCTCGCGTCCGCGCGAGGCGATGGCCGTGAACATCGTATTCATCGTGCCGAGGATCGCGCCGATCGTCATGAAGAACGTCACGATGGCCACCAGCACGACGATTCCGGCCAGGCCGCTGGTCTGATCGGCGTAGTACTGGTATTCGCTTTTGACCTCCAGCTTCAGCCGGTTGTCGTCTTTGATGGCGGCTTTGATCGACTCGTATGCGGGCCGGTCGACCGGCCGCAGGATGACCGAGGAGTAGGCGTCGCGCTTGCGCGCCTGCCCGAGGAAGTCGGCGTCGCACCACATCTCGGAGTCGAAGGCTGTGCCTTGCGCGTCGAAAATACCGACGACGTTGTATTTCTGAGGCCCGAACTGGAACTGATCGCCGAGACCTGTGTTCACGAACCGGTCGCGGATCCGTCGGGCGACGATCACCTCGTTGACGCCGGGCCGGAACATCCGCCCTTCGACGATCTTCACATACGGACGCATCACGAACGCCTCGGGCGTCACGCCACGGACGGAGACGTTCGAGCCTTTCGGATCGTCTTTCTTCGGGATCTTGAAGATGATGACCAGCTCGGGCGAGATCATCGGCGCGCCGCTGCCGTCTTTGGCGATGCCGGGCATGGTGCGGATGATCCGGAAGGCGTCCTTGGTGACCCAGCTCGAAAGCTCGGCGGCGGCGCCTTCGCGCATCACCATGAGATTGTCTTTGGAGCCGGAAGAGACGACGGCGGAGCGGACGCCGTTCTTGAGTGCCATCATCGAGATCATCACGGCGATGACGACGCCGATGCCGATGACGGTCATCAACGTGGAGACGCGCCGCGACGTCAGGTTGCCGATGTTGTATTTGATTGGAATCATCTAGACGACCCTCCGAAGGCCATCGACGACGCGCAGGTTTGAAGCGCGCAGCGCGGGCAGGCCGCCGGCAATCAGGCCGACGCCTACGGCTGTGGTCATGCAAATGGCGAGTGTCTTCGCATGCACGCCCAGATTCTGCAGGAAGCCCTGCGTCATCTTTCCTGCGTCGACGAAGAGGAACAGGAAGTGGGCGCCGTAGCTGCCAATCGCGCCGCCGATCGTCGTGAGCAGAATGAACTCGGTCAGCATGAGGGCGAGAATGAGGCGCTGTTCGAAGCCGATCGCTTTGAGGACGGCAATCTCCGTGACCCGTTCGCGCGCCGACATCGACATCGTGATCGCTGCGAGCAACACGACCATGAAGATTGCGCAGGAAGAGACAGCGGTGAAGAGGAGCTTGACGTTCCCCATCATCGACATGAAGTTCTGCTGGAACTCTTTCTCGGTGAACGTCTCGGTTGGGAAATCGCTGTTCTTGAACATGGCGTCGATCTGCTGGCTGATCGCTGCCATCTGCTTCGGATCCTTCACCTTCACCCAGAACGTGCCGACCTGCCCCGGGTTGCCCATCGATTGCTGGAAGTACTCCATCGGAAAGAAAACCGAGGTGGTCTGAACCGGGTGGACGTAGGTTCCGCGGATCGTGAGCTCCGGGTCGAACGGGAAAATCTGACGCTTGAGCGTGATGCGGTCTCCGACCTTCCAACCGAAGCGCTTCATGAGGTCGGCGCCGACGAGTGCGCCGCGGCGATCGGCTTGGAACGCGGCCAGCTCTTTCGGGTCGATCTTGTAGTCGTCGAAAACGGTCGGCATCTTGTCGACGTCAACGGCGAAGTTCGCGAAGAAGTTCGACTTCTCTTTGTAGTACGCGCCGATCCACTGCAGCTTGGCTGAATCAACGACGCCGGGGATCTGCATGATCTTCTGCTCGTGTGCGTAGGGCAGAAGATTCGCCAGGGAAATGGCGGACTGGACGACTAACCGGTTCGCGCCTTCGCCGGCATTGGAGAAGCTTTCGAAGTTGTCGAGGATCGCCAGCAGCGTGGCCACGAAAAAGAAGATGACCGCGAGCAACATCAACGTGAGGATGGCTCGCAGCTTGTTGCGGAAGAGATTACGCCGGATCAGCTTGAAGAATCTCATGCGCTCGCCACCGTCTCGACGCCGAACGCGCCTTCGACCAGCAGACCCTTCTCGAGGTGCAGCGTTCGCTTCGCATGCAGTGCCGCTTTCGGATCGTGCGTGACCATGACGATCGTCTTCTGAAAGTCGGCGTTTAGGCGCTGCAGGAGATCGAGCGTTTCCTGCGCATTCTTCGCGTCGAGGTCGCCGGTGGGCTCGTCGGCGACGAGCAGCGTGGGATCGGTGACGATAGCGCGGGCGATGGCCACGCGCTGCTCCTGACCGCCCGAGAGCTGGCGCGGGTAATGGAACGAGCGGTCGCCAAGACCAACGATTTCGAGGGCGGCGTGAACGTGCTCGCGGCGCTCCTTCTTCGAGAGCTTCGTCAGCAGCAGCGGCAGCTCGACGTTCTCGGCCGCGTTGAGCACCGGGATGAGGTTGTACATCTGGAAAATGAATCCGACATGCCGCGCGCGCCAGCTGGCCAGCTGCGTTTCGGAGAAGCGCGAGATCTCTTTCCCGTCAACCGAAATGCTTCCCGTGGTGGGGCGGTCGATGCCGGCCATGAGGTTCAGGAGCGTGGTCTTGCCGGAGCCGGACGGCCCCATAAGCGCGAGGAAGTCGCCGCGCGGCACCGCGAGCGTGACGCCGTTCAGAACCGGCACTTCGAACGCATCGCGCTTGTAGACCTTACGGACGTTGTTGATGTCGACCAGTGTGTCCATTCGCAGCTCCTTAACGACTATTCGATTCGAACCAACTGCCCGTCTTTGAGTGTGTCGGCGCCGGTGGTGACGACGCGGTCACCGGCTTTGATTCCGTTCGTGATCTCGATGCGCTGCTCCCGCACGGCACCGGTTGTGACATGCCGGAGGGCGACGCGCTTTTCGGCATCGATGACAGCGACGTTCCCAGCGGCGACGGCAGACGCCGGCACCCAAATTCGAGCCGGCTCGTGCATCTCGGCGTCCGTCCGCTCACTCTGCAGGAACGACACGCTCGAGCTCATCTCCGGAAGGAGCCGGTCGCCAGGATCGACGATCTTCACTTTGACCTGTACGGTCGCTTTGGCGCGGTCGGCGGTGGGGATGATCTGGCGCAGCACGCCCTTCCACTTCTGGTTCGGAAACGCGTCCACCGAAACCTCGGCGGACTGTCCTTCGTGCAATTGACCGATGCTGGCCTCGTTCACGTCGGCCACGACTTCGAGCGTTTTCAGATCGACGAGCGTGCAGATCGCGCCGGCGGGCAGCGTTCCGCCGACCTGTCCCATCATCACCGACGAGATCACTTCGCCGGCTTCCGTGTTCTTCGTCGCGATGGTTCCCGCGAACGGCGCGCGAACGACCATGTCCTGCATGTTGATGCGGATCTGCTCGACCCTGGCCCGCGCGCCCTTGAGCTGCGCCTCGGCGTAGTCGAGCAGCGCGTGCGTCGTGACGCCCTCTTTCCAGAGCGCGGATTGCCGCCGCCATTCGCGATCGGCATTCATGTGTGCGGCCTCCGCTTCATCGAGTTGCGCCTGCATGTTTGTGCTCTCGAGCACCGCGAGCACCTGGCCGGCCGTGACTTTATCGCCGACGTCGAAATTCAGACGCACGACTTTGCCGGAGATTTTCGGCGTGATCTTCGATTGCTTGTCGGCCACGAGGTAGCCGGTGGCGGTCAGGAGCGGAGGGTTGGTGACGTTGATGGTGGGCTTGACGACCATCGTGTCGACGAGCGGTGCGCGGCGGGGACCGATCCACTGTGTGTAGATCGCATATGCAGCGCCAGCGATCACAATCAGCGCGACGATCCAGCCCGCAATCCTTCCCCACGCGACTGACTTTGGGTCGTCATCGTCTCTCTGAATACGCAGTGCGGACAGATCGGGCCGCGGCCGTTCTTCGGTAACTGACATGGGGAGATCCCGATGGACTGACCGAGATCATATCGAAAGGGTGGGAGGAAGCGGGGCGTTGGGACTGCTAATTGAGCAACGCCCTACGTTACGTCGCTGAATTTGACCGACTCCAGAACTTCGCGAAGGTCTTCCGCGGGAACGAAGAATTGAAGGTGACCGCACGTGCCGCATACATAGACCTGCAGCTTGCCGCTCTTCCACCAGGGATGTGCGCCGGGCAACAGGTCAGGTGCGTAGCCACCTCCGGCGGAAACAGTGGTCATTCGAATCTTCGATCCACCGCACTCAGCGCACCGTTTCGTATCTTTCATTGGAGGATCACCTCGATCGCTGACGGACTCGCCGCAGACGTTAGTTAGTTAGCAGCCAGCGGGTTCGAGCGCCGGGCGGCTTCTACAAGTTTTCGTTGCCGGGCGTGCAGGGCATCAAAGTCACCTTTCAAGACTGGTCCGCCCACCGAGCGGAGCGTTTGTGCATTCCTCACTACTGCTTCGCTCATCGATCTGGGTTCTTGCCGTCGCGCCTGTCGCTGCCCACCGACGGCGACAATTTCCTCGAGATCAAATTCGGATCTCTCCATCGGATCGCCTTTGACGTGACGAAGATTCAGCACAGAAACCCCGCAATAGCCGCCAAGCTCGTGTTCGACGACGACCTTCACCAGCGCATTTGCGTAGACGATCCAGGAGCTGGCGCCCGCGACGTGCAGCGGCTCGCGCCGCATGCCGTATTCAGACTCCAGAAACTCGAAGTTCCGTGCGACCTCCGCTGCAAAGTTCTCGTGTGTGTACATGGCGTAACGAGTCCGCGCTTCAATCAGAACGTGCGGAACTGGAGGTTCTTCGGCTCCATTGCGGCGACGTGCATGCGGCTGATGGCGCCATCGGAATAGGCCCAGTCGTGGCTGATGCCGGTGACCATAAGTGCGTCGTCGGGACAGAGCTCGCCGAGGGCGAGGCCGAGAGTTTGAACGTCGGTGGTGTCGGGCGACTGCACAACGAAGGTCGATTCGAAGGGAAGGTCGACGACGACGCCGAGGCGGGCGATGGCGTCGTGGAGCTCGCCGTAGTCGGCGCCGGGAGTAAGGCTGTGGCGGATGAGGAGGAAATCGCGATTGGTCGTGAACTGGGCGCAGCCGATGAGAACGCGGGTCTCGATGCCGGCTTCCATTCTCAGATAACGAACGAGCAACTCGGCGTGGCCACCTTCCGGAACCCACACATGCCAGCTCTGATCGAAATTAGGCTCGGCCCCCAGGCGGCGCATTGCGTTGGAAACGTCAATGGTCAGCTCGCCCTCGTAGCAAACCTGGAACAGCTTGGTTTCTCCCATCACACCCTCCCACCAGTCTGTCAGTTGAAAAAGAATGATAGCACGCCGGTTTCAATATCCGTTGGCTCGCTTCTTGAGTTATTTGCATAGCGAAGGAGACCCGACTATGCGATTCAATGAAGACGAAATCAAAGGAAAGATCGATGAGGCGAGCGGAACGGTAAAAGAGAACATCGGCCGCGCCGCCGGCGACCCGATTCTCGAGAATGAAGGCGCCGATCAGCGCGCCAGCGGCAAGTTCGAGGCCGGCTTCGGCAAAACCCGCCGCAAAGTAGGCGAGGCTGTGAAAGACCTCGGCGACAAGCTGGGGAAGTAGCAGATCACGCACGGCGAGAAACCAGGAAGTTGGTTTCTCGCCGTCACTCGATGATCGCAGGCCTACCGATCGATGACGATCTCCGGGTCAAGTGTTTTGTAGCCCGTTGACGCAACAGCGTAGTACAGCGAGCCTTGGGCCTTGAATGGCCCGCATTCCGCTTTCCACACTCCGCCATTGTTGGCCGTGACCGGGTTTGGCCAATCCGATCCTGGCTTGAACTCGATCTGGAAATCGCCTTCGTGACATGACCACTGCACTTTCGTTTTGCCTGAGACCGAAACCTTGACGTGTTTATCGTCGACGTCGATCGTCTTGGCGCCGATGTCGAGCGTAACTTTTACATTAGCCATACTGCCTCCCTCTTTTCCAATAGCAAAAGACGTCTCTATTGTACTCTGGTCGCAAATATTGTTTTGTATTCCGCAGACTCACGCAGTATTGAGAACTCAGGGTCGCGCTCGATATCGGAGCGGCTATAACCGAGGTCCACTGCACGTTTCAGGTATTTCACGGCCGCTGGTTTTGCACCCGTAACATTGGCGACTACACCGGCGTAGTACATGGCATTGGCGTCTCTTGGATCGTCCGAAACGGCGCGGGAGATCTCGTGGGTGGCACTACGCAGATCGCCGCGCTTGGCAAGACAAGCTGCCAGTCGAGCCCTTGTGACTCCATCGGCGGGATTCAACTGCAGATCTGTTTTCGCTAGACGGATGGCCTCATCGTAGGCTGCCGCGGCCTTTGCCTCAGCGCCCGGTACCCATCTGTTAGCATCCCCTAGGTTGAGCCAGAAAACCTGCCGCTTCGGAACCAGGGCCGCAGCGCGCTCGAACGCTTTAGCAGCATCCGCATATCGTCCAAGGGTGTAATAACAGATCCCAAGGTTCGAGTAGGCCGAGCCGGTGGGCTTTTTGGCGATGCTGTTCGAGAACACCTGTACAGCTTCCTCGAGTCGACCCGAACGGACATAGATGGCTCCCAGGTTGGTGTAACTCATGACGCTTTCTGGACTTAGATCGATGGCCTTCTGATACATCAAGATTCCTTCGGCCAGCCTTTTGTGGTCGGCGTAAAACCCGCCCAACTTGTTGTAACCGCCCCAGTAGTTTGGCTGCAAACCGATTGACTTCTTATATGCCGCCTCCGCGTCAGCCAGGTTGCCAAAGGCCTCGTACGCCTCGGCCAAGCCGAGTATCGCGTCGGCATTCGTAGGCTGTTGGGCCAGAGCGGCTTCGTACTCTTTGATTGCTTCGGTCAGGCGGCCCGTCAAGCGACGCAACTCTCCAAGTGTGACGTGGACGTCTGGATTCTGGGGATCCGAGGAGAGCGCCTTCTCACACGCCGCTGCGGCCGGCGTGGCCCACTTCGCATCGTGCGTCAATTGGTACTTCGCCAGGTAGGCGCGGCCGAGCGCGGCCTGCACCGAGGCGGAGCCGCTCTGCGCGGACAGTTCTTCGAGGATCTGGATGGCGCTGTCGACCGACGACTCGTCGTCGTAGCGGCGGAGGTGTCCGAGGGCTTCGAGGTAGCGGGTTTGTGAGATGGCGGTGTCGTGCGAGGTTGGACGGAATGCGGGAGCACCGAGCTGCAGCGATGCGGCGATGCTTTCGGCTAACCGGTCCTGAATCGTGAAGAGGTCCGACACCGAGCCTTCGACCAGGTCGCCGGTCCGCGACGCGCCGTGCGCGAGGTCGATGATCTCGTAGGCCACGCGCAGCCTGTCGCCATTTCGCTGCATCGATCCTGTCAAGACGACATTCGCGCCGAGCTCCCGCGCGACCTTTTGAGGATCGTTATCGGTCGCGGCGTCCGGCGGCGTCGCGGCACGCATCACCTGCACGGTGCTGAAGTGGGAGAGCCGGGCGGAAAGCGTCTCGGCGAGCCCATCGACGACGAGTTGTCCGTTTGGTATGCCAGGTACGCCAGTCAGATCTTTGAACCGCATCACGGCCAGATACTTTTTCGAGGCCGTCGCAGGCTCGGCTGCGGCTGCGGCCGCGGTGGATGTTGAATGACGCTGCAACCAAATGATCGCGGCTCCGGCCACCAGGAGCACCGCGGCGACAACCCCCGCGATGATCATTGTTCGCCGCGAAACTTTCGGCGGCCGTGGCCGCTCTTCCGACTGCGTCACTGTGAAGAAGCGGTCGCGGATGCTGCGAAGGTCGCGGGCCAGATCGCGTGTCGACGCATAGCGGTCGTTTGGCTGTTTCGAGAGCAGCCGGTCGATGATTGCGCAGAACTGCGGCGGGGCCTGGGCATTGAGTCGCGCGATCGACGGGATGTTGCGGTGCAGGATCGCGGAGAGCGTATCGATCGCGTTCTCGGCTTCGAACGCCGGCTTCCCCGTCGACAGCTCGTACAGGATCGACCCCAGCGCGAACTGATCGGAGCGGAAATCGAGCCCCTTCCCCGTGGCCTGCTCGGGCGACATATAGCCGATCGTGCCGAGGATGGTGCCGGGGTTCGTGCCGGGAAAATCGAGCCGCGCCGTCTCCTGCTCTTCTTCCGCGGCGCCGACGACTTTGGCTAGGCCGAAGTCGAGAATCTTCACGTAGCCGTCTTTCGTCACCATCACGTTCTCGGGCTTGAGATCGCGATGGATGATTCCCTGCTCGTGCGCTGCCGCCAGACCGTCGGCGATCTGCGCGGCGATGTCGAGCGTCCTGCGGTTCGAAAGAGGACCGTCGGCGAGAAGGCTGCGAAGGTCGCGGCCTTCGATGTACTCCATCACGATGTAGGGCGAGCCGGAGCTCTTGTCCATCCCCACTTCGTGGATCGTGACGATGTTCGGATGGTTGAGCGCCGAGGCGGAGCGTGCCTCGCGAGTAAACCTGACCAGCGTCTCGCGGTCCTCGGAGAGACGCACGGGCAGGAGCTTGATCGCCACCTTGCGTCCCAGCGACGGATCCCGGGCGATGTAAACCTCTCCCATTCCACCCGCCCCGAGGGGGCCGAGGATCTGGTATTGCCCGAGTTGCTCGCGCGTCGCGTTCATCGAGAGGAGGACCAGCCGCGATTCTACGGCCCTCTGGGGCGTAAGGCACATGTTTTGAGAAAGCATCCGCTCACTGGTGATGTGACGGACAGAAGGAACCTTTTTACCGCCGCCGTGTTGGCGGCGGTAAAGCCAGCGAGGCCGCCGGCCCCAGGGCAGGAAGGCTCAGACTCGCCGCTACGCTGCTTCGGGCATGCTGCGCAGCGTGCGCACGACCCACTTCCACTGCCGCCGCGACTGCTGCACATGCTGGCGTGAGGCGCGGCGCGTCTCCCGCCACGACTTCGAAACGCCCTCCGCCTTTTCCTCGGCGTACTGACGCCAGAGTTTGAGCGCCGTATCGAGATGCTCCATCGCCACATGAGCGCGGCGGCGAATCTCATCGCCGAGGGATCCGGGCGTCGATTCGATCTTCGTCTTGACCGCGCGCAGCGCCGCCTGCATGCGGGCCTGTTCAATCTGCGGCATGGGCGCGGTGCGGAGCTCGGAGGCGAGACCGACCGAGCGGAGCGCTGCGATCAGCCACTTCGACGGATCCCACTGGTACCAGCGGATTCCATTTCGGAAGTCGGTGGGGAAGCGGTGGTGAAAGCTGTGGTAGCCCTCACCGAGCGTGAGCAGCGCCACCATCCAGTTGTCGCGCGCCGAGACGTCGGCGTTGAAGAGCGGCTCGCCGAGCATGTGCGCGAGCGAGTTGACGAAGAACGTCGTGTGATGGATGACGGCGATGCGGAGGAAGCCGCCCCAGAGCAGGCCGGCGACCGGATCGCCGAACGCGGCGCCGATCAGCGTGGGAATGCCGAATCCGGCCACGATCAGGATGACCTTGTGCCAGCGGTACTGCCACATCACGATCGGGTTTTTGAGCAGGTCAGGCGCGTTCGCGAAGGTCGTGTCGAAGTCTTCATTCTTGACGAAGATCCACAGCACGTGTGCCCACCAGAATCCGCGCTTGATGTTGTACGGATCCCAATCCTTGTCGACGTGCTTGTGATGGACGCGGTGTGCGGACGACCACCAGAGGATCGAGTTCTCCGCTGCCATCGCGCCAAAGAATGCGAAAAACGCCTGCACGATCGGCGACGCCTCGTAGGTCTTGTGTGAGAAGAAGCGGTGGTACCCGGCGCAGATCGAGAAACCGACCGCGGCGTACATGCTCATCAGGAGAACCAGCATCCAGATGTGGAAGCCATGCGTCCACGTCCATGCGATCGTTCCGACGATCCCGATGACCGGCGTGAGAGAGAGGAACGCGATGTTCACCCAGTCCTTTTTCTGCTGCGTCTGCGCTGTGCTGATGATCCACCTCCAAATTAAGCGGGACCACGATAACCGTGTTCGCCTGGGACGTATTGCGGAAGTTGCAGCCCCGTCCGCTGTTCACGGAAGCGGCATGCAAGTTACTACGAAGTTCTTCGTTGACAACTACGAGCTGTTTCGTAGATGATTCGCCAATGAAGGAGAAACTCCGATGAAAACCGCACTCTTTGTCCTCCTGGCCATCGCCATCTGCTTCACCGTTTACGCCGCAAGCGATTCCCGCAACGGAGTCTGGACGGCGGAGCTGAACACCGACGGCTCCACGCTGCAGATGACCCTTTTCCGCGGCAATCACGAATCGCACCTCGGCATGGGGCGCGGTATGAACAACGTGATGGGATTCGAGCTGTCGCTCGCCTCGCTCACCGGCCTGACAACCGCGGACATCAAATCGGCCGCGGCGAACGTGCAGTTCACGATGTCGAGGCCGGCCGGCTCGATCAGCTTCGAAGGCCGCTTCGCCAGCGGCAACGGCGCCGGCAACTTCAAGTTCACGCCGAGTGAGCCATTCGTGCGCGAGATGGCATCCCTCGGGTACACAGCATTCAAGGACGATGAGCTTCTCTGCTTCGCCACCACCGACTTCACGCCCCAAACGGTTCGCGATCTCCGCGCGCTTGGTTACCAGCCGACGCAGAAACAGATCATCGAGGCAGCAATTTTCAAAATCGACGCGAATGCCATTCGCGAATTCAAGCGCTTCGGCTATCCGAACCTTTCCTTCCGCGAGCTCGTGAACTTCCGCGTCGGAAACGTCAACGCCGCCTTCGTGGAGGGCATGCGCGAGCTCGGCTACACCGACATCTCCGCCAACAAGCTCGCCAATCTGGCCATCCTCGGCGTCACGCCCGCGTACGTGCGCGAGCTGCGCGCGGCCGGCCTGAAGGATTTGACGCCGCGCGACGCCGAGCAACTCCGCATCGGCAACATCACGCCGGCGAAGATCAGCGAGTACAAGCGCCTCGGCTACAACCTCAGCCCTCACGAGCTTGGCGAGTTCGGCATCCAGGGCGTGACGCCGGCGACGATCGAAGAACTGAACGCTCTGGGCTACGGAAAACTCACCGCGCACCAACTCGTCGAGATGCGCATCTTCGGCGTGACCCCCGACTACATCCGCAAGATTGAAGCGAACGGCTACAAAGCCGTGCCGGTCGAGAAGCTGATCAAGCTCCGGATGAGCGGCGCCGATGAATTCGTGACGGGGAAGAAGTAGTTTATGCAGAGATCAGAGACAAGAGATCAGAGATCAGGACGTAATCTATGGTTTCGCTGATATCCAATCTCTGATTTCTGATCTCTGCCGTTCGCTACTCCCCAGCCTCACGCCGTTTCGGCGGAACGGCCGAGTTCTTCCACGCCGACCACCAGAGATCGCGCAGCAGCGACGCGCCGGCTGCGAGACGCTCGCTGGCGAACGTTTTTCCCTCGGCTGACGGAGGGCGAAAGAGGTCGAAGTCGCCCTTCTTGTCGAGCTGATACGTTTTTTCGACCAGCACGTTCGACTGCCGCACGAACGTGATGGCCGCGTCGAAGTAGTCGGTGCGCAACTGCGGCGCTGCCAGCTTCTCCACGATGTTCTCCGTGACGATGTTGTGGGAAACGAAGTCCGTCTCGAAGCGCGCGTGGATCAGGCAATCGTTTACGTAGCCATTCGGATTGGGTGAGGTCCAGCCGTTGTAGTTGATCGTCGTGTGAAGCGGATTCGAGGCATCGGCGACGAAGTGTCCGAGGACGCCCGAATCGCGAACGATGTCGCGCTCGAGGAACGCTCGCTCGGCCGATCCCGCCGGCGCGGCGCGCCAGAGACGCCACTCCGTCGTCATCTGCTCGCACATCTCCGCGATGCGCCACGGAAGAAAACCGGGATCGGTGTTGCGGATGCCGAGTCGGCGCTGGGTGCCCGAGGTGATCATGAGGGCGAGGAAGGCGTAGCGGTCGTGCGGCAGTTGCAGCCCGGCGACGTACTCGTAGTTGAGCTGATGATCCGGACTGTTCGACGCATCGACCGACTGTCCGCCGCCGCGCCAGCGGTCGGGATCAGGTCCCAGCCAGGTGAGCTGCGGGAACGAACGGTAGAAAAACTGCGGCATGTCGGTCGGCAGCCCGATCGCCGCCGCCTCGTTCGTCCATTCGAACGTTACTATCAACTCATTCCCCAGGCGAACGCCGAAGCCGAGCAGAGTGTCAGCAGAAAAGAGAGAAGGATTCGTTTCACGCGGCGGATTGTAGAGGACCACGAAAATGAAACGGCCTCGCGTGTGCGAGGCCGCAGTCAATTCAAGATGGTCGGGGCAAGAGGATTTGAACCTCCGACCTCACGGTCCCGAACCGTGCGCTCTAACCAGGCTGAGCTATGCCCCGGGAAAGTCGGGACGCGCCGGGAAGGGCGCGAAAAAGAGACGCGGATTCTAGGAGATCCGCGACGACGGGTCAAACCCGGCCTTCCCCATGTTCATTCCGCGGCGATTTCACGTTTCGTTATCGAATGATCGTCGTCGAAACGGAGCCCGAGATGCAACAGGCATTCGGAACCGCCGGCGGCACTTCGTTCTTCAGCCAGCAGTTTCCATTCGGCCCCTGGCCCCTGTCCGGAAGGACCCATGTCCAAGCCTGGCATTGCGCTTCCCTGAGGCAAGCGGCCTTGCACTGTGATGCGTTTACGGTACGAGCGCGCACCCCGGTTCCGATGTGATCGAAATGCCGGTAGTCACCTCCCGGCCGGTTTGTGTCGGGAGCGCCGATCGTTCCGGAGACGCAAAAGGGGCAACTCACCAGGGGGGTAATCGATGATTTCAGCCAGCACTTGCCGGAGGCGATGGCCGAATTCGATTTGATGTACGTCCAGGCCACGCATCCGCCGTTCCTCGCGCAGGCGGTTTCGCATTGGTTCTGCCGCAGGTCGAATTGCCCAGCGGGCACCTCGGGAAGGAGCAGCGGCTTGCTGTAAAGGTTGCCGCCGGGACGGTCGCCGCTGACGATGACGGTGGAGTCGTCGTTTCGGACCTGCGCATACAGTCCGGACGCGGCGAGGCAAAACAAAAGAGGAAGTACGAGACGAAGCAATTTAGTGGATGACATCATGAGTCTCCTTTCTTCCCGCAATGTGGCCTTCTTTGTGCGCCAGTTGTCCGGGACTCATGGGGTTTTCATGGAGCTTCACTCTCGCCGGGCCTTCGGTGACAAAGCTGGAAGAACTAGGCACCAGGATCAGCGGACGGAATCCAATCTCTTCTCATCCTCGTTGGACATCGCCGAAGGGGGACTGCAATGTCCAAGCGTTTCATCCCACTGATCATTCTCGTGATCATCCTCGCGGCGGCGCCGCTCTTCGCGCAGCAGGTTCCGCAACCGCCAACCCAGCCCTCACCGACGTTCGGCGAGCGAGTCGACGTAAACCTCGTGCAGCTCGACGCCGTCGTGACCGACAACCGCGGCAATCAGATGCTCGGCCTCACCAAAGACGACTTCATCGTCCGCGAGAACGGCCAGCAGCAGAGCATCGACACCGTCGATTACTTCACGAACCGGCGCCTCATCGACGCCCCGGAGTCGGCAGCCGCCTTCAAAGTAGAGCGCATTCACGATGAGCGATACCTCATCATCTTTTTCGACAAGACGCCCGCCGATGTCGGTTTTCCCAGCGAGTTGATTCGTGCCCGCAGCGATGTGGCCCGGTTCGTCAACGACCATGTGGGCGCCGAGGATCGAGTGGCGGTCGTGGGGCACGACGTGCGGCTCAAGGTCTACACCGATTTCACCTCCGACAAAGCGCAGATCCGCCGCGCGTTGAACGACGCCACCTCCTTCGGCCTCGGCATCCGCAAGAAAGAGACGCTGGCCGGCGGCGGCCCATCGCTGATGCGCAACATGGACATCGATCGGATGATCAACCAGACCGGCTCCGTCTACGAGGCCCTCGACCTCCTCGGCGATGCGCTTCGGCCGATCCACGCCCGCAAGGACGTCGTGCTCTTCTCGAACGGCATCGTCGGCCCGGATGAGGACATCCGCGGCGGCATGGTCATCAACCGCAGCCGCTACTACGCTCCGATGATCGAGTCGCTCAACGGCGCCGACGTCACTCTCTACCCCATTTCCCTGCAAAGCGATTTCGACGCGCCGGCGTTCGTTCACCAGAACCTGACGACGATGGCCAACGATACAAACGGCCAGTACTACCGCCTCCACACCAGCTTCATCGCGCCGCTGCAGCAGATCGAGAAACGGACCGCCGGCTACTACCTCATCAGCTATTACACGAAGAAACGCCCCGGCGAGCACGGCTTCCAGAAGGTTGACGTGACGCTACGCAATCCGGAGTTCAAGGTCAGCGCACGGTCGGGCTATGCATACGGCGAATAGCGGTCACACCCAGCGTCACGCGCGCCGCATTCCGCCGCTTGCAGCGTCAATGTCGATCTGCCTGGTCTTCGCGCTTCTCGCATTGCCCGCCGTCGCGCGCAACCGCGACGTCTCCGGCCACTACGAGCGGAACGGCGAGAACGAACAAGCCTCGCTCGACGTGAGGATGCTCCCCGGCGACCGCGTCAGCGTCGACGGCATCGCCCTCTGGAACATCAAGAACGAAAAGTACGGCCCGAACCTCGGCGAGCTCAAATTCGAAGCCCCGCTGAAAGACGACACCGTCACCTGGACCGACCCCGCCGACGGCTACCGAATCACGATCCGCTTCTCCCGCAAAGCCGCGGACGTCGAAGAGCGCGCCGTCGACGGCCACTTCGGCCACAACGTGACGTTCGCGGGGCACTACGCGAGGACGAAGGCGAAGGACTGATGAAGAAAAGGCCTCAGACCTCGGTGACCGCATTACAAGTGCCACACGAACTGCTGGATTTCGTCATCCAACCGACGATTGTCGTGAAGCGGCGATCCGGCGCGGCGATCTTGAAACAGATGAAGTCCGGCAAGGCCACGAAAGCTCTCCGCGATCTGATGCGCAGCGGAGATTAGGCTTGCGACACTTGGAGCTACCAGGATCGGATTCAACCACCGAGGCGGGACGCCTCGATGGCCGCGGGCGAGACGCCCACACTCCTTAGCACACGAGAAGGCGCGTCGTAAGGAGTGCGGTCGTCTCGACCGCGGGCAATCAGGCGTCCTCGCCTGAGTGCTGTGAGGGAGGAGGTCGAGTTTCATCGCCGTTCTTACTCGCGTGAAGTGCGGCTTCGTAGTTCCTGCCGCGCAAATCCTAGCGTGTTCGACGAGCCCGGAAACGCCGGGTGCACCAGCTCAGCCGTCAAACCTCGCGCGGTAGAATGCCGCTGCAATGTCCGCTCACATCCAGCTTGATCCCAACTTCGTTGCCGAGTTCTGCAAACGGCATCACGTCCAGCGCCTTTCGTTGTTCGGATCGGTGCTGACGGACAGGTTCCGCGCGGAGAGTGACGTTGACGTCCTGATCGAGTTCGAGCCCGGCCAGACGCCCGGACTCTTTGCACTTGCGCGCATGAAGTTCGAGATCGAGGCGGTCGTGGGTAGAACAGTGGATCTCCGCACGCCCAAAGACCTGAGCCGTTACTTCCGTGATGAGGTCCTTCGATTGGCCGAAGTGCAGTATTCCGCCGTCTGACCGCGCACGTTAGAATGCGCTGCGATGTTCGCGCACATCACACCCGATCCGGTGTTTTCAGCTGATTTCTGCAAGCGAAATCAGATTCGCAAACTCGCACTTTTCGGGTCCGTTCTTACAGACCGTTTTCGGCCCGAAAGCGATGTCGACATCCTCGTCGAGTTCGAGGATGGCGCGCGGGTTGGCTACCTCGCCATGGCGGGGATGGAAATCGAGCTCAGTGAACGGCTAGGCCGAAAGGTCGATCTCCGAACACCGGCAGAGCTGAGCCGCTACTTCCGCGATCAAGTTGTCCAGTCGGCCGAGGTGCAGTATTCCGCCGCATGACATCGAGCGCCTTCGGCTGCCGAGATTCCCTGGTCCAAAGTCGTCGGAATGCGCAACCATCTCATTCATTCATACTTCGACATCGACAACGATCGCGTCTGGGACACCGCCACGGAAGACTTACCGGCGCTAAGAGCGATCATCGAGCGCTACTTGAACGAAGGAGCCAAGCCATGACCACAACCCTCATCAAAAACGGCCGCATCGTTACCGCGGTCGACGACTACAACGCGGACATCCTCATCGACGACGGGACGATTGCCATGATCGGGCGGTCGATCGACGTCAGCGCGGACAAGGTGATCGACGCCAAGGGGCGGTTAGTCATACCGGGTGGAATCGATCCGCACACGCACATGGAGTTGCCGTTCGGCGGGACCTCGGCGTCGGATACGTTCGAGACGGGGACGATTGCGGCGGCGCATGGGGGGACGACGACCATCATCGACTTTGCCGTGCAGTACAAAGGGCAGTCGCTCAAGCAGGCGGTCGATGCGTGGCACGCCAAGGCCGAGGGGAGGACGTCGATCGATTATGGGTTCCATCTCATCTGCACCGATCTGCCGGACGAGCGGTTGCCGGAGATGAAAGGGATGATCGATGAGGGGGTGTCGAGCTTCAAGTTGTTCATGGCGTACCCCGGCGTCTTTCTCGTCGATGACGCCACGATCTTCAAGGCCATGGGGACGGCGGGGGAGAACGGCGGGCTGATCTGCATGCATGCGGAGAACGGCGTCGTCATCGATGCCATCGTCAAGAAGGCGTTGGCCGATGGCAAGACGGCACCGAAGTATCACGCGCTGACGCGGCCGACTAAGGCGGAGGCCGAAGGCGTTCATCGCGCGATCGCGCTGGCCGAGATGGCCGACGCGCCGGTCTACATCGTCCACCTCAGTTGCGACGACTCGCTGCAGGAAGTGACGCGGGCCCGCGACATGGGCATCAACGCGTACGCGGAGACCTGTCCGCAGTATCTCTTCCTCGATTACAGCGTCTACGAGCAGCCTGGATTCGAAGGCGCCAAGTACGTGATGACGCCGCCGATTCGCGAGCAGTGGAATCAGGAGAAGTTGTGGCGAGGCCTGAAGTTCAACGACCTGCAGGTGGTCTCGACCGATCACTGCCCGTTCTGCATGAAGGAGCAGAAAGAGCTCGGCAAGAACGACTTCTCGAAGATCCCGAACGGCGGTCCCGGCGTCGAGGAGCGGATGTCGCTCATCTTCAACGGCGGCGTCGCGCAAGGCCGCATCTCTCTCAATCGCTTTGTGGAGATCACGTCGACGGCGGCGGCCAAGATCTTCGGCCTCTTCCCGCGCAAAGGAACGATCGCCGTCGGCAGCGACGCCGACATCGTCATCTTCGATCCGGACGAAGATCGGACGATCAGCGCGAAGACGCATCACATGAACGTCGACTACTCCTGCTACGAAGGGATGAAAGTGAAGGGCGTGACGAAGACGGTGTTGTCACGCGGCGAGCTCGTGATCGAAGAGGGGAAGTACGTGGGGAAGCCGGGCAAGGGGACGTTCCTGAAGAGAGGGCAGGCGTTTTCGCCGCGGTAGTACTTCTTGCAAGCGTAGGCGTCCCAGCCAAAGATCGAAGGTCGCTCCGTGGGCGGGGGATTCCTCTCCGTCCTCCGCTGCGCTCCGGCGGTTCGGAATGACAGCCGCGCGGGCTGCGATAACGCGGAGTCTACGCGGCGTGGAAATTTGTCATTCCAAACCGGCGAGACACGGAGAGGAATCCCCTGCGCATTTGCGACGCTGCCTGCCTCCGAGGGGGCTTGGTGGTGTGCGAGTCGCGTATAACTTCTACGTCTACATGACGACGAACCGGTGGAAGAACGTTTTGTACACGGGCGTCACGAACGATCTCTTGAGGCGAGTCTGGCAACATCGAAATGGAGTCAAAGAAGGATTTACGAAGAAGTACAACTGCGATCGCCTGGTGTACTTCGAGTGGTATCAGGATATCCGGCAGGCGATCGAGCGTGAGACCGAGATCAAGAAATGGTCGCGGGCCAAGAAGGATGCGTTGGTCGCGTCGATGAATCCGGAGTGGAGAGATTTGTCGGAAGAGTGGGACGCGCCGGATGAACGGCGTTCGAACAAGCGCTCGTGAGCATGGCGGTCATTCCGAACCGGCGAAGCACGGAGAGGAATCCCCTGCCGAAGCACGAGTATCGCTCCGTGGGCAGGGGATTCCTCTCCGTCCCACGCTGCGCTCCGGCGGTTCGGAATGACAACTCTTACGGTCTGCGCCGCGCGCGATCGGAGAATTGCGGACGTTCGCTGCTGCTCGGCGCTCGGCCGTTGCCCCCTGCGTGCGGACGCGCTCCACTCGCGGGGCGGGCAGCGCTCGGGCGCGCACCCGCGCGTGCCTGTGGGCGCGAGCTCGTGTACGTGTTCGGGCGTTGCGGGCGTGGCGCGTGCGCGGGCCGCGACGGCCTCCACGACTTCAGCGGCTCGCTCGTTTTGTACGCGTTCGCGTCGAAGCCCTCGGCGACCTTGCGCGGGATGCCGCGGGAGATGAAGCGCTCCAGATCGCGGAGGTTTCCGCGGTCGTCGGGGGTGACGAAGCTGATGGCGTCCCCGATGGCTTTGGCGCGGCCGGTGCGGCCGATGCGGTGAACGTAATCCTCAGGCTGCGGCGGGAAGTCGAAGTTGACGACGTGCGAGATTCCCTCGACGTCGATTCCGCGGGCGGCGATGTCGGTGGCCACGAGGACGCGGACCGTGCCCGCCTTGAACGCCTTGAGTGCGGCGATGCGCTGGCTCTGGCTGCGGTTCGAGTGCAGCGTGCCGGTGTTGATGCCGGACGACGACAGCCTGCGGGCAATCTTGTCGGCGCCGTGTTTCGTGCGCGAAAAGACAAGTACAGAATCGAGCGATGGATCGCGCAGAAGGTGGAGCAGGAGCGGCAGCTTCGCTTCCTTCGTCGTCTCGTAGATGAACTGCGTGACCGTTTCGGCGGGATTGGCGCGCTTGCCGACCTGCACGAGCTGCGCGTCGCTGAGAAACTCGTTCGTCAGCGTCTCGATCTCTTTCGACAGCGTCGCCGAGAACATCATCGTCTGGCGCTGTTTGGGGAGCGACTTCACGATGCGGCGCATCGCGGGGAGGAAGCCCATGTCGAGCATGCGATCCGCTTCGTCGAGCACCGCGACCTCGAGGCCGGAGAAATCGACGTGGCCCTGATCCATGAGATCGATGAGACGCCCGGGAGTGGCGATGACGACTTCCGTGCCGGCGCGCAGCGCTTGAATCTGCGGACGCTCGCCGACACCGCCGTACACCGTGGCGATGCGGAGGTGGAGATGGCGCGCGTATTTGCGCACGTTTTCTTCGATCTGCACGACGAGCTCGCGGGTCGGAGCGATGACGATGGCGCGCATGCAACGGCGGTTCGTCGCTGAGCCGCGTGTTGAGAGCCGCTGCAGAATCGGCAGCACGAATGCGGCGGTCTTGCCGGTGCCGGTCTGGGCGATGCCGATGACATCGTGGCCGCGCAGCACGAGCGGGATTGCTTTGGTCTGGATGGGGGTAGGTTCTGTGTAGCCGGCTTCGCGCACGGCTTTGGCGATTTTCGGGTCGAGCCCGAGTGCTTCGAAAGGCATTTGGTGTGTCCGTTCCTGTCAGATTTGTTCAGCTCTGACGCTCGGACAGAGGTGAAGCAGTGTCCGGTCGAACGGGCCGAGGGCGGAAAAAATTGCGAATCGCGCTTCGGCCAGCCCGTCCCATCACGCTGTTGATCGACTCCGGCTTGCTAGCTCGCTTGTTCGCGGGCCGACCGCAATTGATCTTCAATGTCCAGCGCGGCTGCCCACCGATCAACATAATCGACGTCGAGCTTCGCGCCTTGAATCCTGATGATTCCGGCGGCATCTCTGATCTGCCTCTCCGATTCGCCGAGCTTCGCCCACTCGAGCTTTGCCAGGAGGATGTCTTCAGGTGTCGCCGCATACAGGGCGACGCCAAGGATGGCAACTTTCATTCGGCGGCCAAACTCTCTCCTGCTGAACGGCCTGTCCTTCCGTACGATGAAGTCGATTTTCCAGATGCCGCGCCGATCGATCACGCTGAACATTGATCTGCGCCTGAATGCATCGAGCGCGTCCTCCTCGTTTGCGTCGTAGGCGGGCTCCCCAAATCGTTCCATCAGCGCGATGAGTTGCTCGCGAGTCGGTTCGATGATCACGTCAATGTCCTGGGTTGCTCGCGGGACGCCGTGCACCGAGCTGACGAACGAACCCGTCACCATGTACGCAACGTCAGCGTCTTCCAGGGCGTCGCGAAGATTCTCGAGTACCTCCCGTACGCTCACCGATCCGGCCGGCGACCATAAAAGACAGCCAGCACCTCCGCGAGAACCTGCTCCTCGCCGTACTCCGGATGCCGCTGCCTGACGCCGGCGATGGCGAGGTCACGCAGCAGGTCGCTCAACTCGGCCGCGATTCGAGCGCGGCCCGTTTCACCGATTTCGCGATAGAGCCGGAGTTGGGCTTCTGCCATGGCGGGAGATGTATCAAAAGCCATCGTGTCATTGTAGCGGTGCAGCTCTTAGCGCCGGAAGGCAAACGGCTTGCTGATCGCTTTTCCCTCGCCGTCGAAGAAGCGGATCGTCATCGAGTGCGGGTCCAATTCGAGCACCGCGAATCCGAGTTGCGCCGTCGCTTCGGAAGGGAAAAGCGTCTTCGCGTGCGGCACGAGCGGCGGCACGGGATCGGAGCCGGCGCCGCTGATGAGCAGGCGCGGATTTCCGTCGATCAACTCCAGATGATGGTCGTGGCCGCAGATGTAAAGATCGACGCGGGCGCGCTTCATCACCGGCTCGATCGTGACCATGCGGATGTGCTGCGCTCGCGGAAAGTGGCCGTGATAACCCGACGACACGATCGGATGATGGCCGGCGGCGATTCGCCAGGTCAGCTTCTTCGCCGCGAATGTCTGCCGCACCGCATCGGCTGCGTCGTCGTTGCGGCCGGCCGCGTACGGCGTCGTATCGAGCATTAGCAGTTCCGCGATTTTGGCGTCGACGACGTACTGCCGCGCCGGAAACTGCCAATTGGAAACGGCCGGTACCCCGATCTGCGCGTCAGGCACCGACTTGCCGCAGAAATCGTGATTGCCCAGGACTGGGAAGAGCGGAACGCCGATGTGGCTGAGCGCGCGAACACGGTTCCACTGCCTATCCGTCTTCGAGGCAGGACCGCACGGGTAGAACGTGTCGCCGGTGAGGACGATCGCGTCGAGTGGCGTCTTCGCATGAAGCTTCGCGATCCCGTGCGCCACGCGATCCGATCCTTCGCCCGTGTCGCCGACCACGGCGATGCGCAGCACAGCGCCTCTCGGCTGAAGAGCAACGTGAGGAAGCGGCGCGCCGAGTGCCAGCGCGGCGAGTAGCAGATAGACTGTGGTGATCATGCCGCTGGTAAAAATCTACGTACGCAAGAACATCGCCGGTCGTTCGCTGCACGCGATCAGCGAGGCCGTCCACGACGCGCTCGTCGCCCAGGCCAACGTGCCCGCCGACGATCGCTTCCACATCCTCAATCGCCTCGACCGTGACGACATCGTTGCACATCCAACCTACGGCGGCGTCGAGCGTTCCGAGGAGATCGTGATTGTCGAGATCACGTTGAATGCAGGACGGACGGTGGACGTCAAGAAGAACCTCTACGCCGATATCGCCAAACGTCTCCAGGTGTTAGGGGTCCGGCCCGACGACGTGGTGGTCTCGCTGATCGAAGTGACGAAGGAAAACTGGTCGTTTGGGGGAGGGCGGGCTACCTACGCCTGAAAAGCCTTTCCCACCCTCGTCAGTTTGCTAGAATGCGCCGCCGCTTAGGTCTGTTGTGGGCTCCCGCGTGACCTGTGTCCCGGTTCGCACGTCAATAGGTCGACAGGCTGAAAGTGCTCCAGGTACGCGTCCGGCCAGTCGGAGCCGGGCACGAGCCTCAACAAACAACTATGAATCGAATCGTCGCTATCTGCCTCGCGGCGGGCATCCTTGCGGGGAGCGCCCTCGCGCAAGCCGTTCAGCCCCAACCGCAGACTCCCGCCAAACCGAAACCCGGCACGATCATCGATCGTCCGGACGCAGGCCACATCTCTTCCGAGCCCGTGCTCTCCCCTGCGCCAACCCCTCCGGCCGCACCGAAGCCTGGTGTCCCGGTCTCCGGGCAACGGATCGAGCGCTTTGAAGCGTCCGGCAACACGACCGTCGCCAGCGACACGATCCGCGTCTACCTCGGCGTGAATCAGGGTGACCCCTACGATCCCGCCGCGATCCAGCGCAACTTCCTCAACCTCTGGCAGACCGGTCTCTTCGACGACATCCGGATCGAAACGGATGCCGCGCCAAACGGCGGCGTCATCGTCCGGGCCGTAGTCAAAGAGCGGCCGCGCATCGGCGCCGTCGAATATCGCGGCAACAAAGAGCTCCAGACGGCCAAGATCACCGAGCAGCTCGAGAAAGACAAGATCGACCTGCACGTCGGCAACACCGTCGAGCAGACGCTGGTCCGCCGCGCTGCCGAGTCGATCAAGAAGGCGTACTCGGAGGGTGGCTTCGAAGGCGTCACCGTCGATCAAACGATGGAAGACATGAGCGACGGCGAGAAAAAGATCGTCTTCAACATCAGCGAAGGCATCAAGGCCACTGTCGCCCGCGTCTTCTTCACCGGCAACCAGCACTTCTCCACCCGCCTCCTGCGCCGGCAGATGAAAGAGGTGAAGGAAAACAACATCGTCACCTGGATCCGGAAGAAGAATCTCTACATTCCGTCCAAGCTCGACGAAGACCTCGAGCACATCAAGAACTACTACCAGGACTACGGCTACACGAGCGTTGCGTTCGGCGAGCCGCAGATCTCAACGACCGGTAAGGCCAAGAAACAGCGGGTCAACATCACCATCCCCATCAAAGAAGGGACGATCCATCACCTTGGCGAGGTCACGGTCACCGGCGCCACGCTGCTCAAGGCCGACGCGTTCACCGGAAACTTTCCGCTGAACAAGGGCGACGTCATCCGCCGCAAGGTCATTCAGGACCGCATCGACGCCGTCGACGAGGTCTACCGAAGCCGCGGCTACATCTACTCCTACATCAATCCCGAGTACGTCGAGAAGGACAGCAACGTCGTCGACGTACACATCCAGGTCTTCGAAGGCGACCAGTTCCGCCTCGGGCGCCTCGAGTTCCAGGGCAACAACACCACGAAAGACAAGGTTCTCCGCCGCGAGATCTTCCTCGAAGAGGGAGGGATCATGGACATGGAGACCTTCAAGCAGTCGATCTACAAACTCGGCCAGCTCGGCTACTTCAAGGTCAACGACAACCCCGACTTCAAGGTCAACCAGGAAAAGAAAACGGTCGATGTAACGGTCAAGGGAACCGAGGAAGGGAAGAACGACGTCCAGTTCGGCGGCGGATACTCCGAGGGGACCGGCTTCTTCATCCAGACGCAGTTCTCGACGCGCAACTTCCTCGGCGAAGGCGAAAACCTCGGCGTCAGTTTCCAGCGCGGCAATCGTCAGAACTTCTACTCGCTGTCGTACTCCGATCCCTGGTTCATGGACACACCGAACAGCCTCGGCATCTCGCTCTTCAATCGAAACACCGACTACCCGCTTTCGGTCGGCTACCAGGAGCGGAGCAAGGGCGGCTCGATCGCGTACGGCTACCGGCTCCATCGCTTCGACAGCATCTCGCTCGTCTACGGCCTCGAGCACGTCAAGACCCACGAAGAGTCGAACGTGCAGCCCGACGCGAACGGCAACGTTCCCATCTCCGACATCTCCGATCTCACCTACACCTACTCCTCGATCGGCCCTTCCTATTCGTTCGACTCGCGCGACAACCCGTTCGACACGACGCGCGGCGCCCGGGTCACGATGGGACTCTCGTTCGCAGGCGGCCCGCTCGGCGGCACGATCCACGCCTTCCGCCCCACGTTGGGAACGACGAAGTACTTCAAGCTTTCGAAGCGGTCATCCTTCAGCGTCAACGCCGACCTCGGCTACCTGATACCGCTCGACTACAAGAGCAAGGGTTGCGCGCTGACCTACGACGACTACGTCGATCAGAACAGCAAGCTTTGCGTCCCGAAAGGGCAGCGCTTCTTCGTCGGTGGCGAGTACTCCGTGCGCGGTTTCGACTACGGCACCCTCGGGCCGATGGAAACCTTCGGAGGCCAGAAGCAGGTTGCCGGCGGCTACAAGCAGGTCTTCTTCAACACCGAATACGTGTTCAAGGTGAACGATCCGCTGCGTATCGTGTTTTTCGGTGACGGCGGCTGGGCTTACGGCTACCGGGACAAGATCGATCCGCGCAAGATCCGCTATTCGACCGGTGCCGAGCTCCGCATCTTCCTGCCCGTGTTCCAGTTCCCGATCCGCTTCATTTACGCCATCAATCCAGCGCCGAAGACGGGCGACCAGTTCAAGACCTTCAACTTCACCATCGGGAATACGTACTAAACGCGCGGCGATTTAGCGATCGTCCACGTCCCAAACAATTAAGGAGATTTTCATGAAGAAGCTTCTCGTTTCGCTCGCGGTGGCAGCACTCGCGGCGCCCATGTTCGCGCAGAGTACGCCCCCGCGCTTTGCCGTGATCGACGTCAACAAAGTGCTCATGAGCTCAGCACCAGGCAAGGCTGCGTATGAACGCCTCAAGAAGATGCAGGACGATCGCATCGCCAAGGCTCAGGCCATGAACGAAGAGATCGCAAAGCTCGACAACGACATCAACACCAAGAAACTCTCGCTCAGCGAAGACAAGCTGACCGACATGGCCAAGACGCTCTCCGAGAAGAAGATCGCCGCCCAGCGCTTTGCGCAGGATGCCGATCGCGAAGTCGGTGAAGCGCGCGACAAGACCCTCCAGGACCTCGAGGGGAAGATCAAGCCGGTCATCGACGCCGTCGGCAAAGAGATGGGCCTGGCCGCGATCTTCAACAAGTTCGAGTCCGGTCTCGTCTACGCCTCGGATGCGATCGACATCACCGACACGGTGATCAAGCGCTTCAGCGACACCGCCGCACCAGCGGCCGCTCCGAAGAAGCCGTAACCTTCGCACCCACGCGCGTCACGCGAAAGCCTCCCCATCCGGGAGGCTTTTTTCGTTTCGTGCGGCATACAATGCCCGCCCGAATGCCCGCGGTTCCTCTCGCAGAAATTGTCTCGTTCGTCAACGGCCGTCACGACGGTCCGGACGGACGGACTGTTGGCGGCGTAGCCCCACTCGCCGACGCTGACGAGACGCAGATCAGCTTTCTCTCCAATCCGAAATACGCGGCGCAGCTTGCGTCGACGCGTGCCGGAGCCATTCTCGTCGGCAACGACGTGGAGGGGGACGACGCGCGCTTCATCCGCGTAGCCAATCCCTACTTTGCGATGGCCAGCGTCGTGGCAAAGTACTTCGACCGCAGGCCGATGCCGCAGGGAATCTCCCCGCTCGCCTCGATCGCGCCGACGGCAACGCTCGGCGCAAACGTTGCGGTCGGCCCGTTCTCGACGATCGGCGACAACGTCACGCTGGCCGATGGTGTCGTCATCTTCCAGAACGTCTCCATCGAAGCGGGATCGGCGATCGGCGAGGGCACGATCGTCTACCCGCAGGTCTCGATCTACGACCGCTCCATCATCGGCAAGCGCTGCATCATCCACAGTGGCGTCGTCATCGGCGCGGACGGATATGGCTTTGCCACGGAAGGCGGCCGGCATCACAAGATCCCGCAGATCGGAATCGTCCGCATCGGCGACGACGTCGAGATCGGCGCAGGCTCGACGATCGATCGCGCCGCGTTGGGCGAGACCGTCATCGGCGACGGCACGAAGATCGACGACTTGGTGATGATCGCGCACAACGTGAAAGTCGGCCGTCATTGCCTGCTCGTCGCGCAGGTAGGCATCGCCGGCTCGACGGAGCTCGGCGATGGCGTCGTCGTAGCCGGCCAGTCGGGAATCGCCGGACATCTCAAGATCGGCAACGGCGTGCAGGTCGCCGCGAAAAGCGCCGTGCTCGACGACGTTCCCGACGGCGCCAAAGTGATGGGAATCCCCGCCATGCCTTTCCGGGAGTTTGCGAGGAGAGAGGCGATGTTACGGCGGCTCGCAAAGAAGAAGGGATCTCTGACAGACACATCGAGGTAACCATGCTCACCATCAACGAAATCATGAAGATCCTGCCGCATCGCTATCCGATGCTGCTGGTCGACCGCGTCCTCGAGATCGAAGACGGCAAGCGGATCGTCGGCCTGAAAAACGTCTCCGCGAACGAGCAGTTTTTTCAGGGCCACTTCCCCGGCGCGCCGGTCATGCCGGGCGTGCTCATCGTCGAGGCTATGGCGCAGTGCGCCGCCATCCTCGGGCTGCGCGACATGCCGGACCGCGAGAAGAAGCTCTTTCTCTTCGGCGGCGTCGACAAGGCCCGCTTCCGCAAGCCGGTCGTTCCCGGAGATCAGCTCCGGCTCGAGTGCATCGTTCTCCACCGCCGCTCCAACTCCGTGAAGATCCACGGAAAGGCCACCGTCGACGGTCAGCTTGTCGCCGAGGCTGAGCTATTCAGCGTGCTGATCGACAGGCCGGAGTAACGATGGCAGAAATCGATTCGACAGCAATCATCAGCAGCAACGCTTCGCTCGCCTCCGACATCGTCGTTGGCGCGTACGCGCTCATCGGCGCGAATGTGACCATCGGCAGCGGATGCGTCGTCGGCCCGTTCACGCGTATCGAAGGCCCGGCCACGATCGGCGAGCGCAATCAGTTCTACGGCCACGCCTCGATCGGCGGTCCGCCGCAGGATCTCAAATACAAAGGCGAGCACACCGAGCTGGCCATCGGCAACGACAACGTCTTCCGCGAGTTCGTCACGATCAACCGCGGCACGACTGGCGGCGGCGGCAAGACGACGATCGGCTCCGACAACTTTTTCATGGCCTACTCGCACGTCGCGCACGATTGCCACGTGGGATCGAACACGGTTTTCGCCAACAACGCCACGCTGGCCGGCCATGTCGAGATCGCCGACTTCACCACGATCGGCGCCTTCAGCGCGGTTCATCAATTCTGCCGCGTCGGCGAGCATGCCTTCATCGGCGGCGGCTCGATGATCACGCAGGACGTCATGCCGTTCGCGAAGACGGTGGCCAGCCGCGACAACCGCAGCTACGGTATCAACACGATCGGCCTGGAACGCAAAGGGTTCTCCAAAGAGACCGTTCAGGCGCTTCAGAAGGCGTATCGGATTCTCGTGCGTTCGAAACTCGGCGTCGAAGAAGCGCTGACGAAGATCGAGGAAGAACTCGGTCTCTTCCCCGAGGCGCGCTACCTGGTCGAGTTCGTGCGGGAGTCGAAGCGAGGCATCATCCGATGAGGGTTGGTGTCGTCGGCACCGGCTACCTCGGCCGCTTGCACGCGCGAATCCTGACGGAGATGCCGGAGGCCGAGGTCGCCGGTTTCGTCGAGACGGACGACGCCATCGCCGCCGAGGTTTCGGAGAATCTGAAACTGAAGCGATTCGAGTCCGTCGAAGCGCTTGCACGCGAGATCGATTGCGCCGTCGTGGCCACTCCGACGACGACGCACTACGAGGTATCGCGCCAGTTGATCGAAGCCGGCTGCGACGTGATGGTGGAGAAGCCGATTACGCCGGCAGTTGAAGAGGCGCAACGCCTCATCGATCTGGCCGCATCGCGGGGACGCATCCTGCAGGTCGGCCACGTCGAGCGCTACAACCCGGCCATCATCGCCATCGCGCCCCTACTTCGAGAGGTTCGCTTCGTCGAAGCCGAGCGCCTCGGCGTCTTCGTCGGCCGCTCGCTCGACATCGACGTCCTGCTCGACCTGATGATCCACGATCTCAACCTCGTCCTCTCGCTCCTCGGGCAGCGCGTCGCCGACGTTCGCGCAGTCGGCGTGGCGGTACTCACCGACAAGGTCGACATCACGAACGTCCGCCTCGAGCTCGAAAACGGCGCGGTTGCGAACCTCACCGCCAGCCGCGTCTCGCAGGACCGCGTGCGCAAGATTCGCTTCTTCAGCCGAGAGGCCTACATCTCGGTCGATACGAAAGAGCAGGAAGTGAAAGGCTACGGCCTCTCAGCGAAAACGATCGTCCCAATCGACATCGTCGTCACCAAGCAGGAGCCGCTGCGCGCCGAGCTCGAAGCGTTCCTCGGCTGCGTGCGTACGCGCCAGCGCCCGCTCGTAAGCGGCGAAGATGGCCTTGCCGCGGTCGAACTGGCCCTCCGGGTGGCCGAGGCGATCGAAGAGTCGATGCGGCGTTTCTATCCCGAGGATTCCGCGAAGGCAAAATGACAAACAACGCAACCATCGGCATCATCGGCGGCTCCGGCCTCTATCAGATGGAGGGCCTCACAGTCCTCGAAGAGCGTGCGGTCGAAACGCCGTTCGGTGATCCATCTGACGCCTACCTCATCGGAGAGATCGACGGCGTTCGCGTGGCCTTCCTCTCGCGTCACGGCCGAGGGCATCGATTCTCGCCGAGCGAGTTGAGCTACCGAGCCAACATCTTCGGCTTCAAGCTCCTCGGCGTTCACACGATCCTCTCCGCCAGCGCGGTTGGATCGATGAAGATCGAGTACGCGCCGACCGATATCGTCTTCCCGCTCCAGTTCATCGACCGCACCCGCCACCGCCCCGACACGTTCTTCGGCAACGGCATCGTCGCCCACGTCGGCTTCGCCGACCCAATCTGCGCCGGCGCGTCGTCCGCGATGAGCAAGGTCGCGCGCGAGGTGGGCGCACGCGTACACGAGGGCGGCACCTACCTCTGCATGGAAGGCCCGCAGTTCTCGACGCGCGCCGAATCAAACCTCTACCGCACCTGGGGCGTCGACGTCATCGGCATGACGAACCTCACAGAAGCGAAGCTGGCCCGCGAAGCCGAGATCTGCTACGCCACGATGGCCTTAGTTACCGACTACGACTGCTGGCACGAGACACACGACGACGTCTCCGTCGAAGCAGTCCTGGCCTACCTCGCCAAGAACGCCGAGACCGCGCAGAAGATCCTCCGCGGCGCAATCGTCCCCGCCGCCTCGCGCACGCGCGACTGCGCCTGCGCGAACGCGTTGCAATACGCGATCATGACGACTCGGGCGGCGATTTCGGCGAAGCTGAAGAACGACTTGGCGCCGATCATTGGAAGGTACGTGCGTGACGAGTAGAGCCATCCAACACAAGCCTTCGGCACGGGCAACACTGGTCGATCCGGACGACGTCCTTGGATCAGCTTGAGTGAGTGACGCGATTCCAGCTTATGGAATTGCGACATCTAGAAGAGCGGCACGGCCA
The DNA here is from genome assembly GCA_034664845.1 of Thermoanaerobaculia bacterium. Taxonomy (GTDB): domain Bacteria; phylum Acidobacteriota; class Thermoanaerobaculia; order Gp7-AA8; family Gp7-AA8; genus JADGNZ01. Next base: position 60,141 of record JAXDGW010000108.1, on the reverse strand, counting down.
TAGCGTTGAGCTGCCTTCAACCACGTATAGCCACGCGCGAACGCGTCTGTGAAACGGACATTGTCGTCACGCCTGCAGACAAAATCCGCGAGCTTCTCTGCGTCATCGACGGCTAGTCCAGCATCGCTACCTGAAAGTTTTTCATAGTCCGACGGCACGAACTCGTTGATAGAACGCATTAGCGAGATAGCAACCTTTGAAACTCGGTCCAGATCACTCTCCGCACTCACAGCGAGCGCCATAACAACGGCCCGTCGAATGCTCGCGGGAACGAGTGGCCCGCCTCGTGGCAGCTCTTGGCCCAACAGTTCCGGTCGCAGGACCACATCCTCGCTAGAAGGTATGAACATTCGCTCAAAACCGGATGTAATGGCTGGAGAGACGTTTCGCAAAGCGCGACCGAGCACGGTGAAGAAGTCGTCCGTACGAATTAGCCGTGCACCGGTGGTTGTCACTAGAATTGCCAACTCCTCACCAAGGAGGTGGGCGAAATAAGGCAGACCGTGGGCCGCGCGAATGATGAGTTCGATCACGCCCGGCTCATATCGTAGCCCGAGCTTCTTAAAGCCAGTAGCTACCAAGTCACCAATTTCCTCGTCGTTCAGCGCGCCCAGTCTCATCGTAAAGAGATTGCGCACCGTGCTTGGGTGACCGCCGATTACGTCGTCGGCAGAAATGCCAACGCCGCAGAGCACTATTTTTGTTAATGCGACTCGATCGGCTTGTATTTTTATCGTCTCAGCGATTAGGACTTTCGTCGCGTGATCGGAAATCCGATCAAACTCGTCGACAATCAAAATGCCTGGACCGCCGAGATACTGCGTTGCGATCGAGTCTGGTGTTATTCCATTGGGAACAACGAACGAGCGCAGATGTTCCTCCGACCTTTTGCTACTCGCGCCACCTTCTGCTACTGGTATCTTCAAGGTTGCCGACAGCTCCCGCTCCGCCGTTATCTTCATTAAGTCGGTCCGCGAGAGCTGTCCCGTGCGATCGAGATACTTGCGGATAATGTCGATAAATGTGTCGGAGTGACTGCACGTGTACCAGACTACCGTTTGACTTATCGGCCCGCTGAGTTCCGCCGCAACTACGTTCAGTAACGAAGTCTTGCCGACGCCTCTTTCACCAAAGAGCACAACGTGTCTACCAGGCGCCAGAAGCGCCCTAGCCAGGTCGGAGCGCTCAGTTTTTCGGCCTATGAACATCGATGGATCGTCGATCGGCGCCGACGGGCGAAAGACCTCCGTGACTTTGGAAACATCATTCATGCGGCAATTCTATCTTCAATCCAACGACATGTCCGCTGGCGACGGTGAGGTTTACGCTAGTCCCCGGTTGCTCCCACCTCCCAATCCCGCTACTCTCCGCCGCGCGCAACTTGCGCTGGGAGATCTCATGGGCATCCTCGTTGTTGGCAGTGTTGCGTTTGACGCGATCGAGACTCCGTTTGGGAAGGTGGACCGCTGTCTGGGCGGGTCGGCGACGTACTTTTCGGTGGCGGCGTCGTTCTTTTCGGAGGTCGATCTCGTGGCCGTCGTCGGCGACGATTTCAGCGACGACGATCTGGCCATCTTCCGCGGGCGCCGCATCAATCTCGACGGACTGCAGCGCATCGCCGGTGCGAAGACCTTTTTCTGGAGCGGCGAGTACGGGTTCGATCTGAACGTCGCAAAGACTCGCGACACGCAGCTCAACGTCTTCGCCGATTTCAAGCCTGAGCTCAGCGAGAAGCATCGCAATACCGACGTGCTGTTCCTCGCCAACATCCAGCCGGATCTGCAACTCGACGTGCTCCGTCAGTGCAAACGTCCCCGCGTCGTGGCGCTCGACACGATGAATCTTTGGATCAACATCGCCAAGGAATCGCTCACGCGGATCCTGCGCGAAGTTGACCTCGTCGTGATCAATGAGGCCGAGGTGCGGCAATACACGGGGGAGGCAAACCTGATCAAGGGAGCGCGCCAGATTCTCGCGCTCGGGCCGCGGACACTTGTCGTCAAGCGCGGCGAGTACGGCGTCATGATGATCACGAAGGACGCGGTCTTCGCCGCTCCCGCCTATCCACTCGAAGCCGTCTTCGATCCCACCGGCGCCGGCGACACCTTCGCTGGTGGCTTCCTCGGCTACCTGGCCTCCCGCGCCGAGGCGTCGGATCACGAGCTGCGCCGCGCCATCGTCTTCGGCAGCGTCCTGGCGTCGTTCACCGTCGAGAAGTTTTCACTCGATCGGCTCCGCGAGATCACGCTCGACGATGTGTACGAGCGCTATCAGGAGTTCCGCAAGCTGACCCACTTTGAGGATCACGAGAAGTAGCCGGCGGATTTCGCGCGAAGCGCTTTGGACTGCGGTGGCGCCAGCCACCGCTTTCGAGAGCCGGTTCACACGAGTCACTTGACCACTGCGGCGGACGTTTCGTGTTGACTTCCGCCGTCTTCGCTTCGATCACGAGATTCAAAGCGGTGGCTGCGCCACCGCAGTCAAAAGCGCTTCGCGCGAAATGAGGCTGCGCCTTATTCAGCTTGCGGACGCGCTGCTGCCGCGGCATCCCACATGCGGAGGTACTCATCACGCACGGAAGAGTCGATGTTGTCGGCGAGATTGCGCGGAAGGTTGAGCGCACTGATTAGATCCTGCACGTCCGCCAGATCGCGGAGGCGCAAAGGATTGGTCAAGCCCGACGCGAGTTTTAGCTCGATCAGACGCGGCAGCTCGATGACTTTGTAGCCAAGGCGATCGGTTGACGTAGTGGCAGGATCAGGAAACACCACCGCTTTTGGTTTTCCATCGCCCGGATACTCACCCGTCGTAATGAAGTCGACCTTGACGCCGGTTGTTGTGTCGCGGAGGGATTTTCGTGCTCCTGAAAAACTCGGTAAGAACCCACGACCTGCCAGCTCAAGATGAACACGATCGAGGCCCGCTCGCGACACCAGGATGTCCACATCGGCCGTAGGCCTGGCGAATCCGTGCAGCGTGAGGGCCATACCGCCGATAACGGCGTACTCAATGCCTGCGTCTTCGAGGCGGCGCGCAGCGTGAGTCATCGTTTCCCAAACGCGGTCTGTTCCCATGAAAAACCCGTCGATTTCCTGCGCCAGCTCCTCCGCTGTTGCTCCGATGAGGATCTTCGCCATAGGGCTATTCTAGTTCTTCCCGTACACCACCTCACCCCCCACCACCGTGTAGCGCACCTTAGTCGCGAAGAGGGACGACTGCGGCGCGGAGTAGAGATCACCCTCGACGATCGTCAGGTCGGCGAGTTTGCCGGGTTCGATCGTGCCGCGGGAGGATTCCTCGAACGCGGCGAACGCGGCGTCGGAGGTGAAGCCGCGGATGGCTTCGGGGAGTGTCAGCTTCTGGTCGGGATACCAGCCGCCGTGGGGATTGCCTTTCTGGTCCTGGCGTGTGACGGCGCTGTAGATGCCGAAAAACGGGTTCACATCCTCGACGGGAAAGTCGGAGCCGAGGGCGAGACGGGCGCCGGAGTGGAGGACGGTTTGCCAGGCGTAGGCGCCTTTGATTCTGTCGCTGCCGAGACGGTCTTCGGCCCACGGCATGTCGGATGTGGCGTGTGTTGGCTGCATCGAGGCGATGATGCCGTGCTGGGCGAGCCGCGGAAAATCGGACGGTGCGACGACCTGCAGATGCTCGATGCGGAAGCGGTCCGCGGGCGTCGCTCCGGACTGTTCGTACGCATCGAGCACGTTCCGAACGCCGCGGTCGCCGATGGCGTGCGTGTTCGCCTGGTAGCCGGCAGCGCGAGCCTTGCGCGCCACCTCCAGCATGTGCTCCGGTTTGCTGAGGAGAAGACCGGTGTTCGACGGATCGTCGCTGTACGGCGCGAGCAGCGCTGCGCCGCGGCTGCCGAGGGCGCCGTCGGCGTACATCTTGATCGCGCGGACGGTGAGGCGGTCGCCGTATCCGATGAGCGGCTTGCGCGCGAGCCAGGAATCGAGGAGCGTCTGCTCGTCGGTCAGCATTGAGTAGACGCGGATCGGAAACTTGTGCTCGTCGATGAGCTGCTGGATCGCGGTGATCGTCGATTGCTCCGCGCCTGCGTCGTGCATCTCCGTGAGGCCGTTTGCGGCGATCGCTTGTGCGGCGGCGAGAACGCGCGCTTTGCGCAGTTCGGGCGATGGCGGCGGCACTTTCGAGTCGATGAGCGACATGGCGCCGTCGACGAAGACGCCGGTTGGATTGCCGGCCGCATCGCGCAACAGCCGGCCGCCCTCGGGGTCCGGCGTTGTCGCGGTCACCCCGGCGGCGCGCATGGCGGCGCTGTTGGCGATGCCGGCGTGGCCATCGACGCGGCGGATCCAGACAGGATGATCGGCGATTGCGGCATCGAGCGGTGCGGCAGTCGGGAACTGCTTGCCGGGCCAGCGATTCTGATCCCAGCCGCGGCCGAGGATCCATTCGTTGGCGGCGGCGCGCTGGGCGCGGTCGCGAACCTTGGCGATGACCTCGTCGTACGACGCCGCGCCGACGACATTCACGGTGTCGAGCGAGAGGCCGAGGCCGTAGAGGTGGCCGTGCGCGTCGGTGAGGCCAGGCAGGATCGTCGTGCCGTGTGCGTCGATGAAGCGCGCGTTCCGATGGGCCGCGCGAATCGTTGCTGCGGGACCTGCCGCGACGATCGAGCCGTTTGCGGTGACCACGGACCAGTTCGCCTGCGGCGTCTGCGCGGCGCCGGCCACGACCGTGCCGCACTCAAAAACCGTCTCGTGCGCGGGGTTGTTTGTCGTATCGTGTTTGGGGGATTGCATAGAACAGGCGGTAAACCCGAGGAAGAGTAGCGCAGCGGCGCGTCGCACGGTCGTCATGCGCGAATCGTATCGGAATAGCAGCTTCACAAACGCGCGTTGCTCAGGACCCTTGCGAAGTTTATTTGCTGTTACCGTCACGTTCGTTGCCGCCTCCGCGGCCGCCGGCGGTTTCAGCGCGCGGGATGTCCCTTCGGCTCATCTCCGGCAAACGGGCCGCGTCGAGATCCGCAACGATGGGCGAGGCATCACGGCCTATCGTTTCTTCGGCGATATCCGCGAGTCGCTGTTCACGCTGCGCTCCGTTCGAAAGGCGTTGCGGTACACGCCGTTCGGAGCCGCGCTTTTCGACTCGAACGCCCGCGTGACGACGCCGATGCCTGCTTATCTCTCCGCTCTCATCGCCGACGCCTCGAAGCAACATGGCGTCGATCCTCGCCTGGTGACCGCCATCGCGGCGCGCGAGTCGGCATACAACCCTGCCGCGGTCTCGGCCGTGGGCGCGGGTGGCGTGATGCAACTGATGCCGGCCACGGCGCGCTACATCGGCGTCAACAATGTCTTCGACGCGCGCGAGAACGTCTTCGGCGGTGTGCACTATCTCCGCACGCTGCTCGATACCTTTCACGGCGATCTCGACCTTACGCTCGCCGCCTACAACGCCGGCCCGGGCGCGGTGCAGCGCTACAACGGCGTGCCGCCGTACCGGGAGACGCGTGAGTATGTGCGGGTCATTCGAGCCAATTACGAAGCGGCTTTGAAGCGATAAAAATCTCCCGCTGAGGCCGCCCCCGACGCTCATCCGTAGGAAGATCGAGCGCACTCCTTTCGTTAGCTCAATTACACAAAAACTGATCACGCGACAAAGGCAAACTCCCGGCGACGGGAGGGCGCAACGCCACCGGCCTCAGCAGGATTGAGAGAGGCAGCGGGGCTTCCGAACGTGATCCCGCATGACGCGGGACGTTCCGTGATCCGAACCGGAAGGAGCGTCCATGCGTCCTCGTCTTTCTGTTTTCGTGCTCGCCGCTGTTGCCGTCGCCGCGCCTCTGTTTGCAGCGCCCAAACCGTCGATCGATATGAGGCCGGTCAACCAGCTTGCCGCGCAGGCTTTCCCCGCTCCGATGCCGAAGTATCTGGCCGGCATCATCGATGAGGCCGCACACACGTACGGCGTCGATCCGAACCTGATCGCAGCGATGACGTTCCGCGAGTCGGCGTTCAATCCGAATGCGGTATCGAGCCGCGGCGCGCAGGGCCTGATGCAGCTCATGCCCCGTACCGCCAAAGCCCTCGGCGTCCGCGATGCGTTCGATCCGCGCGACAACATTTTCGGCGGCACGCGCTACGTGAAAACGCTGCTCGACCGCTTTCATGGTGATGTAGAGCTGACGCTGGCCGCATACAACGCCGGACCGGAGCTCGTGGCAAAAGCGGGTCCGGGAGCGACGCGCGAGGCGATCGACTACGTCGCCGCGGTGAAGAGCTTCTATCAGACGGCGGTGGCGGCGCTGTAGGCGCACCGCTTTCATCTTCGCTGTCATCCTGAGGCTGCCGAAGGACACGAAGTGCCGGAGGACGCCGAAGGACCCCCCGATTCTGTGCGGGTGTTCTTTTTCACCCTCCCATCCGGCACAAATCAGGGGGTCCTTCGATCGTCCTCCGGCACTTCGTGTCCTTCGGCGACTCAGGATGACATCAGGGATAGACTTTCAATCCATGAACGACACGCAGATCGACCCTCGCTATCCCGTCGGAAAGTTCGACAGGTCCAAAGCGCCGCACACCGCGGATGAGAGGCGCGCATTCATCGACCAGATCGCCGCGGCTCCCGCCCGCATGCGCGAGGCGGTGGCGGGTCTGAGCGACGCGCAGCTCGATACGCCCTATCGCGACGGCGGCTGGACCGCGCGGCAGGTCGTTCACCACGTTCCCGACTCGCACATGAACGCTTACACGCGCGTGAAGCTCGCGCTCACCGAGAACGAGCCGACGATCAGGCCGTACGACGAGGCGGCTTGGGCGAAGCTGAACGATGTTCGCGACACGCCGATCGCCGTCTCGCTGACCCTGCTCGAGGCGTTGCACGATCGCTGGGTGCGAATTCTGCGGGCGCTCACCGAGGCCGATTTCTCGAAGACGCTGCTTCATCCCGAGCACGGCGTGATGACGCTCGATTCGCTCATCGCCATGTACGCGTGGCACGGACGGCATCACGTCGCGCACATCACATCGCTGCGCCAGCGCAGCGGCTGGTGACCTGCCCTACAGTTTCCCCGTTCGCAGAAAAAAGACGGGCCAGGCGGCCCGTCTTTTCCGAACGATCGCGGTTCGTTATTGCAGGTTCGTGAGCTCTACCGTGGCGACGACATTGCCGTTGGCATCGAGGTTCTGCGACTTGATCATGATGCCGTCAGCGACCGAGACCCAGATGTTGCTCGACTGTATATTCGCGTCGGTACGGTCGGCGATGCCGTGATATTCGATCGTGTTGAAGGTGCCGCCTGCAACGGTGAGGCTCTGATTGACGGCGATCACGTTGCCTGTCGCGGCGGGCCGGTTGATCAGGGTGGTCGGTCCGGGGAACGTGCCGCCGGTGACTACGGTCTGGACGGTGGCAGGAATCGGCCAGGTCGCGCCGCCGCAGTACTCGGTCATCGGGCTGAGCACCATGTCCGTGCTGAACGTGGAGTCGGTGGTGACGACGATCGGAAATCCGGCGGCACTCGTCGTGGCGGTTGAGAACGCGTGGTGGAGCTGACGGAGACCGCTCTGCGTGGAGAGGTTGAACGTGGAGTCGATGACCGAGGTACCACTGCTGGTCGTGGCCACATCGTTCTGTTCGCGCAGTGTTGCGCTGTCGGACTTGATAGTCGTGACCATGGTCCAGACGCCCGACGCGTCTGTGTTCCTGTAGGTCGCTTTCAGCCCGGCCCGGATGAAAGGTACATTCACGCACTGACCTCCTGGATTCGAGTTGATCGAGGGCGGCGGAGGCACAGTGCCAGCAGCGACTGAGGCAGGAACGTAGACAGGATCACCGCTGGCGTTGTCGATGACCGAGGCGTAGGCGACGAGAGAGCCGCCAACGGTCGTGAGCCACAGCGATCCGCCGCTCGCGCTCGCGGCGCCGAGGTAGCCGAAGAGGTCGTTGATCTGCGTCATGGTTCGGCCTTCGAGGTGAAAGGACTTCTGCCCGAGGCGGGCACCGGTGGCGTCGCGAAGATCGAGCTGCATGTCGGCGGCGGAGGTGCCCGCGTTGAAGAAGCCGATATTCGTGCGATAGCCGCTGTTGGAAAGCCCTGAGAACTTCGCGACGGAACCGGCTGCGAGCTGTTGATCGAGCGACCGCGCAGGGATGTCCTGTCCGAACGTTCCGTCGGCCGACTGGTTGTAGGTTCGCGAGGTCGCGAACAGCTTCTGGCTCGATTGGATGCGCAGCGCGCCGGTGGCGTTGTCGAGACCGAATGTCTTGAGCACGATATCGTCGAGCGAAAGGATCTGATTGGCCGCGAGGGTGACCGTTTTCGTCGTTGGCGCGTTGGCGATGTTGGCCGGATAGAACGAGAGCGTGACCACGCCGTTTGCCGGGCCGGAGTCATCTCCGCCCGAGGATGCGTCGAGGGTGAAGATGCGAACGTCCGAGCGCCAGGCGGAGCCGCCGGCGCCGGCGGCATGACCGACGGCGGCGATGGCCAGGTCCGTCTTCGCCTCGCTGGCGTGCTGCGCGATCATGGCAATCGGATCTCCCGTTCGGTTGTCGATCACCGAGGAATACGCCACGACAGGCACGGTCGTCGTCACCTGTGCGCGAGCCACCTGCGCGGAACCGGCTGATACCGAGGCAAAGACGTCGTTCACCTGAACCTGTCCGTACGGCGGGACATCGAACGCCCTCGATCCGAGCAGCACGTTGTTGTTGTCGTACAGCGTCAGCGCAACCGTGCCGGCGTTCGACGACGTGCCGGCGAAGCCAACGTTCGTGCGGTAGTCGTTGGACTTCGAGATGTAGATGAGCTGGCCCTTCTCGTTTGCCACGAGCGCATCGACGACGTTGACGCCGGGGATGAACTGACCGTACGTGGAACCGCTCGCCGCCTGGTTGTACGTGCGGCTGGTGACGACGAGCGACGCCTCGGTCGACTCGACGAGCAGCGCCGCGTTTCCGGCGAACGAGAACTTCGAGTCGAGCACGTCAGTCAACGCCAGTTGTCCTGCCGAGGGAATGGTGACGGTGACCTTCGTCGGGAGTGCGGCGTTGCTGGTTCCCTGGGGCAGCAGATACACCGTTGCCGTCGCGGTGGTCAGCGAGGGGTTGACGAGGCGGAGATCGGTTCTCCAGTTCGTATTGCCGATGCCGGGTGCGTGCGCGGCGGCGGGAACCATCCACTGCGCGGCAGTGGCATTGATCGACAAGGCAGTGATGAGGACAAATGCGAGCAGTGTGAAACGTGAGCTCCTGGACATCGATGAAATCTCCTTATTTGTGTTCTCCCTACGTCGCGCAAAGCGGCGGGAAAACACATCAGGAAAGTTTTCGATGAGTGAAAAGCGTGGGCGAGGCGGCGAGACGCCGCCTGGCCAGCCGCCGGGACGGCAGCGTTCCGGCGATCGCTAGCCCGCATTTCTCACAATCTCATCGCGATGCTCTGCAATCGAGCGCCTTCTCCCCTCGTGCTTTTCGAGGGGAGAAGGTGCCGAAGGCGGATGAGGGGAGGGTGCAATCGACTGGCATGAGGTTCAGGCCGACGTGAAGTAGCCGCGGCTCCTGATGGCAACGTCGCCTTGATAGTCAAGAGCCCCCTCATCCGGCTTCGCCACCTTCTCCCCCACTGAAAAGCGTGGGGGAGAAGGCGCTCGATTGAAAAGTGTCGCAGTACGCGTGTGAGAAATGCGGGTTAGGCGGCTTTTTTAGCGATCAGCACCAGTCCGATTTTCTCGGCCTCGGCGCGGATGTTCTTCTTATCGGCTGTAGCTTCGGCGGCGCGGCCGCGGCGGGCTTTGTTCTCCGCTCCGGCCAGGCGCGCATCGAGTTGCTGCATCGCGAGTTGGCTGCTCTTCGCCGCGGCCAGGGATGCTCTCGCCCGCGCGTCGGCCTCGTCGTAGCGGCCCGATGCGGAGACCTGGCGCGATTCAGTGACCTCGATCGCGGAGGCGAGCATCACATTTTTGAGAGTGAGCGCGAGCTTCCTGGCGATGGCGATCTCCGCTCCTGCCTCGCTCACGTTCTTCTGCGCGAGCATCGCTCGGGCCAGCGTTTCGTGTGCGCCGGCTTCGTCTTCCGTTGCCTGCTCTTTGCGGAATGCCTCGATGGCCTCGCGTAGTAGTGCGACAGCATCCTGCGGTTTCCCTTCTTCGATCGAAAGGTTCGCGAGGAAGACCTGGCTCTGCGCCATTGCCAGTTTTTCGTTCGAGGCTTTTCGGATGTCGAAGGCTGCCTGATGTCGTTGGCGCGCCTCCGTGAGCTGGCCCTGCTCGAGGGCGAGCTCTCCCATGCTGGCCAGCGTGTAGGACTCTTCCTGTTTGTTGGAGATCTTCCGCGACAGCGCCAGGCCGGTATCGTAGTACCGCCGCGCTTCGGCGAAATGACCGCGAAAACGCTGCACCTCCGCGAAGTTGACCACGCCCAGCAACTCCCCGGTTTGATTATCGGTCTTGCGCGAGACGTCGATGGCCTGCATGTAGAAGCGGCCGGCGTCATCGAGATCGCCCTGGATCTGGCGCATCGCGCCGAGGTTCGAGAGCGTCGGACCCATGGTGGTGATGAAGTTCATCTGTTGTTCGATGCGCAGCGCTTCGCGGAACGTCTGCTCGGCTTTCTGCACGTCGCCCATCCCGTACTCGACGTTGCCGAGGTTGTTGAGAGTGCGGGCGATGAACGTCATATGTCCGCTCTGGCGATGCTCGGCCAATGCTTTCTCGAACATTGCACGAGCGGCTTTCAGGTCACCGCGCTGCCAGAGGCTGGTGCCGAGGTTTGTCATCGCCCGCGCTTCGTTGGTGCGGTCGCCGATCGCCTCGTAGATCTTGATCGTCTCTCCGAGCAGGGCCACCGACTCGTCTACCTTGCCGAGATCGCGCAGTGCGTAGGCGTGGTTGCCTTTGGCTCGTGCGACGACACTACGCATCCCGGCAGCCGCGCCTTTGGCTTCGGCCCGTTGTGCGGCGGCCATCTCCGCCTTCGGATCGGCGATGCCGCGATAGGCGTCAACTTCGACGAGGTCGATGCCGACATCGTCGCGAAGCGGCGGCGGAAGCTGACGCATCTTCTTCACCGTCTCGAGCGCATCCTTCGCCTTGCCGGCCGCGTTCTGCGTCAGCCCAAGCCTGATCCCGTAGCTGAGCTCATCGGGATAAAAGGTGAAGAGCGAGCGATAGATCTCGATCCCCTTGTCCCACTGCTTGTGCATGACGTCGCTGCGCGCTTCGATCGTGAGACGCTCTTCCCGGCCAAGCGCGGTGGAAAGATCCTGCGCTTTCTCCGCGGCCTGACTGGCCTGGCTCTCGTATCCGAGGTTCCAGAGCGCCTCGGCCAGCGCGGAATGGGTCATCGGATAGGCAGGCTCGCGGGCGATGGCCTGCTCGAAAAGAGGTCGCGCTCCGAGAGAGTCGAAGTGCCGCAAATGGGCGAGCCCTTCGACATAGAGCCGCGTGGCCTCGGCGTCCTGCGGATGCGACGCGCGCAAGCCAGCTTGCTCCGCCTGCGATAGTTGTGCGGCTCCGAGCTCGTTACGCAGACGGCTGCCGGTCCGGGATACGAGATCGAGCAGACCCGCGGCAGTACCGGTCTCGGAGACGGTGCTGACCGTCTCACCGGAGGCGACGTTCTGGAGCCGCACATCGATACGGATCTGATCGCCGACCGCGAGATAGGAGCCATCGACGACCATGTCGGTCCCGAGTTGCGTACGGACTCGGGGGAGCGCGCTGGGCGGAACAGCGTCCGCAGCCGATACTCCCAGATCGGACTTCATCCGCTCGACCTGTTCGCCCGAGGCGAGGCGCAGCGTTTCGCCGGCGGAGAGCTCGTTCGTCAGCAACTCTGAAAACGCATTCGAGAGCCAGGCCGCGTCCTGGCGCTGGGAGAGGTTGCGGAAGCCGAGTACGGCAACCGCGCGGCGCGGTGTGATCGCGGCAAGGTCGGTAGCAGGCTTCGTGTGTGAAGCGAGCGGCGCGGCTGTGGGCTCATGCAGCTTCTTCCACCCTTCGAACACGAACGGAGCGGCGATCAGCAGGGCGGGAACGAGCAGCCACGAAATCGAGCGCCGTCCGCGCGCGCTGGCGGCTTTCGGCATCCGCGGCAACGGCGCCGAGGGTTCAAGCGCCGCTGAGACTTCGGACGCATTCTGGAACCGCTGCGCCGGATCGCGCTGCAGACAGCGGAGAATCACCGCCTCCCATCGCGGATCGAGATCGGGGACGAGCATGCGGGGCGACGGCGCGGATGCGCTGAGACGATTGACGGCGACCGAGATCGGCGTCGTGCCGGAGAACGGCAGCCTGCCCGTGACGAGCTCGTACATCACCACACCGAGCGCATAGATATCGGTCGCTGGCGAGATGACGCCTGCCTCGATCTGCTCGGGGGCCATGTAGTGCGGCGTGCCGATGAGAACGCCGGTGTCGGTGAGATGGGGCAGCTCTTCGTTCGCTTCCGAGTCGGTCTGATGGGCGAGACCGAAGTCGGTGATGACCACGCGCGGAGGCTGCCCGGCGGGAGAGGGCACGAGCATCACGTTCGCGCTCTTGAGGTCGCGGTGGATGATCGACGCTTCGTGAGCGGCTGCCAGTCCCGCCGCGAGCTGACGCACAATCGGAAGCGCCTCGGTCGTCGAAAGCCGTCCATCGCGCCGCAGCCGCTCGGAGAGTGTCTCGCCGTGCAGCAGCTCCATCGAGACGAACATGATGCGCCGGTCTGCGATCCCGGCGCCGGACTGCGTGAGGTGATGCGAGACGTCGTAGATGCGGCAGACGCTCGGGTGCGTGACGCGGCGCGCCAGTTGGATCTCGCGTTTGAAGCGGAGAAGGATCCGCGGATTGGAAGCGATCTCGGGGCGAATGATCTTCAGCGCTACGCGCCCATGCAGCTCTTCGTCTTCGGCCTCAAAGACTTCGCCCATGCCGCCAGATCCGAGGAGGCGGATGATCCGGTAACGTCCGGCGATGACGTTGCCGGGCGCAAAGGACCGCACCGGCGCCGCGGGCTCGATGAACCCACCGGCAAGGTCGTGCGAGGCGAGCAGCGACTCCACTTCGTCGCGCAAATCGTCATCGCTGCCGCAGGCGTCCTTCACGAAGTCCGCACGATCGGCTGCGGGCTTTTCGACCGCGGATTGGAAGATCTCCCGGACTTGCTCCCAGAAGCGATCATCCTGCATCTCCGTATCGTTTTCGCTGGCAGGACGCGGGGTGTCGGTCATTGAATCCCTTTCCGGCGAATCGGCCGGTCTTCCGTCATGGCCCGGCGCAGCCAGGCTTTCGCCATCGTCCACTCGCGGCTCACCGTTGCCGTCGAGATGCCGAGCGCTTCCGCGGTCTCCTCCACGGTCAAGCCCGCGAAGAACCGCAGCTCCACGACGCGGCCCTGCTGCGGGAAAATCTCCGCGAGCCGGGTCAGAACATCATCGAGGAAAACGATGTCGACCTGGTCGTTCTCCAGCGTGCCGATCGCGTCCGACAGCGTGATGCGGGTCAGCTCACCGCCGCGCTTCGCCGACTGCTTCCTTCGTGCGTGATCGACGAGTATCCGGCGCATGATCTGTGCGGAGACGCCGAAGAAATGGGCGCGGTCACGCCAGCTCACCCGCTCCTGATCGATGAGGCGGAGATACAGCTCGTTCACCAGTGCGCTTGGTTCGAGCGAATGGCCGGCCCCCTCATGGCGCAGATGACCACGGGCGATGTCGTGGAGCTGGCTCTGGATCATCGGCAGGAGATCGTCCAGCGCCGCAGGATTGCCATGATTCCAGTCGAGTAGAAGCTGTGTGACGCCGGAGGGTTCCATTCAGGGTGCGATTCGAGCGGTCACTGACTCGGATATCGGAGCGGAGATGGTAGACGAGAATCGCGTTTTTTGTAGCGCTCATCCTCAGCCTACAATCGTCTCGTGGCGACCTTCTTCGATTCGCTGAACGAGCTGATGGCGGCCGAGACGCCCCTCGTCGCGGTGACCGTCGTCGATACCGCTGGAAGCGTGCCGCAGGACCGCGGCGCCAAGATGATCGTGACCGCGGACGGGTTGCGCTTCGGCACCGTCGGCGGAGGCAAGGTCGAGACGAAAGCGATCGCCGAAGCGCAGGCGATGCTGCGCGGCGATTCGGCGGAGACGACAAAATTCGTACAGTGGAATCTGGCCAAAGACGTCGGTATGACCTGCGGAGGCATCGTCAAGCTCTACTTCGAGTCACACAACGTCGGCCGCTGGCGCATCGTCATTTTCGGCGCGGGTCACGTGGCCAACGCCGTGATCAACCTGCTCGTCCATCTCGACTGCCACGTCACCTGTATCGATCCGCGCGAAGAGTGGCTGGCCAAACTGCCCGAATCACCAAAGCTGACGAAGACGCTAGCCGCCGACATGCCATCGCTCGTGAAGACATTGCCCGACGATGCGTTCGTCGTGCTGATGACGATGGGCCACACGACCGACAAACCGATCCTGCTGGAGATCCTCCGCACCCGTTCCTTCCCCTACCTCGGCGTAATCGGCAGCGAAGCGAAGGCGAACATTCTTCGCCGCGACATCGCCGAGGCCGGGCTGCCCGACGAAGCGAAGCGCGCCTTCTACTGCCCTATCGGCCTCGCCCTCGGGACGAACCACCCTTACGAGATTGCGGTGAGCGTGGCCGCGCAGTTGCTGGAGGTGCGGGACGCGCGCCTCGCTTCACGCTCTCTTTCAACAGATCGAGATTCATCGCCTCCGTGACGAGCGCCCGCATCGTCTCGGAAACGTTCTTTTTCGATTTCAGCCAGGCGACCTGCGGCGGCGTCAGCCAGACAGGAACGCGCTCAGTTTTCCTCTCTCCGGAGGCTGGCTTCGGTTCTTCAGTCTTTGTCTTTTTCTTTGCGGCCATAGCAATCCCCAGTGTAGCAACCTGTCTGTTTCTTCGGATCGGTTTTGCACCACACGTTCAGCCGGCATTCAGATTCGTTTGCATAATGGAGCCGTGCGTATTCTGGTGGCCGAGGATGAACCGCAGTTGTCGCGGCAGTTGGCGGCCGCGCTGACCGAGGGGGGCTACGCAGTCGATACGGCCACGGATGGCGAGCGCGCGGACTTTCTCATTCAGACCGAGGAGATCGACGCGGTCGTCCTAGACCTCGGGTTGCCGAAGATCGACGGACTCACGCTCCTTCGTCGCTGGCGCGAGGCCGGGTTTTTCGTCCCCGTGCTCGTGCTCACCGCGCGCGGCAGCTGGCACGAGAAGGTCCAGGGAATCGACGGCGGCGCGGACGATTACATGTCGAAACCGTTTCGCATGGAGGAAGTGCTGGCGCGGTTGCGTGCGCTGATCCGGCGCGCCAGCGGCAACGCCAGTCCTGAGCTTCGCTGCGGCGCGCTCACGCTCGATACGCGGGCCGGCAAGGTGACGGTGGACGGCGCGGCGGTGCGGCTGACGAGCCACGAGCTCCGCGTGCTGTCGTACCTGATGCACCATCAGGGACGTGTGGTCTCGCAGTCGGAGCTGACGGAGCACATCTACGCGCAGAGTTTCAATCGCGACTCGAACACGGTGGAGGTGTTCATCGCCCGGCTGCGGCGGAAGCTCGGTTCGGCGGTGATCGAGACGGTGCGCGGACTCGGCTATCGGATGGAGGCACGCTCGTGACCTCGCTCCGCTCGCGGCTTCTCATCGGGTCGGTGCTCTGGACGGCCGGGCTGCTGAGCATCTCGCACATGCTGTTTCTTCTGGTCCTCCGCTGGCGCTCCGTCTTCCGTTTCAACCCACACGTCGTGCTCCTCGGTGGTCTGGTTTTGATGGGCGCCGGACTTCTCTACCTGCGCGGCGGTGTGTCGCGCATCGAGCAGTTGCGCGCGCGGCTGACGGACGTGCGCGAGGGCAGGCGCGACCGGCTCGAGGGCGCTTATCCCTCCGAGGTGCAGCCGCTGGTGAATGATCTGAATGCGCTGCTGGGCGAGCGAGAGGAAGCAGTCCGGCGCGCGGTCGCCAAGGCTGGCGATCTCGCCCATGGATTGAAAACGCCGCTTGCAGTGATCGCGCAGGAGGCGGCGCGCGCGGAAGGCGCGGGCAGCGAGGCCGCAGCGCTGATCTCGCAGCAGGTCGAGCGGATGCGCCGCCAGATCGACTATCACCTCGCGCACTCGCGCGTGAGCGCAGCGGGGCCAGGCGCGGGAGTCCACTGCTCTGTGGCCGATTCCGTCGATGGCCTTTCGCGCACGCTGCGGAGGCTTCACGCAGAGCGCGGCATCGTCATCGATGCGGACGTCTCCGCCGCGCACGTCGTGCGCGTGCGACGCGAGGATCTGGACGAGATGCTCGGCAACCTGCTCGACAACGCCTGCCGGTTCGCGCGATCGCGCGTGACGGTCTCCTCGGCGCAGGCAGGCGGACAAATCGCGATCACTGTCGATGACGATGGCGCCGGCCTGCCTTCATCGCTGCGCGACCAAGTTCTCCAGCGCGGTGTGCGGGCCGACGAGACCGCGCCCGGCGCAGGCTTCGGCTTGGCGATCGTGCGGGATCTTGCGGAGGTTTACGGCGGATCGATCAATCTGGAGGAATCGCCAATCGGAGGCCTGCGCGCGCGGCTTCACCTTCCGGCAAGTTGAGAAGGTGCGAAAACTATCAAGCCTGTGATGACAGTGCGGATGGCAGCGGTTGGGGCGGCCCGGCCCGCGCTCTGCTACTCGTCCGCTCGCCGGCGGTCGAGGTCTTCGCGGATCGCCAACCCCGGGGAGCGATTCTCGAGGCGTGGCCGCTCCAGGATGGTAGCCAGAAAGTCGGCGCATCCCCACGCCAGCAAGGTCGTCGCGGCAACGCTGAAGAATTCGCCGAAAGTCTGAAGTCCGAGTAGAAAGAAAATCGTCAGCGGAACCGCGATTCCCATCACGATGACGCCAACGATCAACCGAGGCCCGGACATTGGGCCGTATTGTATGCGGCCTACTGCACGGCACCCGAGGCGGCGGCGTTATCGCCATCGACGCGCGAGCCGAGATCCTGCCGGAAACTGTTGACCCTCGCGACGTAGTTACGCGTTTCCTTGAACGGCGGCGTGCCACCGAAGCGGCGCACGTTCCCCTCCCCGGCGTTGTACGCGGCAATCGCTTTCTGCTGATCGCCGCCGAAACGGTCGGTCAGGTAGCGGAGGTACTTCGTCCCCGCCTGAACGTTCTGGACGGGATCGGAAAGATTCCTCGCGCCCAGCCAGCGGCCCGTCTTCGGCACAAGCTGCATCAGTCCGACCGCCCCACGGTTCGAGCGAGCGGTTGGGACGAACTTCGATTCCGTGTGGACGACCGCGGCCACCAACTCTGGCGGCAGGTCGTTTTTCTTGGCCTCGCTGTAAATGAGGCCGCCGAATGGAACCTCGCGCTTGAAGAACTGCTCCTTCACGTGATCGGCCGCGGTGGCGATTTGCTTCGGAGCCTCGGCGACCTCAGCCGGCGCGGATGTCACCGTCTTTGCCACGTCCTGCAAGGCGCCGGTCACGCCACCCGTGACTCCGGCGGTAACCTGATCGGCGATCTGTTTTGCGGTTGCCATGTCGCCGGCGATCTGAGAGGTCTGCGGCTGCGCGCTCTCATCCGTAGAAGGTTTTTCCGTCAGCCCGGTGAATGTCTGGCGATGAGCGTTTGCATCGGCGGTCTTGAGCATGCTGCCAACTTTGAGAGGAATCCCGAGCCCGCCGAGCGCGAGCGAGGCACCCAGCGCCCATCCGGCGTACTTCTTCCGTAAACCGCTGAGTTTGCGTGGCTTAACTTTGGAAACCTCCTCGCGAAGCTGCGAACGGTCAAAACCGTCGAGGAATCTTTCCCGGAAGGGCCTGCTTGTGTTGGGCTCGCTCATCGTCTAGTTCCCCTCTCCGTTCGCTCCGAACGGAATCTCCGCTTCTGTTATTAGCAAACGAGAAGCCACGATGAGCTACTCCGAAACAATTCATCCGATTGGAGTTAGCTCTGCTGTAACTCTCTCAGTTGGCATGGATTGGCTCGCCCATTGAAAGGTGGATAGAATGACTGGCTGTACCGTGATTCAAATGAGAAAGACTCTGCAGATCGGGATGCTGGCCATGGTTGGCGCCCTGACCCTCGCGCCGGCGGCGCATGCGCAGAGCTACCTCTGCGAAGAGAACTTCAAGCTCGACGACGCCGCGATGCAGACGTATCGCTTCGGCCCGCCCGTTCCACTGCCCGTCCCCGTCCCTGTCGTGCAGCCCGATCCCGATCCGCTCAAGCTTCGGATCCTGAAGTACGCGACGCTGGCGGTGAAGCACCGGTTGAACGGGCTGGCCAGCTACTACTCCACGTCGCTCGACGGCACCCTCACCGCAAACGGCGAGCGTTATCACAACAAGAAGATGTCGGCCGCTCACCTCACGCTGCCGCTGGGATCGTGGGTCGAGATCACGTCGCGTGCTACGGGCAGAAAGGTTCGCCTCCGCGTGAACGATCGCGGGCCCTACGCGAACAAGTTCGTCATCGATCTCTCCCAGGCGGCCGCCCGCTTGTTAGGCGTCGACGTCGCGGAGGATCGCTCGGTTCTGATCCGGATCATCGCCCTGCCGGGTGAAGTCCCGCTGTCCCAGGATGTGCTCGACGGTCCGAAAGCGAGAGCCATCGAGGAGTCGGCGACGCTGGCACCCGCCGGTCAGTAGGCGCGCTCGAGACTCTCAGCCGGGAGGGATCGTGAAGCCGAACGTGCTGCCCTCATCGGGAGCGGAATCGACGGTGATCGTACCGCCCTGGCTTTCGATGATGCGTTTGGCGAGGTAGAGGCTGTAGCCCGACCCTCCGCCGCGGGACTTGTCGAGCTTGAGGCCGAGATCGAAAATCTGTTTGGTGTAACGCGGATCGATGCCGATGCCGTTGTCTTTCACGCAGATCCGGTAGCCGTCGGGATCGACGTTACAGTCGATGGAGATCGTGCGCTCGCCTTTGGGCCGGTCGTTGAAGAAGAGCGCATTCGCGACGATGGCGCTGATCGCCTCGCGCATCTTCTCGGGATCGACACTCACCGTCGGAAGATCGTCCGGCAGGTCGATCTTCACGCCGCCCTCTTCGATCTGGTAATTGCACTTCAGGATGACCTCTTCGATGATCTCGCGCAGCGGCGTCGGCCGGCGGGCGCTGGGACGCGCGAGGAGCTTGACGAGGTGCGACATTTCGTCGAGCACTCTCTTCATCTGCTGCGCGCTGGATCGGATGCGGCGGAGAAAGTCCTGCCCCTCTTCGTCGAGCTTGTCGCCGTAATCGCCGAGGAGCAGATCGCTGAAACCGTCGACGGAGAAGATTGGAGACTTGAGGTCGTGCGAGAGCACGCTGAAGAGGCGCGTCAACTCTTCGACGGTCAGGATTTGTTCGCCGGCGATTTCTGATTGCATGTGCTGCTCGTGCGCCTCCGCAGAAGGCGCATTTCTGCAACTAGCGGGCCTGACCTTTTCGGAAGGCCGCGACGTGCCCCGCGCCGATGATCTCCGTCTCACCGCTGCTGCGAATCGCCAGCGCGGTACCGGCAGAGATGCCGAGGCCGAGCTGCGTTTCCGGGACGGACATGAGACGGCGCAAGTGCGTGTCGTTCTCGGGATCGAAAGCGGTATCGACGACCGTGTTGGCGAGCCATCCCAGCGCGGGAAGCGACGCCGCGATTCCGTGCATGTCACGCGCGGCGATTCCGAAGCACGATGCCGCCGCGCCGATCGCCGCAATGACGGTGCCTTGCGACGCCGCGTCGCGCATCGCCAAGTCCGCCGCGGACTCGCGCAGCACTGACAGCAGATTGTTCGTCACGCCGCCGCCGAGGTAGATCATCCCGGCGGACATGAGGGTGTTGAGATTCTTCTGCCGGCGGCTGTCGCGTCCCCGGTAGATCGGTACATTCACGGTCTCCACCGTCGGATCGATTCCGCCCAGGTACTTACCAAAGTGCGTCGCATACTCCGCCGATCCCGAAGCTGCAGGGATAAACGCCACAATCCGCCGCTCCGCCGGCATGCTGCGCAGAAGGAACTCATCGATCTCGCGCGTCTCGCCAAAGGAAAACTCGCCGCCGCCGATGAGGACGAGGAGTTGGGCCGGGACGGCAAGATCGACGTGAAGTGCGTTCACGGGCGCATCGTACTTCGGAAGGGCAACTACTTACTCCGGTGGCGCGCTACCGGCGCTGATACTCGATTCGCTGCGATATGCCGCGGCAAGCGAGCGTCTCACGGCGCCAGAGAATCCGGCGGCGGGGAAGCGGTACCTCGCGGAACAGCGCACTGAGGAACGCCGAGGCGTCGCTCGCTTCCGGAATGCGCAACATCAGTTGTTTCGAAATCTCGCCGTAGTAGAGGACGAAATAGTCGCCGGCGTCGAGCTTGATGAGTGCCGCTTTCGACGGCTCCGGCGCTTCCTGAGGGTCGGTGACTTGCAGAAATCGAACAGGAAACCACTTCGCCAGCTCCGACTCCGAGACGCGCGCAGTCAGAATCGGCAGTGCCTGACTCTTCAATTCGTTCGGTTGGCCCACTCGCATCGGTCTTCGCTTATCAAAACCACTGTTACCACAGAGGCTCAGAGGTCACAGAGTAAGGCTTCATCTCTGTGTGCTCAGTGCCTCTGTGGTTCATTCCGGTTCGCGAAAAAACGGCAGGAGCGCCGCAACGATTACGGCGTCAACGCCTCGCTGCTCCTTGGCATCAGCAACACCTCGTTCGCGTTCATCGTGAAGTCGATCCACTCCGGCACGCCCTCTTTGTGCCGGATGAGGAACTCCGACAGCTCGTCTTCGATGTAACGCTGGATCGCGCGGCGCAATGGTCGCGCGCCGGAGTTCGACTCCTCCTCGGCGCGGCGAAGCAGCCAGTCGATCACGGAGTCGTCGATGGCGATCTGCACGCCCTTCTGCACGAGCGCCAGGTTCACGTCGTCGACCAGCAGGCGGCAGATCTCGCGCAGCTCGATCTGCGTCAGCGGGTTGAAGATGATGATGTCGTCGATACGGTTGATGAACTCGGGGCTGAACTCCTTCTTCAGCTCCTGATGAATCATCGCCTCGGCTGACTTCTGGTCTGCTTCGCTCGACTTCTCGCGGAAGCCCATGTGGCCTTTCGTCGTCAGGAAGCGCGTGCCGAGGTTGCTGGTCATGATGATCAGCGTGTTGCGGAAGTCGACCTGATTGCCGAGCGAGTCGGTGAGGATGCCGTCCTCGAGGATCTGCAGCAGGATGTTGGCGATGTCCGGATGCGCTTTCTCGATCTCGTCCAGCAGCACGACCGAGTAGGGATTGCGGCGCACGCGCTCGGTGAGCTGGCCGCCCTCTTCGTGGCCGACGTACCCCGGCGGCGATCCGATGAGCTTCGATACAGCGTGCTTCTCCATGTATTCGGACATGTCGAAGCGGATGAGATGACGCTGCGAACCGAAAAGGAACTCGGCCAGGCGGCGCGCTACCTCCGTCTTTCCGACTCCGGATGAGCCGAGGAAGATGAAGGAGCCCATCGGGCGATTCGGTGAGGCAACGCCGAGACGTGAACGGCGGATGGCGCGGGAGATGGCACGGATCGCTTTGTCCTGACCGACGACCCGCCGCATCAGCGAGTCTTCCATGTTGATCAGCTTCGCTGCTTCGTCGGCTTCGATCGATGTAACCGGAATGTCCGTCCAGGAGCTGATGATCTCCTCGACGTCCTTCTTGGTCACTTCCATCATCTCTTCGCCGACGGCCTCGCGCTCCTGTTTGAAGCGCTCCACTTCTTCCTTTAGCTCGATCTCGCGCTCGCGCAGGAAGACGGCCTTCTCGAAATCTTTGTCCGAGATCGCTTTCTTCATCTCCTTGACGATGGAGCGGATCTCCGACTCCAGCCTGCGCAGGTTCTGCGTGTCGGCGACGCGGCGCAGCTTCACCTTCGCGCCGGCTTCGTCGAGGATGTCGATCGCTTTGTCGGGGAAGAAACGGTCGGTGATGTAGCGGTTGGATTGATAGACCGCGCTGCGGATGGCGGTGTCGCTGTACTTCACTTTGTGGAAGTTCTCGTACCGCTCTTTCACGCCTTCGAGGATCTGCAGCGTCTCGATCTCGTTCGGCGGCGCGACATTGATGGCCTGAAAGCGGCGCAGCAGCGAGCGGTCTTTCTCGATGTAGCGGCGGTACTCGCGAATCGTCGTGGCGCCGACGCATGAAATTTCGCCGCGCGACAACGCCGGCTTGAGGATGTTCGCCGCGTCGAGCGAGCCCTCCGCTGATCCGGCGCCGATGAGCGAGTGGATCTCATCGATGAAAATGATGATGTCGGTGTTTTCCTTCAGCTCTTTGATGATGCCTTTGAGCCGCTCCTCGAACTGGCCGCGGTACTTCGTGCCGGCCACAATGAGCGAAAGGTCGAGCGAGAGGATGCGCTTATTGGCGATGAAGAGCGGGACGTTGCCGTCGACGATGCGCTGGGCCAGTCCTTCGACGATGGCGGTCTTGCCGACGCCGGGTTCGCCGAGAAGGATCGGATTGTTTTTCGTGCGGCGGGAGAGGATCTGGATGATGCGCTCGACTTCCTTTTCGCGACCGATGAGCGGATCAAACTGCGCCGAGTGCGCCATCGCCGTCAGATCGCGAGCGTATTCGGCGAGGAACGGCAGCTCTTTCTTCTGCTTGTCGGCCTCGCGCTCCTTGAGGATCGAGATTGTCTCTTCGCGGACACCGTAAACGTTGAGGCCCTTGGAAGTGAGGATGCGCGCGGCCGTCGATGACTCCACTCGCAGGATGCCGATCAGCAGGTGCTCGGTGCCGACGTACTGATGCAGCATCGACTCCGCTTCGTGCGCCGCATACGCCAGGATTTTTTTCGACTCTTCGGAAAGTGGCAGTTCCGCGGATGACGAGATGCGGTCGACGAAGAGACGGTCGCCTTCCACTTCGCGCCGGATCTGCTCCGGCTTGACGTTGAAGCGCGAAAAAATCTCTTTGATGATTTCCTCTCCTTCGCGGAGAACGCCGAGGAGGATGTGTTCCGACTCGATGACGCGTGAGCCGAGCTTGGATGCTTCATAACGGGCGAAGAAAAGGGCGCGGCGTGCTTTCTCGTTGTATTTTTCGAACATGACGTTGGGGATAGTTTACCGCCGCTCCGTCATAACTTTGTTCCGGCCTCCGTCATTCTTCAGCAATCACTCCGTTCTGTGACGGCGGCCACGCTCGTTACGCGACCTCGGCAGGTACGCGTTGCTTCATCTCAAACACCCTGTCGCAACGCGACGCCAAATCACGGTTGTGCGTGACGATGACGGACGTCAGGCCGCGCTTGGCGTGACATTCACGCATCAGGTCGAAGACGCGCTCGCTCGTTTCGAGATCGAGATTGCCGGTCGGTTCATCGGCGAGAAAGAGAAGAGGATCGGCGAGGAGAGCGCGTGCGATGGCTACCCGTTGTTGCTCACCGCCCGAAAGCTGATTCGGAAAGTGACGGCTGCGATGCTCCAGGCCAAGCTCCGACAAGAGGCCGTTGGCTTTGTTGAGCGCCTCGTCCTTGTCGAATCGTCCAATCCATCCCGGCATCGCCACGTTCTCGGCCGCCGTGAACTCGGGCAGCAGATGATGAAACTGAAACACGAATCCGACGTTGTGGTTGCGGAAGCGCGCCAGCTCGTCGTTGCTCATCGACGAGACCGCGGCATCTCCGACGCGAATCGTCCCCGCGTCGGGCCGGTCGAGCCCGCCCAGCAGGTGCAGCAGCGTCGACTTCCCGATGCCTGACGGCCCGACGATGGCCAGCATCTCGCCGCGCTCCACCGTCAGTTCGAGATCGTGCAACACGGGAACGGGAACCTCGGCGTTGCGATATGTTTTCGACAGCGACCGCGCTTCGAGAAAAGACATGGGCCGCGATTATGGATCAGAGTGCTACGCCGCAGTGGATACGGCAAGCCGCTCCCACGCCTCGCGAGCATGAACCTCTTCGTCCAGTTGCTCCAGCGAAACGGTGTCCCCGCGATGATTTGCGAGGAAGGTTTCCAGTTGCTTCGACGCGACGATGTAGACCTCCGGGGGAGTATTCGGGCCAGCCGCGTCGGCGTACCAAACGAACGCAAGAAAATGTCCTGCCCGAGCGCGGAAATCGGCGACTTGCCACTCCGATCGTCCAGAGAGTGTTTTGATGTCCACAGTAAGAGCATTCCCCGACTCGAGGACTACCGTTATGTCAACGTTGTCGGACTGAGAGAATGTGAACGTCGCATCGGCGCCAAGGCGATGAAGAACGGAGAGAACGTAGAACTTCGAAGCGAGCTCCAAGTGCTTTGCGTGTTTGATGCGTCGCGGACCCTTCGATGGCCCCACGACAATCGGATCTCCCCACGCGGAAGGGTCGTTCACGTCGGCGAAGACAAGTTCGTTCATCTGATCGTCGGTAAGGCTCGACTCACGATCTGTCATAACGGCCATCCGTTTAGTACACGCATCTCGCGTTCCCCGAAGACTTGCACGATCAGGAGCATCGCTCTTCCGCCGTCTGTTCTTCCTGCGAGTTGGTAGCGGTTCGCGCCGTGCCCCTTCTTATTCGGCCGTGCGACGAAACCATTCCAGATTACCTCTTCGGCTTCCCAGTCGGAAATGCCGTGCGAGGCCAGCTTGGCAGCGTCGTATTCAATACGCCATTCGGCCGCTTCAAAGTGCTGCCAATACACCACTTAACGAGTGTAGCGATCGCGCTTCGACATGTCCACGCACGGCATCATCCGACGATGACGATCGAGTTTCGCTACCGCGCCGTCGACGTCGACTGCAGCTCCGGAGAGTCGCTGGCCAGGCCCACGGTCCCCTTCACCTCGTACACCGGCATCTTTTGCTGCAGACCTTTCAGCGCGAATTCGCCGAGCGACTCGGTGTCGAAGCTGCCCATGATCCGGTCCATCGTGTTCTGCGAGATGACGACCTGACCCGGCTTCGCGACGCCGCTTTCGAGGCGCGACGCGATGTTCACCGACGACCCGAGGACGGTGTAGTCGACGCGCTTCTCGGTGCCGACGTTGCCGACAACCGCGAGGCCGCTGTTGATTCCGACGCGCACCATCACCGGCGGCAGGTCGGTCTTCCCGCGCTCGACGTTCCAGTCGTTCACCATGCGCTGCAGCATCAGGCCCGTGAGAACGGCGCGGTCGGCGTGATCGTCCTGTGGGAGCGGCGCGCCGAAAAAGGCCATCACGGCGTCGCCGATGAATTTGTCGAGCGTCCCGCCGTAAGCGAAGATCGACTCCACCGCGAACCCGAAAAAGTGCGAGAGAAACTCGGCGACTTCTTCCGGCTTTTTCGTCTCCGAGACGGTCGTGAACCCGCTGATGTCCGCGAACAGGATCGACACATCCGTGCTGCGCACTTCTGACTCGGTCGAGATCGAGCCCTTCACGATCTCGTCGACGACGGCCGGCGAGTGATAGCGCTCCATCCGCGAACGGATCTGGCGCTCTTCCTCGATCTTCTCGGCGAGCTGCGCGCGCTCGATGGCGACGGCGGCGAAGTTTGCCAGCGCCGTCAACAAGTCGAGATCCTCCTCCGTGAAGCTGCCGATGTGGATTGGTGAGTCGACCTGCACCGCGCCGATGACGCGCTGGCGGTTCCAGAGCGGCACGCACATCGCCGACCGGATCCCGTGAATGGCGATCGATTTTCCGCCGAGGAGGCGAGCGTCTTCGAGCGCGTTCGAAGTCATCAGCGCCACCTGCTGCTGCGACACCATCTTCAGAATCGTGCGCGAGATGGGGATGTCCTGCTGCTCCGCCCCTTCGATGAATTTCGTCAGCTTCGGAACGGGATTCCCATCCTCATCGAACAGGATGATCAGTCCGCGCTCGACCGGGAGGTAGCGGAAGATGATGTCCATCACCGTCGTCAGCACGACCTGCAGCTCTTCGGAAGCCAGCAATGCCTTGGCAACCTGCACGAGAACCTGAAAGATCTTCTCGCGCGACACCGCCGGCTCGCGCAGGCCCGGCTGCGACGGAGGCCGTGCGACCGGCTTCTTGTTGTCGACCAGTTCGGAGATGTCGAGTCCAAACTCCGAATTGAAATCCGAGATTCGGCGGATGACCGTGCCCGACGGGTTGTCAAACATGGAGTCGGCGTTGAAATCGACCGAGGGAAGCGCGCGCGCATCGACAAGGACGGAGCCGACCGAGATCTTGTCGCCCGGCGCTACCTGCGCTTCGGTGACGAGGTTGCCGTTCAGCTTCACGCCGTTCGTCGATTTCAGATCGACGACCCACCAGTGATCGCCGCGCAACTCGAACTTCGCATGCTTCCGCGACACCGACGGATGATTCAAAATCAAATCATTCCCCTCGGTGCGCCCAACCGACAGGTCATGCTTCAGGTCCATCACCCGCGGCACACCCAGATCGACGTAGTGAAGTTGGAGTTGCTCCATGCGAAGGGAGGATTATAGCTGCGGTGCCCGACGGCTTCAGCTGGAATGCATAGCCACGCTGCTGACAGGCGATGTGTCTCTGCCGCTGGCCGACGCTAACGCATGACCACAGCGACGCAACTGATCGACAACCGACAACGTGCTGCCCGCCGACGTAGCGCGACCCAGAACGTCCGGAGGCGTAAGTAGGCATTACCCATTTGACCCGAATGCCCATTAGGCGCAGACTGCAGACATGAAGAAGAAGTCGCCAATGAGTGGGCTGAGACTCGTCGCCCGAGATGTCCGGCCCGATAGCCGCCGTCGCATTGCGCTTGGCAAAGCGCTACCGAACGTTGACGACGCCAGCTTTAATATCTATCAGGACGAAAAAGGGCGGATCGTGTTGGATCCACAAGTGTCTATCCCCGCCTCCGAGGCATGGTTGTTCCGCAACCCGAAAGCACTCGCCTTGGTCAGAAGCGGCCTCGCGGACGCAGACGCAGGACGAACAAAGTCTCTCGGCTCCTTCGCTCGCTACGCCCAAGAAGACGATGAATCGTGAGTTACTCTTCGCCTTCGCGGCCGAACGCTCGCTGAAGGAGCTCGCGTCGAATCCTGCGAAAACGGCCCTTCTCAAGCAGGTCCGCAAGACTCTCGGACTTCTCGAAACAAATCTTCGCCACCCGTCCCTGCAAACACATCCCTTCCACTCGATGCACGGTCCGACCGGGGAAGAGGTGTTTGAAGCCTACGTGCAAAACAACACGCCGAGTGCCTATCGCATCTTTTTCTACTATGGTCCCGATCGCGTCGAAGGGAAACGGCGCATTCCTGTGTTGACGATCATCGCCATCACGCCGCATCCCTGACATCTGCGTTCATCCGCGAAATCTGCGGATAAACTTGTCCACAGATGACGCAGAAATTCGCATATAGAGGCCGGCTAGTACATCCCCAGCTGCAGCTTCGCCGCCTCGGACATCATGCTGCGGTCCCACATCGGATCGAAGACGACTTCGACGTCGGCTTGCTTCACGCCAGGGAGCGCTTCCACTTTCGATTTCACGTCCGAGGCGAGGACGGGGCCCATGCCGCAGCCGGGGGCGGTGAGGGTCATTTTGATCTTGACGTTTTTCGCGCCGTCGGAGTCTTCCAGCTCGCAGAGGTAGACGAGGCCGAGGTCGACGATGTTGACCGGGATCTCGGGGTCGTAACAGGTTTTGAGCTGGTCCCACACCATCTCTTCCAGTTTCGCGGGAGCGACTTCCTCGCCGGGCGTATCGGAGCCAGGCACGACCTGCGGCGGCTTGCCGATCGCTTCGACTTCCTTGCCAGAGATGCGGACCATCAAGCCGCGTTCGGTGATGAGCGTGTAGGAGCCGCCGAGGGATTGCGTGATCGTGGCGCGGGCGCCTTCGGGGACGAGAACTTTCTCGCCGCTCGGAATCATGACGGCTTCGGCGCTGCGGGAGAGGGTGACTTCTTCGCGTATGTTCATGGTTGGCCTTTGAAGCAGAGATCAGGGATCAGAGACAAGAGATCAGGAAGTGAAGCTGACCTGATCTCTGAGCTCTACTCTCTTGTCTCTGGTTTCTGTCTTAGATCAGAGAACAGGGACAAGAGATCAGGAGAAACAATCTGATCTCTCGTCTCTGATCTCTGCTTTCACTCCGTCGATACCGTTTCCTTATCCCCTTCGATTGCGCTGTTCAGCGTGTGCCAGGGGAGCGAGGCGCACTTTACCCGGGCCGGGAACTCCGACACGCCCGAGAACGCGGCCAAGCGGCCGAGCTCTGCCGCGCTGAGGGTTCCTGGCTCGCCGGTGACGAGCTTGTGGAAGACATCGAACAGCTTGTGCGCCTCTTCCTTAGTCATGCCCTTCAACGTCGAGCTCATCACCGATGCCGACGCTTTCGAGATCGCGCAGCCGTTGCCGGTGAAGCCGATGTCTTTGATCGTCTGGCCGTCGATCTCCACGAAGATCGTGTAGTGATCGCCGCACAGCGGGTTGTAGCCATCAACCGTTCGCGTCGGATGCGCGAGCTCGTGAAAATTGCGGGGGTTTTTGTTGTGGTCGAGGATGACCTGCTGGTAGAGCTCACGAAGATCGGACATGTTTAGCGGAAAACCTCGATGACTTTTTCGAGACCGGCTACGAGCGCATCGGCCTCCTCCCGTGTGTTGTACATCGCGAATGATGCCCGGCCGGTCGCGGGCACCTTGAAGCGCATCATCAACGGCTGCGCGCAATGGTGGCCGGTGCGGATGGCGATTCCTTCCTGATCCAGGATCGTGCCGATGTCGTGCGGATGGACACCTTCGAGGACGAAGGAGACGACGCTGGCTTTCTCCGCGGCGGTGCCGATGATGCGCAGGCCGTCGATCTCGAGGAGGCGTTTCGTGGCGTAGTGCAGAAGATCCTGCTCATGCGCGGCGATCTGCTCGATGCCGATTGCTTCCATGTAATCGATCGCCGAGGCCATACCGATGACACCTGCGATATTCGGCGTGCCGGCTTCGAATTTATAGGGCAGCGCGTTGTACGTGGTCTTCTCGAAACTGACGGAGAGGATCATGTCGCCGCCACCCTGCCACGGCGGCATGGCGTCGAGGATTGCTTCCTTGCCGTACAGCACGCCGCTGCCGGTCGGACCGTAGATTTTGTGGCTGGAGAATGCGTAGAAGTCGCAATCGAGCTCGCGAACATCGACGCGAAGGTGGGGAACACCCTGCGCGCCGTCGATCAGCACGACGGCTCCGGCAGCGTGCGCGAGGGCGATCATCTTGCGGACCGGATTGATGGTGCCGAGGGCGTTCGAGGCGTGGCCGAAAGCGACGAGCTTCGTGCGCGACGTCAGCAGCTTCTCGAATTCCTCGATCACGATCTCGCCGGCGTCGTTGACCGGGGCGATGCGCAGCGTTGCGCGCTTTTCGTCGCAGAGCATCTGCCACGGCACGATGTTGGAGTGATGCTCGATGGCCGTGATCAGCACTTCGTCACCCGCACCTACGTTCTTTCGTCCCCACGACTGCGCGACGAGGTTGATGCCCTCCGTCGTGCCACGCGTGAAGACGATTTCCTTTTCATCGCGTGCGCCGATGAAGCGCTTCACCGTCGTGCGGGCTTTCTCGTACGCCGCAGTAGCCACCTCGCTGAGGTAGTGAACGCCGCGATGTACATTCGAGTTTTCCTCGGTGTAGTAGCGAACGATGCGGTCGATGACCTGCTGCGGTTTCTGCGTCGTAGCGGCGTTGTCGAGATAGACGAGGGGGCGGTTATCGCGGACGGTGCGATGAAGAATCGGGAAGTCGCGGCGGATACGATCGACGTCGAGACCGAGAGCGGGCTGCTGCAAAACAGCGCTGCTCATCGTTCTTCTCCGCGCCGTTCCGGCAGGCGTCCGGGCATGCTGCTAAAGAGCGCACGGCCAACGTTCTCGCGCACGGCGACGATCTTGATGCGCTCGACGATCTCGCTGGCGAAGGCGTAGACGAGGAAATTGCGCGCTTCCTCTTCGCTGATGCCGCGCGAGCGGAGATAGAAGAGCGCTTCCTCATCGAGCTGACCGATCGTTGAGCCGTGATTGCACTTCACGTCGTCGTTGTGAATCTCGAGCGATGGCTTGGAGTCGACCACGGCGGTTTCAGAGAGCAGCAGGTTACGGTTCGTCTGCCGCGAGTTGGTCTTCACCGCGTCGGGCTCTACGATGATGCGGCCGTCGAAGATCCCTCGGGCGGTGCCGTCGAGAATGCCTTTGAACAGCTCGACGCTGTCGCAGTGCGGCGCGACGTGGTCGATGACGGTGTGATTGTCGACGTGCTGTTTGCCGGAGAGGACGAAGAGTCCTTCCATCGAAAGGCTGGCTCCTTCGCCGGTCAGCGCGGCGTTGATCTCGTTGCGCACGAGCGCGCCGCCGAGGGCGAAGGTGCGCGAGGTGACGTTCGAGGAGCGCTCCTGATGAATCTGAACGGTTCCGATGTGGAACGCGTCGAGCGACTCGAATTCGAACTTGTGGTGATCGACGACCGCGCTCTCGCCCGCCACGATCTCCGTGACCGCGTTCGTAAAGTACGTGCCGTCGCCGGCGTACGACTCGACGACGGTGACCTGGCTGCCGCGTCCAGCGACGATGAGGTTCCGGAGATGCGAGACGACAGGATGCTTCTCCGTGCCGCCGCCAACATACGAAAGATGGATGAAACCTTCGAGCAGCGTGCCGGGCGCGATCTCGATGTACGCGCCGTCCTGCCAGAGCGCCGTGTTCAGCGCCGTCAGTGCGTGCTCTTCGTAGTCCGCGTACTTAGCGAAATGCTGCGTGAAGGCCTCGCTGTCCATCGCTTTGCTGATCGGAACGATCCGGATGCCGGGATGCTCATTGGCCAACGAGGCGCCGTTCCCGTGCAGGACGCCGTTGATGAACATCAGCTCTGCGATGGGCTGGTCGCCGAACGGTGAGGTGACGTCGGGTGTGACGGCATGGCGATGATCCGTTTGCCAATGGATCTTCGTCAGTGGGGCCAGCGATGTGTACTTCCACTCTTCGAGCCGCGTCGTTGGCCAGCCAAGTGTGTTGAAACGTGCCGCGGCCTGTGCGCGAATCTGGCGAACACGCTCCGGCTCGCCGTCGATGTGAAGCGGTTCGACGCCGGCGATTCGAACATCGCGATCAAGAAGGCTGGTCATCGCGTGGCCGCTACCTCTTCTTCAATCCATTCATAACCCTTCTGCTCCAGCTCCTCGGCCAGTTCTTTGCCTCCCGACTTCACGATCCTGCCGTCGGCGAGGACATGTACGAAGTCGGGGACGAGGTAGCGCAGCAGGCGCTGGTAGTGCGTGATGACGAGCACCGAGTGTTTCTCGCTGCGGAGCGCGTTCACGCCTTCCGCGACGATGCGCAGCGCGTCGATGTCGAGGCCGGAGTCGGTCTCATCGAGGATGGCGAGCTTCGGATCGAGCACGGCCATCTGGAAAATCTCGTTGCGCTTTTTCTCGCCGCCCGAGAATCCTTCGTTGACCGAACGGTTCATGAAGGCCTCATCCATCTCGACGAGCTTCATCTTTTCGCGAGCGAGCTGGAGGAACTCCATCGCGTCCAGCTCTTCTTCTCCGCGATGTTTCTTGACGGCGTTGAGCGCGGCCTTGAGAAAGTAGATGTTGTTCACGCCGGGGATCTCGACCGGATACTGCATGGCCAGAAACACCCCTTCGCGCGATCGCTCCTCGGTCGGCAGGGTCAGGAGATCCTTCCCCTGAAACGTCACCGTGCCGGAGATGACTTCGTACTTCGGCCGGCCCGCCAGGACGTTCGCGAGCGTCGATTTCCCGGAGCCGTTCGGCCCCATGATTGCGTGCACCTCTCCGGTCCCGACATGAAGCGTCAGCCCCTTGAGGATTTCCTTGCCGTCGATTCCGGCGTGTAGGTTTTTGATGTCGAGCATTAACCGACTGATCCTTCCAATGAAACTCCCAACAACTTCTGCGCTTCCACGGCGAACTCCATCGGCAATTCTTTGAACACTTCGCGGCAGAAGCCGTTGACGATCATCGAGACGGCGTCCTCCGCTGAGATGCCGCGCTGCTGGCAGTAGAAGAGCTGGTCTTCGCCGATCTTCGACGTCGACGCTTCGTGCTCCATCTTCGCAGTCGAGTTGCGCACTTCGATGTACGGGAACGTGTGCGCGCCGCACTTGTCGCCGAGCAGTAGCGAATCGCACTGCGAGTAATTGCGCGCCCCCTCGGCCGACTTCATGATCTTCACTTCGCCGCGATACGTCTGTTGCCCGCGGCCGGCGGAGATTCCCTTCGACACGATCGTCGAGCGGGTGTTCTTGCCGATGTGAATCATCTTCGTACCGGTGTCGGCCTGCTGGCGGTGATTCGTCAGCGCGACGGAGTAAAACTCGCCCACCGAGTTGTCGCCCTGCAGGATGCAGCTCGGGTACTTCCAGGTGATCGCCGAACCGGTCTCCACCTGCGTCCACGAAAGCTTCGCGTTCTTGAACGCCTTCCCGCGCTTGGTGACGAAGTTGTAGATGCCGCC
This sequence comes from Thermoanaerobaculia bacterium, assembly GCA_034664845.1. Classification (GTDB taxonomy): domain Bacteria; phylum Acidobacteriota; class Thermoanaerobaculia; order Gp7-AA8; family Gp7-AA8; genus JADGNZ01. The sequence goes on along the minus strand of JAXDGW010000108.1, from coordinate 27,779 downwards.
CTTTCCTTCTTTGTCGCCCGGATACCAGTTCTGCACCGTCGAGTACTTGATCGAAGCGTTGTCGAGCGCGACCAGCTCTACCACGGCAGCGTGGAGCTGGTTCTCATCACGCATCGGCGCCGTACAGCCTTCGAGATAGCTCACCGTCGAGCCTTCGTCGGCGACGATCAGCGTCCGCTCGAACTGACCCGTGTTCGCGCTGTTGATTCGGAAGTAGGTTGACAGCTCCATCGGACAGCGAACGCCTTTGGGGATGTAGCAGAACGAGCCGTCGGTGAAGACCGCGGCGTTGAGCGTCGCGAAAAAGTTGTCGGTGTAGGGAACGACGGAGCCGAGGTACTTGCGGACGAGGTCGGGGTGATTTTGAACGGCGTCGGAGAACGAGCAGAAGATGATGCCGACCTTGGCCAACTCGGAGCGGAACGTCGTGGCGACGGAGACAGAGTCGAACACCGCGTCGACGGCCACGCCCGAAAGGCGCTTCTGTTCGTCGAGCGAAATACCCAGCTTCGCGAACGTCGCGCGCATCTCCGGATCGACTTCATCCAGCGAGTTGAGTTTCTTCTTCTGCTTTGGCGCCGAGTAATAAACGATCGACTGGTAATCGATCGGGCCGTACGTCACGTTCGCCCACGTAGGCTCTTTCATCGTGAACCAATGACGTAGCGCCTTCAGGCGGAACTCGAGCATCCACTCCGGCTCGTTTTTCTTCGCGGAGATGAGCCGGATGATGTCCTCGTTCAAGCCGGGCGGAGCCTGATCGACTTCGACGTCGGTAACGAAGCCGTACTTGTACTCCTGACTGGCAATCTGTTCGATCGTGCTGCTCATGGTTTCCTGCAATTCATTGTTGGGTCTCTACTCTCATGGACAACATCGGCTTGTCGATTCGCGCCACCGGCATGATGCCGCGGGTGAGATCGCCGAGCGTGACCTGCTCGAACGCCCCTTTGACCGCACGGTTGATGCCGAACATGAATCGGCGGGACGGGCAGGCCACGCGGATCGCGCAGGCAGCGTGACCCTGGTCGTCGGTCGTTTCGCACTCGACAAGATCCCACGGCCCTTCCAGCGCCTCGATCAAATGCCCCAGCGTCACCGCCTCGGCATCCCCTCGAAACGAATATCCGCCGCCGACTCCGCGCTGCGACTCGATGAGCTCGCTCTGGTGCAACGTCTTCAGCACCTTCGTCACCATCGGAACCGGCAGATGGTAGAACTCGGCGATCTCACGCGCGGAGGCAACCTCGCCGCTGTTGCGGGCCAGGTAGACGGCGGCAAGGAGGCCGTAATCGGTAAGTTTGGAGATTTTCAGCATGCGCGATTCTCTGCGGGGAGCGAAACAGTACCACTACGGTACGGTATGCACAACTCGCTCGTGAACATCGTTCTTCCCGCTCGTTTTCGTCCTTTTATTGGCACCGAAGACGCTACTAGTAAACGGCAAGATGACCCGCAAAATCGCCACCTTCGCAGCGCTCGTTGTTCTCGCGGCCGGTTGCAGCAAATCGAACAAAGTGGAGCGCGGCCAGCAGAATTACCAGACCGTCCAGGAGGGCTCGGCTAGCGGTGTCACCTCAACGATCAACGGGCCGGGCGAGACCCCACCGATCACCGAGACAAACGTCGACACGACGACGAATTTCACGCTTCCGAACCCGAACCCGCTCGGCACTACCACCGCGGCAGCGACGATGGCGGGATCCTTCCCAGCGACCGCGACGTACCCCACCGGATCCAGCCCTGCCCCGGTTCGCCGCACGACACAGCCTCGCACTGACACGCAAGGGATGGCCAGTTCCAGCGCGCCAGTCGTAACCGACACGATCGGAAGCACCACGCCGCCGATGCCGAAGGAAACACGTTCGACGCCTCGATCGGAGCTCCAGCCGAGCACGACGACTTCTTCCGCGGAGCCGCCGGCGACCACCACAACAACTTCGACATCGTCCGAGTCCGAGATGGACGCGAAATCGCCGGCGCCGAAGAAGAAAGCGGATGACAGCCAGAAGTCGGATGAACCGCAACCTCCTCCGCCGCCACCACCGACGGATACGCGCGGCTGAATCTGCTCTATCTGCGTCCATCTGCGTCATCTGCGGATTAGAATGCCCGCCCGATGGCGCGCCTTTCCTTTCAAGACCTGATCCTTCGCCTGCAGAACTTCTGGGCGGAACGTGGCTGCATGATCGAGACGCCGCTCGACGTCGAAGTCGGCGCTGGAACCATGCATCCCGCCACCTTCCTGCGCGTCCTCGGGCCGGAGCCGTGGAACGTCGGCTACGTCCAGCCCTCACGCCGCCCCGCCGACGGACGCTACGGCGACAACCCCTTCCGCCTCGGCAAGCACTATCAGTTTCAGGTCGTCCTCAAACCGTCGCCGCTGAACGTGCAGGAGCTCTATCTCGACTCCCTGCGCGCGCTCGGCCTTGATCTCACCCGCCACGACATCCGCTTCGAGGAGGACAACTGGGAGTCCCCCACCCTCGGCGCGTGGGGCGTTGGCTGGCAGATTCTTCTCGACGGCATGGAGATCACGCAGTTCACCTACTTCCAGCAAGCCGGCGGCATCGACCTCTCGCCGATCTCCGCGGAGATTACCTACGGCCTGGAGCGCCTGACGATGTTCCTCTCGCGCCAGGCCAGCGTTTACGACATCGAATGGGGCGCGGGATTCGGATACGGGCCGGTGCGCAAGCAGGATGAGTTCGAGTTCTCCAAGTACTACTTCGAGACCGCCGACATCGAGATGCACTGGCAGCTCTTCAAACTCTACGAAAAGGAAGCGCAGCACTGTCTCGACGAATCGCTCGTGCTTCCCGCCTACGACTGGACGCTGAAGTGCTCGCACGTCTTCAACACGCTCGACGCCCGCGGCGCGGTCTCCGTGACCGAACGCGTCGGCGTGATCAAACGCGTTCGCGACCTCGCTGTCCGTTGCGCGCAACAGTTCCTGGCCTCGCGTGAAGCGCTTGGGTTTCCGCTGCTGAAGGAGCAAGCGTAATGGCCGAGTACTTTTTCGAGCTGCTGACGGAAGAGATTCCAGCCTGGATGCACGAGGCCGCGCAGGCGACGCTGCTGCAGCAACTGACGAAACTCACCCAGGACCTCGGCGAGCCGGCCGGCGACCGTAATCCCGTCATCGTCAACAGCACACCGCGCCGCATCATCTTTTTCCTGTCGCGCATTCCGCTGCGGGAAAGCGACCGCGAGGAAGAGGTCAAAGGTCCGCCGGTCAAAGCGGCGTACGACGCGGAAGGAAAACCGACGCAGGCACTGAACGGCTTCCTGAAAAAGAACAGCGCCGCGATCGAGGATGTGATCGCCGGCGGCGACTACATCCGCATCCGGCGGCAGATCAAAGGCCGCTCCGCGGGCGAGATCCTTCAGCAGCGCGTGCCTCAAATCCTCGAATCGCTCCGCTGGCCGAAGATGATGCGTTGGGGCAAAGGCGAGCACTCTTACATTCGCCCGATTCACTCGATCGTCTCCGTTTTCGACGGCGAGCATCTGCCAATCACGATCTTCGGCGTTGTCTCAGGCACGACGACGCGCGGCCATCGCACGCTCGCTCCCGGACCGATCGAAACCCTCTCCTACAACGACTACGTCACGCAGCTCGAATTGAACCGCGTCGTCATCGACGCCGAGCGGCGGCGCCACGTGATGGCCGAAAGAGCCCGCATCCTCGGACAGCAGGCAGGCGGCACACCGTCGATCGACGCTTCGATCTGGTCGCAGTGGCAATACCTCACCGAATACCCGGGCGTCGTCCGCGCCGAGTTTGGGAAGGAGTACCTGGCGCTGCCGGAAGAAGTGCTCGTCACCGTGATGCGCGTGCACCAGAAGCAACTTCCGATTCGCACCGCCAACGGCAAGCTGACCAGCTCGTTCCTCGCCGTTCTCGACAACGACGGCGATCCCGACGGCAACGCTGCGTACGGAAACTCGTTCGTCACGAATGCCCGTTTCGCCGACGCGAAGTTCTTCTACGAGACCGACCGGAAGCGAACGCTGGAAGAGCGATTGCCGGAGCTGGAACGGCTGCAATTTCAGGAGAAGCTCGGCAACTATCTCGACAAGACCCGGCGCATCGAAGAGATCGCCGCGGCGATCTCCGACGATGCCGAAACGCTCGCCGCAGCGCGTCTCTGCAAGACCGACCTCGGCACCGAGATGGTGAAAGAGTTCACCGAGCTGCAGGGAAACATCGGCGGCATCTACGCTCGCGAAGAGGGCATGCCGGACGCCACTTGGCAGGCCATCTACGATCACTACCTCCCCATCAACATCGACGATGCGCTGCCACGCACGCTCAGCGGCGCCGTGGTGTCGCTCGCCGACAAGATCGACAACCTCGTGGGCTTTTTCATCATCGGAGCAAAGCCCACAGGCTCGAAAGATCCGTTCGCGCTCCGACGCGCCGCGCAGGGCGTCGTGCAGATCCTGCTCAACCGCGACAAACGCTGCGTCAAAACCGGCATCGACAAGCTGATCGACGTCGCGCTTCAAGCGCACAAGCAACCCGGCAACCCAGTAACCCAGCAACTCAAAACCGACCTTCTCGCCTTTTTCGCCGAGCGCGTTCGCACGCTGCTCGAAGCCTCGGCGTACGGTTTCGCGTACGACGAGATCGCGGCAGCGATGGAAGCGGGATGGGCGGCGTCGCTCACCGATCTCGTCGATCGCATTACCGCCGTCAAAGCGATGCGGAACGAGCCGAACTTTCTATCGATCCTCGACTCCGCAAAACGGATCGCCAACATCACCGCCGGCCAGCAGACGTCGGCCGGCGTCGACCCGTCCCAACTGGAGAACGACGTCGAACGCCGCCTGGCCGGTCTTGCCTCGGCCGTCGTGACGCAGATCGAGGAGATGATTTCCGAGCGCGACTACAAGCGCGCGCTGGAGACATTCGCGGCCATGGCCCCTGAGCTGGAAACATTCTTCGACGAAGTCATGGTCATGGTCGAGGATGAAACGCTGCGGCGAAACCGGATGTCGCTCCTGCACATGATCGGCGGCGCGGTGGCGAAGATCGCCGACGTCACGAAAATCGTCGTCGACCGGAGCGAGTATCGCGCGTGAGATTTCGGCTGCTGGTCACGCTCCTTCTCATCGCGAGTTGCTCGCGTCCCGCACCGCCACAGAGAGCTAGGAAGCCGGCGTCCGGTGTGATGCCTACGGACGTCATCAACGAGCAGTCGAGCCTTCTCGATATCTCCCGAGGGGCCACGATCGTGTCGCGAACGGGCGAGTTCATGTTGCCGGCGTCTGCGATGAACACGATCGACGGCGAGATCGCGACGTTCTGGTCATCTCCGCCCCGCGATTTCCCGCAGTCGATCGTCATCGCCCTCGGCGCCCGTTCGCGGATCGACCGGATCGGCATCCGCTCGCTCGCCGGCGGGTTCGAAGTGAAAAGCGCGGCGTTCGAAACATCGCTCGACGGCACCGCCTGGCAACCGCTCGCAACGATCACATCGAAGCACGCTGACGTCGCGCTGTGGCAAGACGTCTCGCCGGCAGAGGCTGCGTATCTGAGGATCACCATCCCCGAGGCCTTGATCGCCGGGCGCGACGCGCGCCTCAACTCGCTGTTCGCTCATGGCGCCGAGGTCGCACCGCACATTGATCCGGCGCTCGAAGGCTGCTGGTCGGTCAACGGCAGCGCAGCAACATTTGCTCAACACGGCTCGTACGCGACCGGAGTGCTCGTCCGCGGCTATGAGCCGTTCTTTATCGAAGGTGCGAGCAACGGCCGCCTCTGGCGATTCAACTGGATCCGCGGCAACGACTACGGGTTCACCGCCCTCACGATCGCGCCCGACGGCAAACACCTCAGCGCCCTCGAGTGGCACGAGGAAGCCATCCCGCTTTTCCGAGGAATGCCGTGGTTTGGAGAGCGAGCGCAGTGCTCCGCGCCAGCTCCGCGCGATGACGTCAACATCGCGGTTCTCAGTCGGGCAGGGCACGTCGCCTTGTTTGGGCTCCAGTTCGATTCCTCCGGCCAGTTTCTGCAGGACGCCAGCCGCGAACAGTTGCAAGCGCTCGCAACGATGCTTCGTCTTGCGCCGCCGGTCACGCTCGTCGCGCACGAGTTTCGCCAGCCGGATACCAAGCGCAATCAAGAGGTGGCGCAGCGAGAGATCGACTCGCTCAAGGCCGCGCTGACGGTCCCCGGCACCGACATGTCGCGCATTTCGTTCCGCGCCGCCGGGAGCGAAGGACCACGCCACGTGCCCGAGTCCGACGCCGCCCGCACGATCTACAGCAGCATCGAGGTAGAAGTTCGGAGATAATCGCGCCGCGATGGAGCAGCCCACATACGTTTACTACTTCGGTGACGGGCACGCGGCGGGCAACGCCAAAATGAAGGATGTACTCGGCGGCAAAGGCGCAGGCCTCGCCGAGATGACCAACATCGGTGTTCCCGTACCGCCGGGCTTCACCATCTCGACAGCCGTCTGCACCTACTTTTATGACAACGGCAAAACGTATCCGGCCGAACTGAAAGATGCCGTCGCCGAGAACCTCGGCAAGGTCGAACAGTCCGTCGGCCGCAAATTCGGCGATCGCGAGAAACCGCTCCTCGTATCCGTCCGCTCCGGCGCCCGCGCCTCCATGCCCGGCATGATGGACACGATCCTCAACCTCGGCCTGAACGACGAGACGGTGCAGGGACTGGCGACGTCGTCGAAGGACGAACGATTCGCCCTCGACTCGTATCGCCGCTTCATCCAGATGTACTCCGGCGTCGTGCTGGAGATCGACAAGGATCACTTCGAGCACGAGCTTTTCTCGCTGCGCGATAAGTCGGGCGTGAAGACGGACGCGGAGATTCCGGCCGAAGGATTGCGCGGCCTCGTCGAAACGTACAAAGGCATCGTACGCGAGAAGGGCGGCCGCGATTTCCCGCAGGATGTACACGAGCAGCTGTGGGGAGCGATCGGCGCGGTGTTCAACTCCTGGAACAACCAGCGCGCCATCACCTACCGCAAACTGAATCAGATCCCCGGCGACTGGGGTACAGCCGTGAACGTGCAGTCGATGGTCTTCGGCAACATGGGCGACGACTGCGCAACCGGCGTCGCCTTCACGCGCAATCCGGCGAACGGCGAGCATCGCTTCTTCGGCGAATATCTCCCCAACGCCCAGGGCGAGGATGTCGTTGCAGGAATCCGCACGCCATTGCCGATCTCGCGGGCGCAGGCAATCGGCGACGAACAGTCGCTCGAAGAGACAATGCCCGGCGTTTACGCGCAGCTCGAGGATGTGTACAAGAAACTCGAAGCGCACTACCGCGACATGCAGGACATCGAGTTCACGATTCAGTCCGGCAAGTTGTACCTGCTGCAAACCCGCACCGGGAAGCGAACCGGCTTCGCGGCGGTGAAGATCGCCTGCGACATGGTCGACGAAGGCCTCATTGATCACACCGAAGCCGTTGCACGCGTCGAAGCGGGGCAGATCGTGCAGCTCCTCGCGCCAGTGTTCGATGCGAAGGAAAAGCAGAAAGCGCTCTCGGGCGGGCGTGTTCTCGGACGCGGACTTCCGGCCGGACCTGGCGCCGCGGCGGGCCGCATCGCATTCAACGCCGAGCACGCGGTATCGATGGCGAAAGACGATCCCGTCATTCTCGTGCGAGTCGAGACGTCACCCGAGGACATCGCGGGGATGCACAGCGCGTCGGGCATCCTGACCACGCGCGGCGGGCTCACGTCGCACGCAGCCGTTGTTGCCCGCGGCATGGGACGGCCGTGCGTCGTCGGCGCCGGCTCGATTCGCGTCGACTACAGCAAGGGCGAGCTCCGCAGCGAAGGGCATGAGCCGCTCGAAGAAGGCGACTGGGTCTCGATCGACGGATCGACCGGCGAGATCATCGGCGGCAAGCTCGACACGCGGCCGTCCGAGGTCATTCAGGTGCTGCTCGAAGGATCGCTGCCGGCGGAGCAGTCGGAGACGTTTCGCAATTTCGACCGGCTCCTAAAATGGGCGGACGAGCTTCGTACCCTCGGCGTCCGCAGCAACGCCGACACGCCAAACGACGCGCGCGTGGCCCGGCTCTTCGGCGCCGCCGGCATCGGTCTTTGCCGCACCGAGCATATGTTCTTCTCCGACGACCGCATTCTCCGCGTCCGCGAAATGATCCTGGCCCGCAACGAAGAGGGCCGGCGCAAATCGCTCGAACAATTGCTCCCGTTTCAGAAAGCCGACTTCGAAGGGATCTTCCGCGAGCTGGACGGACTGCCGGTGACGATCCGCCTCCTCGATCCGCCTCTGCACGAGTTCCTGCCGCACAGCGAGCAGCAGATCTCGGCGGTCGCACGCGACATGGGATGGGGATTCGTCGAGTTGCGCGCGAAAGTGAACCAGCTTCACGAATCGAATCCGATGCTGGGACATCGCGGCTGCCGCCTGGCGGTCACCTATCCCGAGATTTACGAAATGCAGGTCCGGGCGATTTTCCAGGCGGCCTGCGACGTGAAAAAGGACGGCATCGACGCGCGGCCCGAGGTCATGATTCCCCTGGTCGGAACGGTTCCCGAGCTCTCGATTCTAACGGAGATGGTCCGACGTGTGGCAGCCGAGGTGATCAAGGAGCGTGGCGTGGAGCTTCCGGTGATCGTCGGGACGATGATCGAGATTCCGCGCGCCGCCCTGATCGCCGACAAGCTAGGCGAGGTAGCAGAGTTCTTCTCGTTCGGCACCAACGACCTGACGCAGATGACGTTCGGCTATTCGCGCGATGACGCCGGCTCGTTCCTGCCGGAGTACGTCGACAAAAAGATTCTGCCGAAGGATCCGTTCGAGTCGATCGATCAGGAGGGCGTCGGCCAGCTCGTCCGCCTCGGCACCGAGCGCGGGCGCAGCACGAATGCGAACCTGAAGGTCGGCGTCTGCGGCGAGCACGGCGGCGATCCCGACTCGATCCGCTTCTTCCGCACCTGCGGTCTGAACTACGTTTCGTGCTCGCCCTACCGCGTGCCGGTGGCGCGGTTGGCCGCGGCGCAGGCGGAGCTGGAGTTCAAGCACTTCGAGGGGTAGAAGAGAAGAGCAAGACCTCGGGATCGAGGTGCGCGACTTTGCCGAGTTTCTTCGTGCGGCGTGATCACTAGCGGTGTCGACTAATTGTCCCTCGTCTTTCGAGCGAACGTGAGCGTCCTTCGCCCGTTCTTAGGAGTGATGGCAATCATCCTCCCACTCCTCCTCGCTGCGCATCTCTCCTGCGGAATCAGAACGGTCGGATACCGTTTCGTTGGAAGACCGGGACAGACGTTCAAGTATGGAAGCCGCACTTACGTGGTTCCGCGACAGGGCTGGATCGAGTTGATCGCGGACGGCGCGACGACGGTGCGTGTTGGTCGGCGTAGCATTCCGCTCAACGCTTGGCCCGCCGACGAGTTTTCCATTCGACACGTGCCTTTGCCGAAGGACGAGTGAGATGGCGCCAATCGTCCACGAAACACTCGACGACCTTCGCTGCGGCCGACAGACTTGGCGCGTGGTTGCGATGCTGTCAGTTGCAGCCTTCATTATCACCATCGCCGTGCGGTTCGCGTGAGGACGTTGCACAGATACGTGACAGTTTGAAAATGTGGCGAAAAAGAGTCCTTTTACCAACGTTGTAGTTCCAAACAAGCTCGCTGGAGAGCGGGCGAAAGGGGGTCGAACGAATGGAGATCAAAGGAGAAGGACGGTCACGATCGACAAACGGCCTTTTGACTAGCCGCGACGGAGCCTCGAACGAGAGTCCGGCGCGGCCCGCCCCGGCAGCATCTCCCCCGCGCAGTGGCACATCAGGAGCGCCGCGAGGACATCCCGAGGCCGAGCTGAAAACGTTCGGCGACGAGGATCTCGTTACAGCGTTCTACAACGGAGATCACGGTGCCTTCGCTGTCGGCTACGAACGTTGGAAGCCGGACCTTCAAAACGTCGCCTGGCGTATTTTTCACCGCGCTGTCGACATCAACACCGTCAACGACGCTGTCCACACATCCTTCCTCAAACTCTACAAGCACCACATTCCACACTGTCCTTCCTGTTCGACCGACGCGCCGGGCGGCTTCGTTTTCGTCGGCTGCGCTCTGAGCTTGCTGCACACCATCCTCCACAACGTCATCGTAGACATGTGCCGTGAGCGCAAGTTTCTGGGCCTCGCGGAGATTGGAGACGTGGCTGCTCCAGACGGTCCGGGTGTCGAACATTCGATTCTCCTCGCCGAGGTACGTCAGAAGATCGATGCGCTGCCCGCGGAAGACGAGCGGCGCCTGATGCTCTCGCGATGGGAGGGGAAGACTTTGGTGGAGATCGCCGATGCCGAGCACCGCGCGCCGTCGACGATTCACAAGCAGCAGAGGAAGGCAATGGAGCACCTGCGGCAGTCGCTCGGCCTGGATGTCAAACGGTAACCCCGCTCGGGGCCGGCGGCGGTGCCGCCGGCTTCCAGCACGTGAATAGGATGGGAGAGATTATGAGCGAACAAAACTTGATCAAGTTGCTGATGCCGGGGAACGTCTACCCAATGGTTGCGTACCACCCGCCCGAGCTGACCGCTTGCCTTGAGTTCGAGGAGATGATTGGCATTGTCGGCAACAGCGCGAATGCGCGGGAAGGGGAGTTGCGCCATATCGCGGCGTGCACCGACTGCAGCAAGACGTTCTGCACGCTCCAGCGCAACTCGGACGACGCTCCGCAGCCGTTCTTCAAACGAGCCCTTCAGCGGGCGATCGAGAAGGTCGGCGGTGTGACCGTGGCTGCGGCGGAACTGTGTGAGACTTACGCAACCCACATCTTCGCGCTATTCCGGCCGGCCACTGCTGACCACCGCCAAAACTATAGTGACGCCTGGGGCGGCACGCACGCGCTGTCGCGAGCGATTCGCAAGGCCATCGACGAACTGCCGCCCCGAGCTGCACCACTGGTCTTCGACGCCTGCGCGGCGGCGTTGATCGCCAACGCCAAAGCCTACGCTGGCGTGCCGCACTCGCTCGACACGCTCTGGCCGATGCTGGAGGTCATGCAGGAAGCAGCGCCGGCGGCCGATCTTCATCCCCGCGTCCGCGAAGCATATATCGACCTCTGGACGACGCTTATCGAGGACGCGCCGATCACGGTCCGCACGATCATGCAATGGGGTTTGTGGGAGCTGGCTTTCCGCGCCGGTGATACCGAAAAGATCGCCGTGGCGGCGCTGCGCCGCGCGTTGAAGGGACCGCGCGCACATGAGGTCGCGCCGGTGGCGGCGCTTGTCTATCACATGCATCCGAAGGTGGCCCGCTACTTCGCGCCGGGCTTCGCTGAGGAAATGACCAGCCGCTACTCGCCCGAGCTGAATTGGATGGTCGAGCGGGCGGCGACAGTCAAGAAAAAACTCGCCGCCATCTTCGTCGATGACGACCTGGGCCGTGCAGCCCTCTCGCTTGCAAATCTGCTCGACGACGTCTATCAAAAGCCCGCGCATCGTGCTTTCGCACGCGGGCAAGGCATGCCGTCGATGCGCTGGCAGCTAATCAGTACGATAATCTTCCGCGCCGGAATTGTCCAAGCACTGGGCGACCTACCCCCTGGCGCGGCGCGCGAACGCCGCCTGCCTTGGAAAGTCGGCCTCGGTATGTTCCGCGACAACACTGACCGGCGCCTTCGCTCACTCTACGCGGAGCTGCGCATTTTCCACGTGCTGCGCGCTCACGATCCATACGGTTGGAGCGAGACGATGACCCGACTGTTGCCGCGCCTTCCCGACTACGAGCGGCACGGCGTGGTGCGGTCGGTGGTCACCGCGTACGAAAACGGCAAGGCGGACTGGTTCGATCCGCGGGCGCCCCGCTTCGTGCATGCCGGCGGCAAGTGGACGTTTCAGACACCGGTGAAGCGCCCCTTCGACGGTTTCTGCAGCGAACTCGCGCTATTGTCCAACGACTCCGACGAATTCCGGTGTCACCTCGTGTGGGCTAACTCCCGCTTCGAAGAACGCCGCAAAGTGGCGGCCGCGCAGTCCGTCATGAACAAGCCCGAGCCCCGCGCAACCGAGTCACTGATCACATAGTTTCCAAAGGGGGGAGTCTGCGGACTCCCCCTTCTATTTCCAAAGAATCATCACGGATTCGACCTAGCCGTTCGAAAATCGCCCGCTCAAGTGTCGCAACCGCCGCTTCCAGCCGACCGGCGATTTACAGGTCACGATTTCGATCGCCAGCCATAGGCTTCGCTGAGCGACGAATCCCGATTCGATCCGCTTCTTCCGCACGTGCGGGCTGAACTACGTTTCGTGCTCGCCGTACCGCGTGCCGGTGGCCCGGTTGGCCGCGGCGCAGGCGGAGCTGGAGTTCAAGCACTTCGAGGGGTGAGGTGTTTGACAAAAGGGAGCGCCTTGCGACGCTCCCTTGAATCATTTCGCGATTCCCAGAACTACGTGAGAAGACCCTTTTCCTGCAGCTCCTGACAGTCGATGCAGTAGGGAGTCCAGGGGACGGCGGCGAGGCGCTTGTCGCCGATCGTCGCGCCGCAGTTGGTGCAGGTGCCGTAGGTCTCATTCTTGAGGCGCGTGAACGCCTCCTCGATCAGCATGAGAAGGTTGCGCTCGCCGTCGGAGAGCGAGAAGTTCAGCTCTTTTGAATACGCGCTGGCGGCCTTGTCGGCGAGATCCTGAATACCGTCGTCCGCCGCGGCCTTGCCGTCGATCTTGTCTCGTTGAAAGGCGTCATGAAGCTGCGTCTGTTTGGCACGCAGCGCGTCGATGTGTTCCTGATAGTGATGTTCTTTGACTTTTGCTTTTGCCATCGCTTTTGCCATGTTCGAGACCGGCTCTCCTTACTTGTGGTACGGAATGTTGCGCATCAACGTACAGGCCCTGTAGATCTGTTCCAGCAGAACGGCACGGGCCATCTGGTGCGGAAGCGTCATGGCCGAAAGGCTGAGGACGTAGTCGGCGCGTTGCCGGACGGACTCATCGAGTCCAACGTCCCCTCCCATTACGAATGTGACGCCGTGTGGCTGGTCGATCGTGAGACGTTCGAGCCACGATGCAAACTTCAAAGAATCGATCGAACGCCCTCGCTCGTCGAGGGCCACTACATACCCTTGTGCAGGAATCGCGGCCAGCAGCCGCGCCGAATCGGCGCGCATGATAGCCACATCGTTCTCGCTCTGTCTACCGCGCTTCGGCGCCACTTCGATGAGCTCGATCGGAAAGAAATGCTTGATCCGATTGAAGTAGCGCTCGACGACCGCGGCAAACTCGGCGTCGGCATTCGAACGAGGCCAGATGAGGTGAAATTTCATTTCTCGGGTGGGAAAGAATCATTCACCACAGAGGCCCGGAGGACGCAGAGTTTTCCTCTGTGCTCTTTGTGACTCTGTGGTTAAAAGCGCTTGGTTTTTACTCAATCCCATACCTCCGCCGCTTCTCCAGCAGCGTCTTCCGATTGATGCCCAGAATCCGCGCGGCTTGCGAGTAATTCGCTTTCGTCTGGCGCAGCACTTCGCGGATGTAACGCGCTTCGAGCTCGTCCAATGACCACTGCTGACGAGTGGCGGCGACGACGAAATCGCTGGTCAGCGGCGGCAGCGATTCCGGCGTGATGACATCGCTATCCTCGATAAGCACCGCGCGGTCGATGACATTGCGCAGCTCCCGGATATTGCCCGGCCAGTCGTGCTCGGCCAGCATGCGCATCGCGATCGGATCGATCGCGCGCTTTCGCCGCGCCAGCAACGTTCGCACGAGCTGCGGCAGATCTTCGCGCCGTTCCCGCAACGGTGGAATCGTCAGCGTGACGACGTTGATGCGATAGAACAAATCGCGCCTCAGCTCCCCCAACAACTCCTCGGCACTCACACTCGACGACGAGATCACGCGTCCGTTCAGCTCGGCGGTTTGGTTACCGCCGAGGCGCGTGAAGCGCTTCTCCTGGATGGCGCGGAGCAGCTTCGCTTGCAGCGGAGGCGCGAGCGACGAGATGTCGTCGAAGTAGACCGTGCCTCCCTGCACCAGCTCGAGCTTGCCGAGCTTTCGCGACTGCGCATCGGTGAAGGTGCCTTTCTCGAAACCGAACAACTCGGACTCGAAAAGCTCGGCTGGAATGCTGGCGCAGTCGATGCGCACGAAGGGTTTTTGCCGACGATTGCCGCAAGCGTGGATCGCTTCCGCAAAGTAGTCCTTACCGGAACCAGACTCGCCCAGTATGAGGAGATTGACGTCGTGATCGAGGACCTTCTCGACCGTCTGGAGGAGTGCCCGCATCGAAGGACTCTTCGTGCGGACGAAGTCCTTCAGAACAGGATCACGATGTTTTCTTGCGGCGGACATTCGCCGGGGCTGCTTCCTCGCTGAGCTCCGCGGTCACGTTCGGGGCGTCGCCCCAGAGTCTTTCCAAGCCATAGAAACGGCGGCAGTCTTCGGTGAAGATGTGGAAGATGAAGTCTCCGTAGTCGACGAGAATCCAGCGGCCGGGCGTCGCGCCTTCGACGAGCAGCGGTTTGACGCCATCGTCGCGCAGCGTATCGACCACGCCGTCAGCGATCGCCTGAGCCTGACGCTCCGAGGTCGCCGAGCAGAGGATGAAGTAGTCGGCGATCGAAGTGACCTGGCCAACGGCGAGAACCTGAAGATCAAGCGCCTTCTTATCGAGCGCTGCGGACACCGCAGTGCGCACGCGGTTTTGGATGGGATCGTTCAATGGTGACCCTCTTTGTACAAGGCGTAGTGGTGAATGTAACGCGAGACGAGGGGATCGACAAACGCGTCGATCGGCTGCCCGGCCCGCACGCGGCCGCGGATTTCCGTCGATGAAACGGGGACGGTGGCGTTGGTTGCGAAGACGATGCGGCCGGCTGTGATGTGCTGCTGGACGAAGGGTGTCGGGTGCCGGCTGCCGGCGGTTCGGGTCAAGACGACAAACCTCGTCAGCTCAAACAACCGTTCCGGGTTCTTCCAGCGCTCCAGATCGTTCAGGTTGTCGTCGCCGATGATCCAGTCGAACGACGCGCCTTCGTGATCTCGATGCAACTCTTCCAGCGTATCGACCGAGTACGACACGCCGCCGCGATCCAGCTCGATCGGAGAAGCGTAGAGCGCGTCATGATCGCGGATTGCGAGCGCGATCATCGCGAAACGGTGCGCGCCCGGCACGGCATCCAGATGCGTCTTGAACGGTTGGCGCCAGACCGGGATGTAAATCACGCGATCCCACTCCAGTTCCTCGCGGACGGCGAGGACAGGCTCAAGGTGTCCGTGATGAAAGGGATCGAAGGTGCCTCCGCAGATGCCGATTCTCATATCGCGGGGCGCTGCAGGATCCGGGCTTCCTCTGCGTCGTGAAGCTCGGGCACCAGGCGGTTCTCGCGCACGAAGCGCGCAAGCACGCGCACGAGGTCGCGCACGCCCTCGCCGGCGACGGCCGAGATCTCGTAATAGTCGTAGCCGTTCTTCGCCGCGTAGCCGCGTAGCTTCTCGGAGTTTCCCGGCACCGCCGAGTCGAGCTTCGAGCCGCAGATGATGCGCGGCTTCGTCGCAAGCGTTTCGGAATAGCGCTCCAGCTCCTTCGCGATGACCTCAGCGTCCACCTCGGGCGTTTCATTCGCCGCCAGATCGACAAGATGGACGAGAACTGTGCAGCGCTCGACGTGACGAAGAAAACGGTCGCCGAGACCGTGACCTTCGTGTGCCCCTTCGATGAGGCCCGGGATGTCGGCGACGACGAACGTCTCGTTGTTGTCGTCGGACCGGACGACGCCGAGGTTGGGGATCAGGGTGGTGAAGGGATAGTCGGCGATCTTTGGCTTCGCCGCGCTGATGACGGAGATCAGCGTCGACTTGCCGGCATTTGGCAGGCCGACGAGACCGACGTCGGCGATCAGCTTCAGCTCGATCGTGAGCTCGCGCTCCTCGCCAGCGTTGCCGTCCTGGGCGAAGCGCGGCGCCTGACGCGTGGCCGTGGCGAAATGCTGATTGCCCCAGCCGCCGCGGCCGCCTTTGGCGACGAGGATGCGCTCCCCGTCGTGGGTGAGATCGGCGACGAGGTCGCCCGTCGCTTTGTCGCGGACTACGGAGCCGATCGGAAGGTCGATCGTGTTGTCGGCTCCGTCAACGCCGGAGCAGTTCGAGCCCATGCCGTGCTGTCCGCGGCCCGCTTCCCACTCGCGACGGAACTGCAGGTGATAGAGCGTGTTGAGCCGCTGCGAGGCGACGATCCAGACCGAGCCGCCCTTTCCGCCGTCGCCGCCGGATGGGCCGCCTTTCGGGACGAATTTCTCGCGGCGGAAAGCGATGCAGCCTTTCCCGCCGTCGCCGGCCTTGACCTTGATGGTTGCCTGATCGATGAACATGAGTGGTTTTCTATCGTGCGAACGATGCGCCAAAAAGCAAAACGCCGCTCCGGAGAGCGGCGTCATCACAACGGAATCGGAGGGTTTACTCGGCGGCGGCAACGACAGGGGGCGTCACGCTGATGTAGCGTCCGCGCTGGCCCTTGTCGTGGAACTGGACGATGCCGTCGATCTTGGCAAAGAGCGTGTGATCGCGGCCGATGCCGACATTCACGCCCGGATAAAACCGCGTTCCGCGCTGGCGGACCAGAATCGAGCCGCTGGAGACGAACTGGCCGGCGAATCGTTTGACGCCGAGCATTTTCGGCTGCGAATCGCGGCCGTTGCGTGAGGAGCCTTGTCCTTTTTTATGAGCCATGGCTGGTCTCCCTTAGAGATTGATGCTGTCGATGCGAAGCTGGACGAGATCCTGACGATGTCCGTGCTTCCGCTTCGTGTGGTTCTTGCGGCGTTTCTTCTTGAAAACGATGATCTTGTCTCCACGCAGCTCGCGGACGACCGTGGCCATGACCGACGCGCCACTGACCATCGGAACGCCGACTTTCGGCTGGTCTCCGCCGACCATCAGCACTTCGGAAAACGTGACCTTCTCCTGATCAGCATTGCTGAGCACGTCGCGCTCGACGTAGAGGGTCTCGCCCTGCGCGACCCGATACTGCTTTCCACCGGAACGAATGATGGCGTACACGAATTGACCTCCAGGAAAAAGACCACGCTTTCTAGCACAGAGAGATTCGACGGTCAATTTCAGACGGTCGGACGGCGTGGACTGGCGTGAACCGCAGAGGAGAGAGCCCTTATTCCTCGCAGGTTACGCGCAGAACCTTCTCCTGGTGATCGCCATTCCGGCGTTCCATCGGACACGCAGCGCCGGGCGCCGCGTGTCCGGGGGAGCCGGAAGTCTCGACTAGAAGCGAACCGTCTTCGAGCTGATCCCGATGGCGTCGGTGAGCTGGTCGTGCACGGCCATCACCACACGATACGGAACGCCGCGCTTGAGGAGTATTTGCCGGGTATCGACGAAGTCTCCGTTCGATTCCGTTCCGCTGGCTGCGTGGGCTTCGTTCAGGAAGCGTCTCTGCACGACCCTGCGGCCGCGATCGTCGAAGACGGTGAGGAAGACGTCGACATGCGCCACCGATCCATCGGCGGAGGGAACGAACTGCAGATCCTTCGCCGCGATCCGGGCATGAAGCGGAACGAGAACGCCGCCGTCATGCGGGGAGCTGCTGCCGGCGATGATGTTGATCGGAATGGATGAGCGCTGCATCGATGAGGCAAGCGGTGATTGCATCGCGCGGGCAAGTTGGACCGTGACGGGGATGCTGGAGTAACCGGTTCGATACTGCAACTGGTAGCCGGGGCGCTCGATCCGCACCTTGATCGCGTGGTACTTGCCGTCGTCGCCATGCGCCGGCTTGTACGCGAGCGAGTAGAAGCTCGAGGACGCGCGGTCGAACTCCGCCAGCGATGCCTCGGGCGAATTGCCCGGCATCAGCCGGCCACCAGTCTCACGGGCCAGCCAGTACATCGAAGAAAGCTGTTGCTCCGTCGCGTCCGTGCCGGCCGACAGGCCCTCGCTGTTCAGGATGAAGAAACTGACATTCGAAGCATTCGCCTCGTGGATGAGAATGTCCCGCATCCAAGTCGCGGATTGCAGTTGCTGGGTAATCGCGGCCGGTCCTGAAAGGAACGAACGGGGATTGGCGTCGACAGGAGAGAATCCTGCGTCGAGACCGAGGCTTCCGGTGACGAGAAGGATGATCTTCTTGCCGGGCGCTCCGGCGAACGAGCGAACGGCATCCCGAATGGCATCGACGGTCCGGGCAGCGTCCACCTCGGTCTGAAGATTCGCTCCGAAGTCGGTCAGCGACTGGCGCGTCTCCTCCGGATCTGCCCCAAGCCCGGTCTCTGCCGCCTTGACCGCAGAATCGAGTGATGCGCCGTTGGACACAGCAATCGGAGTGGTGTCCTCGCGAGAAAACCGCTGCGGGTTCGCAACCATGCTGCGGATCTCCGCCACCGCCGAATGCAGCTTCTGCTTGTCCGAGGTGAGCGGCAACAGGATGTGTGCCTTGTCGGAGACGAGCGCAATGGACCAGTCGTAGGTTCCGCCCGTGAACCGGTCATCGACGAAGCGCTCCAACGCCGCGAGGGCGAGATCGCGCCGGAACATCGAGACGTGGCGGTTGTCGATGATGACGAGAACCTTCCGCCGGAAGCGCTCGTCGGCCGGGTCCGCCATTGTTGCGCTGGAAGGAGCGGGGGCGGCGGTGCCGGCCGTGGTCACCGGCTCGACAGAATAGAAATTCGTAATGGGGCGCAACACACCATCTTCGAACACTTGGAAGTCGGCAGCCGTCAGGCCTCGCGCAGGCGCGCCGTGCGACGTGACGCTGACATCGACGTTGACGAGCGATACGTCGATTTTCTCGGTGAGCGACTGCGCATAGAGGGCGGTTGACGAGATAAGAAACAGCGCAACACCCATTGATCTCTTCATCGGTTTGTCTCTCCGCTTCCGAGGCCGTGCCGTACGCATGCCACGGCACAAAGGATATTCCCTCTCTTGATTCAATGACTTCCGTAAAGCGCCGAGTTACTTGGACTCCTCCGGCGAGGACGATCTGTCCCGGAAACGCTACGCGGTTCAGCCGTCGTCAAAACGTAATGCGAAGACCGAGCTGAGCAAGACGCTGTTCCCCTTGGCCGGGATCACCTGCGAAGGTATTCGCCTGGCCGAAACCGCCGCTGAAGGTGCATTGCTTGAACGTCGAACTCGCCGGATTCGTGTCGACTACACAATTGCCATTGAAGTTCACAGGGTTCTTCGAGTTGAAGAGATTGAATACTTCGCCGATCACTTCCACGCCGTAGTGCTCGAAGTACGTGAATTCCTTCGATAGCCGGAGGTCGAATTGCGAGAAGGAGCTCCCGGTCCGGCTGTTTACGTGAGTCACACCAGGCGCGAGGTCAAAGTCATAGCCGTCCTTGCACTGAAGCACGGTGCCAGACGGTCCGCAACTGATGTCGGCGCCAGCCCACTCGGTGTACGGCGTGCCGGAGTGATAGCGGTAGATACCGGAGAAGTTGACTCCAAACGCCGACTTGTAGAGAGCACTAATCGTAACGCGATGCCTTTGGTCCGTGTTCAGTGGTCCCTCGCACGCATTGCACAAAGGATTGTAGGGATCGAGGGACTGATCGCGCACGGTGCCGAGATCGGCCTGATGGCCGGCGTCGGTGAGGCGGAACTCGTCCGCGCCCGCGAGCACGTTCCCGGTCGTGCGCGAGTACGTGTAGAAACCTTGTAGCTCGAACCACGACCCGAGCCGCGCGTGGCCGCCGAGGTTTATGCCGTTGTATTTCGCGAAACCGTTGCCATACCAGATGCGGAAGCTGCCAAATGCGGGAAAGCGCCGAGCGCCGGTCGCAGGATCGATCGGATTTCCTCGGAAGCGAAACGGAAGGTCCTTGTAATCGATGTGCGAGACGTCGGCGTTCAGCCCAAGCCAGGGATTGAGCTGCAACGAGTACCCGAGTGATATCTGATCGGAGTACGGCGTTGCCAGCGTCGGCGACGCAATCTCGGCAGGCTGGTTGACTGCGGTGCCGGACTGCTGATTCGGCGGAAGGGTTTGCCCTGGCTGGAAGTAGCTGCCGTCAGGGTTCCTGATTCCATTGCCGTCGTGGTTCGAGTAACTCTGTCCGTACGTCGACTGCACCGCGACGGACGGGAAAAGGATCGTCGCGTTGGTGTAGGGAAAGTCGAAGTAACGGCCGGCACCGCCGCGAATGATGTTTCGCGAATCGCCGTGAACGTCGTACGTAAAGCCGAGACGCGGCCCCCAGTTGTTCGTATCGTTCCTTAGTTTCCCCCCCTTGCCGCCCTGGAAATCCCGCAGATAGCGTTCGCTGTACTTTGTCTGCGTCGAGAGCGTCCTCCAGATCGGGTTCGTGGTCTGATCGAGATCAAATCCTTTCCAGAGGTCATAGCGCAGACCGGCGTTGAGCATCCACTTCCGGGTCAGGGCGATGTCATCCTGCGCGTAGTAGCTGAACTGCTTGATCGGTGTGTTGTAGCCGGCGAAGCCGCTGAAGATGGCGATGTCGGCGACCGGCGAGCCTTTCACGGGATCGCGCAGCGTGTACTGCCCCGAGGTTCCGGTTGAAAAGTCGCCGCCGAGAATTGGCTCGTCGATGTAGTTGATCCCGAACTTGAGGTCGTGGCGCACCTTTCCAAAAGTCTGCGACCAGGCGAAGTCGTCTTTGTACTGCCGCTTGAGTTGCGTCGTCGTCTGAGGCGTGTTGATACTCTGCCCGACGCTGATGCCGCCGCGGTAAATGAGCGCGGGGTCATTCGATGTGGACAGGATTGCGTTCTTGAAGTGCGTGTCCTGAAAAACGAAGTCGTTCACTTTGTTCGAGCCGATCTGCCACGTATATCCGAGAAGAAGAGAGTGGTGGTCGTTCGTGAGCGTGCCGAGCGCGCTCGGCAGCACGATCGGACTGGCGCCGTAGATTCCCGAGTTTCGCTGATAGCCGTAACGCGCCTGCAGGAATTGAGATGAATTCGGATCGAAGGTGACTTTCGCCGTCAGCAGGTCATCCTTGAACGGCGTGGAAACTGCCTGGCCTTGGAGCTCGGGATAGATGGGGGGCAGCGGTTTGCCCGCGGCGTCCTTCCCCGGAGTCGTGTCGATCACGTAGCTCGTGGCGCGATCAAGCCTTTCCGCGTTGGCGAAGAAATGGATCTTGTCCTGGACGATCGGGCCGCCGAGCGAGGCCCCGAATTGATTGCGGCGATACGCGGACTTGCCGGCCCCGGTGTCCTTCTCGCTTTGCGTCCGCGCGTTGAGACTCCGGTCGCGGAAGAACTCGTAGAAGCTGCCCTCGAAATCGTTGGTCCCGGTTTTCGTGACCACCGTCAGGATTCCGCCGGTGGTGCGGCCATACTCCGCCTTGTATTGCTGCGTCTGGATGCTGAACTCCTGCACCGCGTCGATGTTGAAGTTCTGCAGCGCGCCGCCGATCGTGTCGTCGGTGTTGTCACCGCCATCGACGAGGAAGTTGACGTTTCGTCCGCTGCCGCCGTTGAGCGCGAGCGTCAACTGACCCGGCTTGGTGGGATCGCTGTTGACCGAGAGCGTCGTCCCTGGCGCCAGTGAGCCGAGGTTGGCGAATTGCCGGCCGTTGAGCGGCAGACTCTCGATCTGGCTCTGACTGACGAACGTCCCGATCGAAGGAGTCGTCTCGATCAGCGGCGAGGACGCGGTCACCGTGATCTGCTCCTCGACGGCGGCCTTTCTCAGCGCAACGTTGAGCCTGCGGTCGGCGGCGACGTTGACCTCGACGTTACGCGTCGTCACCGAGGCGAAGCCGGAAAGCTCGGCGGTGACGTTGTAGACCCCGACGCGCAGAGATTGAAAGTGGTAGGAGCCGTCGCCTGCGGTCACGACGCTGCGCGTGAAGCCGCTGTCGTCCGAAACCGCGGTAAGAGTAACGCCCGGAAGAGGATGACGGCTCTCATCGACAACCCGGCCCGACAACGCTCCGGCATTCGTCTGCGCGAACAGCAGCGAAGGCACCAGAAGGATGAGGAGCCCCATAAGTATCGCGATGGGTAGCCCCATGACGAGCGGGAAACGAGAGCGCACGACGATCTACCTCCTGGTGACGCGCGGCAGTTGATCCGGGTCGCGAATATAGCGCAACGGATCAGAGCCAGAATGTCGGGAACTCCCATCGGAGTACCCGCGCGGCAACGCGTTGCGATTGCCACACCAAAGGCCGCAAGCGCTCATTTCCGAAGGCGAAACCAGAAGAGACGATTTCGCCCCGTTTTGGAACGTCAGAGGTGGAGAATTGGGTGGGACACCAAGGATTCGAATCGAAAATACGATTTATTGAAGGCGCCCGATCGGCGTGTCCAATCGAGGCTTGCGCTAACCATCTAAAAATACTACCCTCGCGACCCCTCGGGCTCCGTTCCGCCCGGCGGCAGCGCGCGTGCACGCCAGTTCTGGTCTCAGCAGCCCGGAGACGGCATCTCGCCCGGTCAGCAAGCACTCAATCAATCACAGGGAGGTACGCCAGCCTCAGAGTGATCTAAATCCAAGGGAAAACGTATCGTAGTCAAACGTAGTTCAAGTCAGGTTAGGAGAATGAAAACAATGGTCTTACAAAAGTTTCGCGTTGCACTAATGCTAGGGTTGGTGCTCTTCCTCGCGATCGGTGCATTTGCACAGAGCGGGGAGACAGG
Organism: Thermoanaerobaculia bacterium; assembly: GCA_034664845.1. Taxonomy (GTDB): domain Bacteria; phylum Acidobacteriota; class Thermoanaerobaculia; order Gp7-AA8; family Gp7-AA8; genus JADGNZ01. The sequence continues at coordinate 5,188 of JAXDGW010000108.1, read as the reverse complement.
CGCCATCACCGGTACGGTCGCTCAGGCAGGGACGCCGCTACCCGGTGTGACCGTCGAAGTGAAGTCGGTGAACCTTCAGGGCTCCCGCACGGACGTGACCGATAAAGATGGTCACTTCCGCTTCTCGCTGCTTCCTCCCGGCGACTACACGCTGACGGCTTCTCTGTCGGGCTTCAACACGGCCTCGCAGAAGAACATCCGCGTCAGCTTGAACCGCGTCGTGACCCTGGAAGTGGGACTCAGCCCGGCCGCCTCGGAGCAGATCACCGTCACCGGTGCCGCTCCGGTGGTCGACGTGACGAGCTCCGCGACGGGCACGAACGTCACCAGTGAGACGATGGCATCGCTGCCGATCGCCCGTAACTTCACAGCGGTTGCCCAGGTTGCACCCGGTACGAACACGGACACCGCCGGTACGACCTTCTACGGCTCCACCGGTGCCGAGAATCAGTACATCATCGATGGTCTGAACACGACCAACATCCGCAGCGGAACAGAAGGCAAGACCCTCAACTTTGACTTCGTTCAGGAAGTCGAAGTGAAGACCGGCGGCATGCCGGCCGAGTACGGCCGCATGACTGGTGGCGTGATCAACGCCATCACCAAGTCGGGTGGTAACGAATTCACTGGCGACGTATTTGGATTCGACCAGCCGCGCGGCCTTCGCGCCGACAACGCAGCCCTGGGCTCTTTCCCCAAGACCGCGGGCTCCGCAATCGACGAGAAAGAATCGATGGACATCGGTCTCGACCTCGGTGGCTACATCATCAAGGACCGCCTCTGGTTCTTCGGTGCCTACGATCACCAGGATCGGACCCAGACCAACAACCGCATCAATTCGACGCTCGTCATCGCGCCGACTCCAGAGCTGCCGGGTGGCTACACGCTGCCGATCGGCTCCGAGATCGACACGAAGTTCAAGAGCCAGCTCTATGCCGGAAAACTGACCCTCCGCGCGACGGAAAGCCAGAACCTGACGGTGTCGCTGTTCGGCGACCCCACCAAGAAGAGCGGACCGCTCTTCGGCGTCAGCGGACCTCCGACGACGACGAACGGTGAACTGAAGACCGGTGGTAGCGACTACATCGGCCGCTACAGCGGAATCTTCTTCACAAGCTTCCTGATCAACGCCGAGGCTGGCCATCACCATGAAGACGCCACCACGTCTGGCGCAGGCACGCTGATTCCTCAGCTGATCGATCAGACCGTCAGCCCCAACGTGACCTCGGGCGGTTTCGGCTTCTTCGACAAGAACACCTACGACCGCGACATCGCGAAGCTCGGCTTCACGAAGTTCCTCGCCTCCCACGAGCTGAAGATCGGCGGCGACTACGAGAAGATGCAGGCCGACGTCCAGAACTATCAGGGCGGCGCCGGACAGCGCATCTACAAGCGCGCCAACGGCATCTACCGCCACCGCTACTATGTCGACGATCTCGATCCGAACTTCAAGCTCAGCGACCCGACCACGTGGAAGATCGCGCTTCCGCAGATTGCACAGCCGGAAACGAAGAACACCTCGCTGTACATCCAGGACAGCTGGCGCGTCATGCCCAACTTCACGGTCAGCGCAGGCTTCCGCTGGGAAGGCCAGAAGCTTCTTGGCCGCGGCGGCGTTGAGGCCGCGAACATCAACGACAACTACGCACCCCGTCTCGGCGTGGTGTGGGACGTCGCCAACAACGGCCGCAGCAAGCTGTACGGCAACTATGGCCGCTTCTACGAAAACATCCCGATGGACATCAACATCCGTTCGTTCGGTGGTGAGCTCGTCTGCTTCTGCTACAACTTCAGCCCCAACCCTGCGAACCTTGCTCCGGATCCAAAGGCGACCCGTAGCACCCTGCTTGGTGGTGCCACTCCTGTTGATCCGAACCTCAAGGGTCAGTACATCGACGAAATGCTCGGCGGTTACGAGTACGAAGTCGTTCCGAACCTCGCCATCGGCATCAAGGGCACGTACCGCAAACTGGGCCGTGTCATCGAAGACATGCTCCTCGTGCCCATCACCGGCGCGTACGCTGTCACCAATCCAGGCAGCGGTCTGGGCAAAGAGTCAGGCTTCTACGACTACACGAACACCGCACCTGCACCAAAGGCCAAGCGCACCTACAAGGGCGTCGAGCTGTCGGCCAACAAGCGCTTCAGCAACAACTATCAGTTCTTCACCAGCTACCTCTGGTCCAAGCTCGAGGGCAACTACGACGGCACCTTCCAGGTGTCGACTGGCCAGCTCGATCCGAACATCAACTCTGCGTATGACTACGCTGACTTCCTCGTCAACAACAGCGGAATCCTCAGCAACGACCGTACGCATCAGTTCAAGTTCTACGGCTCCTATCAGTTCCCGAGCGGCAGCATGATGAGCGGACTGAACGTCGGTTTCGCCACGCACTACTCGTCCGGAACACCGCTGACGGCGCGTGGCTATTCAGGCGCCTATCAGAACTGGGAGTACTACCTGTCGACCCGTGGCGTGCTGGGACGTGGTCCGGCCGACTACGAAGCTGACTTCCATGTCGGCTATCCGATCAACCTCGGCTCTGGCCGCCTCAATGTCATCGGCGACATCTTCAACATCCTCGATCGCCAGGGTAAGACGGCCGTTGACCTTCGCTACAACCGCGCACAGGACGCGGGATGCGCAGGATTCGTGGTACCCACCGGCAAGACCATCGGTGATGTATGCAACGGAGACGGCGGCGGCGGACTCGTCACGACACCGGGAACGCTCAACCCGATCGGCTCCGTCAACCTGAACGCTGCACCGAATCCAGACTTCCTGAAGGCCGGGACCGCGTTCACCGCGCCCCGCACCTTCCGTCTCGGACTTCGTTACACGTTCTAGTTCCAACGTTTCATCAGTCGTGAAAAAGGCCCCGCGCTTGCGGGGCCTTTTTTTTCGCATACGATACGCCGCGCCTTTGAAGGCGCTTACCGAATGCGGCGCACAGTTCTCCTCGTCGTTGTACTCATCCTGATCCTCCTCGCGCTGCTCGCGGCGCTGACCATTCAACCAGACGGTCAGGCGCGCGTCACGCGGCGCGACAGCAAAATCACGGTGCAGAAAGCGCGCATCGGTTTGCGCAAGGCGATCGGCGGCAAAACCTGTTTCGCTTCCCTGCAAGGAAGCGATCTCTATTTCAAACAGACGATCGCCGTCGAGACGAAAAACGGCGACGTCGTCAGCGTGCCGGTCAGCTTTCTCTACCAGCTACCCGCGGCTCTTCCTCCGGATTGGCCCGACGGCGACTGGTGCGTTTCACTCGAGAACTTCATCAAGCAACGCCTGACCCTGGCCTTGCGAGACATTCCGCCCGACGCGCTTCTCGTCCAGAATCGCGCCGCCGGCGACCAGCTCTCCAAGTCGCTGCAGGACGATCTCCGCCGCGCTGAGATCCCCGCCAACAGCGTCGCCGCGCGGATCGTGCTTCCAACCGGTTGGCAACAGACGCTCCCCGTTCCCGAGATCGCGCGCGCCGTGCGGCCGTCAGGCCCGGTGATCTTCATCGGACTCGATGGCGGCGACTGGCAGCTTCTCGATGACTACATCGCCAGGGGGGTGATGCCGAACCTCGCCCGCCTCGTGCGCGAAGGTGCGAGCGGCCTCCTCGAAACCGAGCAGCCGCCGCTCTCGCCAATCGTCTGGAGCACGATGATGACCGGCGTCAGCCCGCTCGAACATCAGGTGCTCGACTTCACGCACTTCAACCCGGTCACCGGAGTCAAAGAGCCGATCACCAGCACCGAGCGAAAGGTGCCGGCGATCTGGAACATGGAAACGATGGCCGGGCGGCGGGTGGCGGTCTTCGGACTGTGGGCAACCTATCCCGCCGAGCCGGTGCGGGGCCTGATGGTCTCCGACCGCCTGTTCCCGTTTTTCTTCACCGAGTCGTCGCCGCCGCCCGGCGCCGTCTATCCGCCGTCGCGCGAGCCGTGGGCGCGCGCAGGCGTCGCCGCCGCCGAAGCCGCCGTCGATCTCCCGGCGATGCAGCGCTATCTGCCATGGCTCACCGCGGCCGATTTTGATTTGCTTCTGCACGATCCCGATCCATTCTCCAAGCCACCCAGCGCGCTCCGAAGGATGCTGGTGGAGACGGAGATTTACCGTCACCTCGGCGCCGACCTTTTCTCGGCCGGCAACCTGCCTGACCTATCGATCATCTACTTCGAAGGAACCGACACCGTCGGGCACATCTTCGCGCCCTTTGCTCCCCCCAAACAGCCGCAGATCGATCAGAGTGACTACGAGCGCTATCACGACGTGCCGCAGCGGTACTTCGCATCACTCGATCAGTTCCTCGGCGACGTGGCGCGCGTCGCCGACAAGTCACACGCCACGATCATCATCGCGTCCGACCACGGCTTTCAATGGAAAGAAGGGCGCCCGAAGAACCTCGACAGTTTCGCCATCGCCACCGCCGCCAAATGGCATCGCAATGAAGGGATCTATCTTCTGCGTGGACCCGGAATCGCGCCTTCGAACGGTCATTCCGGGCGAGGAGGGATCCGGCAGATCTGCTCGACGCTCCTGGCCGCGACCGGACTGCCGCCGGCGCAACATGTCGCCGAACCGCCCCTGCCGCCGCTACCTCAGGGCAACGCTCCTGCGATTGATTACCGCAGCCATTTCCAGCCATTCGCCCCGCCCGCGGCGACCACGATCGCCAGCAGTAGCGGCTCTGAGGAGGCGGTGGCGAAACTGCGCTCGCTGGGCTACATCGGAACGGGAGAGTCGACCGCGCCGCGGCCGGCCAGCGCCGGCACGTCGACCAGGACCGCGGGCAGCTACAACAACGAAGCGCTGATGCTGAAGCACGAAGGGCGCATCGCTGAAGCCATCGCGGCCTTCGAGCGAGCGATGGTTGTCGATCCGAAGCTCTCTTCCGCGGCGTGGAATCTGAGCGATCTTCTCTTCGAGCGAAAGGAGGATCTGCGGCGTTCCGACCAACTTCTCGTTCGCGCGATTGCGAACGGACATCCGGAGGCACCTGGCTTCGCCATCGGGCGGGCCATCGGATATCAGCGCAGCGGTCACCTCGACTGGAGTCTAAAATTGCTCGAAGATGCGGTGGCCGCCAAGCCCGACAACCCGGATCTCCGAATGTTTCGCGGCCGCTATCGCGTAGCACAGAACGAATGTGCTGCCGCGCTGGAGGACTTCGTCGCCGTGCAGCGATTGCGGCCC
>JAXDGW010000107.1:0-74955 GCA_034664845.1 Thermoanaerobaculia bacterium | reverse complement strand
GCGGTGCAGCGCGATGAGAAAACCCCCGCCCACGGAGCGAGTCATTCACATCGGCCGGGGATTCCTCTCCGCGCTCCACCGCTCCCGCCACCCTGCCGCCCCCGCGGTTTCGCCGGTTCGGAATGACAAGCGATCGGCGTGCGTGAGCGGTGCACAGGAATCCCCGCCTACGGAGCGGTCATCGCGCATCTGCGGGGGATTCCTCTCCGCGCTACACCGCTCACACCCAACCACCACCCCCGCGGTTCCGCCGGTTCGGAATGACAGCCGTTCGGCCTACTCGCTCTCCCACTTCGCCGTATTGATCTCGGCAACCTTCCCGCCGACGAACGTGATCGTCGCGTCCATCTTGCGGACGTAGTCGGTGAGGTAGCTCCACTCTTCGATCGAAATGCCGTCGAAGCGGACGTGGGTGTTCCGGCGCTCCGGCGCTTTTCCCATGATGCGCTGCACCTCGGCGAGCGTTTGTCCGATGCGGACCTTATCGATGTGGGCCTGATTCTCCAGCGCGGCGTGGAACGCGTAGCGCGGGACGTACGTCCCGCACGCCGCGAACAGGAGAAATGCTGCCAGGAAGAGTCTCGATCTCAGAACCAACCGTTGCCCGCCGGGTTCGCAAGCGCGCGGAACACGCTGGCGTTGATCGCCTCACTCAATTTGCTGGCGTCGAGGTTCGTGCGCACCACGACGTAGCGCATCGGCAGCTCCGTCGGATGGAACTCGGAGTGATACGACAACCAATCGCGGCTCGATGCGACGGACGCGTCGATGTTCGAGGCGAGCGCGACGAGGTAAATCGTGTTCTCGTCCACATGCTGGATGCGGCCCGACTCGACGGCGTTGGCCAGCAGGCGCTGCACATCGAGATCGCCCAGATCGTTTCCGGCGTCGCGAATCTCGGTTGAGCTCACGCGCATGCCGAAGGTGCGAACGCCGTACTTGCCCAGCGTTTCAAAACCGGCATCGCGATTGATGCTTCGTGCCTGCTGCAGGATCGCGCGCTCCGATTGATCGTTCCAACCGGCGCCCACGAACACGACGTGAATCGAAGGATCTTCGACCACCGCGCCACCGTGGAAGAGCGCGTCGCCGAGGACCTCTCCTCCGCGAAAGACGCGAACGCGCCCGCCGTCTTCGTCGCGGATCACATCGGCGGGATAGCGGATGTCGTCACTCGGATCGCTCGGAGCGTCCGGGGAGATTCCGGTCGAACTTACGCTCGGAGCCATGGCGGAGGCGCCGAACGTGATGTTGAGAACGGGATGAACTTCGATCCCGTTCGGTGCGACGCCGGTCTGGCCGTGAAGAAAATCCCAGAAGCCGATGCCTTTGATCGTCACCGGTGTCGACGTTGTTTTGAAGCTCGTCGTGGCGGTGAAGCGCGCGTCGAACTGACGTCGGGCGTTCGCCACGCCCGGTCCGAACGGGCTTCCCGAGCCGACGCAATTCGGCGACGGAATCTCGATGATCATCGTGCGGCCGGAACCATCCTGAATGACGAGGTGGTAATCAGAATCACCCTCGCGGACGTACTTGGTCAGCGTCCCGCCAACCTGGTACTGATTCGTCTCGCGCGGCGCAATACGGCTATTGGGAAGTGAACCCGGAGCGGTCGACGATCGCATGTTGTAGATCGTCGTGGAGATGTAGGAGCCGAGATTGATCGAGGGAGCTTGGGAGTCGGTGCCGGTCTTGATCGACCAGCGCTCAACGCCACACTGGGCATGGAGAGAGAAAGCTACGAGGAAAAGCGCCACCGGGGACAGAATCCGAGTCCATCGCATACGAGGTCTCCTTCTTGTCATCCAACCTGAGCGCGATGATTGTCGCCGACGTGGCCGCACATTGATAGCTTAAAAACGAAGCGAAGCCGTGAATTCGCCGCTGCTGCACCGTCTAATCTTGTAGCGAACGCACTTGTGTCGCACTATGTCGTTACGGAAAGACCTCGGAGGCCCCATGAACCGGACATCACTGGTTGGCTTGATCTCAATCGTTGTCTTGTCGATCGTCGCGGCATCGTTGGTTGGAAGCGTCTGGTTCTTCCTGCCGCAACTCACGCCGGTTGCCGCACTGAAAACGATCGCCCTCTGGTTCGACCCTCCGTTCCTCGGTTACAACCTGATGCTCCTCTTCTTCGCCGTTCTCTTTCCCGCGCTGCTGGCGATTTCGTACACCTCGTCGATGGGGCAGGAGAAGACGCGCCGCATCCGCCGCGAGCTCGGCGCGCTGTGGGAGCCGAACAAAGCGTGGATCGAGGAGTACATCGCCAAGCAGTTCCATTGGCGCGACTATGCGGTTGCCGTCTCCGCGATGGCGGCTGTCGTTGCGTTCGGGGCGTCGGTGTTGCTGCTGCTCAAGCCCATCAGCGGAGCCGCGAACATGCCGGGACCCGGACTCGATTTCAGCCGGGGCGCCAATCTTCTGCTCCTCGGACCGTACGTCGAGGACTACACCAAGGACGGCCACTTTCACATGGTGGTTCACAGCCTGACCGCGTTCGCGTTCGGTTTCCTCGGCGCGTACATCTACTCGATCGCGCAACTGATCCGCGGCTATTTCTGCGTCGATCTCTCTCCGAGCGCTTTCATCTCCGCGGCGGTACGCATCATCGTCGCCAGCACCACCGCTCTCGTAGCAGCGTTCGGCCTTTCGATTTTCTTCGCGGAGCAGGCGGCCGACCCGGCGGCGGTGAAGGCTACAGCCACCTTCCTCGGCTCCCTCGGCAGTGTCACGGGGATTCATCGGTCCGCCGAGCAGCTGGCGGCGCTGTTGCCGGTTCTCGGCTTCTTCTTCGGCTACTTCCCGAGCCGCGCGTTGAAGACGATCACGCATCTTGCGAACCGGGTGCTGCGTACGGCGGAAGGGCCGGGATACGGATCGACGAATCTCAACAAAGTGTCGGGCATGAACGGGAACCACGCCTTCCGCCTCGAACGCGAAGGGATCGACAACGTTGAGAACCTGGCCACCAGCGAGCCGATCGAGATCGCGCTGCGCACCGGTTTCTGCTATCCGCAAGTCAAAGCGTGGGTGGGCGAGGCTCGCCTGCGGGTCCACCTCGCGCGCCACTTCGTCCCATTCGTCGAGCGCACCGGCATTCGCACGTTCGATCAGCTCTCCGCATTTACGAAACGATGGGACACGAAGGCGCGTGGATCGGCGTACGCATTCCTGGCCGACACGATGCGCGCCGACGGCGAGACCAAGCGCCGCATCGCGGCCAAACTCGAGGCGATGGTGACCCTGCGCGACCTGATTGATCCGATCGTCGATGCCGAGGCCCGCAGCGAAAACGCGGAACCATTGACGCCGGAAGAATCGACCCTCGTCGGGCCGCCGATGTCGATCCGCAGGGTCTCGTCATCGTCGATTCAGGCGTCGTAGACCGCGGCGTCGGTCAAAAACACTCACCACGGAGGCACTGAGGACAAAGAGAAACCTCAGTGCTCTCTGCGTCTCTGTGCTTCAAAGCAGCCGGCGCAGTTCGAAGGGCAACTGCGCAGCAACATCGGGCGCGTCGCTCATCATCGAGAAATCGTCGAACTCGAATCCCGGCGCGACGAAGCAGGCGACGAGCGCGTAGTCGCCGCCCGGTTCCGCGGCCTGCCAGACATCGGCAGGGACGACGTGCATCCGATCGACGACCACATGCGATGCGCTCGTCCCATCGAACAGGTGCAGGGTGACCGGAGAGCCATCGAGGTGCGTCCAGATCTCATCCGACCGGACGCGCTGCCAGCGGCTATGCTCACCGGCAGGCAGCAGGAAGTAGATCGCGGTCAGCGCGCTGCGAGTGCCGCGGTCATCGTCCGGCTTAACCGCGTTCGCCGATCGATAAACCTGACGATAAAACCCTCCCTCGGGATGAGGAGCGAGAGCCAGCGTCTCGATCAGCTCCGCGGCGCGTGAAACCATCCTGAGCTACCCCACGCGCGAGCCATTCGGCATCGGCCGCTCCGGAAGCACAAGCGCTGGCTCGATCCCATCCGCGTATCCGACATCGAACAACATCCCCTCGGATGTCTCGCCTGCCATCTGCCGTGGCGGAAGATTCACGACGAAGAGCGTCTGCTTCCCGACGAGCGCATGAACGTCGCTCCGTTCCTTCTTGATGCCGGCGAGGATGTTCCGCGTATGATCGCCGAAGTCGACGACGAGCCGAACCAGTTTCGACGATCCCGCGACGTCGTGAACGGATTGGATCGTCCCGATGCGGATGTCGACGGACGCAAACGCCGCGAACGCAATCTCGGGCTTAATGTCCGCCGGTTTCATCGGGAGGAATCACCAGCGGCCCCTGCTTGAGATCTTCCTTGATGATGAGATCGAGGAAGAATTCGCGCACACCGTCAGGCCCGCGCTCGCGAAAAACCTTCGCCACCTGATACGGCTTCAACTTGATCCCGGTCATCGCCTGCAGGTACTGGCAGAAGACGACGGCGCGCGACCGGAACGAGATCACGAGGATGATCAAAAGCACTGCCGCGAACGCGAGCAGCATCCCCGCAGCGAGCGAACGAACGCTGAAAAGCGACGTCAGAATGTTCATGGTACGGACCCGATGCGATGCTATCACGCAGGCGCATTCATCGTTCTCCAAGCTGTCATTCGGAGCGGGCGGGTGAGGGCGGCGAGGAATCCCCTTCGATGAGTACATGCCCGAGGGGATTCTTCGCCCCCCGCCCACCGCCCGCTCGGAATGACAAACGGACTGACCACGCCCGGTTCCCTTTCTCCCAATCCCCCGTCTAATCCGCGATGCAGCAACTTGTGGGTGACCGTTGCTATCACGTGGGGCGTTCATCGTTCTCCAGGCTGTCATTCCGAGCGGGCGGGGGTGAGGGTGGCGAGGAATCCCCTTCGATGAGTACATGGCCGAGGGGATTCCTCGCCTCCCTCACGTCCGCCCGCTCGAAATGACAAACGGACTGACCTCGCCCGGTTCCCTTTTCTCCCAATCCCCCGTCTAATCCGCCATGTAGCACTTGGGGGTAACCGTTGAACCTCGCCGCGCTCGTCTTCGCCACTCTTTCCTTTCTGCCGATCCCGGGAAACATTCTGTTCAGCGTGACGGTGCCGGTTGCCGCGGACTATCCGACGCTGAAACGGCAAGCCGAAGTCGCGTTTGCGGAGCGCTCGTATGCGCGGGCGCACGAGCTGTACGCGAACGTGACGCGGGAGGGATTGACGGCCGGCGAGCAGCGCTGGGTGCGATTCCGTCTCGCCGACACCACCTGGCGCGCGGAAGCGAGCGATCCGAAATCGGACAACACTGACGTGCTCAAAGCACGCGACGAGCTGCTCGCGATTCTGCGCGAGGCCGGCGACGATCACGACAAACTGTGGGCCGAGGTCAACGAATCGCTCGGCGATCTTGCGGGCTCGCCGGTCAACCGCGGGCTCTCGCCGATGCCGTACTACGAAGCCGCGCTCGACTGGTGGGCCGGCAGCGACGACATCGAGCACGCCCGTTCGCGCTATCTCACGATCGTCCGCAGAATCGCCGTTGGCGATGAAGACTATCTCTACGGAATCGCGCAGCAGATCTCGATCGGCGTGTTCGAGAATGCCGCGAAGATCGCGACGACTCCGTCCGACCGGCAGACGTTCCGCTACATCCTGGCCGTGCGCCTCTTCAACGGAGGCGATCAGGATCGGGTGGGAGAGGAGCTCGAGGCCGCCATCCGTGAAGGAAATATCAGCAAGCGCTACGACAACGCGCTGATCATGTATGGCCGCTGGCTGGAGCGGCAGGGACGTGTTGTCATCCTCGATGACGGACGTGCGCAGCGCCGGCCGGATTACACGAAGGCGTTGACGATCTATCGCCGGATTCTCGATGAGTTCGCGGACGGCGAGTCGCGCTTCCGCGACGAGGCGAAGAACGCCGCCGATCGGATCGCCAATCCCACGGTGTCGGTTCAGGTCTCGAATGTTTTCCTTCCCGATTCCGAGGTCGAATTCGAGCTCTCGTGGAGGAACGTGAATGCGATCAACCTCACGATCTCCGCAATCGACCTTACGCGCGACGTACACCTCGATGCGTCGCAGAACTGGCTCGAATCGATTACTGCGCCACCGTCCGCCCGTCTACGCAACTGGAAGAAGTCGACGGACGATGAGGGCGATCACGAGCCCCGCACCGCGCGCCTCCGCATCGATCTCCAACTGGCACCGGGCGCCTACCTCCTGCAGGCCAGCGGCGGCGGCAGCGCCGCACGTGCGCTCGTCCTCGTCACCGACGCCAACATCGTCCTCCGAACGGAGGCATCGAAGGCAGTCGTGTACGCGTGCAACGCGCTGACGGGTGCGCCGCTCGCGAACGCGCGCGTGAGACTTTGGGAGCGGCACAACGAAGCGGGCCGGGACGCCGCGAAGTCGTTCGATGCCACGACCAACTCTGACGGTCTGGCCGAGGTTGCGCTGGACCGATCGCAGTACATGAACCTCTTCGTCGCAATCGCGCAGGGCGACGGACGGCAGGCGTTCGCGGAGACGTGGAAACAGACGCAATATGGTGCACACGGGCAGTGGAAGATCTACGCGTACACCGATCGCCCGGCGTACCGCCCCGAGGAAACCGTGCGGTGGAAATTCACCGCGCGGCGCTTCGAAGGTGAGACGCCAACCAACCCCGCCGGCGCCGCCATTCAGTACACGATCAGCGATCCCCGAGGGACGAAGGTCGCCGATGGATCGGCGAAGCTGAACGCTTTCGGCAGCGCCTGGGGCTCGCTCGATCTGACGACTGTGATGGGGCTGGGCGTGTATCAGATCGCCTTCCGCAGCGGCACGGACAACATCGGAAACGCGGAGCTCTTTCGCCTCGAGGAGTACAAGCTCCCCGAATTCAAAGTCGAGGTTCACACGCCCGAGGAGAACGGAAAGAAGAAGCTCTTCCGCCTCGGCGATACGATCGAAGCGACCATCGATGCCAGCTACTACTACGGCGGTCCCGTGGCCAATGCGAAGGTCGAGGCGGTCGTCTACTCGCGGCCATACACGCAGTGGTGGTGGCGGCCGCGCGACTATGCATGGCTCTATGCAAACGCGACTGAGCAGAACTACTACGGTGGCGACGGCCAGATCATCAAACGCGAAACGCTCACGACCGACGCGAACGGCCACGCCGTCATTCATTTGCCGACGCAGCGCGATGGCAACGAAGTGCAGTACCGCATCGAGGCGCGCGTCACGGACGCCTCGCGGCGCGAGATCACCGGCAGCGGCAGCATCCGCGTCACACGCCAGCGCTACTTCGTTCACGCCGATCCGGAGCACTACGTCGTCCGGCCGAACCAGAAGGCAACGATTTCGTTCAAAGCGATCGATGCGAACGACAATCCAGTGCGCACCAGCGGCACCGTGACGATCACGCGCGACTGGTGGGACGAGTCGTGGATCGATCCGCAGGGCCGCGAGGTAACGGGCGCGGAGCTGGAGCGCGTGCGGAGTGGAATGCGCATCTTCCCGCCGAAGCCGCACGATCCCTGCGGCTGGCAGTTGAAGTCGCGCGGATACAAGCATGACGACGTGCTGACGATGAAGGTCGATACCGACGCAAACGGCGATGCCGCGGTGACGTTCACGCCGGCGCGCGATGGCTACTACCGCGTGAGCTGGTCGAGTCCCGACCGCGATCCGTCCAAGCCGAACGCACCGCTGGCGCTGCGCGATGTCGTCACGACCGAGACGACGATCTGGGTCGCGTCGCACGACGTTCAGGACATCGGCTACCGCCACGATGGCGTCGAGATCATCGTCGACAAGTCGGCGTTTCGCGTCGGTCAGACCGCGCCGGTCATGATCGTGACGCCGTCGAGCAACCGCTGGGTTCTCTTCAGCGTCGACGCCGACTCGATCCTCGACTACCGGCTCGTGCATGTCGAGGGAACCGTGAAGCTGATCGAGATTCCGATCGAAGAGAAGCACGTTCCGAATGCGTACCTGAACGCGGCCAGCGTGGCCGATCTGCAGCTCTCCGCTGATCAGAAAGAGATCATCGTTCCGCCGCTGAAGAATGCGATCGACGTCTCCGTGAAGACCGACCGCGAGCAATACCAGCCGCGGGAAGAGGGGACGCTCACGGTCACGACACGCGATGCCGACGGCAAGCCGCTGTCTGCCGAGGTCGGGCTTGGACTCGTCGATGACTCGGTTTACGCGATTCAGAGCGACTTCGCCGGCGATCCGCGCCAGTTTTTCTTCGGAACGAAACGCAGCGCGAACGTGCAGACGACGGCCAGCGTGCAACAGCGGCAGTACGCGAAGTTCGTCGTCGAGGATGGCAAGGTCGTCGAGGAACGGATGTTCGGGCAGATCGCGGATGATCGGAAAAAGAACGAACGGTTCCAGAAGGACGGAGTGGCTGTGGATTACGACAGGGCCTGGATCGGCGGCGCGCAGTCTGGCGCAGTCGCCGAGGCAATCACGGTGACGGCAGCCGCTCCACAGGCAATGGCGATGAAATCGATGGCGGCGCCAGTGGCGGCACCGCCGCCTCCACCGCCCGGTCAGGCGCCCGGCGCCGAGCCCGCGGTCGTGGTGCGCAGCGACTTCCGCTCCACGATCTTCTGGCAACCCGACGTGAAGACCGACGCGAACGGCGTCGCCACGATCAAGATCACCTATCCCGATTCGCTGACCACCTGGCGCGCCTCGGCGCGCGCGGTCACGGCCACGAATCAGTTCGGCATGGCCACAACATCATCGCGCACAAAGAAGCCGCTCATCGTCCGCCTCGAAGGACCGCGCTTCTTCGTCGTCGGCGACCGCGTCACCATCTCCGCCGTCATCGATAACAACACCGACACTCCGATGCGCGTGACGCCGTCGCTCTACCACGGCGGTCTTACGCAAATCGAGCCGCCGCCCTCGGGGATGCGGTCGCATCAGGACGATCCGCCCGTCGACGTTCCCGCGAACGGCGAGACGCGCGTCGATTGGGTGATGAGCGTTCAAGCACCCGGAACCGCGGAGCTGAGCGTCACCGCGCGCGGCGACAAGTTCTCCGACGCGATGGAGAAGTCGTTCCCGATCTACGACCACGGCATCGACAAACTGATCGCCAAGTCGGGCCGCATGCGCGGCGACGACGCAGTGATCAAGCTCGATCTCCCCGCCGAGCGCCGCGCTGGATCGACAAATTTCACGATCCAGGTCACGCCAAGTCTTGCCGTGACGATGCTCGACGCGCTGCCCTACCTGATCGACTATCCCTACGGCTGCACCGAGCAGACGATGAGCCGCTTCCTCCCGGCCGCGATCGTCGCGCGAACGCTGCGCGGCATCGGCGCCGATCCCGCCGACATCGCCGGCCGCATGTTCGGCGGCATCGAAGCGTCCACCTCCTCCGACACTCACCCGAAAGGCAAACACGACCTCGGCGAGCTCGATCGCATCACCGCCGCCAGCATGAAACGCCTCTACGATTTCCAACACGGCGACGGCGGCTGGGGCTGGTGGAAGGAGGGCGACAGCGATCCGTGGATGACCGCGTACGTCATCTGGGGTTTCGCCGTCGCCCGCGAGGGTGGCCTGAAAGTACAGACGAGCGACATCGACCGCGCCGCCAACTGGCTCGACACGAAACTCGTGAACTACGAAACGAATCGCGAAGAACAATCGTGGCTTCTCCACGCCCTCGGCGCCTGGCGCCGAACGTCGAAGTCCACCGCGTCACCAAACAAACTCGAATCGAAGGCGCTCGACAACGTCTGGGAGCATCGCGAGAAACTCACCGCCTACGCCCGCGCCCTCTTCGCACTGGCCAATCACGACTTCGGCAACGCGGAGCGAGCGAACGTCCTCGTAAGAAATCTCGAGAACGGCGCAAGAATCGACCGCGCCCCTGACACCTCGGTGCTCATCCACGGCGAAACCGGCCGCACTGCCGGCGCCGCCGAGACGATGGCCACCGCGCATTGGGGCGAAACCGGATTCTGGTGCCGCTGGTCCGACGGCCCCGTCGAATCGACGTCGTTCGCGCTCATGGCGCTCGTTACGATCGATCCAACGAACAAACTCATCGAGCCGGCCACGAACTGGCTGATCAAGAACCGCCGCGGCGCGCAGTGGAACAACACCAGAGACACCGCCATCACCATCCTCGCCCTCGACGGCTACCTCCACGCCAGCGGCGAGCTGGCCAGCGAAGCAACGTACGAGATCTCCGCGAACGGAACGCCGATAGCGACCCAGACAGTGAAACCATCCGAAATCCTGCGCGCCCCGAGCCGATGGAGCATTCCGCAGCCATCGATCCGCGACGGCCTCAACGAGATCCACATCCGCCGCACGCAAGGCACCGGCTCCCTCTACTTCGCCGCCGAAGCAAGATTCTTCTCCCTCGAGGAACCAATCAAAGCCGCCGGCAACGAGATCTTCGTCCGCCGCGACTACTACCACCTCGTTGGCCACCCCACGCTATTGAAAGGCACGGTCTACGACAAAGTTCCCCTCCGCGACGGCGAGGTTTTGAATAGCGGCGAACGCGTCGAAGTCGTAGTGACAGTCGAAACCAAGAACGACTACGAATACCTCCTCTTCGAAGACCTCAAACCCGCAGGCCTGGAGGCGGTCGAGATCCGCAGCGGCGAACCGCTCTACGCCACCGAACTAAAATCCGGCGCCGTAACCCGAAAGTTCGTCGACGCCAAACGCCCCACAATCGAAAAGCCGTCAGTCATCCAACGCAATGTGGGTGTTGACTCCACCGGTCGCACCGAATGGCTCTATCAGGAGCTCCGCGACCGCAAAATCGCCATCTTCGCCTCGCGCCTCCCGCAGGGAATCTGGGAAATCCGCTACACCCTCCGCGCGGAAGTCCCCGGCATGTTCGACGCGCTGCCGCTCATGGGTTCCGCGATGTACGTCCCCGAGATTCGGGCGAATAGTGAGGAGGTGAGGGTGGGGGTGAGGTGAGGGGGTAACCGTGAGGTACCCGGTGACGGCTCATTAGCAGATTTGCCACTAGTGCCTAGCATCAACCCGACAGATATTCGAATAGCGCGGCCAGCGCCGCGTTTCGCATTTGCCGAGAGCGGACTTCTGCGACGTATCGAGCGGCCTGTAAATCCGATTCCTTTGCCCGGAGGACATCGCCAACTTTGTTCAGACCAATCGATCTGAGGGTGTCCCGCTGCCACTGAGTGATATCCAAGACATCTATGCTCTTCTCAAGTTGGCGGGTTAGTACCTCTGACAGATTAGGCTCCTCAAGAATTTGAGTTACGTCCATGAGGTCTTGATACGCGGCATGGTTTGAGCCATATTCAGACATTCGTCTCGGATCTAGATTGCGTGCAAGATCGAGGGCAATCGATGTGGGTACACCCTCCAGCGCGAAGAGAGCTCCAAGGTTGACGGCATAACGCGTTCCGATTTCGGAACGTGTCGCGCGAATACCGGTTGCGTGTTCAACGACTATGCCGGTATATGCTAGCAATCGAAGAGCCTCCCGCACCGGCGCAGGCGCGTCTCTGTGTACCCAAAAAAAGCACGTCGCTTTCTTTTCTGATGCGAGATATTGTGCGTTCTTCTTCTGTAACTCCGGTAGAACCTCGCCTTCGATGAACTTCCTACCCCAGTCGATCACGGCGCGGTGGCCCGCGTACTTCTCAGCCAGCACAGAATGTTCGCTCCAAATGTCGGTTCGGTAGAATTGCCGGACAACCTCGTTAACATCTTGGCGCCGTAGTTTGGGGCTTAGGGAAAGCGTTTTTAGCAGGATGCGTGGGTTTCCGCTGGCGGCGTACGCCAGAATCGAGAAGTTGGCTCCATTGCGTGCTATCACCGCCGCTGTACCTGCGTCAGCTTGCTTCTCTACGATCTCTCGCATATTGCGAATGTAGTCGTTCGCCAAAATATCGCGATCCAAGCTCATTTTGGTCGCATCATGAGCAGGCTGAAAGGTATCGCCGTACGCCGTAACACCCGGGTAAACGGCGGCGTTGCAACTCAGGTATGGACTTCTAAGGTCCCGAAACAATGTAAAAAACTGCCTTTGCTGCTCTGGCAGAAAGATGTGCGCCGCCTCATCAATCAAAAAACAGATCCTCTTGAGCGATGCTGCGCTGCATATATCTTCCACAGCCTCGCGGAAATCGTCAACCGTTGGAATCACCGAGGAGTCTATCTGATCGGTCGGATGCTGCCATGCTCCCTCAAATGCGGCAACTACGTCCTCGAACGCACCAAGGGTCTCATCGGCGGAGATCTTGCGTCCTGAAATTTGTATTCGCGCAGCGGACGGCGAAGTCCTAATCCCGGCGCGCCCGAGCGCTCGAAGCATTTGTGAGCACAGCCGTCCGAGCATCCAGTATTTGAAGCGATCCGGCGACGATGCGTGGTGGACAAGCGAGCTGCGTGAAAACGTGACGTAAACGGGAAGGATACGCTTTGCCTCGAAGTTAGCTTCGAGTTCAGCCTGTGCCACCCGCAGGAGAAATGACTTACCCACACCTCGACTCCCGACGATAATGACCGGGTTCGTTGCCTTAATGGCATCAATGATCGAACGATCCTGACTCGTTTCGACAAAATACTCAAGGATACTCTCCGGTCGGATGTCCTCGGTGCGTATGAAGAATTCCGTCATCGTTCTACCTCGCGATCAAAGAAGTCTCGGATCGCGGAAATGTGCCCAAGCTGACTCAGTAAGGCTGACTCAAGCGGTACAAGCGCCGCGGGCGAGAGTATAGGTGTGTACCGTGCGGCTAATGCGTAGGATGTCGCCAAAGCAGCGGCATCCGCAAGTGTGTGCCACTTCTCAAATAAGGCGCCTTGGAATGCGAGGGGTGAGTCAGCGATATGAGTTAGCATGTTTCCATGGACATACTCCGAGCACTCACGGTACGCCTTGCAGGCAATCTCGCGGTAGTTCGCACTTTCTTCTGCGAGCGGCTCGAGGAACATCCGCACGTGAGCTTTGGAGAGGGGGCCAGAATCCGGACTGGTGAAAGCCGTCCAAGATGAGTCGAGTTCCCCGCTGGCCCATTTGCGGTACTCAAACTCCCGAGTGGAATAGTAAATGGATCCGAGCGCGAGTTCTAGGAAGAGCCGCAAGCTGAAGAACGCCAAACGGTACCATCCGAGCGCGATGGCGAGTAGAGCCATTCTGTACTGCGCGGCTGCGGCATCAATCAAGGGCCTTTCAAATCGACCTGTTAGCGCGATCGACCATGCGATCAGATCGTCCGCGAAGACTTCGGAACGACCCTGCATGGCGAGGCGTTCACCAGAGATCGATTCGCGCATCATCGCCAGGCGCTCTTTTACAGCGGTGTCGTATCCCACGAGTATCGATGGTGTGAGCAGGTTCATTGTTTGGGTATGTTCTTGATTGTTCTGAGGCGTGTCGCTGCCCGATGCGAAACGTGCCGGAAGTCCCCCAGTAACGTAGTGTAGTCTAGTTCGTTCGGTAAGCTGTAAACGGCAAGCCGACCAGTCGAGTCAAGTTGAAAGTCGTCTCTCGCTGCCACATCGAGTCCACGTTCCCACGATACTCAAGAGTCAGGAGTCAGGAGTCAGGAGGGTCAGGCCTTCGTTTCTCGATTATGAGGCTTCACACTGACCCTTTTTGTTGAGTCAACAGCTCCTTCAGCCAACCGAATCGGGCAAAGAACGGCGGTCCCAAGAGCTGAGAGTCAGGAGGGTCAGGCCTTCGTTCTTCGATTATGAAGCCTCACCCTGACCCTTTTTGTTGATCAACATCTCCGTCAGCCAACCGAATCGGGCAACGGACGGCGGTCCCAAATCCGCGTTTGCCCGGAGATGTCGCCATCCGCCCGCCAACCCCTCAGGAAGGCGTAGGGACGTCCGTTAGGGCGAATTCTCACCGGGACGTCGGCACACCTCGGCCCTCGAATCGAAGGATCGCTAAAAAACTCGCCGACGCCTGAGTGTCAGGCGCGCAAGGCGGCGAGCGCGCGGTCGTGCTGCTCGAGCAGGATGTCGTTCTCGGAGAATGCCTGCTCGCATCGTTTGATCAGGTTGGAGATGTGTCCTTCGCTTCGTAATCGAAGCGATGCCGCAATCGAGCGGAGGGTCACCAGACCTTCATGCCATCCCAGCCAGGCGACGAGGCTTCGCAGGATGTGGCCTCGGGTCTGGCGAATCGTCTCGGCGGTCTCGCCCGCAGCCTTCGCTACTGCGCTGACGATCCGGTGTATCTTCGGCCTTCCCACGGCTCGTTGCGTCCGCGGATGATCTGTCGATCGCGCCCTCGACTCGACTTGCTTGCGTATCGCCTTGGTCCAGGCTTCGCCGCCGAGGTAGAGCTGATTGGTGAGCTTGTCCCAGAGGCGATCCTCGCATCCGATCTTCGCCAGCACGAAGTCGCGGTAGAGCGGTTGTGCCGTCTCTTTGCCGGCGGCGAACAGGCCATGAACCGGTTCAACATCGAGCCAATCGGGCGCCAACTCCAGGCCGGACGTAGCACGATAGCTCGACCAGCGATACTGCTCGGGGCGCTCGCACATCTTCGCGCGCACCGGGTTGAGCACCACGTAGCGCAAGACATCTGCGAAGTACGCCTCCCGGTCAATCAGCAATGCTTTGAAGCGTCCCTGAAAGAGATGGCCGCAACGCCCGTGAATGCGGTTGAACCAATTGGCGTAGGCGCTGTTGAGCCATTGCATCCCTTTGGAGAGGTTCGTTTCCGGCGTCTGCAGGACGAGATGAAAATGGTTCGTCATCAGCACCCAGGCAGTAACGGACCAGCCGAACCGGCGCACCGCGATGCCGAGGAAGAGCAGGAACATCTGGCGGTCCTGGTTGGTGCGAAAGATCGCACGGCGCTCGTTGCCGCGGGAGGTGACGTGATAGAGAGCATCAGCAAATTCAATTCGTAACGGTCGTGCCATAAGACACCGAAGATCCCTCGGTAGGATCGCGGCGCCGAGGAAATCCTCATCCTGTAGAAAAAGTACGAGAGGAACTCCTCGGAATGGAAACTCAGGCTACGTTTGGTAGAGAAAGGTATACAGAGAAGATCGAAGGTGTCGCCCGCTGAGCCTCCACGAAAAATCGTGGGCTTCTTTTCGAGCCGAAGGAGAACAGAAGATCAAAGGCCTGACCCTCCTCTGAGTCGCTCCTGATCCCTCGTGAGTCGAGGAGAGCCGAAGATCGAAGGCCTGACCCTCCTGACTGACCTGACCCTCCTGACTGACCCGCAATGAAAACTCGGGCTATGTTGGGTAGAGGGAAGGGGGTCACAGAAGATCGAAGGTGTGGCCCCATGAATATCTGGGCCCCCTCCCGGGTAGAGGGAAGGGACGACAGCGAGGATCGAAGGTGTGGCCCGATTGACATCTGTGGCCCCATTGACATCTGCCCGATCCCCGAGACGCGGAAGGAGTCCCCACCCGGTTCGGTGCGAAAATTGAGCGCCTGTCAGTCTTGTCTTTCATGAGGAATGCAATAACGCTTCGAAAGTTGTTCGCCTTTGCCCTGGTCGCTTTGCTCGGCGTCCCTTGCGCCTGCGCCGGGCTCACGCCATTGAAGGTGAAGAGGAAGCCGGTGCCGCCGTTGACTGTCACCGGCGTCAAGCACATCGTTCTCCTTATTCTCGAGAACGGGAGCCCGAAGACCGCGGCGAAACAGGAGTTCATGAAGAAGCTGGAGGAGAAAGGCACGCGTCTCGACCAATACTTCGCGGTGGCCCATCCGAGCCAGCCGAACTACATCGCTCTGATCTCCGGCCGTGCGGCGGACGCCCTGACCGACGATCCGCTCGCACTCGACCGTCCGCACCTCGGCCGCATCCTCGGCAAGCGCTGGAAAGTCTACGCCGACGGCTACCCGGCAATCGCCGGCAAGTGCTTTCTGGGGAAGGAGAGCGGCGTACACCGTAAGGGATATGTCCGCCGGCACGTCCCGTTCCTCAGCTTCGTTGACGTTCAGAACAGTGATTGCGCGCAAATCGTGCGGCTCGATACTCCGAACGACCCGGTGGCTGCGTTGCGCGCCGACATCGCCGGCGGCACGCTTCCGGACTTCGCCCTTCTGATTCCGGACTTGACGCACGACGGCCACGAGCCTTCGGACATCCCGACAGCGAACAAGTGGCTGACGAACAACATCGGGCCGCTGCTGAATGACCCGAAGTTCACCACCGGTCTCGTCTTCATCCTCACCTTCGATGAGGACGACTCGCACGGCGGGACCGATAATCGGGTTTACACCGTAATCTCCGGCGATCGCGTCAAGACCGGCGTCAACACCGACGTCTACGACCACTACGATCTGCTGGCCACGATCGCCGCGCTTCTCAACGTCAACCCACCGCCGCTCGATGAGGCCGCGCGACCGATCGGCGGGATCTGGAAGTAGACTCACGGCAACGGCCCCCGTCGAGGGATCAGGTCTGAAGTGTGAAGGAACGAAAGTCCGCTCGCCAACCCCTCACGTGGAGTCGCCCATGCCAACAAAGGAAGACGAAAACAACAGCGGTGAGTCCTCGCTATCGGGAAAGATCATCGCCATCACGACGGTTGTTGTTGCACTAACGGGACTGATCACGGCGCTCGTCCATTTTCGTGATTCGATTCCATGGCTGACGCCGGTTGCCAGTATCGAGGTCGCGCCAAATCCTTTGAACCTGGCGATTGGCGACAAGTTTCAGGTCGTCGCCACGGTACGAGACTCGAACAAGAATCCCCTGGAAAAGAAGGTGACATGGTCGAGCGCAAATCCCGGCCTTGTGGAGATCGATAGCAAGGGTATCGTGACCGGTAACGCCGCAGGCGACACTACCATCACCGCCTCCACGGGTTTCATCAATAGTCTAATCCCTGTGCATGTGCGTCACATAAATGTCGCGGCGGTCGATGTGTTTCCTCCCGCGACGACAATGCAAGTGGACGATCACCTGACGTTCGATGCCACCCCTTACGACAGCGAAGGCAATTCTCTTATCGGCCGGCCCATTCTGTGGGCTAGTGACAATCCCGGCATCGCCTCCGTGGACCGGTCCTCCGGCGACACCACGGGAAAATCTGCCGGTACCGTGAAGGTCACTGTGAAGAGCGAAGGAAAGTTCAACGCTGCAATGGTGACGGTCAATCCAAAACCAGCGCCGCCTCCAATAGAACAACCTCCCGCCCCACAACCTCCCACCCCGACGCCAACCCCGGCTCCCGCGCCAGCGTCAACGCCCATTTTCTCGCGCAGTTCCGCCCGTCTGGAACGAGTCCCGACCGGGGCGGTGTCTCGCAGAGTCACCGCGGCCGCTCCTCCGATTGCTGCCATGGCGCGCATTTCTCCGGTCCCGGCCACCGTTTCTCGCGCAATGGCTCTTGCGGTGGCAGGAAAATCCACCATTGTGAACGGCGTTCAATACGGCGGCTGTCCGGCCAGCATTCGCATTCTGATCGGGGAGACCCTGATCAATGTCAAATCGGATCCCCAGGAAGCGGTCCACCTTCCTCTCGGTGACCAGCCGTACAACCTCCACGGCACCGTCTCCTGTGCCAATCAAAACGTTGCCGTAGTGAACGGCCACGGAACCATCGGCATCGTCAACGGAAAGACGTACCGCTGCGTATGGCGACAGAAGGGTCCAAAGGACTTCGAGATCGCCCTGCTACCGCAATAAGCGCGGTTCTCCGCGTCGCCGTGTGAGGTGACTCCAGGTCGCTCGCCTTAGGCCTCTTATGGCGATGTGACGATGAATTCCTTGCGAGCCATGACTGTGCCCTGCTGAAGAATCTCGATCGTCCATTTGCCGGGAACGATCTCCCACGGCTCGTCGAATCGCCAGCCGGTGAAACGGATGATGCCGAGGTTGGCGGGGGCGTCCCATTCGTCACGGTCGGTTGTCTGGCCGGTTGCCGGGTTCCGTGCCGGAGGGTGGAGGACGCGGATGTGGATCGGAGCAAGGTCGTCGGTCGCTTCATTGTCCTTGTCGCCGGGGATCTCTGCCGCCTCGGCGCAGAAGAGGAGACCGAATCGGTTGCCGACGATCCCAGCGATACGGTCGGTGTGCTGGCGCACGGCCGGTGTATCGAGCGCCGGGACTTCATGGAGGAAGCCGATCGATGTCTCCGGCGCCGCTCGTCGAGGATCGTGCTCCGGTTCGACGTCGAACGTGCCGAAGTCCGTGATCTGAACGCTCGTAGCGAGCGGCGGAATGTAGACGATATCGACGATCTCTTCGTCGGTTAGGTCGGTTCGCTGGCCGTTCTCGATGGCCTTCCTCGAATCCGCTTCCGGCCGGAGGAGTACCAGGTAGTTCCGTCCGTTCTGCAGATCGTGTCCGGCTGGCGTGATTCCGACCGTTCGCGGAGTGGCGCCGAGGTAGTTGGTTCTTACGTGGAACGTGCCGATGAGAGGCCAGACCTCCATATCTCCGCGCCGGACGGCGATGCCTCTTGTTGTGACGTAGGTGCCGGCGAAGGTCAGCGTGGCGCGCTCCCGGACGCTCTCGGGCAACGAGTCCAGCTCGCGCGCGCCCGACGGCTGATGGAGCGCGAATAGCAGCGGAAGAACGAAGTGAAAGAAGGCCATCCAGCTTCCGAACGAGTCGCAGGATGTCATGAGGGCAGGTCGAAAGTCGAAAAGAGGCTGATAGCGAAGTCGGATTCGCTGAGGGTGTCGCCCCGGCGGTAGCGACGGCCGGTCGCCACATTCGACCCTGGCCACCGGAACGATCACGCCATGGAAGGAAATCGTGCTGCCCGAGCTCGCCGGTGCGAGCGGCACACCCTATCTGGTCATGAATACGGCCGGCCGTGCGTACGCGTACGGCATCTTCAAAATCAGGACCAACCTCTTCAACGTGGACGGCCTGCACTAGGCAACGTTGATCGACCCGCAACGATGATTATCATCGGCCTCCGCCACCACTCGAGTGTCGCCGCGATCGCCACCACAATCGCTCGAACCATGAAACTCGTTTGCGGTACACTTCCCTCCAGCTTCAGTAATTCCCGAATGATTTGATCGATCCGGTAACGGAAGGAGGTCCAATGTCTACTCCGATTGTCATCAAACCGGGTGAGTCGAGCGCTGCCTCGGTGCGCAAGGTTGCTCGGGTCCCGGCCACCTCTTCGGCAGCGCCGCCGGTCACCTCGTCATCACACCCCGCTTCTTCGGTGGCAGCGGCAACGTGCCGGTGACCATTGCGGAGCAAGCCTTCTGCGGCGGCGGTGAAGCGGCTACGCATTCGCCCTCGCCGGCAAGAAGGCATCCCTCTTCCAACCTTGGACGTCCGAATATCCATCCGCTTCTCGATGCAGTGGAACCACGCTCGAAAGGAGAGCTCATGAGCTATCTCGACATCCCTCGCATCAGCTTCTACGGCCAATTCTTCGCCAACCCCTCAACGATCAACAACGCCACCGAGAACTATTCGCTCACCGAGGAGTACAACAACAACCAGCCGTCGGCCGCCAACCCCCACTCGGTGTGGTGGAATCCGAACGGCCAGGCCTTCTTCCAGATCCCCGGACCGCCCGGCCAGATCCTCCCGCCGCCGAGCTGCGGCATCACGGGCGCAATCGACCACACCGGCACGCCGCAGCCGAGCGACGGCGTGATCGGCGCGGTGGTGATGAACCTCGTTCACGGCGGACCGCCGCCGCATTACGGGCGCCTGGTCGACCTCGACCCCGATCAGCAAAGCCGGTCGATGATCGTCGGTGTTCAGCTTCAGATCTCGATCAACGGCGTTGCGGCAATCACCGGTACGGTCAATCCGATGAACATCATCGACCTCTGGGGCCGCAACACCACCAACCCCACCTCCGGCCTCAACGTCCCCGGCTGCATGTACCAGTCGGTAATGACGGACGTGCAATGGGGCGATCTCAGCGCCTCGCCGGTGCTGCAGCAACTGCAAAGCACCACCAACGGCGGGCAGCTCTCGATCAAGTTCAACGTCGACGGCTACAACGGCAACAGCGGCGTAGCGGTGTTCAACTACGGCCGCGTGGTGGGCACGATCGGCCCATACTTCACCGGCGAGCCGATGCACTTCGTGCCGAAGCGCAAGATGTCGGCGGTGTCGTCGCTTGTGACCGCGCCGCCGTCTCTCTTCAACGCCCCGTTCCAGCTCGACGGCACCGACATCACCATCGACCTCGGCAACTCGATTCCCATGCAGTACAACGCCAGCAACCAGCTTGTGCCGGTGGAGGTGGGGCCGGTGAGCCTGGCGGTGGTCGATGCAACGGGACAGAACCTTTCGGTGCAGATCTACCCTGCCGCCGGCACCTTCGAGTTGCAATATGCGTTCTACGCGGGCGTCTTCACCTTCGGCCTCTCGCAGACGATGGCGACGGCGCTTGCCTCCGCGCCGGGAACTCTCAGCATCACTCCGCCGGGAGCCATGACAGCATCGATTACCGGATCGGAAGCGGTGCAGTTGAAGCAGGGAATGCCGCTGACCAGCATGCAGGCCGCTCCGACCCCTCCGCCGCCAGCCACGATTCAAGTCGCGGAAGACCCCAGCGGCTACTACGCGGCGGTCGACTTCAACGCGCTGCGCCTCGAGAACGGCCAGCCGTCGTGGAGCAACACCCCCGGCGCCAGCACCGGAGCCTTCATCACCGGCAACGTCGAAATGCCGATCTGGGTCATGCAGTGGGGCAATCCCGCCGCGGCGACGATCAACATCTCGTCCTATCCGAACTACTACCAGTTCCCGGACGATGAGGGCTCGTTCCAGCCGATCAACAACGTGCCCTTGGCGGGGATCACCTTCCCCGCGAGCGTGACGACGGACAGCAAAGGCTTCACGACCTTCACAGTCACCGCGAATTCGCTGAGCCCGAGCGACCGGACCGCCCGCCGCGCCGCGCTCGACAGCCAGCTCTACCTCCTCTACCACGATTACACCACCGACGCGGTTCCTCCATCCGCAGTGCAGCCGGGAGGCGGTCCGCTCGTGCCTCCGATGACCTTCCTGATCTTCGAAGATCAGCCGGTAGTCGCCAGCCCCACCTGGTTTGACGACGTTTATCCCGTCTTCCTGCAATACGCGCGGCTCTATCCGTTCATGCGGAGCCTGATCGACCTCTCCAACTACGCCTCGGTCACCAACACCGAATTCGGATGGGCGGCGGCGATTCAGGCCATGCTGCAGTTGCCGATGGACGACCCGGCCTTCATGCCGGTGACGCGCGATCTCTCCCTGGTGCGCCGCCAGATGATCCTCACCTGGTACATGAATGGTTCGCCGCTCGGTCTGCCGCCTCTGCTTCCCGGTCTTCCCATTCCTCCTACAGTGGAGAATCAGTCATGAGACTACGCACCCTATTCATCGCACTCACGCTCACCGCCGCGCCGCTTCTTGCGCAGACCCCGTCGTCGGTTGCGCCCGCGTTCCAGGTCGATCTCGCCGCCAAAGACTCATCGAAGCTTCCCGCGCTGCAGTCGTTCTCGGCGGGGCAGGGGAGCGACGGCAAGTGGCTCATCGCCGGCGGGCGCTCGAACGGCCTGCATCTCTTCGTTGCCTCGTCGGGCGGAGGCACTACGCCGCCGCCGAACGCCTTCCCGACCACGTACGCGAATCAGAACCTCTACGTCATCGATCCCGGCACCGGGAAGTCGTGGTCGGCGCCTCTCAGCGGCCTTCCGGCGCCGATCTCCGACGCCCTCTCCGCGAACAACGCGGAGAGCTACGCGTCGGGCGGCTTTCTCTATGTGGTTGGCGGCTACGGCTGGAGCACTCAGTATTCGCAGATGATCACATACGGCACGCTGACGTCGATCCAGATCGATCCCACCATCAAGGCCATCATCGCCGGCCAGTCATTCACCTCGTACGTGCAGCAGACCTCGACCTACTTCGACTGCAATGCGTACGCGGTGAGCTCGTTCAACACCTGTTTCAGCACCTACAACGCCTGCAACGGCGGCGCGACGGCCCCGGGCTGCCCGTGCCCCGCCGGACCTGGATTCAAGCAGTGCCTGCAGACCGCGCAGTCGGCGTGTCTTCAGCAGCAGGCGGCCGCGAACAACACCTGTATCACCATGGTGAAGTCGGGACAGACCGCGGGGCTACCGACGAACACTGGCTCGCCGGCAACGGTCGCCGGCGGCGGCATGGAAAAAGTCGGCGACACCTACGTGCTCGTCTTCGGCCAGGACTTCGAAGGGCTCTACTCCGTCAACGCGGGCGACTACGGCAAGTGGCCGGTGAACCAGACGTACACCCAGGCGGTGACGACGCTCTGGATCAACCCGCCCACCGCCACCACGCCGCTCTCCGCCGCGACGCTCTACTACGCCCAACAGAATCCGAGCGATTTGACTAGTCAGTGGCACCGGCGCGACCTCAACGTCGTGCCCGGCATTGCCACCGACGGCAAAGGGATGCAGGTGCAGGCACTCGGAGGCGTCTTCGTCCCCGGCAGCGACTCAGCCTACCGCCAGCCGATCCGCATCTCGCTGACCAACTCCGTCCCGTCGGTTACGGTCGACAGCTATCAGCAGTACATGAGCCAGTACGAGTGCGGGGTGGTCCCCCTCTTCAACCGCACCACCAATACGCTGACCAACATCCTCCTCGGCGGCATCAGTCTCTACTACGTCGATGGCAAAACCGGAAAGCTGAAGGCCGACACAGGGCTGCCATTCATCTCCGCGCTCAGCGCGCTGTCGCGCTCCGCTGCCGGCGACTGGTCGGAGTTCTATCGCGTCGCGCCGATTGCGATATCTCAGGTGAGTTGGCCGCCCAACTCTCCGCAACCGGTGATTGAAACGAAGCCGGTGCGCGTCGGCACCGACGCCAAGTTCATGAGACATCCGAAGGTGGCCGCCTCCGAGAACGGCGTGATCTGGCTCGACGCGATCACCACCAAGACACTGGTTGGTTGGATGTATGGTGGGATTCAGGCCACCGGATCGAGCCCCGGCACCGGCGATGGCACCTCGAATGCCAGCTCGCAGCTCTGGGAGATCTGGCTCGATCCGACGGCGCCCCCGGCGAACTACTGGGCCAGCGTGAACGACGCCCCGCAGGTCATCATCAGCCTCACGACCGATACATACAAGAAATAGCACTAATCGCCGCACGCGGTTGACACATACCGGCCGCGTGCGGCATCCGCCGGCGAAAGGGGCAAGGCGAACTGATGTCGTAACAGTTACCCCAGTGCGGCGAGTCTGATAGTGGTGTGGGCAACCGCGCATGAGCTTCCGATCCGCTCGGAGCATTGCGCACGTGACCGCTCTGTCGCCGAGTGGCGCCGGCAGTCCCATTCGCCGTGAAGCCCGACGACCCACCGCGCCGCGGATATCGCGCCTTCGCGCCGGCGTGTCTCCCGACTGTCAACCTTCGCGCTCATTCATCGTTTGTATGCAGCGCAACTCCTATACTTCCCGGCTCACCGCCATCGACTGAAAGAGGGTCCATGAAAAACCTTGCCTTTGTCCTCGCACTCCTGGTTTCCACGTCGGCGCTCGCCGCCGGGCATACGCTCTACCAGTCACCCTCGCTCAGCCGCACGCGGATTGCGTTTGCGTATGCGGGGGACATCTGGACGGTGGCGCGCGACGGCGGCGTTGCGGAGCGGCTCACGACGTTTGCGGGAGTGGAGAGCGATCCGCGGTTTTCGCCGGATGGCTCGCGTGTCGCGTTCACGGGGGAGTACGACGGCAACACGGACGTCTTCATCGTCGCGGCGGAAGGTGGCGAGCCGAAGCGGTTGACGTTTCATCCCGGCGCCGATCAGGTCGTGGGATGGACGAGCGACGGGAAGAAGATTCTCTTTCGCTCCTCGCGCCAGAGCTCGCGGGGTTACGGTCAGCTTTTCACGATCGGGCTCGATGGGGGACTGCCGGATCTCGTCCCGCTCCCGCACGCGGATGAGGGCTCTTTCTCACCGGACAACTCGCGCATTGCGTATCAGCCGATCTCGCAGTGGCAGCCGGACTGGAAGCGCATGCACGGCGGACAGACGGGACAGATCTGGATTGCGCGGATGTCGGACTCGTCGATCGAGCGCGTTCCGCATCCCGGCTCGAACGATCACGCACCGGCGTGGATGGGCGACACGGTCTACTTCATCTCCGATCGCGGCAGCCGCACCGGCACGACGTCGATCTTCGCGTACGACACGCGAAGCAAGTCTGTCTCCGAAGTGCTGAAGAATGAGGCGCTCGACATCAAGGCGTTGTCGGCGGGGCCGGACGCACTCGTGTACGAGAAGTTCGGAACGATTTTTCTTCTCGATCCGAAGACGCGCTCCACGAAGGAAGTGCCCATCAGCGTTCGCGGCGACTTCCTCGGCCTGCGCGCGCGCTACGAGCCTGCCGCCGATTCGATTCGCAGCGGGCGCATCTCGCCGAGCGGAGCGCGCGCTGTATTCGAAGCGCGCGGCGAGATCATCACGGTTCCTGTCGAAAAAGGAGACGCGCGCAACCTGACGAATACGGTGGGAGTCATGGAGCGCGATCCGGCCTGGTCTCCCGACGGCAAGTCGATCGCGTATTTTTCTGAAGAATCAGGCGAGTACGCGCTGGTCATTCGGGACCAGAAAGGCGATCGCCCCGGCAAACGAATCGACCTCGGCGCGCCGGCAACGTTTTACTTCGCGCCGGTCTGGTCGCCCGACAGCACCAAGGTCGCGTACACCGATCGGCGGCTCAACCTCTGGTACGTCGACGTCGCATCGGGAGCGCGCGTGAAAGTCGATACCAATCCGGTCGGCTTCACCGGCGCGGTGCTGGAGCCGAACTGGTCGCCCGACAGCCGCTGGATCGCGTATGCCCGCTACCTGCCGAATCTCGTCCGCGCGGTTTTCGTTCATTCCGTCGAGTCGAAGAAATCGTCGCAGATCACCGATGGTCTCAGCGACGTCGTCTACCCGGTTTTCGATCGCGGCGGCAAGTATCTCTACTTCGCGGCCAGCACCGACATCGGCCGCGGCCTGAGTTGGGCCGACCTCTCCGGCATCGACAGCGTGGCCACGCGCAACGTCTACGCCGTCGTGCTGCGCAACGACCTCCCGTCGCCGATCGCTCCCGAGAGCGACGAGGAGAAGGCGGAGGCAGACAAGAAGGACGCGAAGAAAGACGACAAAGAGGCGAAGAAGGATGACAAGGACCCTGAGAAAAAGGACGCCAAGGAGCCGGAGAAGAAGGACAGCGAGAAGAAGGACGCCGCAGAGAAACCGAAGGTCGATCCGGTGCGGATCGACTTCGACGGCATCGGCCAGCGGATCATCGCCCTGCCCATCCCGAACGGAAACGTTCAGGGACTCGCGGCCGGCAAGGCCGGGATTCTCTTCGTGTCGATCGCTCCCCCCGCATTCTTCGGAAGCGACGATGACGGCGTCAACGTCCGCCGCTTCGATCTCGAGAAGCGCAAGGTGAAAGACTTCCTCTCCGGCGTGAATGCCTTCGATGTCTCCGCCAATGGCGAGAAGGTTCTCTATCAGAAGAAAAAGGATTGGGCCATAGCGCCGGCTGCCGATGAGCCGAAACCGGGCGATGGCGGCCTCAAGCTCGGATCGATCCAGATCCGTATCGATCCGCGCGCCGAGTGGCGGCAGATGTTCCGCGACGTCTGGCTCGGCGAGCGCGATCATTTCTATGACGAGAACCACCACGGCCTCGACCTCGCCGCGGCGAAGAAACTCTACGAGCCGTACCTCGAAGCGGTCGCGAATCGTGCGGACCTGAACTATCTCTTCCGCGAGATGCTCAACCAGTTGACCATCGGCCACATGTTCATTCGTGGCGGCGACATGCTCGCCACAAAACCGGTTCCGGGCGGCCTCCTCGGATGCGACTTCGTCATTGAAAATGGCCGATACCGATTCGCCCGCGTCTACAACGGAGAGAACTGGAATCCGGAGATGCAGGCGCCTCTGACGCAGCCGGGCGTGAACGTGAAAGCCGGGGAGTACCTCATCTCGGTGGCGGGCCGCGATCTTCGCGCGAACGATGACGTTTATGCGTTCTTCGAGAACACGGCCGGCAAGCAGGTGGCCATCCGGGTGGGCTCGAAGCCTGACGGATCGGACGCGCGGGAAGTGATCGTCGTGCCCGTCGCGAGCGAGTCGGCGTTGCGCATGCGAGCCTGGATCGAGGACAACCGCCGCAAGGTCGATCAGCTCAGCGGCGGACGGCTCGCCTACATCTACATTCCGAACACGAGCGGCGCCGGCTACCGGAGCTTCAATCGCGACTTTTTCGTGCAGACGCAGAAAGAGGGCGCCGTCCTCGACGAGCGTTTCAATCAGGGCGGCCTGCTCGCGGACTACGTGGTGAACATGCTCACGCGCCCACAACTCAGCGCGATCCGCTTCCGCTACGCAGAGAAAGACGTCCCCGTCCCGGCCGGCGCGATCTACGGCCCAAAGGCGATGCTCATCAACAGCATGTCCGGAAGCGGCGGCGATGCCATGCCGTGGTACTTCAAGAAGATGAAAGTCGGTCCGCTCGTCGGCACGCGTACATGGGGCGGCCTCGTCGCATCACAAACCGGCCCGCGCCTGATGGACGGCGGCACCTACACCGCTCCCGACGCCGCGGTCTACGGACTATCGGGCAATTGGGAGGTCGAGAACGCCGGCGTCGCGCCCGACATCGAGGTCGAGCTCGATCCGGCGGAATGGCGAAAGGGACACGACACCCAGCTGGAGATGGCGGTGAAGACGCTGATGGAGCAGGTTGCGCAACATCCCCGCGTCGAGCCGGTCCGTCCCGCATTTCCCGTTTACGAGAGATGCTGCGGACTGGACACGAAACACTGACGATGCACGGGAAGACGCCGGCAACGCGCCGGCGTCTTCCACAGCTTCGATGAGACTCTACCTCGCGATCACCCGAACCCTCTTCGAGATATTCAGCGCCTTTTACCTGTGGGCGACTCTGACCGCCTTGACCCGGCCGACCACCTAGCCGGGATTGGTCGCAGGCCGAGCCGCAATCGCTATCGCAAACCGCCTTCCTGACGATCTGGGCGTGTCGACTGGCGCGTTCGTCGTAGCCGGCGCGCTGGTGATGCGGTGGACCTGTTGCCTTTAAGTTTTGTGGCAGGCGGTAGGGAAAAACGGCGTAGTGTCCTTCCTATGGTCAGGGGATCACTCGAACCACAGACCGGCAACGTAGACGACCTCGACGCCGTCGATCGTCACTTTTTCAAAGTGATGGAGGGAGCAAATGCCTCGCTATCGCGTGACCGTGACCGGGAAAAACTACGATGAGATGGCCGACCTTGTTCGCAAGTACAAGTTGAACATCGCTGGTCACAGTGGCAAGAAGGCGGGCCGCGGACGATTCGTGGTCGATGCCTTCGCCGATTCCGAGCAGATTGAGACGCTGAAGGCTGCCGGGTACGGCGTGGATGTGCACGAGGACGTGAAGGAAGAGGGGGCGCGGCGGCAGGCCGAGGTGCGGACGTTTGGTGCAGCGGCTGCGGCGGCCCCGAGCAGCGTCGCGGCATCGAATCACTATCTCAACGTCGTCGACGTCGAGACCTCGCTGGCGGCTGCCGCCGCGGGGAGTCCCGCCTTCACGCACCTCATCGCGCTGCCGAACAAGACGTGGGAAAACCGGGACTGCCATGCCATCAAGATCGCCAACGGCAACCAGGCCTGCCGGCCCGGCGTCTTCCTCCTCGGCGGAATTCACGCGCGGGAATGGGGCAGCTCGGACATTCTCATCAACTTCGTCGAGCGGCTCTGCAACGCCTTCCGAACGAATAGCGGTATCACTCTTGGCGGCATGAGTTTCACGCCGGCGCAGATCCAGCAGATCGTCAATCAGAAGGACATCTACGTCTTCCCGCAAGCCAATCCGGATGGCCGCAATCACAGCATGACCGCGGCCGCGGACTGGCGAAAAAACCGCCGCCCCGCGCCCGCCGGAAGCCATAGTCCCGATTGCGTCGGCGTCGATCTGAACCGCAACTACGACTTCCTCTGGAACTTTCCCGCGCACTTCGCGCCCAACGCCCCGGTGCGAAACTCGACGAATCCGTGCGATCCCGAAATCTATATCGGTCCGTCGCCTGTGTCGGAGCCGGAGACGAAGAATGTGGTGTGGCTGCTGGACAAGTTCTCGAACATCCGCTTTTTCATCGACGTCCACAGCTATTCGGAGGACATCCTCTACAACTGGGGCGACGACGACAACCAGACGCCGAAGCAGCAGATGAATTTTCAGAATCCGGCGTTCGACGGCAAGCGCGGCATCCAAAATGATACGGCCTACAAGGAGTTCATCCCGTCAGCAGACAAGACCGCAGCCGTCAAGCTCGCCAATCAGATGCGCACCGCTATCCAGTCCGTGCGAGGCCGCAACTACACGGTCATGCAGTCGATGAGCCTCTATCCCACGGCCGGAACGTCCGACGATTACGCCTACAGCCGGCATATCGTCGATCCCTCCAAGCCGAAGGTCTTGTCATACACAATCGAGTGGGGCAGCCCGAACAACCCAACACCGTTCCATCCGCCGTACCCGGAGATGAAACAGATCATCAAGGAGATCACGGCGGCGCTGCTGCAATTCTGCCTGCGCGCGGCGTAGGTGGAGGGGCGACAGTCACGATCGCGATCGACGGCGCACTCTCCTCGTTCGGACGTGCGCCCGCGCCGATGGTCCAATGTTGGTCAGTCTTCTCTCCATCCTCACCGACGATCGGTCGTAGCCGCTGCTGCGTCGCTGGCTCTCCCGCAGTGGTGGCCGAGTCGTTCGTTGCGTGTCATCGCCGGGATGCGGCAGCGATTCGCCCTGCGCGAGCCGTGAGATCATTCCTCAATGCCCGCATTGATCATCGTCGACATCGAAGTGCTCGATCCCGTTCGCTACGAGGACTACAAGCGCCTGGCCTCTGCGGCGATTGCTGCGTATGGCGGGCGGTATCTCGTTCGCGGCGGCGCGAGCGAAGTTCTCGACGGCGAATGGCAACCGGGGCGGCTCGTCGTGCTGGAGTTCGATTCGGTGCTGCAGGCGAAGGCGTGGCGTGATTCGCCGGAGTACGCCGAGGCGAAGAAGGTGCGCGACGAATGCGCGCGGGCGAGCATGGTTGTCGTCGAGGGCGTGTAGCCGGGAGGTCCGGTGCATATCGTTCTTGAGGCGAACGAACGTGAGAAGGCGGCATTCTTCGATCTCGCCGAGCGGTTGGCCCACACCTCGAACCGCGCGGAGCAGAAGCGGCTCAAAGAAGAACTGGCGCGCATGACTTTCGGGGAATCGTAGGAGCCCTCTGCGGGTGCGCATGCGCTGGTAAGATCCCCCATTGCCTCTCATGGAAGCGTCCAATCAGAAACGCGTCGCGGCGTGGCATGTCGCGTTGTACGGGCTCGTCGGCGGCGCGCTGATCACGTTTTTGAAGGTCATCGAGTACAAACATTTCGTCCACGAGTTCACGTCCGAGGTTTATGGAGGGCTCGTGGCGCTGATCTTTACGGTGGTTGGCGTCTACCTCGGGTTGAAATGGACGCGCGCCAAAGAGATCGTCGTCATCAAGGAAGTCTCCGTCCCGGCGAACGGGCCATTCGTGCTCAACACTGAGAAGTTGAAAGAGCTTGGCCTCACGCCGCGGGAGCACGAGATCCTCGGGCTCATCGCGCAGGGGCTGAGTAACCGCGAGATCGGCGAGAAACTCTTCGTCTCCGAGAACACCGTGAAGACGCACTCGTCGCGGCTCTTCGAGAAGCTGAGCGTCAACCGGCGCGTGCAGGCGGTGCAAAAAGCGAAAGATCTCGGCCTCATCCCCTGAAATCACCCTTTCGTTTACGCGAAATCACCCGAAAGAATGACGACAACGCGGCTGCCCGGGCGCTACGTTGCGCGGACAAGGAGAGCAAACCATGAAACGAATCGTATTGATCTTCGGGCTGATCTCGGGTGTCATCTCGTCGGGTCTGATGTTCCTCACCCTGCCCTTTCTGAATAACGGCACCATCAACTTCGACAACGGCGAGGTCATCGGCTACACCGCGATCTTCCTCTCGTTCCTGCTCGTTTTCTTCGGCATCCGCTCGTACCGCGACAATGTTGGCGCCGGAGCGATCACCTTCGGACGCGCCTTCAGCGTCGGCATTCTCATCACGCTGATCTCGTGCGTTTTCTATGTGGCATCGTGGGAAATCGTCTACTTCAAGTTCATGCCCGACTTCGGCGACAAGTACGCGGCCCATGCGATCGAGAAGATGAAAAGTAAGGGTGCGAGCGCCGCAGCAATCGCGGAAACGGAGAAGCAGATGACGCAGATGAAGGCGGTGCTCGACAACCCGTTGATGAACGCGGCGATGACGTTCATCGAGCCGTTTCCGGTCGGACTGATCGTGACGCTCGTGTCGGCCGCGATTCTGCGAAAGCGGAGGGACGGCAGCGTACCAGCCGTCGCGGTCGCCGCGGTCTAGGCGCGCTCCCGGCTGGCGATGCAGTCGCGGCGTCGTCGCCAGCCGGAACTATCCCAACATCGGTGCCGTCGAACGTACGATCAACCAGGGGGATCGTACGCATGCGACTTCGTTTCCGTGTCTCGCTCTTCATCCTGCTGCTTCCATCAGTCGCCGCGGCGGACGGCCTCACCGATTTGCGCGCTGCCCTCAGCCGGCTCGCGGCCACGACGCCGATCCACGGCGCGTTCGACGTGACATCGACGACCCGATCGAGCGACGAGGACAAGCCGAACGAGGGAAAGGCTTCGGTCGGATTCGAGATCGGCGACGGCGGGCTTCACATCGTCTACCCGCGCGTGATGCTGGCGCAGGCAACGCAGGAGGCACGCGCGGAGGCGCGCGATCCCGAGCGCGCCACGCCCGTGCGCAACGGCGCCAGTCACATCCGGCCGCTCCACGTCGCCGAGCTCCTCGATGGCGCCGCGCCGCTCAGCATCCTCCTCGAATCGGCGCAACTCACGCAGATGAAGCCTGCAACTTTCGGCGGACGGCCCGCGCGTCTGCTGCTGTTCAAAGTCGTTCCCAAGATGTCGAAGGCCGACAGCAAGCATGTCAAGAAGGTCGATGCCGCGTTATCGGTCTGGGTCGGTGACGACGGGACGCCGCTTGCCGCGGAGGAGTCGACATCCGTAAACGCCAGTTTTCTCTTGATCAGCTTCGAGGTCGATCAGAAGGAGAGCTGGAACTACGCGCGCAATGGCGACCGCCTGATCGCGACGCGCCACGAGGAGAACAACAAGTCGGACGGCCTCGGGCAGCATGAGACGACCCACACTTTGGAAGTGATCCGGGTGGAGTGACTCTGGTTTCTCCGTGAAACCTTCGCCCGTAATTTAATTGAATCGTTTGTGACGGGCATCATCACCCCGCTTGCCAGTCAGACTCATCATGAGTCACTTCAAGTGTCCCGATCCTTCCGTCTCCTCGCCGTGTGCCTCATCGTCCTCACCTGCGTTGGCGTACGCGCCGCTACATACGTCGTCCCGCCTGACGAAGCGATGATCGGACGGGCTGACGTCATCGTCATTGCACGTGCGCTTCACTCCCACGCGCAGCGCTCAGACAGTGGAATCGAAACCGTTACCGTGTTCGCTATTGAGGATGTTCTCAAAGGCGACACCACGCTTGCCGATGGTCTGCGCGTTCGCAGCCCGGGCGGATTAATCGAGGGTAAGAACCACGAGATCGAGGCCGAGATCATTCCCGGAGCACCGAGCTTTGTCGATGGTGAGCCCGTGCTCTTGTTCTTGAAGAGTCTTCCCTCCGGTGACTATGCCACCGCCGACCTCGGCCTCGGTTTTTTCCAATTTGCCACTGACAACCTCGGACATCGCGTGATCGTCCGCGCGGCCTCAGAAATTACTGGCTGGAACCCTGACGGATCTGTCTTTGAGGAGCCACACCGTGACGTCGATCGATTCCTCAGTTTCATTCGCAATACTGTCAATCGGCGGCCCGCTGCCAGGGACTACACGATCAAGTCCAATCCGCTCGTAGCGGAATCTGATGAGAGGACAGGACCTCGTTTAACGCCAAGGACACTAAGCGCGTTTACTGCGACGCAGTACACACTGGCGCCAAACGGTTCCAGCGAGAACGGCATGGGCTCCCGGTGGAAATCATTTCCTGCGGCGGTGAACTGGAATCAGGGAAACTCGGAAATCAACGCCGCGAATGGTGGGACGGATCTGATCAATGCGGCGTTCGCCTCATGGAACAACGAAGTCAGCTCGAACGTGAATTACGCGTTGTCGTCGTTCAACGCGAATTCACTTGGCTGGCGCGATCCGATCGATGGCATTAACAATGTTGTGTTCGAGAAAGACATGACGGCCGCCGGGATCGCCGCCTTCAGTTGCTCCCAGGGCGGGGTTCTTGGGAGTGCCGGCTCGCACAAGGTCATCAACGACCCGACGAACATCGTCAACGGCGAGGTCTTTTTCCAGATCGTCGAGGCGGACGTCAGCATGAATCAGGGTGTCGGCGCCTGTCTCCCCGGAGGGCAAAACACGCTGAGCACCGGCAACCTGCTCACCGCCATCACCCACGAGGTGGGCCACAGTCTCTCCTTTCGGCACTCCGATCAATCGCGAACACTTACGCAGCTATGCACGAATTTCGCGAATTACGACTGCTCGAACACGGCTCTCATGAACCACATACTCATCGAAGGTGATAATGGCGTGCTGACGCCGTGGGACCGGAGGGCTGTCGAGGCGGTCTATCCCGCTCCCGCCGCGCCCACCAACGTAATCGCGACCGTAGCGGCATCGGGGAACGTCGGCCTCACCTGGGCAGCAGTAACCGGTGCGATGTCCTACACCGTCTATCGGACTGCCGACAATGCGACCTATTTGAGCGTCGGTACGCCGGCGACGAATGCCTTTACCGACTCCAGCGCTGCTCCCAATACTGCCTACCTCTACAAGGTCACGGCTACGATTTCGGGCGTTGAGTCGCCGTTCAGCAACAAGGATCTGGCTACGACGGTAGTCTTCACGGATCCTGCGCTCGGCGTTCAATCGACCGTGATCAAAGCAGCTCACATCACCGAATTGCGGACCGCGGTCGATGCCGTCAGAAAACTCGCCAATGGCGGCGCACCGAACGCTTACGACTACACCGATCCCGCAATCACGGCACAATCAACGACCGTAAAGCGGATTCACGTCATCGACCTTCGCAACGCGCTCGATCCCGCCCGCGCTGCACTTGGGTTACCGGCGGTGTCGTATACCGATCAGACCATTGCGCAGCAATCAACGCGCGTCAAAGCGGCGCATTTTGTGGACCTGCGCGGAGGCGTGCTGTAGCGGTCGTTATCCGGTTGCGACTCTCGCACGTACCCGGATCTTGTCGTAGAACTGGCGCGCTGCTTCGCTGCAGCGGACTTCCGAGACGCGCACAGAGCGGCGGAGTGACAAGCCCTCCATACTCTGGCAGCGGCTCAATGCCACGTACACCTGGCCATCCGCGAACGCTCCTCGGGCGAGATCGACCATGACCCGCTCGAGCGTCAGTCCCTGCGCTTTGTGGATGGTCACTGCCCACGCCGGCATCAGCGGAAACTGACGATAAACGCCGGCCACCTCTTCCACGATCGCGTTCGTCTTTTCATCGAGAGCGTAGTGGACGTCTTCCCATTCGATTATCTCGACCTCGTGCACCTCGCCGTCCTCGAGCCGGACATGAATCGAACCATCGCTCAGGTTCTTCACAATGCCGATTGTGCCATTGACCCAGCGCTTTTCCGAATCGTTGCGAACGAACATCACTTGTGCGCCAGGTTTGAGCGCGAGCTGCTTCGGAGCCGGCAGCCGGTCCGGACCCGCCGATTCAAAGGAGCCCTCGCAACCCGCCTCGTACGTGCGCGGCGTGCCCGGGAGGGCAGTAAGCCGCGCATCGTTTTCCATTGCAGCGGCCTCGCGCGTGGGCACGAGGATCAGATGCTGTCCTTTCAGTTCGCGGCCCGCACAATGACTGTTCAATTGCGCGACGGCATCCGCGGCGCCGACGCCATCGCGGAGCTTCGCGAGCAATTGCGCGAATGTGGTGTCGCGCTGCCGGTAGACGATCTGCAATTCGACGGGAAAGAACTTCAGCCCTTTGAGACAGTGCGCGGAGAAAAAGTGCGGCGAGGGATAGCGCTCGCGGAGCTCCGGCCCATCTTTCGGCGTGACCACCGGCGGAAGTTGAAAGAGATCGCCCACCAGCACCATCTGCACGCCGCCGAACGGAAGCGCCGATTCGCGATTGACGCGCAGGAAGGCGTCGATGCCGTCGAGAACGTCGGCGCGGACCATCGAGATCTCGTCGATGATGACCATGTCGAGCTTCTCGACGAGCGAAGGATCCTTGGCCTTTCGGATGTCCTGCGGCGTCACCAGGCGCGGCGGCAGTTTGCAGAACGAATGAATCGTCTGACCGCCGGCGTTGAGCGCCGCCACTCCGGTCGGAGCGAGAACGACGGACTGCTTCTCCGGAAACCGCGCCCGAAGCTCGCGGATGAACGTCGACTTTCCCGTTCCCGCGCCGCCGGTGACGAAGACGATCTGCCGTCCTTTCGTTACGGCATCGAAAGCCATCTGCAGCTCGGGATTCACTTCGATCGTTTCGCGTTTGCGCGGCTTCGCCAGGCGCCGCTCCGGTTTGGCTGCGTCCATCCAGGGCGATTTGCGAGCTTGGCCCTCTTTCCTCGGCCGTTCGGGTGGTCCGAGTCGAGGCTGGTGTCCGGGCGAGCGTTTCGGACTCTGCGGCGTGGCCTCCCCGACCAGCGCGGCAACTTTCTTCGAGAGCGCGTGCCAGTCCTTCCAGTAATCCCACTCGCTGCACGACTCGGCGAGCACCTTGTACATCCGCCGAACGTGCTTCACCCGCTGGCGGGAGGCGCGATCACCAGGGAGCCGGTCCATCGCCGCCTCTACCCAGTCGATCAGTTCATCGAAGGTCACGGTTTTCAGTTGTGCTCGCGCGGTAGAAGTACCGTCGGCGTTTCATAGCGCAGAAGGCACGTCGGTCAGCGAAAAGTCTTTGCCCTTGTAGAGTAGGGATTCTCCGAGGACTTGCGCCAGTGCGTAGGAGAAGCAATCGCCGAAGTTCAGCCCCGCCTGATGACGGCCCTTTCCGAATCGGCCAAAACCGACCCGCGCCATTCGGGCTTGTTCCGCGTCGACTGGCACCAACTCGATGCCGGAGCGCTCGACGAAGTGGTCCAGGTCGCGAAGGCCCTCCGCACCATAGCGGCACTCGATGACGATGGAGACTTCGACGAAGTTTGCGGCGGACATCATTCTGGAGCCTGCCGCCTCAATGGCCTCGTTAAAGGCGCGGCGCTCCGGTTCGTCTCCCAGGATCGCGACGAGCGCGGACGTGTCGATGACCATCAGGTCGGTAACCCTCGTTCGTCGTATCCGAGGATCTCGTCTGCGGTCCGGTCGTCGCGCAACGGAAGCTGAGCACAATGGCGAGCGATCTCGTCGAGCTCGTCCGCGAGAGGCCGGCGAGACCGCTCGCGGCGCAGGCGATGGAGACGATCGTGGAGGGCTCGGGTAACGGCTTCCGTCTTGGTTTCACCGGTCAGACGGGAAACCTCTCCAGCGAGGCGTTCAGCTTCGGCGTTTCGGATGTTGAGGGCCATGAGTACCTACGTGTAGCTTGCGAGCTACACTGTAACAAGGGTGCCGAGATCGATCAAATTCCTGCTTAATGCCCCCGCAAACTCGTCAACGATGCCTGCCCGAGCACGTGCCCTCGTATCACCACGCGCAGCTTGCGCCATGTCATCGGTGTGCCGGCGTCGTCGATGGTGGGGAAGTCGAGCGCGTAGATCGTGAATCGGTACTTGTGCGGTGGACCCTCGGGAGGGCAGGGTCCGCCGTAGCTGCGCTGCAGAAAGTCGTTGTATGCGTGACGGCCTCCAGCCGGAATGTCTTTCTCGTTTGAGCCGGCGCCCGCAGCGAGATTCGTCGCCGTCGCTGGGATGTTGTAGACCGCCCAATGGACGAACCCATCGCCTTCGCGCGCTTCGAAATCGTCCAGGACCAACGCGAAGCTGCGCGTGCCGGCGGGAGCATTCG
Organism: Thermoanaerobaculia bacterium; assembly: GCA_034664845.1. GTDB lineage: Bacteria > Acidobacteriota > Thermoanaerobaculia > Gp7-AA8 > Gp7-AA8 > JADGNZ01. The sequence goes on along the minus strand of JAXDGW010000107.1, from coordinate 39,008 downwards.
ACCATTCCAGCGGCGGCGAGATGTTCGCGCCCTTGCAGTCCAGACCGTTCAGCACCGTGCTGTCTGCGAGCGTTTCGCCTTCGCGGAAGGCGGGACTACGCAGTGAGAACGCGTCTGGCTGATTGACGGCCGGCACCTTTTTCCAGATCACGTCTTCGTTGTTTCGCCGGTCGATCAGAGCATCCACTCTTCCGTCCTCGGCGACGCGGAACAGGCGCCGGCCCTCGACTCCCTTTCGGAAAAAGATGTCCGAGGACTCGGGGATCAGGACGTCGCGCGGGCGTCCGTCGCGTTGCGCCACCAACTGTCCGGCCTCGACGCTGACCGTCATCCGCGTCCCTGGTGTCAGCTCGTATGTCCCTGCGTAGTCCGCGAGCCGTTTCGCGTCGACCTTACCCGGGGCTGGATCTTCGTAGTACCGCAGCATCTGCGTGGCGACGATCTGCCACTTGCCGTTGCGGTACATCCAGGTGTCCGTGCCGTGATAGCGCGCCGAGAGTTGCTGGCCCCAGATCGTCTCCGATTCGTCGAGGTCGTAGCTGAGGATGGCGGTGTCGTTCTCGATGCGGCTCTGCGGCTTCACGATCTTGATCGCGCCGGTGTAGCCCTTCGGCATCGGCGATATGTCGGCCACGAGTTGAGTCTTGGTCATGCTGCGCCCCTTCTCATCGAAGAAAAGGGCGTCGTCGGCGTAGTACTTCTCCCACGGCGTGCGATCGCCGGGAACGACGGAGTCCATCAACTCCTGCGTGCGGCGCTCGAGCTCTGCCTGGGTGATCGGCGGAACGTTGCGCGCGCCGGCGCTCGCGTGGGATGCCGAGGTAGCGCATGAGGTTGCGAGCAGCAGGGACAGCGATACGCCAACCAAGCGATATCCGATCATGAGATTCTCCTGAGAGGCGCAGGCTACGTGCGGCGTGCGCCCTTCGCAAGGCGATCATCGCAGCTGTTTCCGCCAATTCACAGCATCGACGACACCGTTCGCTGCATTCCTTCGCGTTTCGGCGGCGGGTGGGGCAGACTGACGGGCATGAGTCCCCGCCGTGTGGCGTGGCAGTTCGCCGCGTTTTTCTGGACCGTGTTTGGCGTCATCTCCGGCATCCAGGTCTGGATCAGCATGATCACGCACGGCCATTCGGTGCCGCGGCTGGTCGGGTATTACGTCCTGGTCTGGGAGGGATGGCTCGGCGCGACGGCGCTGGTCGTCTGGCTGGCGCGGCGTTTCCCTGTTGTTCCTGCGCGGCGATTCCCAGTCCTGATGCATTTTCTTGCCGCGTGTGCCATCGGCGTCATCCACAGTTTTTACTGGCTGGCGTTGATGATTCTGATCCGTCCCTACGATCGGATGACGGCGGAACCGTCGCAGCTGCACATCGCTCAGATCCTCTTTTTTCGAATGCCGCTGGAGTGGCTTCTCTACTGTCTCGTCCTCGGCTCCTCGATTGCGTTCGAGTACTACGAGCGTTACCGCGAGCGTGCGCTGCAGGCGGCGCAGTTGGAGGCGTCGCTCGCCGATGCGCGGCTTCACGCGCTGGAACTGCAGATCCAGCCGCACTTTCTATTCAACACGCTCAACGCCGTCAGCGCGCTGGTGCGGAGCCGGCGCAACGACGAGGCGATCGCGATGATGGCTGGCCTCAGCGAGTTGCTCCGGTACACGCTCGATCACTCCGGCGATCCCCAAGTCGCCCTCGGCGAAGAGATCTCGGTGCTGCGGCGGTACCTCGAGATCCAGCGCGCGCGCTTTCCCGATCGGATGTCGTTCACGATCGAGACGTCGGCCGAGGCGGAGCGCGGGCTGGTGCCGACGTTGTTGCTGCAGCCGCTGGCGGAGAACGCGGTCCGGCACGGTATCGAGACGAGCTCCTCGGCAGGCGTTGTCGAGGTGCGAGCCCTTCGCAGCGGTGACCGGCTGCAGATCGAAGTCTTCAACAGCGGACTCCTCGGCACGCGCGGCGATCGCGGCATTGGCCTGAAAAACACTCTGGCGCGGCTCCGCCACATCTACGGCGACAAGGGACGGTTCGATCTCACCAGCGTGAACGGCGGCGTGCTCGCGGCGGTGTCGGTTCCGTGGCAGGAGGCGGTGGTCTGAGCAGCGAGCCGTTACGCGCGATCGTCATCGACGACGAGCCGCTGGCGCGCGAGTCCATCCGTTCGCTGTTGGAAGGCGACGCCGAGGTGCGGGTGGTGGGGGAGGGGACGGGGGCGGATGGGGCGGCGCTGATCGCTCGGACGCGGCCGGACCTGATGTTTCTCGATATCCAGATGCCGGAAGTTGATGGCTTCGCGCTGCTCGAGCAGGTCGGTGCTGCGACGGTACCCGCGGTCATCTTCGTCACCGCGTACGACCGTTACGCGCTCAAAGCGTTCGAGGTTCACGCACTCGACTATCTGCTCAAGCCCTTCGATGATCGCCGTTTCGCCAGCGCGCTCGCGCATGCGAAGGAGCGCGCTCGCGGGCGGCTGCGCGGCGAGGCCGACAACCGCATCGCGGACTTGCTGCAAGCGCGCAACGAGACGCCGCGATCGCGTTTTCTGATTCCGGTGCGCGACAAGACCATCGTCGTCGATGCGGCCGATATCGATTGGATCGAGGCGTCCGATTACTACGTCACGCTTCACGCCGGCGCGTCCGCGCACCTGCTGCGCCAGACGATGGACGAGATCGAGACGCAGCTCGATGCAGGAACGTTCTTCCGCGTACACCGCTCGACGATCGTCAACATCGACCGTGTGCGCGAGATCCATCCACTGTTCCGCGGCGACTGCGCGCTTGTACTCACGGATGGCCGGCGTTTGAAATTGAGCAGGAGCCGCCGGAAGGATTTCGAGGCGCGGTTTGCGCGGCCGAAAAGGTGATCACACCCAGCTTTCGGTCGTGTCCGCAAGCCAGGCGCTGTCATCCTGAGACTGCCGAAGGACACGAAGTGCCGGAGGACGTCGAAGGACCCCCCGATTGTTTGCGATGTTCTTCAAAAGCCCCCTCCCTTCCTGCACTTGCTCAGGGGGTCCTTCGACCGTCCTTCGGCACTTCGTGTCCTTCGGCGGCTCAGGATGACAGGCTTGTTCGCGGCCCGACGTTTATCCTCGCTTCGCCACATACAGCACATGCGGATGCGGATACCCGAAGTCGATCCGTTTGCTGTGCGCGTCTCGAAAGCCGAGACGTTTGAGGCGCGCGAGGAACGCGGCTGGGGACTCATAAGTGAAGGCTTCACCAAGCGTGAGACCTAGCGCTGTGGCAACACGCTCCTGCAACGCGTTCCAGGCGTTCTTCACACGCGCAGTTGGGTCCTGCTCTTTGATGATGAGAAGGCCGCCGTCCCCGAGGCGCTCCCGGCAGCGGAGGAGCAGCGCGTCCCACTCGGTGATGGGGATCTTGTAGAGCACATCGATGATCGAGATCGCCTCGAAGGTGCCGCCGACGACATCGTCGAAGCCGATCACCGACTCCACGCCATCAATCGGCCGCACCTTGCGCAAGTCCGGCTCGACGGCGACGACGCGCTTTCCGTCGCGCGCGCGCACGAGCGTCGCGAAGAGGCCGTGACCGGCGCCGATGTCGAGCAGCGACGCAGAGTGCGGGACCGCGTCGAGGACGCGCAGCATCGGGCAGGTGAGGAAGCGTACGAGTGTGTGGATGCGGTCGCGCAGTGGGCGGCCGCCGTAAACGCGGTGCAGTACGATTAGTGCGCGGATGAATCCCACACGAGCGATTGTACGGGGCTGGTGGCGCGAGGCGCTCGGCGCGGTGATCGTGCTGGTGTCGCGCATCGCCACCGCGCCGCGCACGCCGTGGGAAAACGACGAGTTTCTTTTCGCCGAGGCGGTGCGGAATTTTGATCCGTCGCGGTATCACCCCCATCCGCCGGGTTACCCGCTGTTCGTGATTCTCGGCAAGATCTTCAATGCGTTCTTTCACGATCCGTGGCGGGCGCTCGTCATCCTCGGCATCATCGCGGCGCCGATCGGATTCGTTGCGCTGGCCCGTGCCTTTCGCAACTGGAGCGGCGACGCCGATCTGGCCGTCTGCGGGGCGTTGCTCTATTACTTCTCCGCGTCGATGCTGGTACACGGCTCGCTGGCTCTTTCCGATGGTCCGGCCATGATGTTCGTCGCTCTCGCGCTGCTGGCCATCAGTAGTCCTCACGACGATACGCACGAGCGCAACGCCATTTTCATCGGGCTGTGCACGTCGGCGGCGATCGGCGTGCGGCCGCAGCTTCTCGTCCCGATCGCGCCGATGCTCATCATCGCGATTCTGCAGATGCGGACGCTTCGGCAACGCGTTGCGTGCGTCATCGCGTTCGGACTTTTGTCGGCGATGTGGTTCCTTCCACTGGCCGACGCGGCGGGTGGTTTGAACGCGTTGCGGTTGTACGAGACGAAGCAGATGCAGTACGTGGCCGCGCACGACGCCTCGATGTCGCGCGGCGGAATGTCGACGGCGCAGGTCGTCGTCCGCTTCGTTTTTCATCCGTGGGGCTCGAAGTACGTCACGCTCCCTCTCTTCGCCTGCGTCCTCCTCGGCCTTGCCGCCTTCGGCAGGCTTCTGTGGCGCGACAAATGGCGTTCGACGATCATCGGCTTGATCGCGCTCGTCGTCGTGCAGTTGATCTTCGAGCTCGGCTGGATGGATCCCGCCGACGGCGCGCGATACAGCCTCGCCTTCATGCCGATCGTCGCGCTGCTTGCGGCGCTCGGACTCGGCGTGATTCGCCGCAGCGCCGGGTTCGCCGCAGCGCCGTGGGCCGTCACCGCGGTTCTTGCTGTGGCCACCCTCGCGTATGTCTGGCCGTTAGCCGGCACGCGAACGAAGTTGCCATCGCCACCGGCCGCGGCCGCGGCGTTCGCGAACGCGAATCTCGCGCCGAACAGCGTGATCGGCTACGACATCGCGCTCAAGCCGCACGCCGAATATTTGCTCTCGCGATTTCGCCTGCTGCCGGTGGAGAAAGCGATCGCCGAGGCGTATGACAAGCCGGGGATTCCGCTGGTACTGCTTATGAACGGCAGCGCAAGCGGGCCGGGTGCGCATAGCTTTTCGTGGCCGGAGAGCGATGCCTATTGGAAGTTGACGCGCGATCTGTATCGCGAGGTCAGCCTCGTAAGTGAAGATCCGAAAGAGCGCTACCTCCCGATCAGCGGCGCGTATGCGATCGAGCATGCGATCGACGGCAGCGAATGGCGCTGGCTTGGACCTGATGCCACGATTCGCCTGCCGAACACACACGGTGGCACGGCCGCGCTCACGATGCGCATCACGCCGGATGCGCCGTACGACGTTGACGACGTCACGATCGCAATCAACGGTCGCGACACGGCGATTGTGCACGTCGGCAAAGCGCCGCTCGTCGCGACGCTGGTCCTCCCGACCGATCCCGCGCTCGATGTGCGGCTGCGGTCGTCGCGATCGTTCCGCCCCAGCGTGACCCTGCACAATCAGGATCCGCGCACTCTCGCCGTACAACTGCTGCACGTCGAGAGCGGCGGCCAGTCTCACTGAAGGTCACGCCAGGCCGGCGATGACGGCGGTGGGCCGGGACGGTAGCCGTCCCGCGTTGATCGAACGGAACAACTGTTGGAACTGTTTTCCAACGTCCGATACGACCGGCTCCGGCCCGAACGTCCAGCTGCTCCACGTCGCCGCCGGAACGCTCCCTTCGATTGGAAGGCGGGTGAAGAAATACTCCGCCGTTCCGAAGTCAATCTGGCCCACGGACCGGTACTGCGAGTGGATCATCCGCGTGAAGTCGAGCAATGCCTGAAGGTCGCTCGGGCGTGCAATGCCGGTTGCTCCTTCGAGTTGCTGGTGGTCGATCTCGCCGACATCAAGCGGCCGCGCGTCGTCCGTCGCGAAACCTTCATTCTCGTCATCGCCTGCCATCGTGGCGTAGCGCGCGCCGCCGACGTTGCCATAGGGATGAACGCGGCGTCTGTCGCAGACGACAAACGGCAGCAACTCGTCCGCAAGCTCGATGTACTTCTTCTGAACGTCGGCACTGTCGGCGTCGCACCCGCCAATGACCGCATCCGCCAGCACGCGGCGGATGCCGCTCGCGAACCCGACACACGCAGGCATGTACGCATCCTTCATGAAGTCTGATCCGGGATTTGCGGCCTCATACTTCTGTGCGAGGAAGCCAGGCTCGTTGTCGAAACTGAAGAGAGCGATCATGTCGCCGTACATCGTGGCGAGATCGAATGCCTGCGATTCGATGACATCGGGATCGGGGCGCACCGGTTTGCCGTCAGACTCCCACACCGCGCCCATGTTCACGTTGATGCGCAGGCCGGCCCCGTGTGCGTTGCGCAGATCCGTATCGAATAGGCCGTGCCCGAGCGCCGGATCGTAGGTCAAACGGACGTCCGTGATGCCGACGGCTCGCAACGCTCGCCACGATGCGGGCTTCGGAGGCGGTGGGAGCCATCCGTGCCAGACGCGGGGTTGCCAACAGACGCCAAATCTCATTGCAGACTCCTTGCTCACGAAGTTCAGACTGCACACGCGCGTTGGCACCGGCTGCTGACCGGTGGCCAGTTTCGATCGCACTCATGCGCTTTCATTAAGGAGGGACAGGCGCGCGGTTTTCCCTACCCAAAAGTAACTTCTGTTCGAAGCAGAATGTTGAATGCGAGGCCGGATCCCATCCAGTTGCCCCATTTCAACACTCAACATTCAACATTGAACACTCCGCTTTTTAGCCGGTAGAGCCAACGTTCGCGGCAGACGCTTCCGCGGCAATGCTGACGCGTCCAGCGTTGTTCGGTATCATTGCCTGTCCGCCTTTTCCCACACCATGCGCACTCCGTCCGTCTCGCTGGTCATCCCGATGTTCAATGAAGAGTTGAACATCGAGCACGCCATCAACGCGGCGGTCGAGGCTTGCACGAAGTACACGGACGACTACGAGATCATCATCGTCGACGACGCCTCGGTGGATCAGTCGCCGTTTCTCGTAGCCTGCCGCGCCGCCGAGAACTTGCGCATCCGGATGATTCGCCACGAGCGCAACCGCAAGCTGGGCGGATCGCTCAAGACCGGATTCGCCGCGGCGACGAAGGATCTCGTCCTCTACATGGACGCTGATCTTCCCTTCGATCCCGACACCCTCGGGCGCGCCATGCGCGCGATGGCCGTGACCGGCGCGGATCTGATCGCCGGCTATCGTCTCGATCGGACGCTCGAAGGACCGAAACGGACGCTGTATTCGTATCTCTACAACGGCCTGATCGGAATTCTGTTCGGCTGGCCGCACCGCGACATCAACTTCTCGTTCAAGCTGATGAAGCGTGAGGTGCTCGACGCGGTGGAGCTGAAGTCGGAAGGCTCGCTGATCGATGCGGAGCTGATCGTGAAGGCGAAGAATCGCGGCTTCTCGATTCAGCAGATCGGGCTCGATTACTTTCCGCGCATACGCGGCGAATCGCACCTCTCATCGCCGCGCGTGATCCTGAAGATTTTCGCAGAGCTCTGGAAGCTCTACCCGGAGATGCGCGAAGTGGTTTCTGCCGCGGAAGTCGAGCGCGTCGTGCGCCAGAAGCGCGATGCCGCGGCTGCTGTTCTCGGCGACGGGCAGCCCCTCGGGACGTAGCCAACCGCGTGAGCCCCGCGACCGAACCGAAGCGCCTCATCGTCACCGCCGACGATGTCGGGCTCCATCCGGGAATGACCGCGGGAGCAATCCGCGCACATCGCGAAGGGATCGTGACGGCGTGCAGCGTGGTCGCGAATGGCGTTGCGTTCGATGACGCCATTGCCCGGCTGCGGGACGCGCCGTCGCTCGAAGTGGGAGTACACCTGGCGCTTGTCGAAGAGCGATCGCTGACGGGGATGCGTTTTCCGTCGTCGTACGTTCGTTTTGTTTTCGGTAGCAAAGACCTTACTGCGATCGAGCGCGAGTTGCGTGCGCAGATCGAACGCGTGCTCGCCTCGGGGTTGCGCGTGACGCATCTCAATGGTCATCAGCACTTGCACATGTGGCCGTCGATCTTCGCCATCGTCGCGCGGCTCGCGAACGAGTACGGGATCGGCTATGTGAGGCGTGTACGCGATCGGGGCGGGAGGGGAGGGCTTGCGCGGCGGGTGTCGATTGCGGCGCTGAATTCGCTCGGGCGAGCTCGCCCCGGCGACGCAAACACGATCGGGGTCATGGAGGCGGGGCATCTCACGGCAGCGCGCATCGTCGAGCTTCTACAGCATGTCGATCGAACGACAGAGCTCGTGACGCATCCCGGTGTCGGCGTCGACGCCTATCCGCACTGGAACTATGCGTGGGATGAAGAGACGGCGGCGTTGTGCGACGGGGGCGTGCGTGAGGCAATCGCTCATCGCGGCATCGAGCTGATCGCACCGTCGCGAGTTTGACGGCAGAGATCAGAGACAAGAGATCAGAGATCAGAGATCAGAGATCAGAGACAAGACCAGCAACGAGCGACCAGCAACGAGCGACCAGCAACGAGCGTTTCTGTCTCTTATCTCTTATCTCTTATCTCTGATCTCTGCGTAATGCACTTCGACCGCGCGGCTGTGCTCTGAGGTCGTGGTCAGAAATCCGAGGCCTCCCGCACCGGGCGGTGAGGGCTTGGCGAAGCCGATGTAGCGAGAGGTCGTATCGGTTGCTGAGATCCACTGGCCGGTCAGATTGCCGTCGAGCTCGAAGCGGAAATGCGTTACCGGTGTCGATGTGATCGTTCCGAACGGCTGTGACGCCAGCGGTCGTTGACCTTCGCCAAAACCGGACGGATCGGGCGCGTCGCTCGCGAACACTTCCACGATGGAGTTGGCGATGCTGGGTGGCGGCGCTACGTCGCCTTCGATGATGGTCTTGTTTTTCGCGGCGTCATAGTGAGCGAGCGTAAGGCATGCGCCAGGGTTGCGGAGAAGCAGAGGACGAGCGCTGCGATGATGACGGGCGGTTTCATTTACCGCACCTCGATGGCGCGGCTGAACTCGGAGGTCGGCGTCAGGAAACCCTCCGGATCCGTCGATACCGTCACGGTCGAGACATGCGTGTTGTCGGCCGGATTCGGATCGGCCGCGCTGCTGGAGACCGAGGCGGTCATCGTGACGAAGCCTGCTGCGAGCGGGAAGGTCAACCCTTCAGTAATGGACCTCGATTGTCCGCTCGGAATGTCGCTGATCGCGCATCCGGCGCTGCACGGCATCGAAGCGGTCGCGCCGCCGACCGTGAGCGTCACGATCACGTTGGAGGCGGTGTCAGGTCCGCTGTAGTGAATCTCGTAGAAAACGCCGATGGACGATCCGGCGCGCACGGTGCTGACGGAGAGGAAGTTTTGGATGTTGAGGTCGGCGGAGGCGAAGAGCGATGGAGCAGTAAGCAGGCAAACGACCAGAAACACGACCAGGAGCAGGGGCCTATTCATGCGAATAAGTATATGCGACGGCTCCCCGGCGTCCGCCTATAATCCGCCGCCGCATGACGACGAAAACCACGAAGAGAATCGCTGTGATCCCGGGTGATGGGATCGGTCCTGAAGTCATCGACGCCGGTTTGCGCGTCCTCAACCACGTCAACGCTGAGCGCAACCTCGGCCTCGAGCTCGTCCACTTCGGCTGGAACGCCGACGAGTATCTCCGCACGGGAATCTCGATGCCTCCCGGCGCGATGGACGACATCCGCAACAACTTCGCTGCCGTCTACCTCGGCGCCTTCGGCGATCCCCGCGTTCCAGACATGAAGCACGCCGCCGACATCCTGCTCGGCATGCGCTTCCAGCTCGACCTCTACGTCAACTATCGACCCGTGAAGTTGCTCAACGAGAACCTCTGCCCGCTGAAAGGGAAGAGTCGTCAAGATGTTGACTTTGTGATCTTCCGTGAGAACACCGAGGGCGCGTACGTCGGCATGGGAGGCCATTTCAAGAAGGGGACGAGCGAGGAGATCGCCATCCAGGAAGACGTCTCCACGCGCAAAGGTGTCGAGCGCATCGTTCGCTACGCGTTCGAGTTCGCGAAGAAGACGGGGCGCAAGTCGGTCTGCATGTCCGACAAGAACAACGTCATGCGTTTCGGTGGCGATCTCTGGCTGCGGACGTTCGAAGAGGTGGCCAGCGAGTACCCGGACATCGAGCACTTCCACATGTTCGTCGACGCGCTGACGATGCAGATGGTCCGCGCGCCCGAGATGTTCGACGTGATCGTGACGAACAACATGTTCGGCGACATCGTCACCGACCTCGGCGCCGCACTCCAGGGCGGCCTCGGCATGGCCGCCTCAGGCAACATCCACCCCGGCAAGGTCTCCCTTTTCGAGCCGATCCACGGCTCCGCGCCGAAATACACGGGTCAGGATGTCGCCAACCCGATCGGCGCAATCCTCACCGCCGCGATGATGCTCGACTACCTCGGCAACACCGCCGAAGCCGACGCCATCGAGCGCGCGGTGGTGGCCGCAATCGACGCCGGCGAAACCACCCACGACCTCGGCGGCAGCCTCGGCACAAAGGCGGCAGGGGAGGCGGTGTTGGGGCGGGTGGAGTTGTAGAATAAGCGAATGACGATCTGGACCGCGGCGATCGTAGTTTCTGTTTGCGGTGCAGTTGGCGGCTTCGTGAATGCGTTTCTGGCTGGAACTCTCCACCTGCCACGTCGCATCGGCGATACGTACACTCCCGGCTGGATAGGTAACGTAGCGATTGGTGCTGTCGTCGCGTTGGTGTTCTGGAGCCTCCGCGATCCCTCCAGTCGAGTAGGTATTGGAGAGAGCTCGCACGCGATACTCACGCTTGCGGAAGTGGCCGCGTCCCTCGCGGCGGGAATTGGCGCGGCGCATCTCCTGGCACGCGAGAGGAAGCGTGTCGTAACGTAGATCTTCGGTGATACGACCATGGACCCTGTGGATGGCGCTGAGATTCGTCGTATCCCGCCAGAAGTAGCTGATCGTCTTGGTTACTACGTCTATCTCTACAGCGATCCGCGCAACGGAAAGGCGTTCTACGTCGGGAAGGGCCAAGGCTCAAGAGTTCTGGTGCACCTGTCCGCCGAGGCGGAGTCTCGAAAAGTCGCGATGCTCGGCGAGTTGGCGAGAGCTGGTCTTGAGCCGGAGCTCGATATCCTTGCGCACGCGCTGAAGGACGAAGAGACGGCGTTCAGGGTTGAGGCCGCAGTGATCGATGCACTCGGGCTCGATCAGCTTACGAACGAAGTGCGCGGATGGAGAAGCATTCAGCTCGGGCGAATGCCTCTCCGAGAGCTGGTGATCTACTACGGCGCAAAACCAGTTGAGGTGCAAGTAAGCGCGCTGTTGATACGAATCAATCGCCTCTTCCGCCACACAATGTCTTCGCTGGAGCTCTACGAGGCGACGCGAGGCATCTGGAAACTGAGCGCTCGTCGAACGAACGCTGAATTCGCCTTTGCAGTGTTCGAAGGCGTCGTGCGGGATGTCTTCACGATCGACTCGTGGCACCGGGCGGGAACGACGCAGTACACGACTCGTCCCACCGATGGTTGGGAGAACTCAACGCGATGGGAGTTCATCGGCCGACCGGCGGATGCCGAGACCCGGGAGCAGTATGTCGATCGCTCAGTCGCCGCGTACTTTCGGCAAGGACAGCGTACGCCGGTCGTGTACGTGAACTGCTAGCTGTCGTAGTTCGTGGCTGTTCAATCCCTTCATACTTGCGCCTCAACCGCCAATCGAGCGCCTTCTCCCCTCGTGCTTTTCGAGGGGAGAAGGTGCCGAAGGCGGATGAGGGGTGTCGTGCATTGGCGTGGATGAAGTCAAGAGCGGAGTGCGGTGCTCGTTGTCGCCAACGTTGTCGCGAGAGTCGAACGCCCCCTCATCCGGCCTTCGGCCACCTTCTCCCCCACAAAAACATGGGGGAGAAGGCGCTCGATTGGAGGTTGCTGCGTAGAACTGAAGAGAGCGAGGAACTGCCGAAGTAGAGGTGACCGCTCCGTCGGCGGGGGATTCCTCATCGCGCTCCACCGCTCCCACCCTCCCGCCGCCCCCGCGGTTCTGCCGATTCGGAATGACAGCCTCCACCGGGAATTGGCGGCGGCGGTATGCTGTCGAAAGACAACGGTCCTGGGCGGTGAGGGATACTCCCCGTTCGATTCGAAAATCCTAAAACAACCTGAAGGAGAACGTGTGAAGAAACTCTTGATTGGAATCCTCAGCCTTGCCGCGACGGCGGCGTTTGGCGCTGAAGGAATGTGGATGCCGCAGCAGATTCCGTCGCTGGCGGCGGAGTTGAAGAAGGCTGGACTGCAGATCGATGCGAAGCGTTTCGCTGATCTGACAGGCGATCCGATGGGCGCTGTCATTTCCCTCGGCGGTTGCAGCGCGTCGTTCGTCTCGAACGATGGACTCGTGGTGACGAACCATCACTGCGGCTTCGGAGCGTTGCAGTTCAACTCCACGCCGCAGCGCGACCTCATCACGAACGGTTTCCTCGCCAAAACGCGCGCCGAAGAGCTCCCTGCCGGTCCCGGCTCGCGTGTCTTCGTCACGACCAACATCGAGGACGTGACCGCGCGCGTTTCCGGCACACTCTCCGCGTCGCTTTCGAACATCGACCGCGAGAAAGCGATCGACCGCAACACCAAACAGCTCGTCGACGAATGCGAGAAGCCGGGCGGAGTCCGCTGCCGCGTGGCCTCGTTCTTCGAGGGCTCGCAGTATCTCCGCACCACGCAGATGGAGATCCGCGATGTCCGCCTCGTCTACGCGCCGGCTCTCGGCATCGGCAACTTCGGCGGCGAGACCGACAACTGGATGTGGCCGCGCCACACCGGCGACTGGTCGTATCTCCGCGCCTACGTTGGCCAGGACGGTAAGCCGGCCGACTACGCGAAGGAGAACGTTCCCTACCACCCGGCGCACATCCTCAAGGTGTCTACCGAGAGCGTGAATCCCGGCGATTTCGTCCTCGTGGCCGGCTATCCGGGCCGCACCTTCCGCTACCGCACTGCCGCGGAAGTCGGCGAGATGCAGAGCTACTCCTACCCGACGACGATCAAGTACGCCACCGATCTCAACAACATCCTCCGCGACCTCGGCAAGGACAACAAAGCCGTCGAGATCGCGAACGCAGGCCGCATCAAGGGGAACGACAACGTCCTCAAGAACTACACCGGCACGCTCACCGGCTTCAACAACTTCCACATCGTCGGCCAGCGTCAGAAACGGGAAGCCGATCTCGCCGCGTACATCGCCGCGCACCCGGAAGCAGCGAAGTACAAAGATGTGATGAGCCAGATCAACACGCTCCACCAGCAGTCGATCGCCAGCGAGCAGCGCGACACGGTCACGAGCTGGATCTTCCGCTCCTCGCCGATGGTGGCGCAGGCGCTGACGCTCTACCGCCTTTCGATGGAGAAGGCCAAGGCCTCCGACCTCGACCGCGAGGGTGGATTCCAGCAGCGCGACTGGTCGCGGATCACCGAAGGCGTGAACCGCGCGCAGAAGAGCATCGAGCCGAACAGCGACCGCGCCGGATTGCGCTACTTCCTCAACGAGTCGCAGAAGCTGCCGGCGGCGCAGCGCATCGCGCCGATTGATGCAGCCATCGCGAAAGCGGGCGGCGTCGAGCCGTTCCTCGATCAGCTCTACGCGAACACCAAGATCGGCGATCTCGCGCAGCGCAAGGCCATGCAGGATGAGACGACCGCGCAGCTCGAGGCGCGGAATGATTCGATGATCAATCTCGTCGCGGCGATCATGCCGCTCAGCCTCGAGATCGAGCACCAGCAGAAAGAGCTCGGCGGCGCGATGTCTAAAGTGCGTCCGATGTACATGGACGCGCTGCGCACCTCGAACGGCGGGCGCCTCTATCCCGACGCCAACGGCACGCTGCGCGTTACGTTCGGCCAGGTGAAGGGCTACGCGCCGCGCGACGGCGTCGTCTATACGCCGAAAACCACGATCAACGGCGTTCTGGCGAAGAACACCGGCTCCGGCGAGTTCGACGCGCCGAAAGCCGAGCTCGACGCCATCCGCGCCAACAAGACGGCCGGCTATGTCGATCCGAAAATCGGCGGCGTCCCGGTCGACTTCCTCTCCACCGTCGACACGACCGGCGGCAACTCCGGCTCACCGACGTTGAATGCGAAAGGTGAACTCTGCGGGCTTCTCTTCGACGGCACCTACGAATCCCTCGGCTCCGATTTCGTCGTCGACGAGAACATCACCCGCTCCATCCACGTCGACGCCGTCTACATGCTCTGGGTCATGGACGCGGTCGACGGCGCCCACAACCTCCTGCGCGAAATGAATGTCCCCGTCCATTTCGGTACCGGCTCCGCAGGCGCAGGCAAGTAACCCGTAACCATCGCAAACAAAAGGGCGGACTCTCGGGTCCGCCTTTTTTCTTGCTCAAACGCAGCGACGGCCTACCCTACCTCGAACACCTCGACCACCCCGCTCCGCATCCGCAGCAAGACCGTGCGGTCGACCGCGTCGCGAATCCAGATGCGATTGCCAGCATCAGTGGAGTCGATCGCATCGACCCGTTCGATCAGATCCTCCGCCGACTCGATCTCCATGACTTCGCCATCGTCAAAGATGATACGGAGTGGGAATTCCGGAGTGGTCATGAGCTCTTCGAACGCGGTCGGACGGGAGCTTAGCGCTTCGGCTATACTCCCGGCCTCAACTTTTCGGGACGAGTGGCGCAAGCCCGTCTCGCCTCAACCAAAAGGAGCATTCCGATGTCCGGCCACAGCAAATGGAGCACCATCAAACATAAGAAAGGTGCGGCCGACGCCAAGCGCGGAAAGATCTTCACCCGCATCATCAAGGAAATGACCGTCGCTGCCCGCATGGGTGGCGGTGACGTCGACGGCAATCCCCGCCTCCGCGCTGCGGTGGCCGAGGCGAAGGCGAGCAACATGCCGAAAGACAACATCGACCGCGCCATCAAGCGCGGCACCGGTGAGCTCGAAGGCGTGAACTACGAAGAGCTGACGTACGAGGGTTACGGCCCCGGCGGAGTGGCCGTCATGGTTGAGACGCTGACCGACAACACGAACCGCACCACGCCTGAGATTCGCCATGCGTTCGAGAAGGCGGGCGGCAACATGGGCACGCCCGGCTCGGTCCGTTTCCAGTTCGAGAGGAAGGGCTACTTCGCAGTCGAGAAGAGCGCGGCGACTGAAGACCGGCTGATGGAAGTCGCACTCGAAGCGGGCGCCGACGATTTGCAGACCGAGGACGCGGAGATTTTCGAGATCTATTCGACGCCCGAGGCCTTCGAACAGGTTCGCGCGGCGCTGGAGAAAGCCAAGATCCCGACGGTCGAGGCGAAGCTCGGCCAGATTCCCGCCAATCTCGTCAAACTCGACGAGCAGAAGTCGAAGCAGATGATGCGCCTCCTGGAAATGCTCGACGACCAGGACGACGTGCAGAACGTCTGGACGAACTTCGACGTGCCTGACGACATGATGGACGAGGAGTAGGGATCTGATTTCGCAGTAGTAGTTCTGTCATCCTGAGACTGCCGAAGGACACGAAGTGCCGGAGGATGTCGAAGGACCCCCTGCCTATGTGCATCGTGCAAAAAAGCCCCCTCCCGACCTGCAGATGGGCGGGGGGTCCTTCGACCGTCCTCCGGCACTTCGTGTCCTTCGGCGGCTCAGGATGACAGCTCACACCCTCATCTTCGCCATCTCCGGCTACGACTACATGGCCGAGGGGCTTGTGCAGGCGTGCGCCGCTGAGCGAGGGGTTGTCGAGCGCAGCACGTTTCCGGATGGCGAGCACTATCTGCGCATCGAGTCGAATGTTCTCGACCGGCATGTCGTCGCGATCGGCGGGACGATCTCGGATGCCGCCACGCTCGAGCTCTACGACCTCGCTTGCGCGCTCATCGAGAACGGTGCGGAGACGCTGACGTTGATCGTGCCGTGGTACGGCGGAGCGACGATGGATCGCGCGTCGAAGAGCGGCGAGTCGGTGACGGCGAAGAATCGTGCGCGGATCTTCTCGTCGATTCCGCCGGCGAAGAACGGCAATCAGATTCTGCTGCTCGATTTGCACACCGAGGGGATTCCGCATTACTTCGAGGGGAGCATTCATCCGGTGCATGTGTATGGGAGGCCGGTCATCGAGCCACTTGCGCGCGAGTTCGGCGGCGCGTCGTTCATCCTCGGATCGACCGATGCCGGCCGCGCCAAGTGGGTCGAGTCGCTCGCCAACAGCCTCGGCGTCCCGGCCGCATTCGTCTACAAACGCCGTCTTGGACCGGCCGAGACTGCGGTGACGGCGGTCAGCACGAAGCTCGACGGCGAGACGGTCGTGATCTACGACGACATGATCCGCACGGGCGGCTCGCTGATGAATGCAGCACGTGCGTACCGTGAAGCGGGAGCCGGACGCCTCGTCGCCATCGCCACGCACGGCGTCTTTCCGAATGACGCATTCGAGAGGATCCAGTCGAGCGGTCTTTTCGACGCCATCGCCTGCACCGACAGCCATCCAAACGCGTTATCGCTGCGCGACCGCGGCCTGATCGTGCGGCCGGTCGCGGAGTTGTTCTGCCGGTATTTGCGGTGAGGCAGAGATCAGGGGACTAGAGATCAGAGATCAGGGGATCGGAGATCAGAGATCAGGACATCCCCGAGTCACCAATCCCCAATCACTAATCCCCAATTATCCCCAATCAATAATCTACTGATCTCTGATCTCTGCTTTTACTGCCCCACGACAAAATCCGACCGCACGAACCCGATCTGGTCGCCGAACCGTACGAGTACTTTCGCGGCGTAGTGACCGTCCGGCAAGTCGAACTGCTCGGAGAGGTGTACGGACTTGGCGGGGTCGACTTTGGCAGACTCGATCGTGATCCGCCTCTGTTTGAAGGCCACCACCGCGTTGCCTGAATAGACGTAGATCAGCGCCTCGGCTTCGATCTCCTGCGAGTCACTCAGCGCCAGTAGCTCGCGCGTGGCGATGTCGACGTCAACTATCGCTTTCTTGTCGGTGGCCGTCACAACGGCGCGGAGGCTGAGACCTGTCTGCGGCAGGTCGTTCATCAGGACGTCGGCGAGGTGCAGCGCGTCATTGGACGCCGGTAGCGTGATCTCGTTCGAGTACGAAGGCCGGTAGGTAACGCGAGCGCCGGAAGGAGCGTTGCGCACTTCGACGCGGATGCCGTTCGTTTTGCGTCCGCTGGTGGGGCGGAAGCCCAGGACGTAGACGACGCGCTGCTTGTCGGTGAGCTCCTGGATGGCTTCGTTCAGATTGCTCGTGCGCTCGATCAGCGTGCCGCCGGTGTCGCGAGTAAGCGCGAAGAGACCTTCCGTATCGGCGACTCTCTGTCCCGGCCGCAGACCTTGGATGTCGATCGCATCAAGGAACACAGAGGCTGCCGTGAAGTGGTCATACATCTCTTCCAGGTAACGGCCCAGGCGTGGATCAGAGCCCAACTGCGGATTGCCGGTCACCGCGGGATAAGACGTGGGGAACAGGTCGTTCCCGTTCCCCGAGGGCCTGCCGAACATGTTGTCCCCTGAGGAATTAATCATTGCGAACGTTCCGTATCCGGAGGGATTGGACATGGCGAACGCTCCGAAGCCGGAGGCAACTGACGGGACGCCATGAATGAGCTCGGCGTCGAAGCCGCCCGAGAGGAGCACGACGTGCTTTTGTCCGTCGAGCACTGCCATGCGGTCGGCCAGATGGCTCAGCGCGCGGACTTCATCTTCGGCCGCTGCGCGAAGAGGTTGCAAGATGAGATCGCGCATGAATCCGAACGCCTGCACCGCCGGCCTGTCCGGACCGGCCATCGAAGCGCCGTCCGTCCTCACGGTGAGGAACAGTGGATCGCCCGCCCGCGCGCTGCCGAGGCCAAGCAGTGCGCGACGCAGAAGAGCCTGATCGCGGGTGAAGGGAACGACGAACTGGAGACTATGGTTCGCCGTGTACTTCGCTACGGCGAAGACATCGCCCGGTAGCGCGTGATCGACATACTGCAACGCCGCTTTCTGCGCGCGTTGCAACGCGGAGCGCGTGGAGAAGCGCAAATCGAACGTGAGAAGGTAGAGCCGCCGCTGTCGCGGATCGCTCGACGCCTCGGCGGGGAGTCCCGCGAAATCGATCGTGTCGAAGTAGTCGACCGTCTGCCGCTTGCCGTTGATATAGAGCTCGAAATCATCCTTCGTAAGACCTCCGACCGCGTGCCCGTCGACGGAGATGTACACCGGCACCTGCACGACCTCGACGGTTGCCACCTCGCGGTGTGCGGCGAATGCCTGCGATGCGGCGAGAAGGAGCGTGGAGGCGAGAAGGGTGAGGCGACGGTTCATGTCATTCTCCGATCGTTGCGTAGTGCTGCCGTGCGGCGTGATGGGAACAAGCGAAAGCGGGGGAGATGTAGTGTGACTGAACGCGAACAGTGGCCTGCCTGCGTGCCATGTACCAATGATCCTCCGAATGGAGCCAGACACTTAGGACAAACCGATGTTGCGAGTGTCGCCTTCAACGGGCAGCAGCGTCCTGATTTGGGTATGGCCGGCCGTCTCAATGCCGGCGACCTGCCGATCCAAACCTTCTCAGGCGGTTTTCGTCTTACCATCGCAACTGCCCGATGAAGATCCGCGCTCAGCTCGTTCTCGCCTGTTTTCTCCTCTCCGTTCTTCCGCTGAGCGTGATCGTCGTCTATTCGTACGAGTCGTCGCGCCGCGCGCTGGAAGCGGCCTATCGCCGCGAGGCCGATGCGCGCACGAAGCAGATGGACCGGCGGCTGGCCACGATTCGCGGCGATCTGCAGCAGCGGCTCGCCGAGGTCTCGTCGCTGCCGATGCCGGAAGGAGCGTCGGGCCGTACGCCCGACGTCGGCAACATCCTCATGACGATGGGCGATGCCGCGTCGCTCGTCGACTCCCTCGAGATCCGGCCGATGCGTGTCGCGGCGGTATCCGACACTCGCACCGTGGTGCGAGAAGACGTGCGGCGCGTGGCCAGCGCGAATCGCAATCCGGCCAGGGGCCGCAATGCTCCGCCGGACGTCGATGAGCCAACACCGCCCGCAGCACCAGCGCCGCCCGCGGCCGCGCAGTTGGAGTCCGAAGCGGCCGCCGAAGCTGCTTCCGACGCCGCCGACGAGCTGGACTCGAATCCGAATCCCAATCCAGGACCCGCAGCACCGCCTCAGGCAATGGTCATCGGCATGCCGCCGCCTCCGATGCTGCCGCGCTTCACGATGACGCCGGAGCAACGCGCGGCCATCAACGAAATCTCAACACTCGGATCGAAACTCGGAGAGAGCTTCCAGACGTTGCCGCCGGCGGATCGGGTAGCGATGGAGACAAAGATCCAGCAACTTCAGAAGAGCCTCAACGCGTCGCTGAAAGTCACCCAGGCGCAGTGGAAGCAACAATTCGATGCGGCGCAGAAACAGCGCGAGGCCTATTTCGTCGCCCGCCAGCAACAGCGTGAGGGTGCGCTCGCCGCGCGCCAACGTGCGCGCGATGCGGAGCGTGCGAACCGCGAGGGTCGCGTTCCCATGATTGCGCATGCGGCCCCGGCTCCCGCGGCTGCCGCGGCGCCGCACGTGGCGTCCGTTGCTGCGACACCGGCGCCCGCTGCCGCAACGCCGGTGCCGTCGGTTGCGGACGCCGTCATCGTCAAACGATCTCTGACCGATGCCGAGAAGCAGCAGCTTCGCGCGCATGAGCATCAGGCCTCGCTGCTTTTCGGACAGAAATTCAATTTCCCGCTGCGCAAAGAGGGGACAATCGTCGGCCACATCTCGGCGCAAGTAAGCACCCCTGAGGTCGTTCGCCGCGTCCTCGGCGGGCGCACCGACGACAACGACGAGATCACCTTCGCCGTCGACCGCGACAACAACGTCTACACGCGCACACCCGACGATCGAAAGACGATCGACCAGGCAGGGATCACCGAGCGCGTGCTGAAAGGACGTCCGCTCAGTGAAGTGCACGATTGGATCGTGGTGATGTCGCGCGATCCACAAAGCGGTCTGCGCGTCGGCGTGGCCCGGCCTGTCGGCGACAACCTCGAAGAGTTGCGCAAGACCGCGGGCAAGAATTTCGGCTATGGCATTGCCCTCATCTTTGTCGCGCTGATCGGCATCGTCCCCATCGCCAATCACATGACGCGCGATGTGAACCTCGTCACGCGCGGCGCCGAGCGCATCGCGCAGGGCGATCTGATGACGCGCCTTCCGGTGAAGTCGAACAACGAGATTGGCCAGCTCGCCGCCGCGTTCAATCGGATGGCTCAGGACCTCAGCCTGCAGCAGCAGACGATCGTCGAGCAGGAGCGGACGCGCAAGGAGCAGGAGATCCAGCAGCGAATCCTGGCCCTCGAGTACGAGCGGAAATCGGTCGATCTCGAAGACGCGCGCCGATTCCAGCTATCGATGCTGCCGAAGTCGGTGCCGGTGCATGAACGCTACGACGTCGCGGTCTTCACCCTGACCGCGGCCGAAGTCGGCGGCGACTACTACGACTTCCACGTCGCCGAAAACGGCGTGATGACCGCGACGATCGGCGACGCCACCGGCCACGGCGCGAAAGCCGGCACGATGGTCACCGTCATCAAAGCGCTCTTCTCCGGCTACGTCCCCGAGGTGACGCCTGCGCAGTTCCTGCGCGACGCTGCCGAAAAAGTAAAGCGCATGGACCTCGGGCGCATGGCCATGGCGCTGCTGCTGGCCCGCTTCGAGCGCGAGCGCCTGACGGTCGCTTCCGCCGGAATGCTCCCCGCGTACGTTCATCGCCAGCGCAGCGGAAAAATCGAAGAAGTCGCCCGCGGCGCAACGCCCCTCGGCACCCTTGGTGCCGACTACCACGACGTCATCATCGACCTCGCCGCCGGCGACACCGTCCTCTTCATGACCGACGGTTTCCCCGAGTTGCAGAACGAGTCCGGCCAGCAGCTCGGCTACGGCGCCGCGGTCGAGCACTTCGCCGCCGCGGCTGGTGGAGCAACGGCCGACGATGTCATCGCGTCCCTCGCCTCGGCCGCGAAGCAGTGGAACGGCGAGCGGCCGCCGAATGATGACGTGACGTTTGTCGTGGTGCGGGCGAAAGGGTGAGCGCTGATCGTGGAAAGCAAGTACGAGATCATCATTTTCTGGAGTGACGAAGATGACGCGTTCGTCGCCGATGTTCCCGAGCTGCCCGGCTGTATGGCGCATGGAAGCACGCACACCGAGGCGCTAGGAAATGCCGAGGACGCGATCGCGCTTTGGGTGGAGACCGCGGAAGAGTTCGGACGGGAAGTCACTCAACCGAAGGGCCGGCGACTGGCCTTCGCGTAACCGCCACGGCCGTTCGCACAACGCAGTGAGACAATCGCCGCAGTGCCTCGCGTCTCGGTCATCATCGCCACCTACAACTGGAGCAGCGTTCTTCCGTACTCGATCGGCAGCGTTCTGCGTCAGACCTTTTCCGACTTCGAAGTGCTTGTTGTCGGCGATGGTTGCACCGACGATTCCGAGGTGGTCGTGGCGGCGATCGGCGATCCGCGGGTGCGCTGGATCAATCTTCCGGCGAACAGCGGGCATCAGAGTGGACCAAATAATGAAGGGATTGGTCAGGCGAAGGGCGAGCTGATCGCCTACCTCGGGCACGACGATCTCTGGTTGCCGCACCATCTCGACTCGCTGGTCGCGGCTATCGATCGATCGGGTGCCGCCATGGCGCACTCACTCGTCGCGTGTGTCGAGCCAGGCGCCGAGGTTTGGCCGGTGGCGCCGTGGCCTGAATACGGGATGTGGGGGCCACCCTCCTGCACACTTCATCGCCGCAGCGTCATGAATACGGTCGGCGGTTGGCGCGACTATCGTGAGCTCGACGTTCCGCCCGAGGTCGATCTCTGGCGCCGCGCGCAGAAGGCAGGATTTCGATTCACGTTCGTGGAGCGGTTAACCGCCATCAAGTTGCCGGCGTCCGTTCGCCGCGATGTTTATCAGACCAAACCTTGTCACGAGCAGGCCGACTGGTTTGCGCGCACCGGCGAGGCCGGCTTTGAAGTCGTGACGATGGCGAGAATGCTTGCCGGCAAGCACGACGTTCGTAGCATGCCGTATCGCGAGATCGTCCGGCGACTGATCGGCCAGACGTTCGTCCGATTGCGCCGGCGCTTCTCAGAACGTTGGCGGAGCGGGTTGTTTTCGACTCGAAAGAACAGCGGCATCGATGCAATCCGGAAGTTCAAAGGGTTGTAGAAGGAGCAGTGACGATGTTGCCAGGCGCACATCTGCCAGTCGCGGCTCTTTCCCGGGCAATCGGTCTCCTCGGACAGTTTGACGCTTCCTCCGGCGAAGCGAAACTCGATCAGGCGGCGAGCTATGCGGTGAGATAATCGCACCAGTGCCCCGGGTCTCCGTCATCATCGCCACCTACAACTGGAGCGCCGTTCTCCCGTACTCGATCGGCAGCGTTCTGGATCAGACGATGTCCGACTTTCGAGGTGCTCGTCGTCGGCGACGGTTGCACGGATGACTCCGAGACGGTGGTGGCGCGTATCGGGGATCCGCGGGTGCGCTGGGTCAACCTCCCGGAACGCTTCGGCCACCAGAGCGGGCCGAACAACGAAGGGTTGCGGCAAGCTGCGGGAGATTTGATTGCCTACCTCGGGCACGACGATCTCTGGCTGCCTCACCACCTGTCGTTGCTCGTTACAGCAATCGAGCGCTCGGGTGACGACATGGCGCACTCACTCGTTGCCCGTGTCTATCCGAATGGCGATGTGCGGCCGGCTACGTCCGGCCCTGACTTCGGATCATGGGTGCCACCGTCCTGCACGCTTCATCGCCGAAGTGTCACGCAGACGATCGGTGGTTGGCGCGACTATCGTGAGATCGAGCTCACGCCGGAGATGGATCTCTGGCAGCGCGCAGGGAAGGCCGGGCTTCGCTTCACGACTGTGCCGCGGTTGACCGCCATCAAGTTTCCGGCGTCGCTGCGCCGCGATGTCTACAGGATCAGGCCGTGTCATGAGCAGGCCGAGTGGCTTGCGCGGATCCGGTCGGAGCCCGATATCGAGGCGGTTACGCTTGGGCGAATCATCGCGGACGGCTACGACGTTCGGACCATGACCTATCGTAAGCTCGCCTCGCGCTTCGTCACGCAAACGATCGCTCGATTGCGGCGGCGTTTCGCGCAACGATGGATGCGCGTCGTGTTTCCGAGCCGAAAGAACCCGGGCCTCGTGGCAGCACAGCGGTTCAAAGGGCTCTAACTCAGTGATCCGAAGGAGTAAACGATGCTGCCAGGCGCACGCAAAGACTCGCAGTTGGTGACAAAGGACTGGCAGACCGTCAAGCAGCCGATCGATGGCATCGTCATTCGTGAAGTCCTTCACGTTCCGCGCGATCACGGCATCATCACGGAGATCTTCCGGCCGGAGTGGGATCCGACGGGTCTCCCGATCGTTCACATTTACCAGTCGCGGCTTTTTCCGGGGGCAATCGGAGCCTGGAGCTGTCACGCGAAAACGGTCGACCGGCTCTTCGTGAATCAGGGGCATCTCAAAGTTGTGCTCTACGATGGCCGTGAGGGGAGCAAGACTGAAGGCCAGGTGATGGAGATGTTCGCCGGCGATTCGCGGCCGTGCTTCGTCGTGATTCCCAGCGGTATCTGGCACGGACTGCAGAACCTCGGCTCGTCGGACGCGCTCGTCATCAATTGCCCGACGAAGGCATACGACTACGAAGATCCCGATCACTACCGCCTTCCGTACGATTCGCCGGAGATCCCATATCAATGGATGACGCGCGGCGATACGAGACTGCGATCGGATGGGCGGTGAAAAGCATTAACCACAGAGGCGCTGAGAGCACAGAGAAAGCTCTGTGACCTCTGCGTCTCTGTGGTGTCAATGTTTCTCAGGAACGAATTCGATCAACGGTCCCACCGACTTTCGCATCAGAAACTCCGACTCGCCTCGCATCAGGTAGTCATCCAACTCGCCGACGAGCTTGTACCCGAGGCGTTCGTAGAGTGTGCGGGCTCGCGGGTTGTACGACGACACGCACAGAAAGACATTCGGGAACTCGCGAAAGATCCGCTCCTCGGCGAAGGCGACGAGGCGCGATCCCAGCCCGATGCCGCGCGCTTCCGCGGCGACGCAGACGATCTGGATGTAGCCAACGAACGCTCCCTGCAGGATGAGGATGATGAATCCCTGCGGCACGCCGTTCGCGCGCGCCACCCACACCTCGCCGGTCGGATTGAGAAGCCGGGCCAGGCATTGCTCGAACGTGCGGCCGAAGTGCAGCCACGGATCGCTCGACGCCATCATCTCCGCACAGACGCGCGCCTCGGCGTCGCCGGAAAGCCGGCTGATCTCGACCTCTTCCATTTTGCAGCGAGTCTACGCGATGATGCGCGGATGACGAACGCAGGAAAGCCTCAGAGCGGCGAATACAACCCCTACTACCAGCGCTACATCGACCTCGCTACTGAAGACGACGTCGTCGGCGCGCTCGACGCGCAGTCGCGCGAGACGGCCACGCTACTCGGAGGCCTCAGCGAGGAGCAGGCCACCCATCGCTACGCGCCCGACAAGTGGAGCGTGAAGCAGATCGTCGGTCACATGATCGACGGCGAGCGTGTTTTTGCGTATCGCGTTCTGTCCATCGGACGCGGCGATACCGCAGCGCTGCCTGGCTTCGATCAGGATCCATGGGTCGCAAATGGTGGAGCCGATGAACGGTCACTCTCTGACCTTGCCGAGGAGCTGGCGACGGTGCGGAAGGGAAACGTGATGATGATGCGAGCATTGTCGGAGGAGGCGTGGCGCCGCATCGGTACCGCCAGCGACAACCCGGTCAGTCCGCGCGCTCTCGCCTACGTCATGCTGGGGCACGAGCGCCACCACGTGCGCATCCTGCGCGAGCGCTACCTCGGCGGCCCTACAGCAGCACGTACCGCATGACCGCGATGTAGTGGCAGGCGCTCCCTCCGATGACGCAGAGGTGCCAGACGCCGTGCGTGTGCGCGACATGTTTCGACAGCGCGAAGAAGACGATGCCGAGGGTGTAGAAGAGGCCGCCGGCTGCGATCCAGACGATGCCTTGCGGAGGCATCGCTAAACGCAACGGCTTGATGGCGACGACCACCAGCCATCCCATCAGGACGTAGAGCACGACCGAGATCGGACGATAGCGGCCGCGAAGAAGAACGTCTTTGAGCACGCCGGCGATGGCCAGCGTCCAGACGATGCCGAACAGCCACCATCCCCATCTTCCGCGCAACGTGATGAGCGTGATCGGCGTGTACGTCCCGGCGATGAGGAGATAGATCGCGCAGTGATCGAAGACGTGAAACACGCTCTTGGCCGGTCCGCGTAACGAGTGGTAGAGCGTCGAACTGAGATAGAGAACGATCAGCATCAGGCCGTAGACGGCGACGGCGGTGATCGTGGTGGCGTCGCTGCCGCGCGAGAACGCGGCGGCAATCGCGATCACAGTTCCGATGATGGCCAGCACGGTGCCGGCGATATGCGTGATGCTGTTGAAGCGCTCACCCGCGTACATGCGGCGAATCTAGCATGGGGGTTGGGGAGCGCGGAGGGAGGGAATTCAGCTGTCATCCTGAGACCGCCGTAGGACACGAAGTGCCGGAGGACGTCGAAGGACCCCCCGCGCCATCTGACTGGTTTGTTTCCACCGCCCGACCCTGCAGTTGCGCGGGGGGTCCTTCGACCGGCCGTCGGCACTTCGTGTCCTTCGGCGGCTCAGGATGACGGATGCGAGAGAGTGGAGCGCCGGCGTATGACCGGCGCTCCTCTACGTCAGAACGGAACTTCGTCGTCGTCTTCCATCTGGCCGCCGCCGGCCGGTGCGCTTGCCGCTGCCGGTTTACGCGTGTAGCCGCCACCGCCGCTGTAACCACCGCCGCCTTCATCGTCGCTCTTCTTGTCGAGCATCTGCATTTCGCTGGCGACGATTTTGGTTCGGTACTTTTTCTGGCCTGACTCCTTGTCATCCCAGCTTTCGGTCCGGATGGAGCCCTCGATGTAGACGAGCTTTCCTTTGCGGAGATACTGGCCGCAGATCTCGCCCAGTTTCCCCCACGCTTCGATGTTGTGCCACTCGGTGCGTTCCTGCTTTTCTCCGCTCTTGTCGGTGAATCTCTCATCCGTTGCGATGGAAAACTTCGCGACGCTCGTCCCGCTCGGAATGGAGCGGATCTCGGGATCTTTGCCGAGGCGTCCGACGAGAATGACTCTGTTCACTGATCCTGCCATTTGGTTCTCCTGTTCGAGTGATTGCTTGTTCCTGGTTAACGCGGATCCCCCGCGAGAGTCGAGGCTCCCGGGCGTCGTGTGGGTAGCCGGCATTTTATCCGAGGGCTGCCTCTGTGCGCGTTTTTCTACCCCGAGTAGAATCCGCCGCCGTGAAGGTCGTGATTCAGCGCGTGAAGCGGGCCTCCGTGACGGTCGGCGATGAGCTCGTTTCTGCGATCGGCGCCGGTCTTCTCCTCCTCGGCGCCGTCGAAAAGGGCGACGCCGAGCAGACGATGCGCGACGCCGCGAAGAAAATCCGCGAGCTTCGCATCTTCAGCGACGATGCAGGAAAGATGAATCGCGATCTGACCGAGGCGGGCGGCGCGATCCTGGCGGTATCGCAGTTCACGCTGGCCGGATCGATTGCCCGCGGACGGCGGCCAAGCTTCGACAACGCCGAAGAGCCGGAGCGGGCGAAGGCGTTGTTCGAGTTGTTCGTGGCAGAACTGGCATCGACCGGCATCGAGGTGAAGACCGGGCGCTTCCGCGAAATGATGATCGTGTCGCTCGAGAACGACGGCCCCGTTACGTTCGTGTGGGAGAGCTCGTAGGCTACGCAGTCGCCGCTGCTACGGGACGTGTTACCTTTCCATCCCATGAAACGCCTCGCGCTTTTCCTCCTGCCGATCCTGGCCACATCGTGCGGCTACGCGTTGGTCGGCAATGCGAACAATCTCCTCGGGCCGGCCGTGCATACGATCCAGGTTCCGGCATTCGTCAATCGGACGACGCGCGTGGAGCTCGAACAGCGCGTCACGCAATCGGTGGCCGCCGAGTTTGTCTCGCGTGGACGGCTGAAACTGGTCAACACACCCGCCGCGGCCGACGTCATCCTGCGCGGCTCGATCGATTCCTTCGGCATCAATCCGGTCGCTTTCAACGCGCAGGGACGCGCAACTCAGTATCAGATCTCGATCACGGCGAAGATCGAGCTGCTCGATCACCGCGCCGAGGACAAGGTGCTGTGGAAGAACGACCAGTACCGCTTCAGCGAGAACTATCAGGTGAACACCGAATCGACCGACGCCTTCGACCAGGAAACGCGCGCCATCAACGAGATCGCCGTCCGTTTTGCGGAATCGCTGGTGACGAATCTCCTCGAGGGATTTTAGGGACGAAAAAGGCTGGCAGTCATGGTGATGTGGCTCGTGACCGGTGTCTTTGTCGTGCTGGCCGTGCTCGCGTTCCTGGGCAAACGGTGGGCGTATTTCACCTTCGTCGTCCTCGGTGTTCTCTACTTCCCAGCCAGCGTCGGGTTTCACTTTCACCCTCGTCCTTGCGATTGTGCGCTGAGCTGGCCTCTAGTGCAGTTCGCGCTCACGAAATACGGCCACTTCGTCCGGTTCATCATCTTCTTCTTGATGACGAGCGTTCAGGTGCGCGGATCCAGCACCCGCGCTCAATATCTGATTTCGGCGGCCGCCGTGTTGGCGATGGGCATCTATGTCGAGCTGGCAGAGGGCTTCACCGGCAGCGGTAATTGCCGCCTACGGGATCTAGCGCCGGACATGGCGGGAGCGTTGGTCGGAGCGATCTTGTTGCTGATGTGGTCGAAGATTCGCCGGCCGCGTACGTGATTTATCTGATCAAGTGAGGCAATTGAGGCTCAGAGCGGCCCAGCAAGCCTTGCGGACTCGAACGCGAACAACAGAATACGAACGTGGCTCAAGAGATCAGAGCAATGACTGAATCGGGTCCCGTGGAGCTGAAACTGGACAAGGTCCCGAATTCATGTCCTGTTTGCAAGAAGTACATCGAGGCACGCTACGTTACCGGTAGCCTCAACGGCCACGATTTTCGGCCGCTGTATGCTGTCTTTCAGTGTCCCGTCATCAGATGCCGGGCACTGTTCACAGCGGTATATCGGATCTTCACTTCGCCCGCGAGCACGTCTTTTCCGTCCAGTCTTATTGAAGTTAGGCTGCTTACCTTCGAGACCGAGAAGACGTTCCCTGAAAGGGTTGAGCGGGTGTCGCCCGACTTCCGAAAGATCTACAACCAAGCATACGTTGCGGAGACCAATGGTATGGCCGAGATTGCCGGCCCGGGATACCGAAAAGCGCTTGAGTTCCTCGTCAAGGACTACCTCCTCAACCGTTTCAAAGAAAACGATCCAAGTCGCGACGCAGTTTTCAAATCCATGCTCGGCAGTTGTATCGAGCGGTTTGTTGATGATCCGAGAATCAAGGCCATCGCTAAGCGTGCAGCTTGGCTCGGCAACGACGAGACGCACTATTACCGGAAGTGGAGTGACAAGGACTTACAGGATCTGAAGACGCTCGTCGAGATGACCGTGAGTTGGCTGGATCTAGTACTGGCTTCTGACGAGTACGTCGCGGAAATGCCCGAGTAGCGGCCCAAAAACTCAACTACTTCCCCTTCAACTTCGCCCTCTCCTCATCCTTCCGATCACGGATGAGCGTTGTCACCACGAGGTAGACGCCCGCGATGGCCGCCAGGAGGTAGCCGGTCATGGCGATGGCCGGATATCCGAAGAAATGCACGCGGGCTGGCACCCGCATCATCATCGACGACGCGATCAGCAGCGCTGCGATGATCACGCCTACCGTGATGCGGTTGGCGACCTTGTGGATGCCGGCCAGAAACTGTTCCGCCTGTGTCAGGTTCAGGTTGAATGACAGGCGGCCCGCAGCGGTGAGGTCGACGATCTCCCTCGCGCGGTGCGGGAGGTCGAGCATCAGTTGATTCAAGTCGAGCAGCGCAGGATAGAAATTGCGCGGCGCGAACTTCTGGGCGAGCTTCTGCACCATCAGCCGCTCGGCGTAATCGCGGATGACCGTGTGCGGGTCGTAGTCGGGATCGAGGCGGCGAGTGACGCCGTCGAGATGGAGCAGCGTCTTGGCCAGCATCGCCAGCTCCGCTGGCACTTTCAGCTCGTTGTTGTTGGCGATTCCGATGACGTGGAAAATCAGCTGGCCGACGTTGATCCGTTTCACATCGACATCGTGAAACGTTGCCACCAGCGCTGAGATCTCGCGCACGAAGCGCATGGCGTCGAAGCGTTCCTGCACCTCCGAGACACGCACACACGCATCCGCCACCTCGGCGCCGCGATTCGACGAGATCGCCAGCAGCAGTTTGATGATCTCGTCCTGAAATTCGTGGCTAATGCGGCTGACCATCCCGAAGTCGAGCAGGACGACCTCGGCCTGGTTGTCGTCGAGATCGCGTACGAAGACGTTGCCGGGATGCGGGTCGGAGTGCCAGATTCCGTCGACGCAGATCTGCTTGAGGTACGCCTTCGTCAGGCTCTTCGCCAGCTCCGCGTAATCGTGATCGATGATCTGGAGCGGCGTGAGCTTCGAGACCTTGCGTCCGCGTATGTGCTCGCTCGTGAGCACGCGCGAGGTGGTCAGGTCGTGAATCACCGTGGGGATGTAGATCTGCGGGAACTCCGCGAGATTCTGGCGGAGCACCTCGGTGTTGCGCGCCTCCTGCTCGTAGTTCAACTCGTTCATCATCGTGATGCGGGCCTGCTCGATCGCGCCCACAAGGTTCATCTTTCGCCCGAGGTCGCTGTGCTGCTCGATCGTCGTGGCGATCTCGGTGAAGACCTCGAGATCGTGCTTCACCTGTTCGCGGACATTGGGACGCTGCACTTTGACGACGACTTCGCGCCCATCACGCAGGACGGCGCGATGCACCTGACCGAGGGAGGCGGCGGCGAGGGGAGTGGACTCGAACGATTCGAAGGCCTTCGAGATGCGGACCTTCAGCTCCTCTTCGACGATGCGCTCGACTTCGGCGAACGAGAAGGGCTCGACATCATCCTGTAGCGACTCGAGCGCCACGATGTACTCGGGCGGAACGATGTCGGGGCGGGTGGAGAGGATCTGGCCGAACTTGACGTAGGTCGGCCCCATCCCCTTGAGTGCCTTGGCGAAGGCCTCGGCGCGACGGGCGACGTCGGGCTCGATCTCCGCTGCCGCCTCGTCCGTAACGAGAATATCTTCAGGTTCGAGCGAGAGGCGGAAGTCTTTGCGGCCGTATTTTGTAAAGAGTACGAGCAGATCGCGGTAGGCGCCGAGGTTACGTGGCTTCAGCATTCTGCGGTCGAGTTTGCATTCTGCGCGCCTGACTGTGATCGGGCCGCCATGCTAGGATTACCCGAATCCAACTAGGAGCTTTTTACGATGTCAATCCATAGAACTTTGTTCACCTCGGAGTCTGTCACCGAGGGCCATCCGGACAAGATTGCGGACCAGATTTCCGACGCGATTCTTGATGCCGTCCTTGCCGAAGATCCCCTTGGCCGCGTTGCCTGCGAGACCCTCGTCACCACCGGCCTGGCCATGATCTCCGGCGAGATCACCACGAAGACGTACGTCGACTTCCCGTCGATCGTGCGCAACACCATCAAAGAGATCGGCTACACGCGCGCCAAGTACGGTTTCGACAGCGAGACCTGCGCCGTCATCTCATCGATCGATCCGCAGTCTCCGGACATCGCCCAGGGCGTGGACACGGGCGGCGCGGGCGACCAGGGCCTCATGTTCGGCTTCGCCTGCCGCGAGACGCCGGAGTTGATGCCGCTGCCGATCATGCTGGCGCACAAGCTGGCCCGGCAACTCGCCGAAGTGCGGAAGTCGAACGAGCTCGATTTCCTCCGCCCCGACGGCAAGTCGCAGGTCACGATCGAGTACGAGGGAAAGCGGCCCATCCGCGCCGCGGCGATCGTCGTCTCGACACAGCATTCGCCGAGCATCAGCCACGGCGACCTCAGCGACGCCATCATCGAGAAGGTGATCCGGCCCGTGGTTCCGGCGGAGCTTCTCGACGACCGGACGAAGTTCCACATCAATCCGACCGGCCGTTTCGTGACCGGCGGACCGCAGGGCGACACCGGACTGACCGGCCGCAAGATCATCGTCGATACGTATGGTGGCCGCGGACGCCACGGCGGCGGCGCGTTCTCGGGGAAAGATCCCACGAAGGTCGATCGCTCGGCCTGCTACATGGCGCGCTACATCGCC
This sequence comes from Thermoanaerobaculia bacterium, assembly GCA_034664845.1. Classification (GTDB taxonomy): domain Bacteria; phylum Acidobacteriota; class Thermoanaerobaculia; order Gp7-AA8; family Gp7-AA8; genus JADGNZ01. Next base: position 7,783 of record JAXDGW010000107.1, on the reverse strand, counting down.
AAGAACATCGTGGCCTCCGGCCTCGCTGACGAAGTGGAAGTGCAGCTCGCCTACGCCATCGGCGTGGCCGATCCGGTGTCGGTGTACGTCGATACGTTCGGAACCGAGCGCATCTCGCAGGAGCAGATCATCGACCTCGTCCGCCAGAACTTCCTGATGACTCCTCGGGGCATCAACGAGTCGCTCAAGCTGCGCCGCCCGATCTTCAAGAAGACCGCGGCGTACGGCCACTTCGGACGCACGGAGCCGGAGTTCACGTGGGAAGCGACCGACAAGGCCGAGACGCTGCGCCGCGCGGCGGGGGTCGCCGAAGCGGTGACTGTCTAACGCAAGGAATCAGATCGCAAAGCAGTCGGACTAGAGAGTCCGACCTACGTTGCGCAAAACGAAAGGCCGCGGGGGACCGCGGCCTTTTTGTTTCCCTGAAAACACGAAGCGCGCCGACCCCTCAGGGATTATCGGCGCGCTTCAATTTCGCCAGCGTTTTCCCGAACGACTCGGGTCGGTTATTTGTGATAGCGGATCGCGTGCCAGCTACTCCCACGAGCCCATGTACGCGAGCAGTTGATCGATCGATAAGAGCCGCTCCTCGCCGCGTTGATCGCGAAAAATCGAGTGGTACCAGCCGGACACTTTGACGGGCGTCAGGAGCTCGTTTCCGATGCGCAAGGTGCGTCCGCTGACGAGTTTCAAAAAGACCTTTTCGTACGCGGAGCGGGTGAGGCGCCGCGAGGACGCAGGCGGCGCGGACTGACGCCGCTCAGGAACGCGCCTGACTCCGCGCCGGTCCGCTGGCTCGCCGGACCAGGGAGGAGCGAGCTTCTCGTCGAGATCGGTCCGGCGCCGCAGCGCTGCGCTGGAGTTGGTGGCGGTGTCGTCGTCGTGCATCAACGCCGCGAAGTTCTCGAGCTCCGGCAGGGCCGCGCCCCAGCGGGTTGCACGGCCCACATCCTCGTATGCGGCCGGGCGGTCGTCGAGATCGAGCAGCGACGGCGTCTCTCCCCGCATCACGGAAAGGAGGAGCCGGTAGCTGAACGGATCCGAAAGGCGGCGGATATCGTCGCGAAAGGCGAGGACCGTCTCCAGCGCGATCTCGCGGAGAGACAGCGTGCGGCCATCTGTGACCGTCCAGCAGCGCTCGTCGATGCTGGTCGTGAACGGGTTTCGTGGGAAATGAAAGTCGCGCATGACCCAGCCATTGCGCGACGGATGCTTGGCCGGCTGGACATCGGCGAGCGAGGGCAGCCCGCGTGATGCCAGCACATCGAGGCGATACGACGGCCAGCCGATGACAGCGCGGACGACGCCGACGATGAGCGCGACGGTTGCGGCCATCAGTCCAGGATCGGGCGTGAAGTCCATGGTCAGCTCGATTCGCTCGCGCCGGGGCCGAACGCCGATCCCGGTAGAGCGCCGGTTCGCACCTGCCACGAGCACCGGAACGGGCAGGATGTGGATCAACAGCATCGCCAGCTTCTGCACGGTCCGGTTGCGATTCCGCTCCTCGCGCGGGAGCTCGAAGGAGATGTTGACGTGGCAACTGAACGCTTCGAGACGGACGCGATGCCCGTTTTCGGATTCCCATCGGTTGAGCTGGTCGCGCACGAAGCCGATCTGCTCCCAGAGACTGCGGACGACCCGGCCCGTGCACTGCGGAGCGATCTCAATGACCGGCGTGACGACCTCAAGAACGCCGCCGTCGAAGTAGAGCGCGCCGCCGGTCGGAAGCTGCAGCGACTTATTCGCGCGCTTGAGCAGAGGCCGGTCGATGAAGGCCGCGGGCGTGCCCCAGAGCTCCTCCGGCGTCCGCTCCTGATCGTCGACAAAGACCTTGAATTCGGCCTCCAGTCCGATGACCGGCATCTTCAGTTCGTCTGTGTATGGGAATCGCTCGTCGTAGATGGGCATGCCTTGCGTCAGCGACCAAGGGAGCAAAGCGAGTGCCGGAGTGCGGTACCCAGCAACTCAGCAACCCCTCGCGACCGCGCAACCCTCCCCGAACCCCGCTACCGCACCGTGAACTCGTAATTCACTTCGATCTCGTGGACGACTTCGACCGGCTTCCCATCGACCGTCATCGGCTGGTAGCGCCAGCTCTGGACAGTCTTGAGAGTCTCTTCATCGAAGAGTGGGTATTCGGAGTTCTTGAGAAAGACGATGTCGATCACGCGCCCGTTCTTGCCTACCGTGTAGCGGACCACGGAGCTTCCCTGGAGTTTGGCTTTCTTCGCCGCATCAGGGTAGTGCGGGTACCCGTGTTCGATCTCTTTCATCGGCACTTTGACCTTGCGGTCGACGTACACCTTGCCGTCGTCGCCGAGGGTAATGCCTTCGCCGCCGAGGGCTCGGCCGGTCCCTCCGGGTTTTCCGCCTACGACTCCGGTGGGTGATGCGTTCGCCACGACCTTCACAGGCTCGGCAACCGGGGGCGGCGGTGGCGCCGGCTGCGGCGGAAGCACCTCGGGAATGATCTCGGGGATGATCGTGGGCGCGACGATCTGCGCCGGCGCGAGCAGCGGCGGAGGCGGCGCCGAGTGAGCGGGCTGCGGTTTGAGCTCGACCGGTTTTGGCGGCGGTGGCGGTGGCGGAGGCGGGTCAGGAACCTGGGTCAGGCTGTAGGCGACGCTCACTTTCGGCGACTGGTCGGGGAAGTTCACGGTCCAGACTCTGGCGGCCATGACGCTCGCGATCGCCAGCATATGGGCGGCAACCGAGAGGGGCAGCGACCTGATGAAAATGCGCTTGCTGCGTGTCTGGAACGCCTCGGGCGCGACGGTCTCGAACATGGATGAATGGGGGTTGTTGGAGCGCGAAAGGGTAGCACCATTATTCGTGTGTTCTCGTTACAATCGGGTGACCCGGGCCGAGGCGTGTATTCTGTCGCGGGACCGGCAGCGGCCGGCGGAGAAATCACTCATGGCGCGCTACATCCAGCGCATTACGTTGCTGGGCAGACAGAAGTGGATCGGCTGGGAAATCGATGGCGTCGGGACAGAGATCCCGGGTCTAATCCTCGCTGACGACCTGCCGGACGACGATCTGCAGAGCCGCGGCATCAAGGAATTCAAGAACCTGCCGTTCGAGAGTTTCCTGGAGATGAACCCGCAGTCGCAGCAGCCGGCGGATGCGTCGCTACTGGATGAGGACGTCGAGTTTCGACTGGATGCGCTACAGGTCAGCATCGACCGTCTGCGCGGCCGCGGCGAGGAATCGGTGCCGAAAGCGCTGCTGATGCACATGTTCGGCAACTCCGTTCACCTCAATCATCCGCGGGTGATCAAGCGGCTCCAGGAATGGGAGCAGCGCGGCGCGGTGGAGTTCGTGGGGCGGGATGAGTGCTATCTGCGGATTGTGGGGCGGTTGTGAAAAAAGGCGTGAGACGCTTTTCAGCCAATCCCCAACTTCTCGCGCATCGCGCTATCGGCTTGCTGCACGCGCGTGAACACCGTCACGCCGAGCTCGCGCAGTTTCTCCTCGCTCCAGTCGTCGACGTTCACCAGTCCTGAAACATCGCGATCCACTCCCTCGATCTCGTATCCAACCCAGAGCGCGAATCCGCGTTCCTCCGTCGGCCCGAGCGCGGTGGTCGATTTGAATTTCTTGATATATCGCGACATGAGTGGGTGGGTTGTACTTTGCAATCTGGCAACATAGCAACCACACCATGTCACCGAAACAACAATCTCCCGACGCGCTCCTCAAGAACGTCTTCCCTCCGATGCTGGCATCGCTGACCGAGGCGCCGCCGGTTGGCGCGAGTTGGGCGTTCGAGCTCAAGTACGACGGCTTCCGCGGAGTGGCGGCCATCGTCGAGGGGAACGTCGCCATCCGCAGCCGGAACGAGCTCAATCTCGCGCCGCGCTTTCCTTCCGTCGCCGCCGCGCTCTCGAAGCTCAAGCTCCCGGAGGTCGTGCTCGACGGCGAGATCGTCGTTCTCGACGAGCAAGGCGCGCCGCGATTCCAGCTCCTGCAGCAGGGCGGGCGCGAGCTGTTCGTCGTCTTCGACATCCTCTGGCTCGACGGCCAGGACCTTCGCAGACTGACCTACGAGGAGCGCCGCGCGCTTTTGGTGAAGGCGTTGCGTCGTGCGCCGGCGGCGATCAAGGTGGCCGAACAGCTCGAAGGGACGGGCGCGGCAGCGCTGCAAGGAGCGCGCGAGTCCGGCTGGGAAGGCATCATCGCCAAGCGCCGCACCTCGGTCTACGAAGGCCGCCGCTCGAAGGAGTGGCTGAAGATCAAGGCGATCAACGAGCAGGAGCTGATCGTCGTCGGCTGGAATCCCTCCACGCACTCGGAGCGCGTGATCGGCGCGCTGCATCTTGCGGTGATGGACGGAGACGGCGAGCTTCGTTACGCCGGGAAAGTCGGCACCGGTTTCTCGTTCAAACAACGCGTCTGGTGGAAAGACGAGCTGTCGAAAGACGTCGTTCCGAAGACGATGGTGAAGGATGCGCCGCGCGAGCGCGTGGCCACGTGGGTCCGGCCGCGCTTCGTCGTGCAGGTCTCGTTCACCGAGTGGACCGCCGACAACCGTCTGCGGCATCCGTCATTCAAAGGAATTCGCGAAGACAAGAAGGTGGGGGACGTGGTGAGAGAGAAGCCTGTGCCGGTGTCGAAGATTGGAAGTCCAGCGGTGGAGAAAAAGAGCGCAGCCGCGGCGAAGAAGGTGTCGTCGAAGAAGGCCGCATCGTCGAAGAAGAGCGCATCGCCGAAATCGTCGTCGTCCAAACCCGCCGCTCCCACCACGCCCGTGAACCTAACGCATCCTGAGCGGGTCCTCTATCCGCGCGACGGGATCACCAAGCAGGACGTCGCCGACTACTACGCCGCGATGGCCGAGCCGATGCTGCGCGCGTTGCGCGACCGGCCGCTTGCGCTCGAGCATTGGAACGACGGCATCGACAAGCCGTCGTGGTTTCACCAGGACGTCGGCCGCGGTGCGCCGCCGTGGGTGGCCTCCATCGATACGCCGACGCGTACGACCAGCAAGAGCGTTCGTCACCTCGTGGTCGACCGTCCCGAGACGCTGCGCTGGCTCGCCCAGATGTCGGTGCTGACGATTCACATGTGGGCATCGCGCGGCGCGAGCCCCGAGGAGCCGGACTGGCTGGTGTTCGATCTCGATCCGGCCAAAGGGAAGGGGATCGAGCAGGCCATCGACGCCGCGATCATCATTCGCCGGCTCCTCGACAACCTTCGTCTGCCGTCGTTGCCGAAGACGTCGGGCAAGCGCGGCATCCACGTGCTGATTCCGCTCGTGGGCGGCTACTCTCACGAAGACGCGAACGAGTTTGCATGCTCCATCGGCGCCGCGGTGGCGTCCAAGGTGCCCGAGTTCACGATGGAGCGCGCTCTCAACAAGAGACATGGCCGGCTCTATCTCGACTGCATGCAGAACGCGTACGGCAAGACGATCGTGGCGCCGTACTCGCTCCGCGCCATCGACGGCGCGCCGGTCTCCGCGCCGCTCAAGTGGGAAGAGGTGACGAAGAAGCTCGATCCGAAGAAGTTCAACCTGCGCACGATGCCCGCGCGCCTGGCAAAAGTCGGCGACCTCTTCGCCCGCGTTTTCGAGGATCGCGTAAAGCTGCCTGAATTGAAATGATCATCACTGCGGCGGAACGCCGCCGTCTCGGCGGCTGGCCCGGCGGCGTCCCGCCGCCGCCGTGCATTCGGGCCATCGATAGGAGGCGGAATTGAAATGATCACTCAATGGATGGAGCGCCAACTCCTCCCGCCGCGCCCTGGCGTCTCGATCGAGGATGTCGTAACGCGCGGCGGATGGATCCCCAGCGCCGGCGGCACCGGACCGTATCTCTCGCTCCGCGCCCGGGTTCCGCGGATCAATCGTCAAGATGTTGACGATGCGGTTTTCGAGCGGATGGATCTGCTCGAGCTGCCATCCGTTCGCGACACCGCATTCCTCGTTCCCCTCGCCGATGCCGGCCTCGCGCTCGCCGCCGGCCGCCGTTCGCTCGATGATCGTCTACGAAAGCTCCCAATCGAACGAAGCGCGATCGAGTCCCTCGGCGCGAAGATTCTCAACGTGATCGCCGACGGCGTTTTCTCCACCGACCAACTCCGCCGCGCCCTCCCGCCCCGCTCCATCCAGGACCTCGGCGACGCCGGCAAACGCCTCGGCATCACCTCGACGCTGACTGTCGCGCTCAAGCTTCTGCAAGCCGAGGGACGTGTTTTGAGAACGAACGCCGAGCGAAGACTCGACGGCCGCACGCATCTCTACCGCCGCTGGCCTTCCGAGATCGACGCAACGACGCCGCCCGATCTTGATCGTGCCCTGGCGAAACGTTTTCTGGCCTGGTCCGCGCCCGCAACGATCGAAGACTTCGCATGGTGGGCCGGCATCGGCAAGCGCGCCGCGAAAGAGGCGATCGGGCCGTTGCGGATCGACGAGATCCATCCTCCAATCCGCCGCGATGACAGCATTCTCCTCCTCCCATTTCGCGACAACCTCTTCGGCCTCCATCGCGGACTCGAGCCATTCATCGAAGACGACGACGCCGAGGTGATGGATACGAGCGGCAAGGGCGTTCCGGCGAAAGACGCCGGGATGCTGCACCACAACGCGATCGTCGCCGGCGGCGGCCTGCGCGGCATCTGGGAGTTCGATGGCGAGAAAATCGTGACGAACGTCTTCGGCAAAGCGCCGCGCGGACTCGATGCCGCCGTCGCAGAGCTCGAGACTTTCATCCGCGAACAGCTCGGCGATCACAAGACCTACGCCTTCGACTCCGGCGCCACACGGACCCGCCGCGTCGACTTCATTCGTCGCTCGTAGCTCCTGTTGCATCATCATCGCCGGTCCGCTGCTCCCTTCGGTCCCGAGGCGGATATCGATACCGCGCTGCCTTGCCGCGCTGTTTCTGTCGCCGCCGAGGAGTTGGAGGCCGTTGCGGCGCGCGTTGCGCGCGGAATCGACGCCGCGCAGCGTGGTGCCTCTCGAGAGGTTCGCGTCGCGTGATGTAATCCTCCCGATGCCCGACTTTCGACGAACGCTCGAGCGCGCCTTCCGGCGCCGCATCGTCGTCAAAGACACGGCGGATGCGGTCGTGGCGTCGGGCGCGAGCGCGCAACTCGACGAGATCGGCGGTGGAGAAGTCGCGGCCGGTTTGGGCGCAGGGACCTTCGCCATCATGCTCGCCGGCGTCGCGGCGTTTCTCAATCTCTACGCGACCCAACCGCTGCTGCCGATGTTCGCGCAGATCTTTGCGGCCTCAAAAGCAGCGGTAGGGATGACGGTTAGTGCCTCCTCGATTGGCGTGGCGCTCTCCGCGCCGTTCTGTGGGCTGATCGCAGAGCGCATCGGCCGCAAGCGCGTCATCGTCATGGCCACGCTGCTCCTCGCGGTCCCCACTCTTCTGGCCTCGACTGCGACATCGTTATCGATATTGATCTTCTGGCGGTTCCTCCAGGGCGTGGTCATGCCGGGGATTTTCGGTGTGGCCATCGCGTACATCGCCGAGGAGTGGCCGCCGGGTAATGTGGCGCGGACGATGTCGCTCTACGTCAGCGCCACAGTGCTTGGCGGATTCCTTGGACGCGTGATTGTCGGCTACGCGGCGACGCATCGCATCTTCGCGTCGATTGCGCCGAGCTGGCGGCTCGGTTTTGTCATCGTCGGTGGTTGCGATCTTCTCTTCGGGCTCGCTATCGCGCGGTGGCTTCCGCGCGACCGCAAGCTCGTCTCCGCGCCCGTGCAGTTGGGCGCGGGCGTCCTGCGCCATCTGCGCAATCCCCAGCTGCTGGCGACGTACGCCGTCGG
>JAXDGW010000106.1:0-23110 GCA_034664845.1 Thermoanaerobaculia bacterium | reverse complement strand
CTTCGTGGTCAGGGGATTCCTCGCCCACCGCCGCCCCGCCCGCTCGGAATGACAACGCGCGATTTACGTTTGCCGGCAGGGTGCCCGCTTGATCGCTGCCCTTCGCAAAGAGCTCCTTCTGCAGTGGCGGAGCAAGGCGCAGCTCATGGCCATCTTTGTCTTTGGCGCGGCGGCGCTGCTCCTCTTCAGTTTCGCGGTCGGGCCGGATGCGGAGGCGCTGCGGAAGTTCTCGGCGGGGTTTCTCTGGCTGGGTTTGTTGCTCTCCTCGACCTTGACCCTCGCGGAAAGTTTTCATGCGGAGATGGAGAACCGGGCCATGGAAGGGTTGCTGCTGCTTCCGGCCAGCCCGAGGGCGTTGTACTACGGCAAGGCCATCGCAAACTGGCTGCAGCTCGTCTTTCTCGGCATCGCGCTCGTTCCTGTGATGGTCGTGCTTTACGACGCCGGCACGACGCAGATCCCCTCGCTCATTCTCATCATTGCTCTCGGGTCCGCTGGTCTCTCGGCGCCGGGGACGTTGTACGCGGCGATGACGGCGCAGGTCCGCTCGAAACAGACTCTGTTGCCGCTGCTTCTTTTTCCGCTGATCGTGCCGGCGCTGCTGGCATCGGTGAAGGCGACATCGCTCCTCATTCTTGGCGACCCCATGAATCAGGGAAAATCGTGGCTCCTGCTACTCGTTGCGTTCGATGCAATTTATTGGTCTCTTTGTGGACTTCTTTTCAATCGAGTCGTGGAAGAGTGAGGTCCGCCCAAAACTAGATGGCTACTACTGAGATCAACAACCGTTTTCCCCTGCTGCCATGGATTCTGCTCGGGCTCGGCATCGTCTGTCTGGCGATCGGCTCGTACATCGGCCTGTTCGTGGCGCCTCCCGAAGCGTTGATGGGGCAGGTGCAGCGGATCATGTACGTGCACGTGCCGACGGCCTGGAACGCGCTGCTGGCGATGACCTTCGCGTTCATAAGCGCCGTGATCTTCCTCTTCAACTCCGACTGGAAGTGGGACGCGCGGATGGAAGCGGCCATCGAGGTCGGCGTCGTTCTGGCGTTTCTTCTTTGCTGTCAGGGCTCGATCTGGGCCAAGCCGACCTGGGGCGTCTGGTGGGACTGGGACCCGCGTCTGACCACCACCGCCGTCCTGCTCTTCGCGTTTCTCGGCATCCTGGCGCTGCGCAAGTTCGTCGACGATCCGGCCCGGCGCGCCATCTGGTCGGCCGTCGCCACGATCATCGCCTATGCTGACGTGCCGATCGTTTATTACTCGGTGCGCTGGTGGAACTCGCTGCATCAGTTGCAGTCGAGCCCGGCCACCGTCTCGCGTCAATTCTGGCTGCCGCTGCGGATGAACGCATTCGGTATTCTCTTTCTGATGACGGCATTCATCATGTTGCGGGCGCGCGTCGGATCGCTTCGTCTGAAGCACGAACTGGCGCCGCCACCGGAGGCCACATGAGCGGCGGAATGATCCCAGGCGGTTGGAACTTCGTCGTCGCCGCCTATTCGCTGACGGCGGCGGTCCTTGCGATCTACGGCATTTCCGTGATCGTGCGGCTGCGCGCCGAGATCGCGAAAACAGGAGACGAACGATGAGCGACATGCCGCCGACAGCAACCGCAGCCCTCCGGCGCAAGTCGCGCTGGTTCATGGTCGGAGCGCTTGCGGTCGCTGCCGCCGCCTTCTTCGTCATCACCCTCGGCGGTATCAGCAAGAACCTCGTCTACTACTGGACGCCGACCGATCTTCACGCCGCCGGCGACAAGGCGTACGGGGCCACGATCCGCCTCGGCGGCATGGTGGCGCCGCATTCCGTCCAGGGCCGCAGCGGCGCCTCCGGGCTCGAGTTCGACGTCAAAGACGCAACCGGAATCGTGCACGTAAAGTCGTCCGGCGTCCCACCGCAGATGTTCCGCGAGAACATCGGCGTCGTCGTCGAAGGGACGATGACGCGCAATGGATACTTCCAGTGCAACCGCCTCATGGTCTCGCACAACAATGAATACAAGGCTCCGAAGGCCGGCCACGCCATCGACAAGAAAGAACTGCAGAAGCTGATGCGGAGCACGGAGGGGTTGAAGGATTAGAAGCAGTGATCAGTGATCAGGTGATCAGGGATTAGTGGCTAACGGAAACCAACCCGATGTCTGATCTCCGATCTCTAATCCACTAATCACTAATCCACTCACGACCCACCACCACCTCACACAACACATGTGACAACCGACACCAACCGATGTCTACGCGCTAAGGCCAACTAACGACATGATTCCAACACTCGGACGATTCCTCATACTGGCCTCGGTGCTCGTCGCCACAACCGGCGCGTTCACCGCCTATGCCGCCGGGAGCAAGCGCTCGCCGGAAGGGCTGCGCTGGTCGCAACGCTTCGCCTACCTCTTCGCCGCGCTGATGGTGGCGGCGACCGGCGTGATGGAGTACGCGCTCATCACGCACAACTTCAGCGTCGAGTACGTCGCGCACGTCGGATCGACGCAGGTGCCGCTCTGGGTGACCATCGTCAGCCTCTGGTCGTCGCTCGAAGGCTCCATCCTCTTCTGGGGTTTCATCCTCGGCATCTACATCGCCGCCACGACGTGGGTGAATCGCAACGAGCATCAGGAGTACATGCCGTACGCGATCGGCACGTGGCTCGCGGTCGGAGCGTTCTTCAGCTTTCTGATCGCCGGCCCCGCCAATCCGTTCCTGACCGTCGCCAGTCCGCCGCTCGATGGCCCCGGCCCGAATCCGCTGCTCCAGAACCATCTCCTGATGATCATCCACCCGCCGATGCTCTACCTCGGCTACGTCGGGATGACGATCCCCTTCGGCTTCGCCATCGCCGCATTGCTCCGCGGCCGGCTCGGACAATCGTTCCTCCGACCGTTGCGCGCGTCGCTGCTGCTGCCGTGGGTCTTCCTCACGATCGCCATCATGCTCGGCGGCTGGTGGGCGTATGAAGTTCTCGGATGGGGCGGCTACTGGGCCTGGGATCCGGTCGAAAACGCATCACTCCTGCCGTGGCTCACCGCGACCGCAGCGCTGCATTCGGCGATCGTGATGGAGCGGCGCGGCGTCTTGAAGGGATGGACAGTCACACTCGTTCAAGCTAGTTTCCTTCTGACGATTCTCGGCACGTTCATGACGCGCTCGGGCGTCTTCAACTCCGTTCACTCGTTCACGCAGAGCTCGATCGGCCCGACGATCCTGGTCTTTCTCGCGGCTGTGCTCGTCTTCTCGGTCGTGCTGCTCTCGCTCCGCATCGACTCGCTGGAAGCCGACGGGAAGCTGGACAGCGCGGTGAGCCGGGAGGGGATGTTCCTCGTCAACAACCTCTTCTTCGTCGTCCTCACATTCACTGTGCTGGTCGGCACCTGCTTCCCGCTGATCGTCGAAGCGGTCAAAGGAAAGCAGATGAGCGTCGGCCGGCCGTACTTCGACGCCATGGTCGTGCCGGTTGGAACGGCGCTGCTTTTTCTCCTCGGCGTCGGTCCCGCGCTGCCGTGGGGAAAGGCATCGAAGAAAGAGATTCAGCGCTCGCTTCTGCCGCCTCTGATCACCGGCATCATCGTGATGGCGATCGGTCTCGGCTTCGGTGTCCGCAACGTCTGGACCGTGCTCACGCTGCTGTTCGGCGGCTACGCGGCACACGTAACGATGGCGCAGATGTGGCTGCCGTTCCGGCAACGAATCAAGCGCGGTGACGCGATCGGCCCCGCGCTCGTCGATGCGCAGTTGCGCCGCGGACGCCGCCGCTTCGGCGGATACGTCGTCCACGCCGGCGCGGTCATCGTCTTCGTCGCCATCGCTGTCAGCAGCACGATGCGAACACAGGAGGAAGTGATCCTGACGCGCGGCCAGAGCACCACGTTCGCCGGCTACACCGTTACCTACCTCGGTTCCGAAGAACGCGCCGAGCCGCATCGCCAATCGACGATCGCGCGCTTTGGTCTCACCAAGAACGGTGCGGCGGTGACGACGATGGAGCCGCGCATGAATCAGTACGCGGCGATGCGCGAGCCGATCGGCACGCCCGCCGTTTACTCGACGATCACGCGCGACTACTACATCTCGATCATGAACATGCAGGGCGACTCCGCCGGCGTGCTGATCATCAACATGCCGATGGTCGGCTGGATCTGGGGCTCCGTGATCATGATGGGCGTCGGCGGGCTGATCGCGCTGATTCCGTCGCGGCGGCGCACGTACGTCGTGTCGCCCGTGGCGGCGGATGCCGGCAGCGGCGATGAGGTCCCGGCGTGAACCGTACTGTCCTCATCATCGGAATCCTGATCGTCGCGGCGGTCGTCTTCGTCCTCTTCGCCGGCCTCGGCAAGGATCCGTCGCACATCGATTCGCCCCTCGTCGGACATCCCGCGCCGCCGTTCGCGCTGAAAGCAGTCGGCACCGGCGAGATGCTCGACATCGAAAAGCTGCGCGGCAAACCGGTGATCCTCAACTTCTGGGCGACGTGGTGCGGGCCGTGTTACGAAGAGCATCCGACGCTCGTGGCGAACGCGCGCAACCTGCCCGGCGTGCAATTCGTCGGCGTCGTTTTCAATGACGACGAGGACAAGATCATGCGCTTCCTCGCCGAGCGCGGAACCGCCTATCCGACGCTGCTCGACGCGAACGGCAAGACAGCGATCGCGTATGGCGTCGGCGGCGTTCCGGAGACGTTCTTCATCAATGCCGAGGGGAAGATCATGGCCAAGTTCGAAGGGCCGCTTTCGACTGAGGCGCTGCAGACGAACCTGGCAAAGGCGATGCGATGATCGCGGCATTCTTTCTCGCTGCACTCCTTCAGCTCACCGCGGCCGACACGGCGCAACAGATCAAAGTGCCGGACGCGGCGCAGATTGTCGGGCCGCCGCAGAGCACGCCCATTGCGGGCGCGGAACTGGAGCGACGCACGATGTCGCTCGCGTCCCAACTGCGCTGCCCCGTCTGTCAGGGGCTGGCCATCGGCGATTCGCCCTCGATCATGGCCGCCAACATGAAGGCGCAGGTCCGCGAGCTTCTTCAGCGCGGCTACACCGATGCGCAGATCCTCAGCTACTTCGAACGATCGTACGGCGGGTTCGTGCTGCTCAAACCGAAGTTCCAGGGAGTGAACGCGCTCGTCTGGCTGCTGCCGGTTCTCGTGCTCGCCATCGGCGTCGTCATCGTGGTCTCGAAGGCGAAGAAGCTCGAGTCGGAGCCGGTGAAGGCCGCGGAGTCAGCTCCGGCAAAGATTGACGACGATCCGTATCTGGCTCGCGTGCGCGAGATGGTGGAGAAATCATGACGGATTGGGTCAGCGCCGGCGGGATGATCCTGTCCGGCCTCATCGTCGGCTTCATGTTCTGGTACGGAATGAAGGGCCGCGCGTCGAAGCCGGACCTGGAACGCCGCGATCTGGAGGCGAAGCGCGACGCACTCCTCGCGCAACTGCGCGAGCTGAAAGAAATGGGCGGCAGCGAAGAGGAGCAGCGGCGTCTGGAGCGCGAGACCGCCGATGTGCTGCGTAAGATCGACGCACATGCTTCGGCGAAACGTAGGTCGGACTCTCCAGTCCGACCCGCGGCCGACGAGAGTCGGACTGGAGAGTCCGACCTACGTTCGTCAGCGGCGACCGTCGACATCGCCGCCGCCACCCGCGCAGCCTCCATCCGCGGCTTCGTCTGGGGCGCGCTCTCCGTCGCCATCCTCGGCGGTATCGCCTGGTTCGTCACCGAGAAAGCGACGCCGCGAACCGACAGCATGACCGGCGGCACGCCGATGACCAGCACCGCGCCGCAATCGGCAGCACAGCAGCAGCCCGATCCCGCGCTGCAACAGATCCAGGCCGCGGTCGAGAAGTCGCCCGACAATCTCGAGCTGCGCAGCGAACTGGCCAAGGCTTTCCTCGAGCGCGAAAATCTCATGGGCGTTTTCGAGCAGACCTCCTACATCCTCAAACGCTCTCCAAACGACGCCAAGGCGCTGACCTACCAGGCCCTCGTCCGCGTCTCCATGGGCCAGAGCGCCGGCGCGGTGGAGATGTTGCAGCGAGCCATCAAGTCCGATCCCGACCTTACCGATGCCTACGTGGCGCTCGCCTGGGCCGACATGCAAAGCGGCAAAACGAGCGAAGCCGAAGGGCTGATCGCGGAAGCAGGCCGCCGCCATCCCGACCAGAAGATAAAGCTCGACGAGGTTCTTGTGCGGATGAAGGAGCAGATGAGAAACGCTCCGCCGGCCGCAATGCCCGCCAATCATCCCGCGCTCCCAAATCCTGACGGCTCGCAATCCGCTGGAACGCCAATGGCTGCGGCACCGGCGACCGCCGCCGGCGGCCCGACGCTGCACGTCACGCTGACACTCGACCCATCGGCGAAATCCTCGCCGAACGCAGTGCTCTACGTCATCGCCCGCGCCGCCGGCCAGACCGCCGGCCCTCCCGCGGCAGTCAAGCGCATCATGGCGCCCGCCTTCCCGCTCGAGATCGACCTCAGCACCGCCGACTCGATGATGGGCCAGCCCCTCCCCGCCAACGTCCGCCTCGAAGCCCGCCTCGACTCCGACGGCGACGCCATGACCAAAAACCCCTCCGACCCTCACGCCATGCAGGACGGCGTCGCCACGAATGGGGGGAAGGTGGGGCTGGTATTGAAGTGATTGAGACGCGGAGTAGCGGAGTAGAAGTTCTAATCGCGATCCTCCCAATACTCAGTGCGGCGACCGGAGTGCGCGATTGCGGTTTGGTGCGCGCGAAGGCGCGCAGCCCAAACTTAGCCCCGGGCTCCGCCCGGGGGACGAATGCGCGCCCGAGGTTTGCGGCCGCGAAGGCGGCCGCTATAACGCCTAGCATCGGCCCGGAATATGGTTCTCAGTGCGGCGACCGGGAGTCGATTGCAGTTTGGTGCGCGCGAAGGCGCGCTGCCCCAAACCTAGCCCCGGCCTCCGCCCGGGGGACGAATGCGCGCCCGAGGTTTGCGGCCGCGAAGGCGGCCGCTATAACGCCTGGCATCGGCCCGGAATATGGTTCGAATCGCGTCGTCGGTATGGCCCGCCACGATACATACACAATTGACCCTCCCGCCATTTTCGCGGCCGGAATCGTCCTTAACCGAACAATCATCGCAACTTTGCCGGCGCCAACACTGCTGCACAAGACCTGGATGTCGGGCTCCTATAGCGGCCGCCTTCGCGGCCGCGAATCGGGGACGAACTCGTGTTCCCCGGGCGGAGCCCGGGGCTAGGATTGTGGGGCGCGCCTTCGCGCGCGCGCGGATTCATAGGATTCTGGGGTGTGCCTTCGCGCGCGCGCGGATTCAAACGGTCGCCACTTCCTGCCCCGCTTGCTACTTTCCTCCAATGCGCGTACAGGTCTTCTCATGTCCCCGTCAAATCCGATGATTCGCATTCAGGTATTCGCAATCATCGCGTTGCTTTCAACCTCATCTGTGTATGCAGCATCAGGTCACGACGGCACCGCACCGTCCTTTGGTCCGACTTCTTACGCTGTCCGCGATCCGCTCGTTGCGACAAATGGCGTGACGTTTCTCACGCTCTGGACGACGGAGGCTGGCGTTCCCGGTAAATTCATTTATGGTTCGATTGCTGATGCCGGCGGCCACAAAACGACGCAGGCGTCGTTTCGGCTACTGCCGGTTTCTGCGGAGTTGGTGGACCTCACTGCGTTTGGTTCCGACTATCTTGTGATGTGGCGGAACGCGAGCGGCCTGCACACTTCGGTTGTCTCGGGCAATGGAGCCGTTTTGCGTGAGGGGCCCACGATTGCACCACCGACGACGCAGTTCGTGCACGTTCATACGAATGGCAGAACGGTGCTCTTCACGTACCACACAAACGGTCCGCTCTCGTGGCCGACGGAGACGCGGGCGCAACTCACGTCTATGGAAGGCGTGGCAATCGGATCGCCGGTTCTTTTGGGCGATCAGGCGCTTCAGACGGCGACCCCGCTCGGAGATGACTACGTCACGCTTACTACCGAGGCTAATGGAACGTATTTCCTGCGACTGGACAAGAACGGCCATGTCGTCGTTTCCAAACGGCTAATCGCGGCGACATCGTCACTGCAGAATGTCGCCGCGGCGACTGATGGAAGCGGAATCCTTGTCGCGACGCTCGGGATGTTCATCGCGTTATCGGGTGACGGGATCGTGCTAAACACGAGGTCCGTCGAACCGGAGGCGGGCTCGGAAAGCTCGCTCATCTGGACTGGCGATTCCTATCTGCACATTCGCAGAAAGGGTTTCAGCGCCCTCGCCCAACGTCTTGACCGACTCGGTAGGCCGCTCGGTGATCCGCTGAGCTTCGATGCCGGCGTAAGCAGCGCTGCGACGCACGAAGGCGTTGTCTATGCAGCCGGACGAACGGAGGACCGAGGGAATGTCGGGTTCGCGGTGACGAGCGGCAATGCGGCGTTGAACGGCGCTGGTGACATTCTCTCAGTGACTCCGAGCGTACAGACGGCTCCTGTACTCGCTTCCGACGGTGTTAATTTCCTGACTGGATGGACGGAAGAGATTGCGAGAAGCCATTCGTTCGCGATGAAATCGGTCAGCAGGGAAGCGCTTCCAATGAATGCACAACAAACGGACCTCGGAACGGTCGAGCCAGCCGCAAGCCAGAACCGCCAAGCCTCGGATGCTCACCTTGCTCACTACAGCGTCGCATGCAACGGTTTGATCTGTCTCACAATCTGGGAAGACAGCAACTCCATTCTTGGTAAATGGGTGATTGCAGGTGCTGCGTCCGCATCATCATTCGTCATTGGCAGCGGCCACATTTCCGATCAGGCCGTTGTTTGGAATGGCCGGGGATTCTATGTAGTCTGGAATGGGGGAGAGCTGTACTCGGCTACAGTGCTGACAACGGGCGCCATTACAGAGCGTGTGCAACTGACAGGCGGCAGCGATTTTCTCAGCAGCCCTCCAATAGTGGCCTGGGATGGGCGACGGTATCTGCTCATGTCCACGTTTGATTCGACCACGTGCGACTGTTGGAACTCGAGCAGTGCGATTTCGTTCTACGTCATTGCCACAGACGGTAGACTCATTGGACAGGGTGGGTTCCAGGCCAATTTCATGGATGCTCACCTCGCTGCCAGTGGCCACGATTTCCTTGTGGTTTACGATCATCGTCCGTTCACTGCAGTCGTTTCCGAGGCGGCCACGCGGCGCATCATAGTCACGGATACGGCGGTCCAGATCGAACCTGCAGTTCCTCTGTTTCAATGGTTCTCGCCGACGTCGAGCAGCGTGGTCTGGAATGGTCAGGACTACGTTGTTGCGTGGCGGTACGGAAGTGATTTCAATGGGTGGCTCACCTCGGCCCGCGTGACGGCATCCGCGTTTCCTGATCGGCGCGCAACCGCAAGCGGCGTTCCTGATCGACAGGTCAAGCCGGCGATCGCCTCCAATGCCGCAGGTGAGAGTGTGATCGTGGTCTCCGAATCTCTGACTCCCGGTGAGTCTGCGCGGCTGCGCGCGTATGCGGAGCGGGATCTCGATTCGCTCCCGCCGCTGCCATCTGCTCCTCAAGGCGTTTATACGACCGGATCGGCGTCGAGTTTGACCGTGCATTGGCAGAGTGACGGGCTCGATGTCGCCGGCTTCGTTGTCGAGCGCCCGGACAATGGATACGTCCTCGCCTCGGTCGAAGGATCTCAGCGATCCGTCGTCGTCACTGGCGCGCCGTCCGTGCAGGTTCGTGCGTTCAATGCTGGTGGGCTATCCGAGGCCGGGTTTGCGAATCCTCGGCGGCGTGCGAGCAGATAGAACCGTTTCACGCGGAGACGCGGAGGAGCGGAGTTGAAAACTGCTCCGCACCTCCGCGTCTCCGCGTGAAACGGTTTTCCTCACGTAGTACCATCCGCACCGAAGCCTAGGGGTGGCCGTGAACAACGGCCTGAGATCACACCCTTGAACCTGATCCGGTTTGGACCGGCGTAGGGAAAGGCACTGGGGTAATGGATGAAGGCTGTCGGCGTTTTTTCCTTTCTCTTCTTTTTTCCTCTTCTCGTTTCCGCGGCTGGGTTGAAAGGTGTTGTACGCGGCGTCGATGGAAAACCGGTCGAATCGGCGACGGTCGCTGTCGAGGGGTATCGCCCGGTGACGTCCGATGCCGAGGGACACTTCGCGATCGATGTGCCGGCGGGGAAGTACACGCTCATCGTGACGCACGGTGGATTTCAGGCGGTGGCGATTACTGCGAGCGCAGATGAAAAAGTCACCATTACGCTGCGGCCTGGGCTCGCTGAGAACATCGTCGTCAGCGGCATTCGAGCCGAGGCATCCACGCCGGTGACGAAGAGCGATATCGATCGAGGGACCATCGAGCGCGATTACTACGGGCAGGACATTCCGTTGCTGTTGCGCGATACGCCGTCGATCGATGCGTATGCCGAGGCGGGGGTGGGGGGGGCGGGGTACTCGTATATCTCGTTGCGGGGGATCAGTCCGACGCGGCTCAACTTCACGCTGGATGGTGTGCCGCTCGCCGATTCGGAGGATATGGGGACGTTTTTTGCGGACTTTCCCGATCTCGCGCGGTCGTTGCAATCGATTCAGGTGCAGCGCGGCGTCGGCACGTCGACGGTCGGGTCGCCGTCGTTCGGCGGATCGATCAACTTCGAATCGATCGCGCTTGCACCGGTGTCGTCTATGAGCGCCGAGGTTGGCGTTGGGTCGTTCGGAGCGAAGAATGCGACGGTCGGATTTCAATCCGGGACGTTGCCTGGCGGGTACGCGGTTTATGCACGTCTGTCGGCCGATCAGTCGGATGGATTCCGTGAGTCGTCCGGGTTTCGTGGCCGCAATCTATTCGTCAGCGCGGCGAAGCAGAATGAGAACTCGCAACTGCGTTTGACCGGCTTCACCGCACATGAATGGACGCAGCAATCGTTTTACGCGGCGGATGCGGAGACGCTGGCGACGAACCTGCGCGCGAATCCTCTCAGCCCGCAGGACAGGGACGGTTTCGGATACGACCTCGCGCAGTTGCAGTATCTGCGCGCGATTTCCCCGCAGACGAACATGACGGCCTCGGCGTTTTATCAGCGCGGCTACGGCTGGTACCGCCTGTCCGGCGATCAGTACGGACTCGATGGTCTGCTCATGGGGAGCATGCTGACGCTGAGCACGACGCGCGGTCCGTGGACGGCCAACTATGGGCTGCACGTGAACGAGTTTCGGCGCGAGCACACGCTCGATTCGGGCGGTTCCCGTTTGTATGCGAACTACGGCACGAAGGGCGAAGCGAATGCGTTCGCCAAGCTGCGCTACGACGACGGGCGCTGGCATCTCTACTCGGACGCGCAGGTGCGGACGACCAACTTTCACTATCACGGCGACGTCGCGATCGCCCCGATTCGCTGGACGTTCTTCAATCCGAAGATCGGCGCGCGTTACGACCTCTCCCCGGCCAGCGGCGTCTACGCCTCGGCAGGCATCTCGACGCGCGAGCCGACGCGCAACGATCTTTTTCAGGGCGAGGACAACGCCTCGTTTGCGCACGACCTTCGTGCGGTGAAGCCCGAGAGAGTCGTGGACCTCGAGGCAGGATGGGATGCGCATCGCGGACCGCTGACGGTCAGCGCGAATGTCTATGCGATGGAATTTCGCCACGAAATCGCCTCGACCGGCGAGTTGTCCGATATCGGTCTGCTGCTTCGGCGGAACGTCGATCGCAGCTACCGGCGCGGCATCGAGATGGAGTACGCGTGGCAGGCCATGCCGAAGCTGCGACTCCGAGGTAATGCGAGCATAAGCCGCAACCGCATCCACACCTGGACGCAGTTCTACGATGTCTACGATGCTGCGGGGAGCATCACCGGCAGCGAGCCGGTCTCGTATCACGACGTCAATCCGCTGCTGACGCCAACGATGATCGCCAATCAATCGATCGAGTACGCAGCGTCGTCGAAACTCACCTTCGGCGCGACCGGACGCCACGTCGGACGCTCCTATCTCGACAACACAAACAACGGCTCGTTCGTGGCGCCGGCATTTACGACGGTCGATGCGAATGCGGCCATCCGGCTGTCTCACGAGATGACGGTACGCATTCAGGCGAACAACGTCCTCAACAACAAACGCGTCTTTCCGAGCGGCTACAGCTATCTCTTTCTGACGCCCGAAAAGGCGGTCAACGGCGTCTCGTACTACTACCCGCAGGCCACGCGGAATGCCGTGATCACGGTAGAGTGGCGCAGATGAGTCTCCTCCAGATCGTCGCCTTCACGCCTGCCGATCTCTGGATCGCGCTCAAGGCGATGACGCTTCTGGAGATCGTGGCCGTCGTCTTCACACTCGCCAACGTCTGGCTGATGGTGAAGGAAAATATCTGGGGCTGGCCCGCGGGAATCATCAGCGTCCTGTTGTACCTCGTCGTCTTCTGGCGGTCGCACCTCTATATGAACGCGGGGCTGCAGATCGTCTACTTCGTGCTGTCGATTCACGGCTGGTACGAGTGGCTGCACGGCGGCGAGAACAAGACGGAGCGGAGAATCAAGCTGGCCTCATCGAAGATGTGGGCGGTGCTGATGTCGGCCGGCGTCGTTCTCACGGTCGGATTTTTCTGGCTGCTTCGCGCCACCTCGCATGACGCGTCGCTGCCGGTGTGGGACGCGCTGACGACGGCGTTCAGCATCGTCGGTCAGTACATGCTGAACACGAAGCTCGTGGAGAACTGGCTGATCTGGGCCATCGTCGATGTGATCTACGTCTTCATGTTCATCGATCAGAAGCTCTATCTGACGGCGCTGCTTTACGCATTCTTCGTGGTGCTCTGCCTGAAGGGACTCATCGATTGGCGCCGCATCGCGCACGCGTCTGCTTAATCGGTCCGGAGTGCACGGGCAAGACGACGCTTGCCGAGCGGCTGGCGGCTCATTTCAGTGTTCCGTCAGTTCCGGAGTTCGCGCGCGAGTACGCATTGCGCGTCGGGCGTGCGTTGACCGTCGATGATGTGGAGCCGATCGCGATGGGGGAGATGGCGCTGCTCGAGGCGGTGTCGTCAGACGGGTTGGTCATCCTCGACACGGATCTCATCAGCACGGTTGTCTACAGCCGGTATTACTACGGATCGTGCCCCGATTGGATCGAGCGTGAGGTGTTGGCGCGGCGGGCGGATCTCTATCTGCTGATGGGGGTCGAAGTTCCGTGGGCTGATGATGATGTTCGTGATTCGGCGGATTCACGAATCGCGCTCTACGGTGAGTTTGTCGCCGCACTGGATGAGTTTGGAGCGAAGGTCGTGACGGTTGGCGGTTCGTGGGATGAGCGGTTTTGGGCGACGGCGAACCACATCAGTTCACGCGAAGACGCGAAGACGCGAAGAGGATAGTTGGAGTGTTTTTACTCTTCGCGTCTTCGCGGCTTCGCGTGATCACGCCGCCATGTAGTCGAGCCGGTCGATGACCAGCAGCAGCTCGCAGCCTTCATCGCTCACGATCTCGCCGTGATGCGTTCCGCCGTCGGCGTGATGAAAGTCGCCCTTCTTCAGATAGGTCGAGCCGATGCGGCAACTGCCGCTGATGACGAACGAGTCTTCGGGGCCAATGTGATCGTGGCCGGCCACGTGCGAGCCGGGCGCGAGCGTCATCAGGACCGTGGCCGTACCGCGCTCGGTGTCGACGAAGAGCTCTTTCATCGACACGCCCGGGACGAGGCGGAGCCAGCGGCCTTCATTCGCGCGGACGGTGTGCGTGTTCTGCGGCGTGTCGCGGGCGGCGCCGAGGATGCGGCCGCGGAGGGCTGACGGGGGATCGACCGGAGCAATCGACAATGCGATCACGGAATCGAGCAGCGTCAGATCTTCGATGGAGAGCGTTTCAGTCATTTCGTTCCTGCCGCAAACTGGCTGCGCAACTGTGCCATTCCATCACACAACATCGTTCGGATGGTGGCCTCCGAAGTTTTGTGGGTCGTTGCCAGATCGCTCACGGTCATGCCATACCAGGCCTCCTCGACCAGTTGGCGAGGAGTTACCTCTTGGGGTACTACGGCTGCCGAGGGCTTTTGGGTTTGTCGGGAGAGGGCGTGGTCGCGGGTGGCCCGGATCAGATACGTCTCGGGATCGCGAACCTCGTTGCTCTTACCGAGTGCAACGAAGGTTTCCGCGAGAGCGTCCGCGGCGAAATCGCGGTCGCCCGTGATGCGCAGCGCGATCGCGTAAAGGCGCGAGGCATGACGGTCGTACAGGTCGGCAATCGCCTGGCGATCGAGCATGGGGTTGAGTTTAGCAGGATGAGAAAGTCAAAGGCGGCTCACGCGGAGGCGCGGAGTAGCGGAGAAAACCAAAACCCCGCGTCTCCGCGTCTCCGCGTGAAACCGTTCCCCGAACTACCATGCATCCATGAACTGGCTCATCAAGAACTTCCTTCGCGGCCTGATCATCGTTGTCCCGATCGCCTTGACTCTCTACCTCCTGTACGAGGCCTTCATGCGGATCGACCGGCTGCTGAACCTTCCGACGCCGGGGGCGGGATTCGCGATCATGATTGCGGCGATCATCGCCATCGGCGCGCTGGCGTCGAACTTCTTCGTCCGCAAGTTTCTAAGCCTCACCGAAACGATCTTCACGCGTGCGCCGCTGGTGCGGTTGATCTACGCATCGATCAAAGATCTGCTGGAAGCATTCGTCGGCGATAAGAAGCGCTTCGATCAGCCGGTGACGGTGCAAATCACCGAAGGCGTCCGCACGCTTGGATTCATCACGCAGGACGACCTCGCATTTCTGGCGCTGCCCGGCCAGGTGGCGGTCTACCTGCCGTTCTCCTACAGCATGGCCGGCACACTTATGCTCGTGCAGCGCGACCGCGTGGAGCGCGTCGCCGTCGACAGCGCCAGCATCATGGCGCTGGTTGTTTCGGGCGGTGTGTCGCGAGCAGTGGGGAAGAGCAGAGATCAGAAAGCAGAGATCAGAGATCCGGGGTCGCTGAGTGCCTCTGATCTCTGATCTCTCATCTCTGATCTCTGTTGTACCCCCCTCACTGAACAGAGTGTCTTGCGTCACCGCCAGTTTTGGATATGATCGCCGCCGTTTCGCGCGGAAGCGCGGCCATCCGCAGTGGCAGTTGCTCCTCGCCTCTGACTTACGACTCCTAACGCCTGGACGGTAGCAGCCTGTAAATGGCTCAGATTTTCCACCGCAGTGCCAATACACTCGCCCGAGTCACGATTTTCGGCGCAGTCTTCGTCGCCGGATTCGTGCTCTGGGCGATTGGCGGCGTTGTTCGCTCGCCCTACGCAACCGATCAGGGGATCGAGCGCGAACAACCCGTGCCCTTCAGCCATCAGCATCACGTGGCCGGACTCGGGATCGACTGCCGCTACTGCCACACCTCGGTCGAAACCTCGAACTTCGCCGGCATCCCTCCTACGCAGACCTGCATGAACTGCCACTCCCAGATCTGGACGAACGCCGAGATGCTCGAGCCGGTGCGCGCCAGCTTCGCCAGCAACAAGCCCATCGTCTGGTCGCGCGTCCACCGGCTGCCAGACTTCGTCCATTTCAATCACTCAATCCACGTCAACAAAGGCATCGGATGCGCGAGCTGCCACGGCCGCATCGACAAGATGGCGCTGACCTATCAGGCCTCACCGCTGACGATGGAGTGGTGCCTGGAATGCCACCGCGCGCCGGAGAAGTTCGTCCGCCCGCGCAACGAAGTCTTCAACATGGCTTACATCACCAGCGACCAGCAGAACATCGGCCCCAAGCTGGTCTCCGAGTACAACATTCAGAAGCTGACGAGTTGCTCCACATGTCATTACTAGCTGTCAGCTCTTAGCTCTTAGCTCTCAGGGGAACGAAGCAACGCGGTAAACGGAATCAATGGACGACAACGACAACACACTCGACCTCGCGGCCTTCCGCAAGCGCATCGGCAGCGAATACTGGCGCAGCCTGAATGAGCTCTCGCGCGAGGATTTCGAACAGGTCGTCGAGACCGAGTTTCCGCAGGGGGCGTTGGCGCTCGACCGCGGAGTCGACCGTCGCGACTTCGTGAAGTTGATGGGCGCCTCGATGGCCCTCGGCGGTCTTGCTGCCTGCAATCGTCCCGCGGAAAAGATCGTCCCGTACGTCCGCCAGCCGGAAGGGCTCATCCCCGGAAAGCCGATTTTCTTTGCCTCGGCCATGCCGATCAGCGGCTACGCGCATGGTGTTCTCGTCGAGAGCCACATGGGACGACCGACAAAGATCGAAGGCAATCCCGATCATCCCTCCAGCCTCGGCGCCACCAACGCGTTCATGCAGGCATCGATCCTCGGCCTCTACGATCCTGACCGCTCGCAGGTCGTCCGACACCTCGGCGAGATCTCGACCTACAGCGATTTCATCGCGGCGCTGCAGCCGGAGTTGAAAGCGGCGGCAGCGAATGGCGCGGGCCTGCGCATCCTGACCCAGACCGTCACCTCGCCGACCCTCGGCGCGCAGATCCAGCAGGTTCTCGCGCAGTTCCCGGGCTCGAAGTGGCACCAGTGGGAAGCCGCGGGCGGCCACAACGTGCGCGAAGGGATGCGTCTCGCGTTCGGCGGCTACGCCAACGCCGTCTATCACTTCGACAAAGCAAAAGTCGTCGTCTCGCTCGATTCCGACGCCCTCGATCGCGGACCCGGCCACCTGCGCCACGCCCGTGATTTCTCGAGCCGCCGCAAGGTGCGCAAGGGAACGACATCGATCAATCGTCTCTACGCCATCGAGTCGGGCCCGACCGGCATCGGCTCGATCGCCGATCACCGCCTGGCTGTGAAGCCATCGCAGGTGGAGGCCTACGCGCGCGCGATCGCTGCGGGCGTTGGCGCCGGTGCGGGGGCTGGTTCGACCGAGCACGCCGACTGGATCGCCGCGCTCGTTCGCGATCTCCAGAAAAATCGCGGCGCCAGCATCGTCGTCGTTGGCGAAGAGCAGCCTCCAGCCGTACACGCCATCGCCATGGCCATCAATCAAGCCCTAGGCAACATCGGCGCGACGATCACCATCACCGATCCCGTCGAAGTCGCGCCCGTCAATCAGCTCGACTCGCTCCGCCAGCTCGTCGCCGACATGAGCGCCGGCGCGGTCCGGACCCTCGTCATGATCGGCGGCAACCCCGCCTACGACGCCCCCGGCGACTTGCCGTTCCTCAAGGCGATGGATAAGGTGCCGTTCCGCGCGCACCTCTCGCATTACTACGACGAGACGTCGATGCACGTGCACTGGCACATCCCGGAGACGCACTACCTCGAGTCATGGAGCGACGCACGCGCGCACGACGGCACGATCTCGATCGTCCAGCCGCTCATCGCTCCGCTCTACAACGGCCGCTCGCCGCACGAGCTCTTCGGCGCGCTCCTCGGCGGGATGGATCAATCGCCCTACGACGTCGTCCGCGCGTACTGGACGGCAAAAGCCGGCGCACTGAATTTCAACAACACCTGGCGCAAGTGGCTGAACGACGGCGTGATCGCCGGCTCTGCGCTGCCTGCGAGAACGGCGGGCGGCACGCCCGCGCCCCCAGCAACCCAGCAACCCAGCAACTCAGCAACCCAAAACTACGAGCTTCGCATCCTCCCCGATCCCAACATCTACGACGGCCGCTTCGCCAACAACGGCTGGCTTCAGGAGTTGCCGAAACCGCAGACGAAGATCACGTGGGAGAACGTTGCGCTGATCAGCCCGAAGACCGCGGTCGCCATCGGATACGGCGACAAGCGGCGCGACGAGCTGGTCAACGAAAAGCAGACGCTGATCGCCAACATTCGCTACCGCGGCAAGACGTTGCGCACGCCGATCTGGGTCGTGCCCGGCCACGCCGACGGCACGATCACGATGTTCCTCGGCTACGGCCGCACGCGCGGCGGCAAGCTGGCTACGCCGTCCGCGGACACGACGAGCATGCTCGCCCCCGAGCTCGCGCCGTTCCATCTCGCCGGCGGAACGATGGGCGTGGACGTCACGCCGTTCCGCTTCGCCGACGCGCTCCACGGCGGCGCCGGCGCGGAGATCGAGCTGACCTCGGACGGTCCGTACGAAATCGGCTGCACGCAGGAGCACCAGAGTCTCAACGTCAGCGACGTCGGCGAGGACCGCGGCATCATCCGCTCCGCCACGTTCGCGGAGTACCTCGCCAAGCCCGACTTCGTGCGCGAGCACAAGCGCGAGGAAGAGCAGAGCAAGGAGTCGATGTACCCCGGCTTCGAATACAAGTCGCACGCCTGGGCCATGGTCATCGACACCTCGGTCTGCACCGGTTGCAACGGCTGCGTCGTCGCCTGTCAGTCGGAGAACAACATCCCCATCGTCGGCAAAGAACAGGTCGTGGCTGAGCGCGAAATGCACTGGCTGCGCATCGATCGGTATTACCGAGGAGATGCCGAGAATCCCGAAGTGTTCCATCAGCCCGTGCCGTGCATGCAGTGCGAGAACGCGCCGTGCGAACCGGTCTGCCCGGTCGGAGCGACGTCGCACAGCGGCGAAGGTCTGAACGACATGACCTACAACCGCTGCGTCGGCACGCGGTACTGCTCGAACAACTGCCCCTACAAAGTGCGGCGCTTCAACTTTTTCCACTACAGCGACTACGAAACGCCGGCGCTCAAGGCGCACCGCAATCCCGACGTCACCGTCCGCACGCGCGGCGTCATGGAGAAGTGCACCTACTGCGTGCAGCGCATCAACGCCGCAAAGATCAACGCCGAGAAGGATGGCAAGCAAGGCCGCCGCGTTCGCGATGGAGAGATCGTCACCGCCTGCCAGCAAGCCTGCCCAACGAACGCGATCGTCTTCGGCGACATGAACGATCCATCGAGCGCCGTCGCGTCGCTCAAGGCCGAACCGACGAACTACGCGCTGCTGGCTGAATTGAATACGCGTCCTCGCACCACGTACCTTGGTGCTATTCGCAATCCCAATCCTGAGATCAAGGGATAAGCAAATGTTGAATGTTGAATGTTCAATGTTGAATGTTGAATGGAGGGGCCGCTCGCTCGAATCTCGTGAAGTGGCAGGTCCCGCCGCCGGTTTTCATTCAACACTCAACATTCAACATTCAACATTCAACATTGGTTTTTCAACGTAGCCATGGCCACGCACGACCAAACCCCAGCCCACGAGATCCGTCCTGTCACGCAGGAGATCCCGGAGCGGTTCATCCCCGTGCCGACGGTCGAGCCGGGGCATACCTTCGCCTCGGTCACGGATCACATCAGCGCCATCGTTCTGCGCAAGAAGATGCCGTTTCTCTGGTGGGTGGGGCTGGCGCTTTCGGTGTTCGGCGTGTCGGTTTTGACCGCGACGATCGGCAAGCTGATCCTCGTCGGCGTCGGCATCTGGGGCATCAACCATCCCATCGGCTGGGGCTTCGACATCCTCAACTTCGTCTGGTGGATCGGCATCGGCCACGCCGGCACTCTGATCTCGGCGATTCTGCTGCTGCTGCGTCAGGAGTGGCGGACGTCGATCAATCGATTCGCCGAGGCGATGACGCTGTTCGCGGTGTCGGCGGCGGGGCTGTATCCGGCGCTCCATACCGGCCGCCCGTGGTACGACTTCTGGCTTTTCCCGTATCCGAACACGATGACGTTGTGGCCGCAGTTTCGCAGCCCGCTTATGTGGGACGTCTTCGCGGTCTCGACGTACGCGACGGTATCCGCACTCTTCTGGTACGTCGGATTGATCCCTGACTTCGCCACGCTCCGCGATCGCGCCCGCGGCAAAGTCTCCAAAGTCATCTACGGCATGCTCTCCCTCGGATGGCGCGGTTCCGCCAAGCACTGGTTCCGCTATGAATCGACGTACCTGCTGCTGGCCGGACTCTCCACCCCGCTCGTGCTCTCGGTTCACACCATCGTCTCGTTCGACTTCGCCGTCGCGCAACTGCCCGGATGGCACGCCACGTTCTTCCCGCCCTACTTCGTCGCGGGCGCCGTCTACGCCGGTTTCGCCATGGTGCTCACGCTCGCCATTCCGGCCCGCAAGATGTTCCACCTCGAGGACTTCATCACCATGAAGCACCTCGAGAACATGGGCAAGATCATGCTGGCCACGGGGCTGATCGTCTTCTACTCGTACTGCATGGAAGCGTTCTTTGCCTACTACAGCGGCAACAACTTCGAGCGCTACATGTGGCTCAACCGCGTCTCCGGCCCGTACTGGAAGATGTACGCGATGTTGCTCATCTGCAATGGCGCGGCGCCGCAACTGATGTGGTTCCGTCGGATGCGGACCTCGACGACGGGACTCTTCATCGTGGCCATGTTCGTCAACGTCGGCATGTGGCTGGAGCGCTTCGTCATCATCCCCACATCGCTGCACCGCGACTTCCTGCCGTCGTCGTGGGGCATGTACCACTCGACGCGCTGGGACTGGGGCATGTTCATCGGCTCGATGGGCCTCTTCTTCTTCCTGCTCTTCCTGTTCGTTCGATTCCTTCCGATGATCTCCATCTTCGAGATGCGGACGCTGCTCCCCGAGGCGCAGGCGCATCCGGAAGGGCACGAGGCGTAAGCGATGGCCATCGGCAAAGTCAGAACCGGCACGTACGGGATCATCGCGGAGTTCTCTTCGCCGGCCGATCTCACGGCCGCCGCCGAAGCCGCGCGCGATGCCGGCTACACGCAGATGGACGCCTTCTCGCCGTTTCCGATTCACGGACTGCACGAAGCGGTGGGGATGAAATCGACGGGGATGTCGGCGCTCGTCCTCGGCGGCGGGATCATCGGCGGCCTCGGCGGATTCTTCATGTGCTGGTACGCCAACGTGATCAGTTATCCGCTGAACATCGGCGGCAAGCCGTTCAACTCGTGGCCTGCCTGGATTCCGATCACCTTCGAATGCACGATCCTTCTGGCGGCCTTCGCTGCCGTCTTCGGCATGCTCGCGCTGAACGGCCTGCCGATGCCGTATCACCCGGTGTTCAACGTCCGCCGCTTCGATCAGGCGTCGCGCGACAAGTTCTTCCTCGTCATCCAGGCGCGCGATCCGAAGTTCGAGCTCGACTCCGTCTGGAAGTTTCTCGAGGCACTCCATCCCCGCGAGGTCATCGATGTCCCCTGGTAGGACGATGACAGCTCGGCGCGCTGGCAGCACAGACAAGAGTGTCTGTGCCACATCGGCCATGCCTGTGGCAAAGGCGCTGCTGAATGTGGCACAGACACTCTTGTCTGTGCTCCTCCTCCTCGCGCTGACCGCCTGCCGCCAGAAGATGGCCAACCAGCCGAAATACGATCCTCTTGAGCCGAGCGATTTCTTCGCTGACGGCATGTCCGCCCGGCCGCGCATCCCCGGCACCGTCGCACGCGGAGAACTGGTCGCTGATAGCTTCGTCGTCACCGGGAAAATCAACGGCGCCGACGGCGATGGTTATCCGTTCGCGATCACCGCGCAGGTCATGGACCGCGGTCAGGAACGCTTCAACATCTACTGCTCCGTGTGTCACGGCCGCGCCGGCGACGGCAACGGCATGATCCCGTCGCGCGGTTTGCGGCATCCGCCGTCGTTCCATACGGACGCGCTGCGAAACGCGAAGACGGGACACTTTTTCGACGTGATGACCAATGGATTCGGGGCCATGCCCTCGTACGCGGTGCAGATTCCGGTCGAGGATCGCTGGGCGATCATCGCCTATGTCCGCGCGCTGCAACTCAGCCAGAACGGAACGATGAACGACGTGCCCGCTGACCAGCGCGCCAAGCTCGCTCAGGGAGTATCGCAGTGACGGCCGAAATGCGCGAAACCAACGCCGCCGCCACGGGCATCAGCCGCTGGCGCACGCCGTCGCTGATCATCGGCGTCATCGGCCTGGCGCTGAGCGCGCTCGGGTACTTCATCAATCACGAGACATTCTTCCGCGCCTACCTGCCGAGCTTCCTGTTCTGGTTCTCGATCGTCGCCGGCTGTCTTGCCGTGCTGATGTTGCAGTACGTCACCGGCGGCGAGTGGGGTCTCATGATCCGCCGCCCGCTCGGCGCGGCAGCACGCACAATGCTCTGGATGGTCGTTTTCTTTATCCCCGTCGTTCTCGGGATGAAGTACCTCTACCCGTGGGCCGACACGCAGTGGGCCCTGGCCGACGAGAACGTCAGCAAGAAACTCGACTGGCTGAACTGGAAGCGCTTCCTGATTTTCGCCGCGGTCTATTTCGCGCTCTGGAACCTCTGGGCGTGGCGCATCCGCAATCTCTCGCTCAGTTTCTACAAAGACCGCTCGCCATTCACGGAGCTCAAGCGCCGCAAGTGGGCCGCGTCCGGATTGCTGATGGTTGTCCTGACGCTCACCTTCGCCTCCATCGACTGGATGATGTCAACCGAACCGAAATGGAGCTCGACGATGTACGGCATCACCTTCGTCGTCGGTTGCGCGCTGTCGGCACTGGCGTTCGTCACGTTCTTCCTCACGCGCCTCGCCAACACCGAGGCGATGGGCGCCGTCCTCAAGCCCGCCCACCTCCGCGACCTTGGCAACCTGATGCTGGCGTTCGTGATGTTTTACGCCTACACCACGTTCTCCGAGTTCCTCCTGATCTGGTACGCGAACATGCACGAGGAGATCCCCCACTTTCTCGTCCGCACGACCGGATTGTGGGGCGCCATGGCGTTCAGCGTGGCCGTCTTCCACTTTTTCCTGCCGTTCGGACTGCTCCTGATGCGTCCGATCAAGGACCGGCCGAAGACGATCGCAGTCGTCGCCGTGATCATCATCGTCATGCGCTACGTGGCCATCTACTGGCTGCTGGCGCCGTCGTGGTACGGCGAGCATTTCACCTGGTCGTGGATGAGCCTGACCTCGCTGCTCGGAATCGGCGGCGTCTGGATGTGGGCGTTCATCGGCCAGCTTCGCGGACAGAGCATCATTCCGATTCACGAGACCTGGGTCGAAGAAGCGATTCGGGAAGGAGCGCTGAAGGTCAATGCCTGATCACGCTCACTACCGCGACGACGACATCGTCAATCCGGAGACGCGCCATGAAGAGAGCGACGTCAACGTCCGCGCGCTCATGTGGTCCGTGGTGATCTTCGTCGTTTTCGCCGGCGTGACGCATCTGGTGCTCTACCTCCAGTTCCACGCCTACGCCCGCTACTTCCGCCACCAGGCTTCGCAGCCGCTGACGATGATGTCGCGTCCCGCCGATGCCTCCGTGC
>JAXDGW010000105.1:0-6589 GCA_034664845.1 Thermoanaerobaculia bacterium | reverse complement strand
ACGCGGAGTGGAGATTCGTCTTTCCTCCGCGTCTCCGCGCCTCCGCGTGACCCTCTCCCCGGAGATTAGTAAGCCACCAACAGCCTTACCGCTTTTTCAATCTGCGCCTCGCTCGCCAGAAACTCATCCTCCAAAGGCGGCGAGTACGGCACCGGCGTGTCGAGCGCGCCGATGATGCGGATGGGGGCGTCGAGGTACTCGAACGCTTCCTCCTGAATGATTGCAGCCAGCGACTCGCCGATCGAGCCCGTACGGGTGTCTTCGAGGATGATCAGCACGCGGCTGCAATGGCGGGCGACGGCAAGTACCGCGTCGCGGTCGAGTGGGGCGAGGGAGCGGAGGTCGAGCACGGACGATTCGATCCCATCCTTCGCCAGCGTTTCGGCGACGCGCATTCCGACGTGCACGTATGCGCCGTACGAGATGATCGCGAGATCGTTGCCGGCGCGGCGAAGTGCGGCTTTGCCCATCGGAATCGCGGTCGGCGCTTCGTCGCCGAGCATCTGCTTCACTCGCGGGTCGCGATAGAGCGCGATGTGCTCGTAGTAGAGAACCGGATCGGGATCGGCGACGGCGGCGGCCATGAGGGCGCGCGCATCGTGCGGCGTCGATGGGGCGACGATCTTCAATCCTGGCGTCCGGTAGAACCACGCTTCCGTGTTCTGCGAGTGGAATGGGCCGGCGTGGCGCAGACCGCCCCACGGCATGCGCACGACCATCGGAACCGAGCCGCCCCAGCGGTAGCGGATCTTCGCGGCGTTGTTGACGAGCTGATTGAAGCCGGTGGCGACGAAGTCGTTGAACTGGATCTCGCCGATCGGGCGCATCCCCGCCAGCGCCGCACCGACGCAGACGCCCAGCGTGGCGCCTTCGGAAAGAATCGAGTTCACGATGCGATCGCCGAAGTCCTTCATCAGCGGTTTGAGGAGTAGGAAGGCGTTGCCGTACTTGCCGCCGACGTCTTCGCCGTACACAAATGTTCGCGGATCGGTGCGCAGCGCGTCGCCGACGCCGAGCATAACCGCTTCGAGGAACGTTTTTCCCTTCGCGTCAAACGGCGGCGCGATCTCGACCGGCGGCAGTCCGATATTTTTCGACGCTTGATGCCGCCAACTTTCGTCGAGCACCTCGACGTGGATGCGTCGCGGCTCGTTCGCCAGAACGCCAGTGCCCGCCAGTGCCGCCTCGGGCCATGGCGCCTCGATGACCGCGCGCGCTTCGGCCTCCACCAACTCCTCGGCGTCGCGCTGGAATCGCTCCAGATCGCCGTCTCCGATCACGCCCTCGGACTGAAGTCTCGCGGCGTAGGTGGGAATGGGATCCTTGCGGCACCAGTACTCGTATCGCTCGCGGTCGGCGTAGCCGTTCTCGGCGAGCGGGGGATAGGTCCACGATTGCTGCGGATCCTTACCGAGGTAGAGCATGTCGTCGTGGTGGGCATGGCCGCACATGCGCATGGCCACGAGCTCGATGAGCGTGGGACCCTCGCCGGCGCGCGCTCGCTCGGTCGCCCACGCAAACGCCGCCGCGATCGCCTCGGGGTCGGTGCCGTCGATCGTGACCGCCGGGATGCCGTAGCCGACGGCTTTGTCCGCGAAGACGCGAACCGCTGATTGCTCGCTCTGCGTCGTCGACAGCGCGGTCTGATTGTTCTGCACGCAAAAAATCGCGGGCAGCTTCCGCGCGGCGCAGGCATTGATCGCTTCGTGCCATTCGCCGAGGGATGTGGCGCCTTCGCCGATGAAGGAGATGGCGACGCGCGAATCCGTATGCGACTTCCAGCTCATGGCCAAGGCGATTCCGGCGATGGTGAGCGCTGGTGAGCCGAGGGGCGCCATCGCGGGGAGAATGCCGCGGGACCAATCGCCGACGTGCAGGTCTTTGCCGTTCATCGGCGGACCTGCTTTTCCCATCTGCGCGCTGAGAACCATGCGCACGGTGGAGCGAACGTTGTGCATCGCCAGCACGACGCCGAGGTCGCGGATCATGGGGGAAACGACATCGCCGCGCCAGTCATCGTCGGAAATGAAGTCGTCGCTGCGGCGAAGCCTGATCGCTGCGGCGTAAATCGCTTCCTGCCCGAGGGAGCGAAAGCCTTTGCCCTGGAAGGTGCCGGAGCCGTAGCGAACTTCGCCGCCGGTGAAGAACTGTTTGAGGCGATTGTCGGTGGCGCGGGTGAGGATCATGCCGCGGAGCATTTCGCGCTTTTCGTCAACGGTTAGGGACGCAGCGATCGACTCGCGGCGCAGGAATCCGTCGCAGGCCTCGACCACTTCTTCGACGGCGTGATGGAGGCGCTCGCTGACGCTGACGCCGGGAGTTGTCTCGGGAACAGCGCCCATCAGCTTCGGCGCAGCGCTGGCGTCAGGCGAGAGGAAGTCGGAGAGGGTCTGCACGAGAATGCGGCGCAGCGGATCGCGCAACGCGTCGATTGCAGCCGCATCACGCTCGTCGATCCCCTGGCCGCCGGCAGCCATGTCGAGCGCAGTCACGGCGGGCCGCAGCGCGAGCGGATGCCGTTCCGCGACAAACGCTGCGAAGCGCGCCAGCAATGGCGTCTGCCGGGCTGCCGTTTCGAGGGTAGCAGTCATGCGGCGATGCTAACGCAACGTGGCGAGGTCCGCGAGATCCTGTGGGCGCCCTGCCGCGGCTTTGTTGCGCACCAGGGCATCGCGGCCGATGTAGAAGACGTCGACATCGCCGTACTTGCCCGCAACGCGGCTGGCCCAGGCCTCTTCGAATGTGACGCCATCGATGGATGTCACGAGATCGATGCGATGCGGCGGAAAGCCAAGTTGCGTTACGCGGCCGGGCACAAAGTCTTCGGTTGTCAGCTGAAGCTCTCCGAATCCGAAGGCGTCGACCGCCTTGATCAAACGGGCCGCATTCTCTGGCATGGCTTCGACGAAAACATCGAGATCCTTCGTGAATCGCGGCTTCGCGTGAAAGGCCACTGCGAACGCGCCAATGATCAGCGCCTTGACCTCGTGTTGAACGAGCGCAGCGAGAAAGTCGGTGAAATCGCCGCTCGGACTCTCGACGCTTCCAGTCATGGTGCTCCATTCGCGCCGCAGATCGGCGATCAGCGCCACCCGCTCATCGGGCGAGAAGCGCATCCAGTAATCACGGTCCGCCTCTGCCTCCTCGGCGAACGATGAGCATCGACGGAGCCAGACAGTCATAGGTCGATTCTACGCGCTACTTCCTTCGCCAGAAGATCACGCCACCCTCTTCGTAATCCGGCGCAAAGTGCTCTTGCAGGTACGCGTAGACCAGCGGCGCGCGATCGCGGTTGGCGACGTTATCGACCGCCGTGTTGTCGCCGGGATCCGGCGGCATGAGAGCGAAGCGGATGTGCGGGTTCTGCTCGATGCGGCGAATGACCTCGCGCTGCCTTTCCTCCGGTTCGTAGAACGCCACCTCCACCTGTCGCACGGGACAGTCGCGGTCGAGGAGGAAATAGAGGTTGCCTCGGTTCGTGAAGTCGAACCAGGTCTCTCCGGTGGCGAGGCGTGGGGCGGCGTAGCGCTGGACGATGTCGATGACGGCCGCGTCGGCCGTTTTCGTCAGCGCGCCCTGGGCTCGACGAAGTCCGAGCTCTTGCCAACCGCTTTCAATCGGCCCATGAGCACGGCGGAGCGAGCCGGCGATGGCGATGTGTGCAATCGGCTGCGCCATCATCAGGATAACAACGACAAAGGCCGGGCCGAAGGCGCGCACGGTGGGAACGCGGCTGCGGAAGAGTTTGAAGATCGCGATCGACATCAGCGGCGCGGCCACGAACTGCCAGAGCAGATGATGCCGTTCCGCGTACGAGATGGCGGTGAGGACGCCGAAGATCGCGACGATGAGGAATGCCTCGGTGCGCGCTTGCCGTCGGGGGGACGAGGATGTTCGCCTCGTCAGCGCTAGCACGACGATCAGCATCATGATTGGCCACATCACGTACTGCCACGATGATTTATCGAGCAGCGCGCCCAGGGCCTCGGGGATGTTGGCGACGCGCAGCAGCGCGGCCGGAGCGTCGAATGGCGTCAGCGTGTAGACCGGCCCGAGCGTGGCGATCTCGAATAACGTGACGCGGACAAAATCGATGGCGATGCCGCAGAACCCCATCCACGCAAACGCGACGAGCGCCGCGCCACCACCGCCGGCCACGGCAAAAATCAGCGCCCGTTTTCGATCGCCGGGGAAACGGAGAATTGCGATGAAAAGAGTCAGCAGCGCGTAGGCTCCCTGATCGAGACTCGTCAGGATGCAGACGACGACGCCCGCTCCCGCAGCGATGAGCCAGCGCGGGTCGCGGCGGCGCAACCCGTACGCGAGGAACGCCAGTGTGGCGATGGACGGGAGCATACGAAACGATCCGCCGGCGGTGCCCATGAGCATCGCCAGAAACGTCGACGCCAGTCCGACCTCGGGCGCGCCGGTGACCGCGGCCACAAGCGCGTAATGCGCGATGACGATCGTTCCCGACACGATGCCGCGGAACTTCAGGGCGCGGCCGAGCGTCACCGGGCCGGTGCGCAGGGCGACATAGTCGAGCAGCGCGTCCTGTCCGAATCCGTGCGGCGGGATGATGTCGCGATAGGCCTTCTCGCCGCGCAGCATTTCCGCGGCGGGGACGACGTGCTGCTGGTCCTCGAACAAATCCGCCCGCGGCATCCCCTCGGCTGCGATCTGGCTGGTCGCGCTCAGGTACGCGTATGCGGCGAGCGGGTAGATGAGGTATCGCAGCGCGGCGCGGAAGCGCTGGCGCGTCGCGGGCGAGTCGCGCACGAACGCGCGCAGGAGCAGCGGCGTGACGATCGCGAGCGCGAGCGGGCCCCACGGCGAATGACGCACGTCGTACCCGTTGAAGCTCGATTGCAGCGCCAGGCCGAGGGGCGCGAGCGCGAAACAAGGGCCGGGCGGAAGGCCGGTCGTGCGCCGTATCAAGACGATGGCGAGGCGAACGGCGAAGACGATCAGCAGAGCCAGCACGAACAACTGCTCGACCGAGCGGGGGATGAGGTCGAGCAACGCCAGATAGACCGTGGCCAGCACCGGCAGGAGGATCAAATCGCGCCGCGAGAAGTGTGCGTCAACCTTGCGCATCGCGATCGACACGCCGAGGACGAGAGCGGGCGGGATCAGAGCCCAAGCCAGGCTGTGGTCGATGTTCACGAACCAGAGGATTGCGAAGGCGCCTGATGCGAACGCGTTGCGCGCCCAGGCTCGCGTGTCGTCGCGGGCCAGCATCGTGAGAAGCGGACGCAGGATGAGCGTCCAGAGAAGCGGGATGAGCATCAGCCCGAGGATGAAACGCATCGGCGCGCGGGCATCGATGCCGATCGCTTTCGCGAAACCGGGCAACTGGCCGGGGTAGGGCGGTCCCATCCAAAGAGGCAGGAGCGAGATGGCGATCGCGAAGCCCCAGACGGCGGCGGCGAGCCGGACGAGGAGATCGCGTCGTCCGTTGATTGTGGTTGCGGTCATTGCGCGTGTCCGGCCAGCCAGCGGATGAGAAGCTCTTCGCCCCAGTAATCGCAGCGCCACGGCAGAGTGCCGGCAATGAAGCCGGTGTGTCCGCCGCGTTCAGTGACGCGAAACTCGATCGAGGGTGAGGCCAGTGCCTTCGCGCGATCGAGCACCTCGGCCGGGAGAAAGGGATCGTCGGCGGCGCTCAGGCAGAGCGTTGGAGTGGTGATGGCGCTCAGAAAGTGGATTGAGCTTGATCGCGCGTAGTAGTCATCCGCGCCGGTGAATCCGTGAATCGGTCCGTTCGCGGCATCGTCGAACTCGCGAAAGGTCCTGGCGCGATTCACGGCATCGAGATTGAGACGGTCGCGCAGTTCCGGGAAGTTTGCCGCCATCTGCCGCGCCTTTTTTCGCAGCGTCACAAGAAATCGCGTGACGTAGAAGCGGGGAAGGAAACCTTGTTCGAGATGGCTGGAGCCTGCGCCGAGATCGTAAGGAACGGACATCGTCGCCGCGGCGATGACATCGGTCTGCCCGGGATGCTCGCCGAGCCATTTGAGCAGGACGTTGCCGCCGAGCGAGGCGCCCGCGGCGAGAAGACCAACCTGCGGGTCGCGGGCGCGCAGGATGCGGACGACGTAATCGAAGTCGGTGGTCTCGCCGGAGTGATAGAGGCGCGGACGCCGGTTGGGCAACGTTCCACCGAAGCGCCTCGGGTCGCGCGCGCAGGAGCGGAAATTCACCGCGGTGGCGTTGAAGCCGAGCCTGGCGATGATCGACAGCATTCCCTGGATGTAGACCGAGTTCGTGCTCCCTTCGAGTCCGTGCAGCAGGACGAAACGGAAGCGCTCATTGCGGACGGGAGCGACGAGATGATCGAGGACGAGCTCGTCGCCGTCGGGAGTGGTGAGCGTCTCGCGGCGGAACGTCACGAGCTGGCGCCTGCGAGTCATGCGGCCCCAGGTGGTTTGCGCGTGCGGTCCGCGAAGGAACCAGGCGGGTTTGAAGGTGTCGTGGCTGGTCATCGGAAGCGTGGCGAATCAGGTGTGCCGATGATGACGAAAACCGCACGATCTGTCATTCCGAACCGGCGAAGCACGGAGAGGAATCTCCTGCCGAAGCACGAAGT
>JAXDGW010000104.1:0-13611 GCA_034664845.1 Thermoanaerobaculia bacterium | reverse complement strand
ACGACCGCCTACGCGATCGAACCGCTCCAGGAGCGCACGGTGCTCTTCATCACGCCCGCGATGAAGGTCTACGGCGGCCAGATCGTCGGCGAAAACTCCCGCGATGCGGACATGGTCGTCCAGGTCTGCCGCAAAAAGCACCTGACGAACATGCGCGCCAGCGGCTCCGACATGGCCGTGCAGCTAACGCCGGCGAAGATCATGACGCTCGAGCAATGCCTGGAGTGGATCGAAGACGACGAGCTGGTTGAAGTCACCCCGCAGTCAATCCGCATCCGCAAACGCATCCTCGATCACTCGATGCGGACCGTGGCGCAGAAAAAGAGCGCGGCGGGGAGCTCGTAGCCTCGGCACGCAGCGCCGGAACCGGCGGTCTAGGAACCAGTTGCGTCGCCGGCAACTCCTTGCTGGGCAGCCAGCTCCATCAAGTGGCGTAGCGTTGGATCGGTGAGCGCCGTGGAGCGGAGCCAACGATTCTCCTCATCCGCTGACATCGTCGCGATTC
This sequence comes from Thermoanaerobaculia bacterium, assembly GCA_034664845.1. GTDB lineage: Bacteria > Acidobacteriota > Thermoanaerobaculia > Gp7-AA8 > Gp7-AA8 > JADGNZ01. Next base: position 13,106 of record JAXDGW010000104.1, on the reverse strand, counting down.
TGGCGCTCAATTCGTCACGAACAGCCCTCACCATTTCGACCGTATCAAACGTCTTGATTGAAGCACTACTCATTGGCGAGCACCTCTCTGGGGGATCGGATCTCGATTGTCGGATATCCGAGCTTCGCGTTCACGCCATGGTACTTCTGAATCCGAGGCAAGTTCACCATATGCCGGAAGTTCCAACTCACGAGCGCATCCACGTAGGCGATGGTCGCCATCGCGATGTGCTGTGCGTCCGCCAGCATGTTCGCTGGAAGAATACCCTCGGCTAAATAGCGCCGGGCCAGCTCGCCAGCTTCTGGAGTCAGCCGCACAATCTCGACATGCGCGTCAGGGACTGTCCCCAACACCGCGCGAACAGGAGCAGGAGCGAGCGCCAACTCCTGGAGGGTCAACTCTGAGAGCACGAGCTTTAGATCGCCGCGCACGAATGCGTCGATCAAGCGCCGCGAATGTACGCGAAACTCCTCGTCCTCGGAGCCGCCAATGACCGACGTATCGACGTAGATTCGCTGCACCACGGTCTCATTCTACGCTGCGGGTCCTGCGTGCTCAGAAGCGCCTGTCTTACAAGAAGTTCATCCGCAGATGACGCAGATGTTGGTAGTGGTCTAGTTTGACCCGGGGTTTGTAACATCTTTTGCGGGTCATGGCGGGTTACTGCGGGTTTGACACGTTACGGGCGAGTGCGACGCTTCGTACGCGACGCGATGGCTCGAATAGAAAAGAGGCGATCAGGGTCGCCGCGCGTCAGGTCAATGAGGATGACGGCTGCGGTTTGAATCTTCGCCCGCTCATCGCTCGAAAGAGCGAACCCTTGCTCGCCCAGAAGCCAGCCCACGTTCTCGTCCACGGCGTGCATGATCCTCGCGACCGTGTCGAAAAGTGGCTCGCCGTTGATGCCGGACAGAACGCGGCTCAGTGTTGACCGGGTGACGCCAGCATCCTCAGCAACGATAGAGTGTTTCTTGCCACTGCGCCGGATTGCTTCCCGGATCCGTGCGCGCAGTTCGTCATCCACGGCTGGTCGCCATCGCTACCTCAGTTCGCGGGAAAGTTCTTCGTTCGCGAGTCGGACGAACGTCTCGACTATGACGCTCCGCAGTTGATCCGCGACACGCTGCACGATCTGATCTTCGATCTCATGGAAGAGTCCCTGCTGTTCGCGGTCTTCGTCAGGCCATTCCATGATCCCGGACCGAGAGCAGGCGTCAGTCATGGCCCCACCATTCGCGGAAAGACGAAACCATTCATCCGCGAACTTCTCGCCGTGTTCGCGCGTGACCACGCTAACGATATCCAAGCTCATTTCGGCTTCCTGTTCTCCAGAATGGCGGCATAGACCGCCTCGTCAGCCCGCGACAGCTCAAACAGTTCCACGATGTAGACGGGGTGAGAGAGCATTTCGGAGGCGGTTTCCGCAAGGGCGATCATGAGGCGGCGCGTTGGCTCACACTCACCCCCGCGCAATCGCCGAAACTGCGAAGGGCTGATCCCGGCGCGCTTCGCGAACACGGAACCCCTGACACCACACGCCCGCATGAACGCATCGAACCGCGTCGCACGGCGTTCCTTGAACCGGCGCGCCCGTGGCTCCGGCATCGGCCATGTTTTCGTCAGCACACCGATAGCATGTCACACTCATAGCATGACGCGCAACAGGAACATGGCTGCACACTCAAAGCATGGCTGTTCGTCCGATCGAGAAGTTCGCGGCGCACCTTCGCGATTTGCGCGAGAAGCGCGGACTCTCGCAGACGAAGCTCGCGGAGCTGGCCGGGCTCAATCGCAACTACGTCGGCGACGTGGAACGCGGTCGCCGGAATCCATGCTTCGATAACATCATCAAGCTGGCCGAGGCGTTGAACGTCTCACCCTCGGAACTCTTCCGGCCATTTGACAAACGGAAGTAGCGAACCGATACTCCCCTTATGCCAAAGGGGTCAAGCAAGCGCCCGAAGAAGCGCGAGGACGAAGCGCAGGCCGCCGTCCGCGTCATGAGTACGATCGCCGCGAGGTCTGAGGCGGACGCGCCCAATGATGCGCCGGTCGAGATCACGGACGCCATGCGAGCCGCTGCCGCCGCGTTCGGTCGCATGGGCGGGAAGCTCGGCGGACCGGCGCGGGCCGCGAGCCTGAGCAAGAAGCGCCGCTCCGAGATCGCTAAGAAAGCGGCGCAATCGCGGTGGTCACGACGATAACTTGACAGTTTCAGCTTCTTTGATACTATTTCTTTACATCGATGAACGACGTAAAGGAGTGGAAATGCTAAACCAAGCTGAGCCGATCATTCGAGCCTTTCGAGCTAACGTCCCGGCGGATTTCGTAACCGATGTTTTTGGCACCGTGTTCGAGCAGTACCTCGCGGCATATGACACATGCGACTCTATGATGGATGCCTCAGAGCGGCATGATGTGCTGGCCACAATGCGTCGCGCGTTGATCGAGACGGAGGTCCGAAACGTCGCACGCCGCTATCCGACCGCCGAAGTCAAGACACTGTTGAACAGCCGGAAGACGAGTCATTTTTCGCTGATCAAGTTCGGCGCCGTTGATCTTACGTTCGCCAAATCCGGTTCGCCTAAGCTGCTGCCTCGTCCAGCCATCCACCGTGCGAATCTCTTTGAGAGAGCGCAAGCGACACTCTTCGACCGGGAGGTCGAAAAGCCGGGCGACCGCCTCTACGGGATACTTATTCACGGTCCTGCTCGGCGCAAGAAGCGCGACGAAGATGTCGCGATCGCCAATCCGAAGTTCCCCTCCTTCGCAAGAATCGTGTTCCCCGATCAGGAGGGGCAAATCATCACAAGTATCGATCTCTTCCGCGACTACCGGCTCGTCGTACAACAGTACCTCCCGCCGGTTGAGCAGGTCGAGACTGCCGACCCGAAGCCGCTGCGCTTCCGGAAGAAGAAAGGGGAGGACGAATGAGGATTGGTACGCCGGGATTCGTGCCAGAGAGGCTTACGCGCGCGCGCGATGCACGCGCGCTAACCGGTAACTCTCTAGCCGAGATGATCGACGTTTCGCGCCAATCGCTTTACGCATATGAGAGCGGCAAACAGAATCCAGGAACGACGGTGCTTGATCGCCTCGCACAAACGCTTAACGTCCCGACGAGGCACTTCACGACCGCCCTTCCGGTGCCGCGTCCATTTCGGTTCTCGTACCGGTCTCTCAACGCCGCAACGAAACGCTCGCGGACGAAAGCTGAAAGTCGATTCTATTGGTTCGACGAGATCTTGGGATGGGTTGAATCAGCGATCGAATTCCCGCTCATCGACATCCCTCAATTTGACATTAAACACCCGCTCCTGCTGACCAATCGCGATATCGAAGATATTGCTGCTGAGACACGACGCAAGTGGGGCCTAGGGAACGGGCCGATTGGAGACATGATCGCGCTACTTGAGAGCCACGGCGTTATCGTGACGAAGTTCCCGCTGGACTCAGACCACCTCGATTCCTTCTGCGCGCATGGTCACGATCTGCCATCCTACGTCGTCCTGAACTCGGAGAAAGAGTCGGCAGTGCGGTTACGCCTTGATGCAGCCCACGAGTTAGGGCACCTTGTCCTCCACCGCGGCTGCATCTTCAATACCGCCGACCACAAGCACGCAGAGGCACAGGCGTTCCGGTTTGGCGCAGCATTCTTGTTTCCGGAGGTTTCGTTCCTTCGAGAAGTAGTGTCCATTTCGTTGCCGTCGTTTCTCGCTTTGAAGCGGCGATGGAAGGTATCTGCGGGGATGATGCTCAAACGCGCCGCCGATCTCGAATTGATTCAGCCAGAGCAATCCGAACGTCTCTGGCGTCACTACTCCTCGAAAGGATACGCACGTCACGGCGAGCCGTTCGATGACCTTATTCCTGTGGAACGTCCGAGGCTACTTAGTCGCGCTTTCGAGATGATTCTTGAAGGCGGAATCGCGTCGAGAGAGCAGATACTGGAAGCGATCCCGCTCTACCCCAATGAGATCGAAGAGTTGTGCTCACTTGATCGCGGTTTCCTAAAGGTGGCCGCCCCAATAGCAGAACTTAAACCACGTCAGAACTCGCTGTTTAGTGGCTCGGGAGATGGTGGGACGGTGGTGCCGTTTAGAGGCCAAAAAGACTGAAAGCCTCGCCAGATCGCGAGGCTTTCAAAGCATGCCCCCGTAGCTCAGTGGGATAGAGCGGCTGACTACTAATCAGCTGGTCGCAGGTCCGAATCCTGCCGGGGGCACCATTCATTCTACCGCGAACGCCGACGGGAGGGGTGTTACAACTCTACTTCCTGACCCCTCAAGCATTGACAACGTGACCCCTCAAGCATATATTACTATACATGAACAGGCTCTCCAGTGACTCCCGCGCCCGTATCGTCATGGCCCTCATCGAAGGGAACTCCATCGCGTCTACCTGCCGGATGACGGGCGCGGCGAAGATGACGGTGCTGAGTCTGATCCGCGAAGTCGGCACGGCATGCGCCGCGTTCCATGACGCGGTTGTGCGCGGCATCGCAACGGAGCGCGTGCAAGCCGATGAAGTCTGGTCGTTCTGCGGCATGAAGCAAAAGAACGTCCCTGCCGAGTTGCAAGAGACGGTCGGCATCGGCTCGATCTGGACATGGACGGCGCTTGATGCGGACACCAAGCTGATGATTTCTTGGCTGGCCAGTAACCGTAGTGCGGAAGCCGCGAACGCGCTCCTTGCTGACCTCAAGTCCCGCACGTCGGCATCGAACGAAATCCAAATCTCCTCGGATGGTCTCGCGTACTACATCGATGCAGTCCGGCAGAGCTTCGCGCCCGGCGAAGCGAACCTCGGTCAAGTCGTGAAAACCTACGGAACCAGTAGTCCGCAGCCGGGCATGAATCCGAACAGTGCGGCGAGTAGGTATTCACCGGGACGCCTGCTCTCGATTGAGAAAACGGCACCTCTCGGAGAGCCGGACATGAAGCACGTTTCGACTTCGTTCATGGAGCGGTTCAACCTCACGCTTCGGATGCAGAACCGGCGCTTTACGCGGCTCACGAATGGCTTCTCAAAGAAGTTCGAGAACCATTGCCACATGCTTGCGATCACCGTCGTCTACTACAACTTCTGCCGGAAGCATCTTTCGCTGAAGGGCAAAACTCCGGCGATGGCTGCGGGACTGACGGACTACCGCTGGACGGCTGCGGATCTGCTCTCGCTGGACATGTGGAGCGCGGCAGAAGCGGCGTAGGTCGCCGCCGAGTCCCACTAACGCGGGTCGTTATTTCTCTAGGAAAAGGTCCGTCTGAGTGGCGCCGGGGATATGGGCGTGGACAGTCGTGATGTCGTAGGACTTGTTCAAGAACGCCTTGAGCGCAGAGTCATACTCTTGTCTGATGCGCAGAGATACATCGAGCGCATCGCCTTTGCGAAAGGCCGCCCCGTGGTCTACGGTCGCGTTGAATACCGAATCGGAGACGGTCGCGCCGATGCGATTCCCGCTGCAGACGATCTCCCATCGGAGCTTAGCGTCAAAGCTGGGCTTGATGATCGTCACGCGAGTCCGGACAGTGATGTCTCGCTTTTCGTCTTGAGTCGGCGGTGGGGCGACCGCGAGCGACGGGAAGTCGTCACGCGATACGGTGACCAGTTTTTTCTTTTGGTCGCGGTCAAGCAGTTCAAGACCAGTGACGTTCGCGTCTCCGTCAAGCGCGCCGAAAGTGCGCGAAAGGTTGAACGTTACGGTCGAATTGTTGATGACGAAGTTCGCGATCTTTTGATCTTCGATGATGACCTTGCCGAGATCGTTCTGGATTGTGACCTTGTTGTCTCCGGTCGGCTCGATGGCCTTCGGTTGCTTGCCCCTGAGGAACTTCCAAATCTTGATCGACGACACCAGCGCGCTGACGACTCCGCCGCCAATCGCGAACAAGTTAGCAACGTGCGCCGTCGCCGCCGGATCAATGATCAGGTGAACCAGAAAGCTGCCCGGTTCGGGTGCTTTGATCTTGATGTCAAGCTGATCGCCATTTCCGAGTTGGCGGTTCGCTTCCTGAAGAACTGACGTGATCCCCGAGAGCGATTCAAGGAAGGTGGATGCGCTGATCGCATTCGGGCGACCATCAAATTTCAGGACGAACTCGGACTGTTCCGGCTCGGCTGTTTTGGCTGAACGGCGCGGTTTTTTTGCGGTCGAAACTGCCATCGTCCAGCCTCCTCGTTCGGCATCCTACTCCACTGCGGTTCGCCTGCCTGCTTCGCGCGCCTCAGCTAGCGGTTACACCTCGGATGGACGGACGCAGCCGCCAAGTTTCACTACCCCCGTCCGGCATTGTCCGGCCATGTCCGGCAAAAGATGTTACAAACCCCGGGTCAAACTAGACCACTACCCAGATGTTGGTAGTAATGAACGTCTTCCATCTGCGTCCATCTGTGTCATCTGCGGATCGCCTTCGCCGGCAGGATACTGAATCGCCCGAAGCCCTTTGGCCGGTAGACGCTGAAATCGCGGCGGTCGAGCGTGAAGATGCGGCGGATCTTCTCCCGCTCCGCGACTCGAACCAGGGCGGCGTCGGCGAGATCCATCGGCCGATTGCGGTACTTCTCCATCAACTCGCGCATGTGGCGAACGTCATCAATGTTCAGGTGGAGCACATCGATCGTTCCGCGCTCGATCATTTCCCAGAGCGCGCGCTGCGCACGCCATGACGACCGCAGCAGGTACATCGCCTCGGTGAATGCCGGCCAGACGGTGGCGATGGGCTCAGCGATGCTTTCGAGCGTTGCGCGGCAGCTCTCGTGATGATTGTCGCTGGCGCTGATGAGAGCGACCATCGGCCCGGCATCGATGAGAATCATTTCCGGCGTCCGGCTTTATCTCTCAGGATCGCCGCGAAGGTGTCGCCACTCCGCTCCGACAGATCCGGCGGAAGACCGGTCACCGAGCCGATGAGATCGGAGATTTCGTCGTAGGGACGGCTGATCGTCTTCCGATCCTCTTCGACGAAACCAGCCACCGCGTCCCGGACGACATCGGAAACCGATCGCCGATTCCGCTTCGCCAGCAGGCGCACGACCCGTTCTTCGTCCGCGCTCAACCTGACGCTGATCGTCGTTTTGTTCTGTGTCTCGCGCATGACGAAAGTGTAATACAAACGCGGGCCCAGGAAAGCCATCCGCAGATGGCGCAGATACGCGCAGACGCCTTTCTCAATCTGTGTTCATCGGCGTCATCTGCGGATCGCCTTTGAGCGATGGCACCACCTACTTCACGCCGGTGCGCAACTCCTGGAGGTGGACCGCTTTCACCATCGTCGTCCCTACGGTGAGAGTCGCGTCGGTGAACGTGATCGTGGTGAGGCCGAGAGTTGTGCGAGCTTGGTTTAGGGCGGCGCGCAGCTCCTGAATGTGGAGCGCCTTTACTGCGACACCTGCGAGGGATGCGTCGGTGAATGAGGTTGCGCCGAGGCCGGCGGTGGTGCGCATGGCGTTTACGGCCTGGCGAAGCTCGGTCACATGGGCGGCCTTTGCGCGTGTCGTCGCGGCGATCAATGGGTCGTCGGTGAAGAAGATTGTCGTGGCGGGATCGGGAGCGCTGTAGGCGGATTGATGATTGGACGCATCGATCGCCCGGACTTTGTAGACGTAGGTTATGCCGGCGGTCACTGAGGTATCGGGGTAGCTGGTCGATGACGTCGTGATCAGGGTCGTGTATCCGCTTGACGGTGACTTTCGCTGGAGCTCGTACTGCGCCGCCCCGGACGATGCGCTCCACGACACATTGACTTGCGTGGTTGTCGCAGCGGTTGCCACGAGTCCTGTTGGTGTGTCGGGAAAAACGGCGACCGTCACGCCTTGCGAGCCGTTGATTGTGGCGTCGGCAATGTCAGTTGCGGTAACGACCTGGACGCCTGTGGTTCGCATTGTGATGCCGCCGGTGAAGGTATGCACGCCGGCATCGGCACCGGTGAAGGCGTAGTTCAGCGGCAGTGTCGCGGCGCCGTCGGTGGATGTGAAATGAATCGTGCCTGTGTATGTCGTGGCCACGTTGTAATTCGCGTCGTAAGCAGTCACTGTGGCGTCCGTCGCATTGCCTGTTCCGATCGCCGCCGGCATTGTGATCACGAACGAAACCGCCGGCGCCCAACCGCGTTGCACGACTTCGAAATCGCTCGCCTTCAAACCACCGAACGCCGGATTCAGGATGTCGTTGTCCCACCGGACGTCGTAGGTGCCACTGATGTACATGTTCGTGCCGTTGTCGGCGACGATCAGTCCGTACTTTTTGAACGCTCGGAAAACCTTCTGCATGCTGGCCGGGAAGGTCGAGATGTCCTTGCTCGCCTTCAGACGGAGGCGGGCGCCCATCGGCAGCGCGCCACTGGTCGAACCTGCCTGATGCGACGCGGGAAAAACGTATCCGTTGGTGTCGTGCACAGTGACGCGGAAGGCGTGGCGGATCTCGCCGGCGCCAAAGACCTCGTCGTAGCGGACGAGGCCAGGCAGGATCGCAAGTCCGGCTGCGTCGGCCGAGGTCCAGGTGTCTTGGCGGCGGTTATTCGTCTTCATGTCGAAGAACGCGCCCGACGCCGCCTCCCAATTGCTGCCGGTGTACCAGACGTTGTACAGCTCGTAGAGCGTGTTGTTCGTCTGATCGACGATCAGCACGTGCCGGTCGGCGTCGTCGCGCTGATCGACATTGCCCGGCTGCCCGCCTTCGACCCAGCCATTGAGAGTGATGGCCTCGTCGGGAATCGGATAGAACGGAAACGACGTACCGGTGACGTGATCGACGCCGTCGCTTTGCGATCCGAAGTCAGTGAACGTCACCGTCTTCTTGGCCTGCGAGCCGTCAACGATGATGAAGGGAAAGCCGTAGACATCACCGCCCCCGGCATCGCCTCCGAAATCAGGATGGAGGGTTTGGGCAGAGCCGCCGATGAAGGTGATGAAGTTCGCGGAGTTCGAGTCGAGCGGCGCGTTGCTGACGTCGGTGTTCCACCAGTTGTTGGCCGGGAAGAGCGGCAGCGGGACCGGGATGGCGCCGCCCTGCGTCGCGGCGTATGAGGGGATCGAGAGGGCCAACCCCAGAACTACGAGCAAGAGGCGACGGAGCATCCGTCATTCTGGCCGTGAGGGGGAGCAGGCGGTTGTGAGGGTTCTCACAGCGGGGGCCTTCATCATTCAAATAACTCCGCCCGTTTCGCAAACGCTGCAACGCCGCGTTGTAAGTGGCCGATTGATCAATGAGATACAAGCGCCGAAGAAGCGAAGGTCTGACCCAGGAGCCCACGAGGCTCCAGGAGCCCACGAGGCTCCAACCGCACCGGCGATGGCTACGGAGGAATTGAGGCCGGCAGAGTGTCGACGCCGGCGCCCGTCTGCCCGTTGAGCAACGAAGCTGAAGTTGGCGCCCTCTATCTGCGCGACGCCGTGGCAGCCCAGCAACCGCTCATGGTTTGGGCATTGCCGTTAAACGACACATTGGGCACGTTCGGCTTGTAAGCGCGAGGAAGGTTGGTTGCCGGCGTGAACCCTGTAGTGGGAGACTGCCGTAACGTTCGGCGGCAGACCCTGAACGTTTTGCAAACGGAAGTCGCCGGGCCCGAGACCGCGCAGGACTGCGACATCACAACTACAAAAAGGAGGCGGCCCTACTGTTTCGCTTTCAAAATCCTGTAGTGAAGATTCAGATTAGGCGTTGCCACACCCGCCTCCGACTCCGGCCATTGCATGAAGTAATTGAAGGCGGTCCCGTCATAGGCGGACGCCCCTTTCACATAGTCACCGGCCCAGTTCCCGTAAAGCTTCGGCACCCACGTGTACGGCTGGCCAGACTTCGTGGACAACACCTTCGGTTTGTCGAAGAAGGGCGCCCGAAAGAAGGTGTATGACGCTCGCAATTCGTCCTTATCGCCTTCGAGCCAGTACATTGCGGTAATATCCGTCTTTCCCCTGAACTCCGTCGGATCGTTCTCAATGAAGGCGCCCTGCAGGATCGAGTAGGAGCCCCCGTCGAGCGTCGCCAGGGACGTAACATCGATCTTCGGTCCGCCTGTGTCGTTGATCCCCATGATTTGCACCACTTGCCTGCCGTCGCTAATCGCCGGATAGGCGATGCGCACCCCTCCTGCCGGGCCCGAATACCAGCGGGAGATGAGAGGCCAGCTCGCATAGTAACTGTCAAAATTGCCTGCGATGCTGCCTCCGGGGAGAGTGGCGCATTTGTTTACCTCGGCCAGAGGCCCCTTCAGAGGGCCGAAGGGTATTTCGAGCTTGCCGGAAAGCGTGGACTTCCCCGCTGCAATCGCGACCGCGTCCATCCAATAAAGGACAGGAGTGATGCCGTTACATTGCGCCATATACAGCCGGCCCTGTTCGGTGGTCGTCATCTCCACAGGGGGACTGATCGAGTCGAAATTGTTGTCTGCGGCGGCCGAGCTGTCGCGAGCAACCAACACGTGCCACGCGGTGGCGTCCGGTTTCAACACCAGAAGAAGCATGTGTGAGCGTGCCGCGAACTGCGGAAAGTCCGGGTGACCGCCGCTCCTGCTCGACGTCGTCAAGTAAACGTTTCCGCTGAAAGGATCCGCGTAAACCTCCTCACGGTCAAACCCGCCGAACCACGTAGCGCGCGGCCAGCCGGTATCGCCGTTGACGACCTTGGAATCACCGCTGTCGAAAAGGGTAAGCGCTTTCCAACTCTTACCGCAGTCGGAGGACGTCCACGAAAAGAGTCCCGCGCGAACGCCTTTGTGACCGTTTGTATAGAGATAGTCGCCCCAGGCGGGCTTGCCGTTCGGAAACGGCCGCCATGTCATCGCTGCCCAGACGAGGACGAGATCCCCATTCTTACGGCGGACCAGCACGTGATCTCCCGAGATCTGCAGATAGTCGTTCGTTGCCGTAACACCTTCGAGGACACTGTGATCGAGTGGCGCGGGATCAACGGTTGTCGTGTCGTTCAAATCCCTCAGGATGATGGCCGGGGTTCCCGGATCACCTGCCGCGCCGGAACCCGAGGCGATAACCAGCCGTCCGTTCATGCAATCGCCGTCGGTGCGCGGGCCCGTGGCGGTGATCATCGCGGATGTTGACTCCGCGTACCAGTGCGGCGTTTTCATTCCACCGGGTCCGCTCGTATAAGCGAGCGCATCATCGGGAGCCGTGGTCTTGCAAGCAGTAAGCAGGGAAAACGACGCGGCGACAATCAACGCGAAAGTATTCTTCATGGCGGCCTCAATGACGCCAAGGATACCATTCCCTTATTATTGCTCCAGCTGCGATCCGGGCTACGACTCGAATTTCGGTTGAAGGCCTGGCCCGAATCACTTGCGGCCCGCGCCACACCACGCTGGCCTCAGAACGGTTTGCGCAGTTCGAGGAAGTCGAAAACGGCGGAAGTCCGCGTCCCAAGCCAGGTCGCCGAAGCTTGCCCTCTTGTCGCTGAAGGCGCTTGAGGTCAGCCAGCACAGTTCCATCGAGATTGAACGTCATTCGGGGCATGACCGTAATACGACATTAGACATCTGATTGTCATCCGGGGGCGAGGGCACTTCGCTTAACCACAATCAACGTCACATCATCCTCCGGCGCGCCGGCCACTCCGCGCCAGTTTGCCACTTCGCCGATGATCGTCGTCGCCAACACCCCGGCGGAGCTGCGGTGATGCGAAGAGATCGTCGTAAGCAGTCGCTCGTCGCCCCACATTTCCGCGTGTCTGTTCAACGTCTCCGTCACGCCGTCGGTGTAGAGAACGAGTGTGTCGCCGGGTACGAACGGACGAACAACCTCCTCGTAGCGCACGTCGCGAAAACGGCCCAGTACCACGCCGTTCGCGATGATCTCCTCGGCGTTCTCGCCGCGCCGAAGGATCGGTGGCGGATGTCCGGCCGATGCAACGACGAGCGTGCCCGCGGCCGGGTCGATGTGGATGTAGGACGCGGTGATGAACTGCCGTTCCAGGCGTCCGCAGAACAGCGTGTTGAGTGCAGCGAGAATGCGAGCCGGAGACGCGGCGAATTCGCTCTGCGTGGCCAGGGCAATCTTCAGCATCGACGCCACCAGCGCGGCAGGGACGCCGTGGCCGGAGACGTCGGCGATGAATACGCCGAGGGCGTCGTTTTCCAGCTCGAGGAAATCGTAGAAATCGCCGGCGACATCGGAGGCCGGCATGTAGATGGCAGCGACTTCGAGGCCGGCCAGCTCCGGACCCGCGCGCGGCAGCGTCGCCATCTGAATCGCACGAGCCGTGGCCATTTCACTCTCGACGGCGACGAGCCTCTCTTGTGCGCGCGTTCCTCCGCGCATCGTCGTGATGACGATCGTCAGCATCAAAAAGAGGAAGCCGGCCGGCTCGCGGGTCAGTCCATAGGGATCGCCAATGAAGTGAAAGTGTTCGTTGACGACGAATGCGGTGAAGACGAGCGCGCCGATGCGGATGAGCGTCCAACTGCCGCTCTCGTCGCCGGGAGCGAGCAGGTCGATCGCAAACACCGCAATCAGGACGAGGACGAGCGCATCGATGACCGGCTTGAGCGCATAGGGCGAATGCATCGCGGTCTCGAACCCAATCGCCACGACTGCACAAACCATGAGCGACACGATCACGATGCGGTGCAGTGTTCGGCGCCTGTTACCGCTGAACGCCGCAAAGAGCAACGCGGCCGGAATCGGCACGAGGTACTCGAGCGCCGAACGCACGTAGTCGAGCCAGCGCGGATGTCCGCAGAGCATCGCGAAGGAGGATGTATTGAACGTGAGCCGCGTTCCGTAGGCGATGGCGAAAAGACCGGCGTAGAGAAACGTTTTGCGCCCGGCGCGCGCGCTTAGAGCGCCGAGGAGGAGCATCGCGGAGCCGATGGTGCAGAGAACCACGGCGATGACGTCCGCGATCAGGTCGGCGCGGAACATCGCGATGACGTCCGAGGCTGTGGGCTGCATCGGGGGGATGATGACACGACAGCCCTGATGCAATCGCTCCTCATGCGATTCGTGGCCTGAATTACCCGGAAAACCTTGACCACAGAGTCACAGAGTACACAGCGCGGGCCGTGCCGCAACCCAACCGCTGTCAACCTGCCAAAGGCCACGAAGTGCCGGAGGACGTCGAAGGACCCCCTCCGCTTTCTGCCTCGTTTGTTTGCCGC